>NZ_CP109450.1:6937500-7537500 GCF_041438865.1 Streptomyces sp. NBC_01471
GAAAGGTCCGGCGTAGAGGGTAAGACCCCCGTAGCTGAAACATCAACGGCTTGCTTGTGTGACTCCCAAGTAGCACGGGGCCCGAGAAATCCCGTGTGAATCTGGCGGGACCACCCGCTAAGCCTAAATATTCCCTGGTGACCGATAGCGGATAGTACCGTGAGGGAATGGTGAAAAGTACCGCGGGAGCGGAGTGAAATAGTACCTGAAACCGTGTGCCTACAAGCCGTGGGAGCGTCGCTGGTCGTACTTGTACGGTCAGTCGTGACTGCGTGCCTTTTGAAGAATGAGCCTGCGAGTTAGCGGTGTGTAGCGAGGTTAACCCGTGTGGGGAAGCCGTAGCGAAAGCGAGTCCTAATAGGGCGTTTGAGTTGCACGCTCTAGACCCGAAGCGGAGTGATCTAGCCATGGGCAGGTTGAAGCGGCTGTAAGAGGTCGTGGAGGACCGAACCCACCAGGGTTGAAAACCTGGGGGATGACCTGTGGTTAGGGGTGAAAGGCCAATCAAACTCCGTGATAGCTGGTTCTCCCCGAAATGCATTTAGGTGCAGCGTCGTGTGTTTCTTGCCGGAGGTAGAGCACTGGATAGGCGATGGGCCCTACCGGGTTACTGACCTTAGCCAAACTCCGAATGCCGGTAAGTGAGAGCGCGGCAGTGAGACTGTGGGGGATAAGCTCCATGGTCGAGAGGGAAACAGCCCAGAGCATCGACTAAGGCCCCTAAGCGTACGCTAAGTGGAAAAGGATGTGGAGTCGCAGAGACAACCAGGAGGTTGGCTTAGAAGCAGCCATCCTTGAAAGAGTGCGTAATAGCTCACTGGTCAAGTGATTCCGCGCCGACAATGTAGCGGGGCTCAAGCGTACCGCCGAAGTCGTGTCATTCATACACATAGGGCTAACGCCTGTATGGATGGGTAGGGGAGCGTCGTGTGCCGGGTGAAGCAGCCGCGGAAGCGAGTTGTGGACGGTTCACGAGTGAGAATGCAGGCATGAGTAGCGATACACACGTGAGAAACGTGTGCGCCGATTGACTAAGGGTTCCTGGGTCAAGCTGATCTGCCCAGGGTAAGTCGGGACCTAAGGCGAGGCCGACAGGCGTAGTCGATGGACAACCGGTTGATATTCCGGTACCCGCTTTGAAACGCCCAATACTGAATCCTCTGATGCTAAGGCCGTGAAGCCGTCCTGGAGCCTTCGGGCAAAGGGGAGTGGTGGAGCCGCTGAACCAAGGTGGTAGTAGGTAAGCGATGGGGTGACGCAGGAAGGTAGTCCAGCCCGGGCGGTGGTTGTCCCGGGGTAAGGGTGTAGCCCGTTGTCCAGGTAAATCCGGATGACATGGTGGGTGAGACCTGATGCCGAGCCGATTGTGGTGAAGTGGATGATCCTATGCTGTCGAGAAAAGCCTCTAGCGAGTTTCATGGCGGCCCGTACCCTAAACCGACTCAGGTGGTCAGGTAGAGAATACCGAGGCGTTCGGGTGAACTATGGTTAAGGAACTCGGCAAAATGCCCCCGTAACTTCGGGAGAAGGGGGGCCATTTCTGGTGATCCAATTTACTTGGTGAGCTGGGGGTGGCCGCAGAGACCAGCGAGAAGCGACTGTTTACTAAAAACACAGGTCCGTGCGAAGCCGTAAGGCGATGTATACGGACTGACGCCTGCCCGGTGCTGGAACGTTAAGGGGACCGGTTAGTCACATTTCGGTGTGGCGAAGCTGAGAACTTAAGCGCCAGTAAACGGCGGTGGTAACTATAACCATCCTAAGGTAGCGAAATTCCTTGTCGGGTAAGTTCCGACCTGCACGAATGGCGTAACGACTTCTCGACTGTCTCAACCATAGGCCCGGTGAAATTGCACTACGAGTAAAGATGCTCGTTTCGCGCAGAAGGACGGAAAGACCCCGGGACCTTTACTACAGTTTGATATTGGTGTTCGGTTCGGCTTGTGTAGGATAGGTGGGAGACTGTGAAGCGGCCACGCCAGTGGTTGTGGAGTCGTCGTTGAAATACCACTCTGGTCGTGCTGGATGTCTAACCTCGGTCCGTGATCCGGATCAGGGACAGTGTCTGATGGGTAGTTTAACTGGGGCGGTTGCCTCCTAAAGAGTAACGGAGGCGCCCAAAGGTTCCCTCAGCCTGGTTGGCAATCAGGTGTTGAGTGTAAGTGCACAAGGGAGCTTGACTGTGAGACCGACGGGTCGAGCAGGGACGAAAGTCGGGACTAGTGATCCGGCAGTGGCTTGTGGAAGCGCTGTCGCTCAACGGATAAAAGGTACCCCGGGGATAACAGGCTGATCTTCCCCAAGAGTCCATATCGACGGGATGGTTTGGCACCTCGATGTCGGCTCGTCGCATCCTGGGGCTGGAGTCGGTCCCAAGGGTTGGGCTGTTCGCCCATTAAAGCGGTACGCGAGCTGGGTTTAGAACGTCGTGAGACAGTTCGGTCCCTATCCTCTGCGCGCGTAGGAATATTGAGAAGGGCTGTCCCTAGTACGAGAGGACCGGGACGGACGAACCTCTGGTGTGCCAGTTGTCCTGCCAAGGGCATGGCTGGTTGGCTACGTTCGGAAAGGATAACCGCTGAAAGCATCTAAGCGGGAAGCCTGCTTCGAGATGAGTATTCCCTCCCCCTTTGAGGGGTTAAGGCTCCCAGTAGACGACTGGGTTGATAGGCCAGATGTGGAAGCCCGGTAACGGGTGGAGCTGACTGGTACTAATAGGCCGAGGGCTTGTCCTCAGTTGCTCGCGTCCACTGTGTTAGTTCTGAAATAACGAACGACCGTGTTGTTATCCGGTGTTGGTTAATTTCATAGTGTTTCGGTGGTCATTGCGTTAGGGAAACGCCCGGTTACATTCCGAACCCGGAAGCTAAGCCTTTCAGCGCCGATGGTACTGCAGGGGGGACCCTGTGGGAGAGTAGGACGCCGCCGAACAATTTTTAGCCTCAGCCCCGGACCGTTATGGTCCGGGGCTGAGGCATTTTTGCGTCCACATGCAGTTCACACCCAGGCCGGCATCTGTCCGCTGACCCCTGTGACTTGGCGGGCCTCCGCTGAGGGTAAGGTCAGGGAGCATCGTTCGTACGTTCCTCACAGGAGGCCCCCGGGTGGAGGTCCAGGAGACCCGTGTTCAGACGGACCGGGTACTCACCATCCCCAACATCCTCAGCATGGCCCGCCTGGTCGGTGTGCCCGTTTTCCTGTGGCTGATTCTCCGGCCCGAGTTCGGGGGGCCCAAGAGCGACGGATGGGCACTGCTGGTGCTCATGTTCAGCGGTGTGAGCGATTATCTTGACGGCAAGCTGGCCCGCCGCTGGAACCAGATCAGCAACCTGGGACGGCTCCTCGACCCCGCCGCGGACCGTCTCTTCATTCTCTCCACCCTGGTCGGTCTGACCTGGCGGGAGATCCTGCCGATTTGGTTGACCGCGGCACTATTGGCCCGTGAGCTGATGCTTCTGGTCATGGTGGGAATCCTGCGCAGGCACGGCTATCCGCCGCCCCAGGTGAACTTTCTGGGCAAGGCAGCTACCTTCAACTTGATGTACGCGTTCCCGTTGCTCCTGCTCAGCGACGGGAGCGGCTGGCTGAGCACCCTGGCGTCGATTCTCGGATGGGCGTTCGCAGGGTGGGGTACAACGCTGTATTGGTGGGCAGGAATCCTGTATGTGGTACAAGTCCGCCGGCTCGTGAAGGCGGATGTAGCAGCCGATTGAACTCGTCGATGCGCACCGTGCAGCGTGGCCGGATTGCGTATGACGCCCGAGTGTCCTCACTGGACGGGTGAAGTCGGCTGGACTGTCGACATCTCAAGGAGGGCGCTTCCGACATGAAGGCCGTCGTGATGGCTGGTGGCGAAGGCACACGTCTTCGCCCTATGACCTCAAGTATGCCCAAGCCGCTCCTGCCGGTGGTCAACCGACCGATCATGGAACATGTGCTGCGGCTGTTGAAGCGGCACGGGCTCAGTGAAACGGTCGTCACCGTGCAGTTCCTCGCGTCCCTCGTCAAGAATTACTTCGGCGATGGTGAAGAGCTCGGTATGGAGCTCACATACGCGAACGAGGAGAAGCCGCTCGGCACCGCAGGAAGCGTCAAGAACGCGGAAGAGGCGCTCAAGGACGACACCTTTCTGGTGATCTCCGGGGATGCACTCACCGACTTCGACCTGACGGATTTGATTAATTTCCATAAGGAGAAGGGCGCACTTGTCACGGTGTGCCTGACCCGGGTGCCGAATCCGCTGGAGTTCGGCATCACCATCGTGGACGAAGAGGGAAAGGTCGAGCGCTTCCTGGAGAAGCCGACCTGGGGCCAGGTCTTCTCCGACACCGTCAACACGGGCATCTATGTGATGGAACCCGAGGTCTTCGACTACGTCGAGGCAGACGTGTCGGTCGACTGGTCCGGTGATGTCTTCCCCCAGCTCATGAAGGACGGGAAGCGGGTCTACGGCTATATCGCCGAGGGCTACTGGGAGGACGTGGGCACTCACGAGAGCTATGTGAAGGCCCAGGCCGATGTCCTCGAAGGAAAAGTCGATGTGGACATCGACGGCTTCGAGATCTCTCCCGGCGTATGGGTGTCGGAGGGCGCCGAGGTGCATCCCGACGCCGTACTCCGAGGGCCTCTCTACGTCGGCGACTACGCCAAGGTGGAAGAGGGCGTGGAGATACGGGAACACACCGTCGTCGGTTCCAACGTGGTCGTCAAGACCGGCGCCTTCCTGCACAAGGCTGTCATCCACGACAACGTGTACATCGGTCAGCAGTCCAACCTGCGTGGCTGCGTGATCGGGAAGAACACCGACATCATGCGGGCCGCCCGCATCGAGGACGGCGCCGTCATCGGTGATGAGTGCCTCGTCGGTGAGGAATCCATCATCCAGGGCAATGTGCGGGTGTATCCGTTCAAGACCATCGAGGCCGGTGCGTTCGTCAACACCTCGGTGATCTGGGAATCCCGCGGCCAGGCGCATCTGTTCGGCGCTCGTGGAGTCTCCGGGATCCTGAATGTCGAAATCACCCCTGAGCTGGCCGTACGGCTGGCGGGCGCGTATGCCACCACGCTAAAGAAGGGCTCCACGGTCACCACCGCACGTGATCACTCGCGTGGTGCGCGTGCCCTCAAACGGGCGGTGATCTCCGCCCTTCAGGCGAGTGCCATCGACGTACGGGACCTGGAGAACGTGCCGCTGCCCGTGGCCAGGCAGCAGACCGCCCGCGGCAGTGCGGGCGGCATCATGATCCGGACCTCGCCCGGTGTGCCCGACTCCGTGGACATCATGTTCTTCGACGAGCGCGGGGCAGACCTCTCGCAGGGCAGGCAGCGCAAGCTGGACCGGGTGTACGCGCGCCAGGAGTACCGGCGTGCGTTCCCCGGTGAGATCGGGGACCTGCACTTCCCGGCGAGCGTCTTCGACTCGTACACCGGCTCCCTGCTCCGGAACGTGGACACCACGGGGATCGCGGACGCCGGGCTCAAGGTCGTGGTCGACGCGTCCAACGGCAGCGCCGGGCTCGTCCTGCCCAGCCTTCTCGGCCGCCTCGGTGTCGACGCTCTGGTCATCAACCCGGGACTCGACGAGTCGAGGCCCACGGAGACCGCGGACACCCGGCGGGCCGGGCTCGTCCGCCTCGGCGAGATCGTGGCCTCGGCGCGGGCGGCGTTCGGAGTGCGGTTCGACCCGGTGGGCGAGCGGCTCTCCCTGGTGGACGAGCGAGGGCGGATCATCGAGGACGACCGGGCCCTGCTGGTCATGCTCGATCTGATCGCCGCCGAGCGGCGCAGCGGCCGCGTCGCGCTGCCGGTGACGACCACGAGGATCGCCGAGCAGGTCGCCGCGTACCACGGCACCCAGGTGGAGTGGACGACCACCTCACCCGATGACCTGACCCGGGTGGGCCGCGAGGACTCCACCATCTTCGGTGGTGACGGGCGCGGTGGCTTCATCATCCCGGAGTCCAGCAGTGTCTTCGACGGGACGGCGGCGTTCGTCCGGCTGATCGGGCTCGTCTCGCGTACGCAGTTGACGCTCAGCCAGATCGACGCCCGGATTCCGCGGGCCCATGTGCTCCGCCGCGACCTGGCGACCCCGTGGGCCGTCAAGGGCCTGGTCATGCGCCGGGTCGTGGAGGCGGCCGCCGACCGGGCCGTGGACACCACGGACGGGGTACGGGTCGTCGAACCCGACGGCCGCTGGGTGATGGTGCTGCCGGCCCCGGCCGAGGCCGTCACTCATCTGTGGGCGGAAGGACCGGACGACGCGTCCGCCCAGGTGCTGCTCGACGAGTGGTCGTCGATCGTGGACGGTGCAGGTCAGTGAGGTCGTAGGGGTGTACCGGACGGCATGACCCCGGGCCGTCCGGTACACCGACGGGGCCATTGGGAGCCCGCGGCTGCGGCGTGCGACGATGTGCGGCATGCCGAAGCAGCCCCCCGTTCGGAGCGCAGCCTCCCCGACCCCGCGTCCCGACGCGTCGATGTCGCTGCTCAACAACGTGATGGACCACAGCCTCGACGACGGCTATGCCGAGGCGACCGCCCGGCGCAGGGCCGAGGGCAGTGCGGGGATGCCGCGTTCACTGCGGGCCAAGCTCGGTCTCGCCGCGGGTCTTGTGCTCGCCGCGGTCGTGGTCACCGTCGGCGCTGCGCAGGCCAGGGTGACGGCGCCGACGGTCGCGAAGGAGCGCCAGGAGCTCATCGACCGTATCGACTCGGAGACTTCGTCCGCCGACGCACAGCAGAAGAAGGTCGACGGGCTGCGCGACACGGTGAGTGAACAGCAGCGCAAGGCACTGCAGAAGCACGGGGGCGACCAGGGCGGGCTGGTGGCGCTGCTGTCCGGCGCGACAGCGGTGCACGGGCCGGGCGTGAAGCTGGTCATCGACGATGCCAAGGACAGCGAGCAGAGCGACGGCGGCGGGCCGCGCGAGAGCCCCGGGTTCTCCGACACGGGGCGGGTACGGGACCGCGATATGCAGCAGTTCGTCAACGCGCTGTGGCAGTCCGGCGCCGAGGCCATCGCCATCAACGGGCAGCGTCTCACCGCTCTGTCGGCGATCCGCGCCGCCGGTGACGCCATACTGGTCGACAACAGGCCGCTGGTACCGCCCTACACGGTGCTGGCGGTGGGGAACGGGAAGCACTTGCTCAGCGAATTCGATGACAGTGTCGGCGGGCAGTACCTGAAAGTCCTGAAGGACAGCTACTCCATCCGCACCAGCATTTCCGATCAGGCCGACGTGCGCCTTCCTGCGGCCGCGAGCCTGATCGTACGTACAGCAAAGCCGAAGGCCGCCGGCACCGACCAAGGCGCGGCCGACACAGGGAAGGGCACATCGTGATCGCCGTACTGGGCCTCGTCGTGGGAGTCGTGGTCGGACTGTTGGTCCGGCCCGAAGTGCCGGCGATGGTCGAGCCCTACCTCCCCATTGCCGTCGTGGCCGCCCTCGACGCGGTCTTCGGCGGACTGCGGGCCATGCTCGACGGAATCTTCGTGGACAAGGTCTTCGTCGTGTCCTTCCTGTCCAACGTCGTGGTGGCCGCGCTGATCGTGTTCCTCGGCGACAAACTGGGCGTCGGCGCACAGTTGTCCACCGGCGTCGTCGTCGTGTTCGGCATCCGCATCTTCTCGAACGCCGCGGCCATTCGCAGGCATGTGTTCCGGGCGTGAGGCCGATGGGTGACGAACCGATGAGCAACGAAGAGAACCCGCCCGACCCGCAGAACCCGGGTGACCCGCAGAGCCGGCAGGAGCCGCCGCAGGGCCCCGGCGGAGTGCCCCGTGCGTTTCCCGGCGCACTGCCCGAGGAGAGGCCCGCCGGGACACCGCAGGGCTCTGCCTCGGGGGCGACGCCGGCGGCGCAGCCCAGGCAGGCGGGTCGGCAGCGGCTGATCGCCGCCCTCTGGCCGCCCCGGGTCACCAGGGCCCAACTTGTCGTCGCCCTGCTGCTGTTCGTACTGGGTCTCGGACTCGCCATCCAGGTCCGCTCCAACAGTGACAACAGCCCGCTGCGCGGCGCACGCCAGGAGGACCTGGTGCGGATCCTCGACGAGCTCGACAACCGAACCCAGCGCCTGGACGACGAGAAGCAGCGGCTGCAGAGCCAGCGCACCGAGTTGGAGAGCAGCTCGGACCAGGCCGAGGAGGCCCGCAAGCAGACGAGCGAGAAAGCACGTCAGCTCGGCATCCTGGCGGGCACGGTGGCCGCCCAGGGCCCGGGTATCACCCTGCTCGTCAACGACCCGCACAAGACGGTCCAGGCGGACATGCTGCTCGACACCATCCAGGAGCTGCGGGCGGCCGGCGCCGAGGCGATCCAGGTCAACGGTGTCCGGGTCGTGGGGGACACGTACTTCTCCGACGTGGACGGCGGGATCCAGGTGGATACGGAGAAGATCAGCGCGCCGTACACCTTCAAGGTCATCGGGAAACCGGCCGACTTGGAGCCTGCGCTGAATATTCCGGGCGGAGTGGTGCAGACTCTGGAGAAGGAGCAGGCCACAGCCACTGTGACGCCTGAGCAGAAGATCGTTGTGGACGCCTTGCGACCGGCGAAGCGCCCTGGCTACGCTCGGTCCTCCGCGCAGTGAGGCGGGGGCGCGTGAGGGCCGTGGGACTGGGGCACGGGGTTGCGGGGGGTCGGCGCACCGATAGCGGGGTGCGTGGTGGAAACTGTCTGGGGGATACGGACGTTGTAAGGATGTCCGGTTCGGCAGGTGTGTTCATTGAGAGTTCGTCCTGCCCCACGGGCGGGTCTGTTTCGGTCAAGGGGAATCGCCCGTGAAGTTGTTTGGGAAGTTGTTCGGCAAGAGTGCACGTGAGGACAGTGCACGGCACCGCGCCCCACGTCATGTGGAGGGCGAGGACCAGGGTGGCGACCGCCCGCTGTTCCGGGACGAGGTCGGCCGGCCCGGCGACGACATTTCGGGTGGTCAGGGTGCGTCGTCTGTTGACCCTGCGGGGCAGGGCCGCATAGGTTTTGGTGAAGCATCAACCTCAAGTACGGGTCGAGGGTTGTCCTCCGATCCGTACGCAACCAACGCCCACGCAGGGCAGTCGCGGCAGGAGGATGCATCCATGCCGGTTTGCACGAGGTGCGGCCACCGCAACGCCGAGGACAGTCGGTTCTGTTCCAACTGCGGAGCGCCGTTGCGCGCCGGGGTGCCCGAGCGGCCCTCGGAGACCACTTCGACGATCTCCATCTCGGGGTTGGAGGCGTACGAGGCGGAGGTGACCGGGCAGACCGCGTCGCCCTCGCTCTCTCCCGAGGCCCAGGCGGCCGTCGACGCGCTGCCCCTCGGCTCGGCGCTCCTCGTGGTGCGCCGCGGTCCGAATTCGGGCAGTCGCTTCCTGCTGGACAGCGATCTGACCACGGCCGGCCGCCATCCGCAGAGCGACATCTTCCTCGACGACGTCACGGTGTCGAGGCGGCATGTGGAGTTCCGCAGGGGTGCCGACGGCGGATTCACCGTCTCGGACGTCGGCAGCCTGAACGGCACGTACGTCAATCGTGAGCGCATCGACGCCGTCGTGCTCGCGAACGGGGACGAGGTTCAGATCGGCAAGTACCGGCTGGTCTTCTACGCGAGCCAGCGGGGCGTGTGACCCGTCAGGGAAGGTCCATGCTGCAATCACCGAAGGGCGGTGCCGGCGACGGCACCGCCACCGAGGACGACCGGCTGGTCAGTATCGGCACCGTCCTGAATCTGCTCCGGGAAGAGTTTCCCGAAGTCACGATCTCCAAGATCCGATTTCTGGAGGCCGAAGGGCTGGTCGAGCCGCAGCGCACGTCGTCCGGGTACCGGAAGTTCGGTACCGCGGACGTCGAGCGGCTGGCTCAGGTCCTGAGGATGCAGCGCGACCACTATCTGCCGCTGAAGGTCATCAGGGACCACCTCGACGCACTGGGCCGCGGTGAGCAGATCCAGCTCCCGGCGCCCGGTGCCGTCCGCGAGCCCGCGGACGGAGCGCCGGACGGCGGCGCAGGTGAGCCCACGGCGTCCCGCGTGGGCCGGGACGAGCTGCTCGCGGCCGCCGGGATCAGCGCGGACGAGCTCGCGGAGTGGGAGTCGTACGGCCTGCTGTCACCGCTCCCGGAGGGCGGGTACGACGCGGAGGCCGTGAACGTGGCGGGGATCGTGGCGGATCTGGGCCGGTTCGGTCTGGAACCGCGGCATCTGCGTGCCATGAAAGCGGCTGCGGATCGTGAGTCCGGGCTGATCGAGCAGGTCGTCGCCCCCCTTCGGCTGAATCGCAATCCGCAGACCAGAGCCGATGCGGAAACCACCACGAAGGACCTGGCAGCACTGACCGTACGGCTGCACGCGGCCCTCGTGCAGACCTCGCTCCGGGTGCGGTTGTACTGATCATGAGGGTGCCCCGACTACCCAAACCTGCCGGGCACGTCCTAGGGTTGCTGTGTGAACGAGCTCGACGTTGTGGGTGTCCGGGTGGAAATGCCCTCCAACCAACCGATCGTGCTCCTGCGTGAAGTGGGAGGCGACCGGTATCTCCCTATCTGGATCGGCCCTGGTGAAGCGACTGCAATCGCCTTCGCCCAGCAGGGCATGGCTCCAGCAAGGCCGCTGACCCACGACCTCTTCAAGGATGTCCTCGAAGCGGTCGGCCAGGAGCTCACGGAAGTACGCATCACCGACCTGCGTGACGGGGTCTTCTTCGCGGAGCTGGTCTTCGCGAGCGGGGTCGAGGTGAGTGCGAGGCCCTCCGACGCCATAGCGCTCGCCCTGCGCACCGGGACGCCGATCTACGGCAGTGACGGGGTGCTGGACGATGCGGGAATCGCCATCCCGGACGAGCAGGAGGACGAGGTGGAGAAGTTCCGCGAGTTCCTCGACCAGATCTCTCCGGAGGACTTCGGGACCAACAGCCAGTGACGCTCCGCTCGGGTCGTCAGCGCATCCGGCAAGCCGTTCCCGGAAGAGGGGCACACGAAACCCCTCTTAGGGTGATTATCACTCGGCGTGCCGAGTGTGGCGATCGTTGACGCACCTCAAGTGACTGCCTACCGTCGAGTGGGCAGTTCAAGGACGGAGGTCGGCGTGAGAAGCACCGGCGAAGATGTGGCAGGGGATCTCCCCGGACTGGGTCCGGGGGTCGGAGTGCCGTATCCGCTTCACGGCTCAACGGCCGAACCGACGACCGACACCGTCGGCTACCGGGGGCCGACCGCCTGCGCGGCGGCCGGTATCACCTACCGGCAGCTCGACTACTGGGCGCGTACGGGACTGGTCGAGCCGAGCGTGCGGCCCGCCCAGGGGTCGGGCACCCAGCGTCTCTACAGCTTCCGGGACGTGGTCGTCCTCAAGATCGTGAAGCGGTTCCTGGACACCGGTGTGGCACTCCAGAACATCCGTACGGCGGTCCACCACCTCAGAGACCGGGGCCCCCGCGATCTCGACCGGATGACGCTGATGAGCGATGGCGCGACGGTGTACGAGTGCACCTCGCCGGACGAGGTGGTCGGCCTTCTGCAGGGGGGCCAGGGAATCTTCGGGATCGCCGTCGGAGTCGTGTGGCGGGACGTGGAGAGCGCCCTCTCGCAGCTGCACGGCGAGCGGGTCGACACCGGCGAGACCCTGATCGGCCACAACCCGTCCGACGAGCTGGCCCGGCGCCGCAACCGCGCCGTCTGACGGGCCTCCGCGCTGCGGGGGCCCGATTGTCAGTGCCGTGAGGCAGCATCGGTGGTGTGAGAGCCGCGCCCACCATCCTGCATCTGGACATGGATGCCTTCTTCGCCGCCGCGGAACAGGCGGCGAAGCCGAGCCTGCGCGGAAAGCCGGTGGTGGTCGGCGGACTGGGACCGCGCGGAGTCGTGTCGACGGCCTCGTACGAGGCCAGGCGGTTCGGGGTGCATTCGGCGATGCCGATGGCGCAGGCCCGCAGGCTCTGTCCGAACGCCGCCTACCTGGTGCCGCGCTTCGCGCTCTACCGAGAGGTGAGCATCCAGGTCATGGAGCTGCTCGGCCGTCTCTCGCCGCTGGTCGAGCCGCTGAGTCTGGACGAGGCCTTCGTGGACCTGGAGGCTGGCGGGGTCGCCGACGGCACGCGATCGGCCCGGCGCGCCGGTGAGCAGCTGCGCCGGGACATCCTGGCGGTGACGGGGCTCAGCGGGTCGGTGGGTCTCGCCGGCTCCAAGATGCTGGCGAAGATCGGGTCGGAGCGGGCCAAGCCCGACGGTCTGGTCCTGATACAGCCGGGCACCGAGCGCGAGCTGCTGGCGCCCCTGTCCGTACGGATCCTGCCGGGCGTGGGTCCGGCGACCGGTGAGCATCTGCGCAGGGCCGGGATGACCACCGTGTCCCATCTGGCCGAAGCCGGTGAGGACGAGCTCGTCCGGCTGCTGGGCAAGGCGCACGGCGCCTCGCTGTACCGGATGGCGCTCGGCCACGACGACCGCCCTGTGGTGTCCGAGCGGGACACCAAATCGGTCTCGGTGGAGGACACCTTCGATGTGGACCTGCACGACCGGGTGCGGGTGCGGGCGGAGGTGGTGCGGCTGGCAGGCCGGTGCGTGGAGCGGTTGCGGGCCGCCGGGCGGTCCGGGCGGACGGTGGTGCTGAAGGTCCGGCGGTACGACTTCTCGACGCTGACCCGGTCCGAGACGCTCCGGGGGCCCACGGACGACCCTGAGGTCGTACGGGAGGCCGCGGGGCGGCTGCTGGAGAGCGTGGACACCACGGGCGGGGTGAGGCTGCTCGGGGTGGGCGTCACCGGCCTCGCGGACTTCACCCAGGAGGACCTGTTCGCGCAGGCGGCCACGGAGCGGGCCGCCGTGCGGGAGTCCACGGTGGACGAGGCGCCGTCCGGGCCCGCGGCGGCGCCGGCGCCGTCTCCGGACGAGCCGCCGGCCGGCACCGGGCGCCGCTGGCTCGCCGGGCACGACGTGCACCACGACGAGTACGGCGCGGGATGGGTGCAGGGCAGCGGCGTCGGCCGGGTGACGGTGCGCTTCGAGGACCCGTACGCGACCGGGCCCGGCCGGGTGCGGACCTTCGGGGTCGATGATCCCGCCCTCAGGCCGTCGGATCCGCTGCCGCTGGTCCGGGCTGCCCCGGCCGATCCGGATCCGGACGGACCGGACGGGACGCCAGGGGGGAGGGAAGCGGACACCGGCGAGAAGCCCGGAAATCCGGAGGGTCCTGAGGAGACAGCACCGCCGGGGGCGGATCCGGAGGGTCAGGTGCGTTCCTCTTCGCCCGCGAGCCGGCCGAAGTCCCGGTCGGGGGGCGGCGGCGTGGGGGCGGAGATACCGAGCCCGTAGTGGTGGTAGAGCTGGAGCTCCTGCTCGGGCGAGAGATGGCGGCCGACACCGAAGTCCGGTGCTTCCTTGATCAGGGTGCGGTCGAAGGGCACCCGCAGGGTTTCCCTGACGAGTTCGCTCGGCTTCAGGGGGACGAACGCGTCCCGGCTGAACAGCCCGGTGCGGACCGCGGCCCACTCGGGCACTCCGGTGGCGTCGTCGAGGTAGACCTCGTCCACGGTGCCTATTTTGAGGCCACTGCGGTCGAACGCCTTGCGTCCGATCAGGCTGCGCGGATCTATGTCGGTCTGCACGGTCCCTCCAACTGATCGCAACGGATCACGATGTACCCCGCCCCCTGCGAAGGTCTCCCCCTCAGGGAAGTCCAGATCCGTGGTATCGGCCACTCGAACACCGTGCGAAGTGGCTCGCTGGTAGGCTGACCAGTGGCTGCTGACCCCGCGCGGGAGAGCCCTTCGGACGCTTTGTCCGTGGGCGCCGAAGGAGCAAATCCTCCCCGGAATCTCTCAGGCACACGTACCGCGCGGACGAGGTCACTCTGGAAAGCAGGGCGGGCGTCGGGCGGGCACGTCCGGATCCCTACCTCACCGACGGTGAAAGCGGGCACGTCGAGCGACGGGCCCGTGAAACTCTCAGGTTGAGATGACAGAGGGGGAGGCCGTCCGGGTACCCGTGCCGTGGTACCCCTCGCAGGTCGTAACGACCAGGAGGCCTCCGCCATGACTGCCCACCGCATTCCGCTCTCCCAGCTGGAGCGTGGCATCCCCTTCGAGCAGCGCCATATCGGGCCCGACGCAGAGGCCCAGGCCAAGATGCTCGCCCAGGTCGGCTACGGATCGCTCTCGGAGCTCACCTCGGCCGCCGTGCCCGAGGTCATCAAGAGCGCCGAGGCGCTGAACCTCCCGGACGCGCGGACCGAGGCCGAGGTCCTCGCCGAGCTGCGTTCCCTGGCCGACCGCAACCAGGTCCTCGCCCCGATGATCGGCCTCGGCTACTACGGCACGTTCACCCCGCCGGTCATCCTGCGCAACGTCATGGAGAACCCCGCCTGGTACACGGCGTACACGCCCTACCAGCCGGAGATCTCGCAGGGGCGCCTGGAGGCGCTGCTGAACTTCCAGACCGTTGTCGCCGACCTGACGGGCCTGCCCACCTCGGGCGCCTCGCTGCTGGACGAAGGCACCGCCGCGGCCGAGGCGATGTCCCTCGCGCGCCGCGTCGGCAAGGTCAAGAACGGTGTCTTCCTGGTCGACGCCGACGCCCTGCCGCAGACCGTCGCAGTGATCCGGACTCGGGCCGAGCCGGCCGGTGTCGAGGTCGTCGTCGCCGACCTCGGAGACGGCATCCCCGCCGCGGTGGCCGAGCGCGGCGTCTTCGGCGTACTGCTCCAGTACCCGGGCGCCTCCGGCCGTGTCCGCGACATCGCCCCCGTCATCGAGCAGGCGCACGAGCTGGGCGCCGTCGTCACCGTCGCCGCCGATCTGCTGGCGCTGACCCTGCTCACCTCGCCCGGGGAGCTGGGCGCCGACATCGCGGTCGGTACGACCCAGCGGTTCGGCGTCCCGATGGGCTTCGGCGGTCCGCACGCCGGGTTCATGGCCGTACGCGAGAAGTTCGCGCGCAGCCTGCCGGGGCGGCTCGTCGGTGTCTCCGTCGACGCCGACGGCAACAAGGCCTACCGGCTGGCCCTCCAGACCCGTGAGCAGCACATCCGCCGCGAGAAGGCCACCAGCAACATCTGCACCGCGCAGGTGCTCCTCGCCGTGATGGCCGGGATGTACGCGGTCTACCACGGCCCGGACGGTCTGCGGGAGATCGCCCGGCGCACCCACCGGTACGCGGCCATCCTCGCCGAGGGGCTGCGGGCCGCGGGCGTCGACGTCGTGCACGGCGACTACTTCGACACCCTCACCGTACGGACCGGCGGCAGGGCCGCCGAGGTCGCCGCCGCCGCCCGCGCGGGCGGGGTCAACCTGCACCAGGTCGACGCCGACCTGATCTCCGTCTCCTGCGACGAGACCACCACGCGCACCCAGCTCGCCGCCGTCTGGGCCGCCTTCGGCGCCGCGGGCGACATCGAGGCGCTCGACGAGCGGACCGCCGACGCGCTGCCCGCCGGGCTGCTGCGCCAGGACACCGTCCTCACCCACCCGGTCTTCCACCAGCACCGCTCCGAGACGGCGATGCTGCGCTACCTGCGCAAGCTCGCCGACCGCGACTACGCGCTGGACCGCGGCATGATCCCGCTCGGCTCCTGCACCATGAAGCTCAACGCCACCACCGAGATGGAGCCGGTCACCTGGCCCGAGTTCGGTGCGATGCACCCCTTCGCCCCGGTCGAGCAGGCGCAGGGCTATCTGACGCTCATCCACGAGCTGGAGGAACAGCTCGCCGAGGTCACCGGCTACGACAAGGTCTCGCTCCAGCCCAACGCGGGCTCGCAGGGCGAGCTGGCCGGTCTGCTGGCCGTGCGGGCCTACCACCGCGCCAACGGGGACACCGCGCGTACCGTCTGCCTCATCCCGTCGTCGGCGCACGGCACCAACGCCGCCAGCGCCGTGATGGCCGGTATGAAGGTCGTCGTCGTGAAGACCCGCGAGGACGGCGACGTCGACGTCGAGGACCTGAACGCCAAGATCGAGCAGTACCGCGACGAGCTGTCCGTGCTGATGGTCACCTATCCGTCGACCCACGGTGTCTTCGAGGAGCACATCACCGACATCTGCGCCGCCGTGCACGACGCGGGCGGCCAGGTGTACGTCGACGGGGCCAACCTGAACGCGCTGGTCGGGCTCGCCAAGCCCGGCAAGTTCGGCTCGGACGTCTCGCACCTCAATCTGCACAAGACCTTCTGCATCCCGCACGGCGGCGGCGGCCCCGGTGTCGGCCCCGTCGGCGTACGGGCCCACCTGGCGCCGTACCTGCCCAACCACCCGCTCCAGCCGACCGCCGGTCCCGCGACGGGCGTCGGTCCGGTCTCGGCCGCACCGTGGGGCTCGGCCGGCATCCTGCCGATCTCCTGGGCGTACGTACGTCTCATGGGTGGTGAGGGGCTCAAGCGGGCGACGCAGGTCGCGGTGCTGGCCGCCAACTACATCGCCAAGCGTCTCGAACCGCACTATCCGGTGCTGTACACGGGCCCCCAGGGGCTGGTCGCGCACGAGTGCATCGTCGATCTGCGGCCGCTGTCGAAGGCGACGGGTGTGAGTGTCGACGACATCGCCAAGCGCCTCATCGACTACGGCTTCCACGCGCCGACGATGTCGTTCCCGGTGGCCGGAACGCTGATGATCGAGCCCACCGAGAGCGAGGACCTGGCGGAGCTCGACCGGTTCTGTGACACGATGATCGCGATCCGCGCCGAGATCGAGAAGGTCGCGTCGGGCGAGTGGGCGGCGGACGACAACCCGCTGCGCAACGCCCCGCACACCGCGGCGGCGCTGGGCGGTGAGTGGACCCACGCGTACACCCGCGAGGAGGCCGTCTTCCCGGCCGGTGTCTCGCCGGCCGACAAGTACTGGCCGCCGGTGCGCCGGATCGACGGGGCCTTCGGCGACCGCAACCTGGTCTGCTCCTGCCCGCCGCTGGACGCGTACGACAGCTGACGGACATGCGGGAGGGCCGGTTCGGGGATGTCACCCGGGCCGGCCCTTCGTCGTCTCTGCCAGTTCTGTTCTGTTTTCCGGGATGGAGCAGGGGATCAGGCCGCGGTCGCCAGTCCCGAACCCACCGGGCGGTGCGGCGCGATGATCCGGCCGTCGGGCAGCAGTTCACCGGTGTCCTCGAAGATGAGAACGCCGTTGCACAGCAGACTCCAGCCCTGCTCCGGATGGTGCGCCACGAGGAGCGCGGCCTCCCGGTCGGCGGAGGCGGCTGACGGGCAGGTGGGCTGGTGCTGGCACATGGATGCGTTCTTTCGCTGCGTTGTAGTGAGTGTCCTGCGGCTCGATGCGGATTTCATGGCCGCCCCCCGTATTCAGTCGGTGGTCCCAGTGTTGCCCCACGGGCGTCGATCCGCAGGGATTTCACGGCACCACTTGCTACAGCATAAGGACGCATCACCCGTGCGGACGGTTCAGCTCAACTCGACTGGCTCTTCGGGTGGTTCGGAGGTGGCCCGACCGGGCTAGTCCGGATGGGTGGGAGGAGCGCCGCGCCCCGCGACCTGAGGTGGTCACGGGGCACGCCGGTGGTGTGATCGCGGCCGTCAGGCGGGAGAGCTCAGCAGCGGGGGCGACAGCCGCATCGTCATCACCGGCAGCAGGTCCGCGACCTGGTGCGGGCGGTGCGCGGCGATACCGGGCGGTGCGGGCGCGAGGGGCACGAGCAGATCGGTGGGGGCCGGCATCGTGCCGGAGGCCGAGGCATCGGCCCCGGTGTCACCGTGCAGCCACAGCGTCAGCATGTAGAGCTCCGGCACGGACAGCAGCCTGGGCTGGAACGGTGTGTCCATCGCCTCGGCCTGGCGCAGAGCGCTCCCGGTGGCGGTGGCGTAGGGACCTTCGAAGAAGTGCGAGAAGGTCCAGCCGTCGGCGGTGAGTTTCGTGTCCGCGGCGGCCACGGCGCGGTCGCCGCTGTGGATCAGGAAGCGCCAGCCGGTGAGCCGGGTACGCGGGGTCCCGCCGCTCGGCATGATCTGGTCCAGCACATAGACGGGCAGGGGGAGTTCGGGGGTGAGCGGCCCCGGGGCCGAGCGGAGCGCCGGGGTTCGGGCCTCGCGTACGGCAGTGGGGGAGCCGAGTGCCGCGAGGACGCTGCGCAGGGCCGGCGCGGGAGCCGGAGGGACATACAGCGGCATGATGTGGGTCGCCTCTCACTTCGGAGACACGTTGATGCGTGGGCGGTGCGGACGGCACTGTCAGCAGGCAGGGGCAGAGGGGGGCCGTGGGGCGTGGAGGGGTACCGCACTCTCCGGGGGCCGGGGCGCCAACTCTCTGCCTCGTTTGCGGAGTTTATACGACACGTGTTCACACGGTGTTTCAGCTAGCTGACGTGAATATTGCAAACAAGTCGGTATTCGGTCTTTCCCCTGCGGAGATTATCCCGATTTAACGTACGTGCACTCTTTGTGGCCTCACGGTTTGCCGTGTGAGTGGTCGGCCGAAAACCGTCGGTCGTTTTCACCGGCTCCACAGAACCGGGTCCACAGAACTTCACAGGCTTCACGGAGTTGGAAACTGCTCCAGGCGTCATGCCTGGCGAATGTGCCACATGGCATCTTCTGGCCACCCTACTCGCTCCCGGCTCCGGGCGGGGAGTTACGGATCACCGGGGGTGGGCATTATCGACCGTGACCCGGGCGGCCGCTGTGGCCGCACACGGGTGGAAGGGGGGCACCGATGGGCGAGAAGCTGGATGCAGACGGAGTCGGTCCGTCGGGCCGGCAGCGGTACCGCAGGAAGCTTCAGCAGTGTCTGGAGGTGCTGGAGCGATTGCTGGAGGAGAAGAGGTTCGACCGCCCGAGAAATATGATGGGGATGGAGATCGAACTCAATCTCGCGGGCGCCGACGGCATGCCGAGGATGATGAATGCGGAGGTTCTCGACCGGATCGCGAGCCATGATTTCCAGACGGAACTCGGGATGTTCAATCTCGAAGTGAATATCGTCCCGCACCGGTTGGGCGGCCGTGTCTTCGACCAGCTGGCCGAGGAGCTGCGTACCGGTCTCGCGTACGCGCACAGGAAGGCATCCGAAGTCGGCGCGGGGATCGTGATGATCGGAATCCTGCCGACCCTCGGCCCGCAGGATCTGGTCTCCGCCAACCTTTCGGCGGCCGACCGCTACACCCTCCTCAACAATGAGATGCGCGCGGCCCGCGGCGAGGACTTCGACCTCGACATCACCGGCGTCGAACAGCTGACCTGCACGTCCTCCTCGATCGCGCCCGAAGCGGCCTGTACGTCGGTGCAGTTGCACCTTCAGGTCACCCCGGAGCGCTTCGCCGACGTGTGGAACGCGGCGCAGGCCGTCGCCGCCGTCCAGATCGCGCTCGGCGCCAACGCGCCCTTCCTGTTCGGCAAGGAGCTGTGGCGGGAGTCCCGGCCGCCGCTCTTCCTCCAGGCGACCGATGTGCGCCCGCCGGAGTTCCGGGCCCAGGGGGTGCGGCCGCGGACCTGGTTCGGGGAGCGCTGGATCGACTCGGCGTACGAGCTCTTCGCGGAGAACCTCAGGTACTTTCCGCCGCTGCTGCCGCTGTGCGACGACGAGGACCCGCTGCGGGTGCTCGACGACGGCGGGGTGCCGGGCCTCCAGGAGCTCGTCCTGCACAACGGCACCGTCTACCGCTGGAACCGCCCGGTGTACGACGTGGCCGACGGCGTACCGCATCTGCGGGTCGAGAACAGGGTGCTGCCCGCCGGGCCCACCGTCACGGACGTGCTGGCCAACGCGGCGCTCTACTACGGGCTCGTGAGGGCGCTCGCCGACGATCCGCGTCCGGTGTGGAAGCGGCTGCCCTTCGAAGCCGCGGCACGCAACTTCGACGCGGCCTGCCGGTACGGCATCGACGCCGAACTGGAGTGGCCTCGGACCGGGCGCTCCGGCGGCGTCACGGCGGTGCCCGCGGTGCGCCTGGTCAGGGAGGAGCTGCTGCCGCTGGCCGCCGCGGGGCTCGATGCCTGGGGGATCGAGGCCCGGGACCGCGACCGCTATCTCGGCGTCATCGAGGAACGGTGCAGGCGCCGGACGAACGGTGCCTCCTGGCAGGTGGACACGTTCCACCGGGCGCTGGAGACCGGCCTCGGGCGGCGCGAGGCGCTGGCGCTCACCACCCGGCGGTACGCCGAGCTGATGGCGGGCGGCGAACCGGTGCACTCGTGGCCGGAGGGCATTCCGGCGGCGGTGACGGTCCGCGGCCGGTGACCGTACGGCCGGGGCGGGCTGCTCCGCGCCCGGACAACGCCGGGTCAGCGCGGGGCCCGCCCGGGTCAGCGCCCGCCGACCTCCATGACCGCTTTCAGCAGGACCGAGCTGATCCGAGAGGGGTCGCTCACCTGGTATCCCGCGCCGCCCGTCGCCCTGGCGACCTGCTCCACCTCGGTCCTGTCGGTGTCGGGTCCCACCGCGACCATGATCAACGGCACCGGGTGCCTGGGGTCGTTGAGCTCGTGGAGCCTGGCGACCAGGGCACTGCGGGAGATGCTGTGGCCGTCCTCGTTGACGCCGTCGGTGAGCACCACCACCTGCTGAGCGCGAGCAGCCCGGTGGCGCTGCGGGCCGGGCCGGCGGCACCGATGTGGATGGCGCCCGAGCCGTTGGCCGCCGCTGTGAGCCCGGCCCGGGTACGGGTCTTCTGGAGTCGGGCAGCCATATCCGGTACCCCGGCTCGGTGGTGCTGGTCCCCAGGTCGTGGGCGACCTTGTAGGAGTCGCGTGCCGTGACCGCGATGTCCAGGGCACTGTCCGTCGGACTGCACGTGGTCCTTGCGGGTCCGGCCCGCAGCGGTGCGTACCGCCGGGACGATATCGGGCGAGGCCACCATGCGCAGTTTCACCGTGGACCCCGGGCAGGGCCCGGAGAGGCCGAACATGCCACGCTCAAGAGCCGCACCCGTACCCGCGGCCACACCGAGGACGAGCGCGGTGGCGATGGCGACGGAACGATGCCGCCGCGCCCCGGAGCGGGGCCGGGTTGCCCGTGCCGCGAGGTCATCGGGCAAGCTGTGACGTCCCATGCGGTGGTGCTCCTCCCCTGAAGCCGAACAAGGAAAAGGGGGAGTGCGCCATCGGATTGGCGCCCGTCCCCCGGCCTGTCGTGCGCGATCTTCGCACCTGTATTCGAGACCCTGGTGGCACGGTGGCGGGGACGAGGCGCGATTGGCCAACTGGAGGCAGGTGTGCAGGCGGAGGGCGAGCGCGTGGCTGATTTTGTTCCCACACAGGGGGTGTCGCAGCGGTTCTTGCGGTCCGAGACGGTGCTGGTACTCGCACTCTCGCTCGGCGCGAGCGGCGTTTCGGCGCTGATCGGTTTTATCGGGGCACTGACGAAACCGGGAGGGCTCAAGCACCAGGCCGCCAATCTCAACGGGTCGTACGCGCCGGGGCGGCCATGGCTGGATCTGGCCTGGCAGCTCTTCGGCATCGCGACGGCCCTGGTGCCCGTCGCGCTGGTCGTCCATCTGCTGCTGCGCGAGGGGTCGGGTCTGCGGGCGATCGGCTTCGACCGGACACGGCTCCGGGCCGACCTCGGCCGCGGGGTGCTGATCGCGGCGGGGATCGGGAGTGTGGGCCTCGCCTTCTACCTGGGTGCGCGGGCCACCGGTTTCAACCTGACCGTGGTGCCGGAGTCGCTGCCCGACGTGTGGTGGAAGATCCCGGTGCTGATCCTCTCGGCGGTGCAGAACGCCGTACTGGAGGAAGTCATCGTCGTCGGCTATCTGCTGCGCAGGCTGGGGCAGTTCGGGTGGACCCCGGTGGCGGTCCTGGCGGCGAGCGCGGTGCTGCGCGGGTCGTACCACCTCTACCAGGGGGTCGGCGGATTCCTCGGAAACGTGGCGATGGGGGTGGTGTTCGTGCTGCTCTACCGGAGGTGGGGGCGGGTGGGACCGCTGGTCGTCGCGCACTCGCTGCTCGACATCGGCGCGTTCGTCGGGTACGCGCTGCTCGCCGGAAAGGTGGGCTGGCTGCCGACCGGGTAAGCGGCTGCGGTGCGGTGAGGGGGGTGTACGGGACTGCCGTACACCCCCCTCACCGTTTCCGGTTCCGGGCCCTTCCTGTCTCCGTCCTGCTCAGGCGTGCAGCTCGCCGTCGATGACGGTGACCGCGCTGCCGGTGAGCAGGGTCCGTCCGCCGCGCAGCGACGTCCGTACGAGGCCGGAGCGGGCCGAGGCCTGGAGGCCCGTCAGATCGTCGCGGCCGAGCCGGGCGGACCAGAACGGCGCCAGCGCGGTGTGGGCGCTGCCGGTCACCGGGTCCTCGTCGATACCGACGCGGGGGAAGAAGCAGCGCGACACGTAGTCGTAGCCGAGCGAGGGATCGTCCGCCTCGGCCGTCGCGATGATGCCCCGCCGGGAGTGGGCCGTCAGCGCGGCGAAGTCCGGCGACAGCGAGCGGACCGTCTGCTCGTCGGCGACCTCGACGAGCAGGTCCCCGATGTGCGGCCCGGTGTCCCGCACCCCGGTGATCCGGGCGCCCAGTGCCTCGCCGAGGCCGGCCGGGACGGCTTCCTCGGTGAGTGGCGACGTGGGGAAGTCGAGGGTGATCGTGCCGTCCTCGCGGCTCGTCGCGGTGAGGAGCCCGCAGCGCGCCGTGAAGCGGACGGTGCCCGTCGTCGCGCCCGTGGTGTGCAGGACATGGGCGGTCGCGAGGGTGGCGTGGCCGCACATGTCGACCTCGGTGGCCGGGGTGAACCAGCGCAGTGCCCAGTCGGCCTCGCCGCCGGCGGGCAGCGGGTGGGCGAAGGCGGTCTCGGAGTGGTTCATCTCCGCCGCCACGTGCTGGAGCCAGTCGTCGTCCGGAAAGGAGTCGAGGAGCAGTACCCCCGCCGGGTTGCCGGAGAAGGGGCGGTCGGTGAAGGCGTCGACGGTTCGTATGCGCATGGGACAGACCGTAGGCGCGCGGCAACACCGCAGGCCAAGGCCACTCGCGGGGACGTGGCCCGGAAAGGATTGCCAAACGAAAGCTACCGATATATCGTTGACGCATCGCGACAGATCAACGATGTAAGGAAGTGAGTGCGATGTATCCCCATGGACATGCACATGGACAGAGGCGCGGCGGCCCCGGCCGTCACGGCGGGGGCGACTTCGAGGAGCGCCGCGGCGCCTTCGGCCCGTTCGGTCCGCAGTTCGGCGGCCCGTTCGGCGGGCGCGGCGGCGGCAGGGGCGGGCCCCGGGGGAGGGCGCGCCGCGGTGACGTACGCGCGTCGATCCTGGCGCTGCTCAAGGACCGCCCGATGCACGGGTACGAGATGATCCAGGAGATCGGCGAGCGCAGTGGCGGGGCTTGGCGCCCGAGCCCCGGGTCCGTCTATCCGACGCTCCAGCTGCTGGAGGACGAGGGTCTGATCACCAGCGAGAGCGAGGGCGGCAAGAAGCTGTTCACGCTCACCGAGCCGGGTCGCACGGCCGCCGACGAGGGGCCGGACGCTCCCTGGGAGGAGGCCGGGCGCGGTGGTGACTGGGAGACGATGAACGAGATCCGGCAGGCCGGCTTCGGCCTGATGGAAGCCTTCGGTCAGGTGTGGCGGACCGGTACGCCGGAACAGCGCAAGAAGGCGATGGCTGTGATCGGTGAGTCCCGGAAGAAGCTCTATCTGATTCTGGCCGACGAGGACTGAGAACGTGCACTGCGGTCGAAGCGGCGCCCCCATGGACCTCCGTGGGGGCGCCGCCGTCGTACGGGAGCCGTCTCCTGGGCTCAGGCCACCAGCCCGGCGAGTTTGCGCAGCGACTCCTGGAGCGCGGCGGTCGCCGAGTCCTTCAGCTTGCCGGCCATCAGTGACACGGCGGCACCGGTGAACTCGCCGTCGATGCGGACCACGGTGGCGTCACCGTCCGGAGTGAGCGAGTAGCGCATCGCGAGGCTGACGCCCATCGGCCCCTTGCCGCGCGTGACCAGCAGCGCCGCGGGTGTCAGCTCCGAGACCGTCCAGTTCACCTCCGCGGGGAAGCCCATGAGCTTCATGTTCTCCTCGAAGGTGGCCCCCACGGCGAGCGCGGCCGGGCCGCCCTTCGGGAAGCTGGTGTGTGTCGCGTTCCACTCGCCGTACGCGCTGAAGTCGGTCAGCTGGGACCAGACCTTCCCGGCCGGTGCTTCGATCCGAGCCTCGGCGCTGACTTCGGCCATGCGACCACCCCTTCTCGTCGGGTTGTGATGTCGCGGAACGTAGCTCCTGGTCCCGGAACATTCAATACTGATGAACCGTCAGATCGCGGCGGCCCGGTCGGCCGGCGGACACGGAGGGGGCGGGCCGTGGCGGCCCGGGTGCCCGGCGCCGGGGGGCGTGCGTCCGATTCGTGATCAATCACCGTCTCATCCGTAAGGAGGAGAGTCCGGTCGGGTGTGCCCACCTTCTGTCGGACGGGTAAATGCTCCCCGGCGGGGATGTTCCGGACGCGGCGGGCTGATGAGCTGGGAGATGTGCATAGCCCTACCCCGCCGGACGACCAGCCAGCCCCGTCCCGAGCCGACATCGAAGCCAGGCTCACCGTGGAACTGGCGACGGTCGTGGCAGGCGCACGCCGGCGTGCGCTGCGTGACGGCGACCGGCAGATCGACACGGCCCATCTGCTGCACTCGGTGATCGAGACCGACCCCGAGGTGCGGGCCGCCTTCGACAGCGGGCCCCAGGTGGCCAAGGTGCTCGGCTACCTCGTGCAGCGCAGCATCGGCTACGGGCTCCGCTGGCAGGGATCGGTCGAGGACTCGGGAGCCGTCCCGGTGGTGGCCGAGCCCGGCGTGACCGGCTGGTCTCCCGCGGCTGTCGCCGCGATGGAGGGCGCCCTGACGAGAGCGGGGCGGCGCGGGAACCGGCGGGCGAGCGGCCTCGACCTGCTGGCCGCGCTCGCCCGCGACCGCGAGTGCCGTGCCGTGGAGGTGCTGGGCCGCGCAGGGGTGGACGCCGGGCTGCTCGCGGAGCGCCTGGAGGACGGCACCCGCCAGGTCCGTCGGTGATGACGCTCCTGACCGCGCCTGCCATGATGTCCCGATGCGTGCGTCTCAGGGAAAGAGCGTCGGCCTGGGACTCGCCCTGGTGTCGGCCTTCGCGTTCGGCGGCTCGGGTGTCGCGGCCAAGCCGCTGATCGAGGCCGGGCTCGACCCGCTGCATGTGGTCTGGCTCCGGGTGTCCGGGGCCGCCCTGGTGATGCTGCCCGTCGCCTGGCGCCACCGCGGCCTCGTACGGCGCAGGCCCGTGCTGCTCCTCGGCTTCGGACTGCTCGCCGTCGCGGGTGTGCAGGCCTGCTACTTCGCGGCTCTCTCCCGTATCCCCGTCGGTGTCGCCCTGCTGGTCGAGTATCTGGCACCCGCGCTCGTCCTGGGCTGGGTCCGGTTCGTGCAGCGCAGGCCGGTGACGCGCGCCGCCGCCTTCGGGGTGGTGCTCGCGGCCGGCGGGCTCGCCTGTGTGGTCGAGGTCTGGTCCGGGCTGAGGTTCGATGCCCTCGGGCTGCTGCTCGCGCTGGGCGCCGCCTGCTGCCAGGTCGGCTACTTCGTCCTGTCGGACCACGGCGGCGACGGCGCGGACCGGGCCGATCCGCTGGGCGTCATCGCGTACGGACTCCTCGTCGGTACCGCCCTGCTGACGGTGATCGCGCGCCCGTGGCGGATGGACTGGTCACTGCTCGCCGGCGAGGCCGAGATGAACGGCACACGGGTGCCGGCCTGGCTGCTCCTCGGCTGGATCGTGCTGATCGCCACCGTCGTCGCCTATGTCTTCGGCGTGGTCTCGGTCCGCAGGCTCTCCCCGCAGGTGGCCGGGGTGGTTGCCTGCCTGGAAGCGGTCATCGCGACCGTGCTCGCCTGGGTGCTGCTCGGGGAGCACCTCTCCGCGCCGCAGATCGCGGGCGGGGTGGTGGTGCTGCTCGGTGCGTTCGTCGCCCAGTCCTCGGCCCCGAAACCCCCTTCCGGCCCGGTGGCCGGCGCAACACCCGCCGTGGGGGCCGAGTTGCCCACGGGCCGGAGCGCGACGTAGCGCCTTCCGTTAAGGTTCGGCCATGCATCTCACCGTACTGCCGCCCCCCGCCGCATAGCGCGGGCGGCCGCATCCACTGACGGAGACCGGGCTCGGGTTGTTCCCGAGCGGCTCGTCGCTGCCCGCGCACGGAGTTCAGCGACCGCCATTTCCCTTTCCCAGTCATCCCTCATGGAGCACGTACGTGACGCATGCGCCGAACCCTGCCGTCGGGCTGTCCGTCCGCCGCAGTCTCATCCAGTTGTCCGTTGCCGGAGCGGCGTGGGGCACCGCCGGGGCCGCGGCCTCGCTGCTCTACCGGGCCAGTGATCTCGGGCCCGTCTCCCTCACTTTCTGGCGCTGCGCGGGCGGCCTCGTGCTGCTGCTCGCCGTGCGGGCCGTGCGCCGCCCGGGCGTGGTGTACCGCCGCACCGGATCCCGCGTACGCCGGGCGCTGCGCACCGCCGCTACCGGCCTGGCGTTCACGCTCTTCCAGGTCGCCTACTTCGCCGCGGTCCAGTTCACCGGGCTCGCCGTGGCCACCGTCATCACCCTCGGCGCCGGTCCCGTCCTCATCGCCGCCGGTGCCCGGCTGACCATGGGGGAGCGGCTGGGGTGCGGCGGGGTCACCGCGGTCGCGGGCGCGCTCGGCGGTCTCGCGGTGCTGGTCCTGGGCAGCGGCACCGGAGCCGTACGTCCCGCCGGGGTCGGCTGGGCGCTGCTCTCCGCCGCCGGGTATGCGGCGATGACCCTGCTGACCCGGTGGCTCGGCCGGAGCAGCGGCGGCGGCGACCCGCTGTCGACGACGGCCTGGTCCCTCGCCGTCGGTACCGTCGTCCTGCTGCCGCTCGCCGTGGCCGAGGGGCTTCTTCCGCACACCGTCGAACCGGGCCGGGTGGTGGGTCTGCTGGCCTATGTGGCCGCGATCCCCACCGCGCTGGCGTACGTGCTGTACTTCGCGGGAGCCGCGGTCGTCCGGTCCGCCACGGTCTCGGTGATCATGCTGCTCGAACCGGTGAGCGCCGCGGTCATCGCCGTCGCCCTGCTCGGGGAGCGGCTCACCGCGGGCACCGCCCTCGGCACGCTTCTGCTGCTCGCGGCAGTGGTCGCTCTCGCCTGCGGGGAGATGCGCGCGGCGGCCGCGCGGCGGCGGCCGGTACCGGTCTGAGCCGGCCCGGGCCGCCCGCCCCTCGCCCGTTTCTCAGAGGCGGGCGAGGTAATCCGGCAGGGTGATGGCCGGGTCGAGGTCGTCCGCGGGAACCGGTGCGCCGTATCCGCGGCTCAGCGGTACGACACCCGACCAGTACGGCAGGGCGAGGTCCTCGGGCTCGTCGCTGGGGCCGCCGGTGCGGACCTTGGCGGAGACCTCGTCCAGGTCCAGGCGGACCACGGCGGTGGCCGCCAGTTCCTTGGCGTCGGCCGGGCGTGAGTCGTGCGACCTGCCGGGCACCGCCTGCTCGACGATCGCGTCGAGAGCGGTGCGCCGCTCGTCGGTGTCGGTGACCTGGCGGGCCGTGCCGTGGACCACCACGGAGCGGTAGTTGATCGAGTGGTGGAAGGCGGACCGCGCCAGGACGAGTCCGTCGACATGAGTGACCGTCAGGCAGGCAGCCATACCGGGGTCCGGCACGCCTGCCGCCCGCAGCGGACGGGAGCCCGTCGAGCCGTGGATGTAGAGGCGCTCGCCGACCCGTGCGTACAGCGTCGGCAGTACGACGGGCGCACCGTCGCGGACGAATCCCAAGTGGCAGACGTATCCCTCGTCCAGGACCGAGTGCACCAGTTCACGATCGTACGAGGCGCGCTCCCGGGAGCGGGTGGGCACCGTCCGCTCGGTCGGCACGTAGGGCGCGTCCTGCTGCTGGGGCGAGGCGGGAGGGGTCTCGGACATTGCGTACTCCATTGCATTAGTGCATAATGTTGTTTGTGCTAGGAGAGTATGGGATCGAAGGCAGTCGTGCAACGGACATCGCGGCGAGCGTGGAGCGGGCGGTCGGCTCCGGCGTGCTCGCTCCGGGGCAACTGCTGCCACCACTGCGGGAGTTGGCGGTGCAGTTGGGTGTCAATCCGAACACCGTCGGCTCCGCGTACCGGATGCTCCGCGACCGTGGTGTGATCGCCACGGCGGGGCGCAGGGGGAGCCGGGTGCGGCCCCGGCCCGCCAGCACGGCGCGCGAATCCATCAGGGCCGACATCCCTGCCGGGGTGCGGGACCTCGCATCGGGCAGTCCCGACCGCGCCCTGCTGCCCCCGCTCGCCGATGCGCTGGCCGCCGCCGCCACGCGCAGCGACGGGCGGGCCGTGATGTACGGGCAGGCGGGCGTCGACCCGGAGCTCGAACGGCTGGCGCGCGCCGCCCTCGGCGCCGACGGTGTCCCGGACGGACCGGTCGCCGTGGTGTCCGGTTCGCTCGACGGCATCGAGCGGGTGCTGGCCGCGCACCTCAAACCGGGTGACTCCGTCGCCATCGAGGATCCGGGCTGGGGTGCTCTGCTGGATCTCGTACCCGCGCTGGGGCTGCGCGCGGTGCCGATGGGGCTCGACGGCGAGGGGCCGCTGCCCGGCGAGGTGGAGCGGGTGCTGCGTGAAGGGGCCCGCGCGGTCGTGGTCACCGCCCGCGCGCAGAACCCCACAGGCGCGGCGGTGAGTTCCGCGCGCGCCGAGGCGCTGCGGACCGTTCTGCGGGACCGTCCCGGTGTCCTGCTCATCGAGGACGACCACGGGCACGGGATCGTCGACCTGCCGCTGAGCCCGCTGGCCGCGGCAGCGGACAACTGGGCTTTCGTACGGTCGGTTTCCAAGGCGTACGGTCCCGATCTGCGGCTCGCCGTGCTGACCGGTGACGCGGTCACGGTGGACCGGGTGCTGGGCCGCCAGCGCCTCGGTCCCGGCTGGGTCAGCCATCTGCTCCAGAGCGCGGTCGTCCACCTGTGGACCTCGGGGGCCGTCGATGTCTCCGAGGTCTCGCTGTCGTACGGGCGGCGCCGGGAGTCGCTCGTCGGGGCCCTGGCGGAGCGGGGCATCGAGGCCTGCGGCCGCAGCGGAATGAATGTGTGGGTGCCGGTGCCGGACGAGACCGGGGCGGTGGCACGGCTGCTGCACTCCGGCTGGGCCGTCGCCCCCGGCGCCCGCTTCCGCATGGCGGCGCCACCCGGGGTGCGCGTCACGGTCTCCGCGCTGGGCCCGGACGACATCGGCCCGGTGGCCGACGCCATCGCGTCGGCGGCCGGACCCGCGCCGGGCAGACGCTACGACTGACCGGCCCCGCCGCTCTGCCCGTGCTCGGGCATCAACCCGACCGACTGCCGCAGCCGCAGCCGCGCATCGCCGCCGGCATGAGTGAGCAGGTGCCCCACCAGGACGGCGCCGGGGTGATCGACGCCGTCGGTCCGGGGGTCGATCCGGCGCGGGTCGGACCGCGGGTGTGGATCTGGGAGGCCGCCTGGGAGCGGCCCTGGGGAACGGCGCAGCAGTACACGCCGGTCCCTGACGGGCATGCCGTCGCCCTGCCCGGCCATGCTCCGTCCGGACTCGGCGCCGCCCTGGGCATCCCGGCCCTGACCGCTCACCGCGCGCTGACCGTTCACGACGGCGGACCGGGGCGTATCGCGCCCGGCACCCTGCGGGGCGCGACCGTGCCGTTGGCCACCGGCCGGCGGCACACACCCGGCCCCGTGCGGGCGCGGCAGCGATCTGCGGCACTGCGAGCCGGTGTGCCACCGGCAGCGGCCGGCCCGGTCAGCCGAGCTTGCGGAAGTCCCAGGACACGACGGCGTCCGGGGTCAGACGCAGCCAGGCGTGGCGCCCGTCGTACGGCATGAGATCCATCCCGAAGTTCTTGCGTGCGAACAGCTTCTCCGGCGCGTCGAGTTCGGGGCAGGGCTCTCCCGTACGGGGTGTCTCGCCGACCACGACCGCGCTGCCCGAGAGCTCCACGCCGCGCAGCTCGCCGTACTCCTCGCCGTCGTCGACCACCACGGCCAGGCGCGGGTCCCCGGACAGCTGGGCCCAGCGGCGGCTGCGGGTCAGCGAGTAGAGCCACAGTGATGTCCCGTCCCAGAGGAACCAGAGGGCGCCGACGTGCGGACGGCCGTCGGCCGACACGGTGGCCACCCGGCAGGTGCGCTGCTCGCCGAGGAAGGCGTCGCGCTCAGCGTCCGTCATCATGATCCTGCGGCCTCGGCGCTGGGTGTCGGTCATACGGCTTCTCCCCTTGTTTCGGCGGCTCCTGACTAAGTGTCAGAAAGCATGGGGTCTCTTCCGTCATCACGCAATGGGCGTTAGCCTCGCGCGCCCGGCCCCGCCCGCCGGGCCGGGTTCCACGAGAGGTGAGAGGCCCCATGCCGTCGTCCGAACAGCTTGCGCAGCAGCTCGATCCCGCCACGGCGGTCCTGCTCACCGTCGAGTGCCAGGAGGGCGTGGTCGGCCGGACCAGCGCCCTGCCCGAACTGGCCTCCGAGGCACGGGAGTCGGGAGCCCTTGAACGCGTCGCCCAGTTGGTCGCCCGTGCCCATGAAGCAGGGGTGCAGGTGATGCACGCGGTGGCGGAACGGCGCCCCGACGGGCGGGGCGCCAACCGGAACGCCCGGCTCTTCCGGGCGGCCGGACGCCTCCCCGTCCAGCAGCACACGGGTTCGCCGGCGGTCCGGGTGGCCGAACCGGTCGAGGTGGCGGACACGGACCTCGTCGTACGGAGACTGCACGGCCTCTCGCCCCTCGCGGGCACGGACGTCGACGCGCTGCTGCGCAACATGGGCTGCCGCACGCTGGTCGTCACCGGGGTCTCGGCGAACGTGGCCATCCCCAACGCGGTCTTCGACGCCGTCAATCTCGGCTACACGGTGGTGGTGCCGGCGGACGCCATCGCGGGGGTGCCCGCCGACTACACCCCCGCGATGATCCGCAACACCCTCGCGCTCGTCGCGACGATCACCACGACCGACGACGTACTCGCGAGCTGGAAGCGGCCCGGGAACCCGGCGGAAGGCTGATCAGATCCCCTCGGTCCGCCGCGCCAACGCATCCTTGAGGAAACCGAGTTCGAGCAGCAGCAGCCGGTCAGCCACGCCCTCGCCGTGCACCAGGTGCCCCGTACCGGACAGCGGCAGAACGGTGTGCGGCCGGCCGGCGGCCAGCAGGGCGGCCGACAGGCGCAGGGTATGGGCGGGGGCCACATTGTCGTCGGCCAGCCCGTGCACCAGCATCAGCGGCCGGGAGAGCCGGTGCGCGTGGGGGAGCAGCGAGGAGCGTTCGTACCCCTCGGGCTGGACGTCCGGGTGGCCGAGGAAGCGCTCCTCCCAGTAACTGTCGTACAGCCGCCGGTCCGCGGGCGCGGCGCCCGCGACCGCCGCGTGGAACACGTCGGGGCGGTGCAGCACGGCCCCCGCGGCGAGATAGCCGCTGTACGACCAGCCCCGGATCGCCACCCGCCCCAGGCCCAGGGCGTCGTACCGCTCCGCGGCCGCGTGCAGGGCGTCGACCTGGTCGTCGAGCACGGGCCCCAGCCGGTCGCCGACGATGGCCCGCTCCCACGCGATGCCCCGCCCGGGGGTGCCGCGTCCGTCCGTGGCCAGCACGGCGAAGCCCTGCTCGGCGTACCACTGGCAGACGGCGGTGTACCAGCCGCGCCCCCGCGTCACCACCTGCAGACCGGGGCCCGAGTACGGGCTGAGCAGGACCGGCAGCCGCTCCTGACCGGGCTGGTACCAGGAGGGGAGGTGCAGTCGGCTGCGCAACTCGCGTGCGCCGAGGGTGAGATGGACCGGCAACGGGGTGACGAGCGGCTCCTCGGTGAGCACCGCGATCCGTCCGTCCGGCCGCCCGGCCCGGCGGACCGTCACCGCCTGGCCGCTCTCCGTCCTGCTGTCGACGACCAGTGTGGGTCCACCGGCGGCGGCCGTGTGCACACCGGGCTCCTCCGTCAGCCGGGTGAACCCGGGGCCCTCCTCGTACGACCAGACATGGACCTCCGTCGGCTCCTCGCCCGCGGTGAAGAAGACCCGCTCGCCCACCGGGCCCACCACTTCGCGGACGTACAGTCCGTCGGGGCTGACGGCATCGCCGATCCGGATTCCGCGCACGTCGCCGCGTACCGAGGGAAGAACCAGGACACCTGCGGGGGTGCGCAGCGGCGTACCGGGCGGGAATGCCACCCAGGTCTCGTCGGACACCCGGGCCCGCACCTCGTACCCGCCGCCCGCCGGGTCGGCGGCGACGACCCACACCGTGCGCTGGTCCCGGGTCTGGAGGACGGCGACGGGGCCGGCGTCCTCCCAGGACGCGGAGACCAGGTACTCGAAGGCGGGGGCGTGCCACGCGCCGGCCGGTGTCCGTCCTTCGGGTGCCGTGCGGGGGAGCCGGACCGGGGTGCGGTCGCCCCCGGCCGTGATCACGAGCAGCGAGGTCTCGGCGTTGGGGGTGCCGGCCGCCGGGTAGCGGATGGCGACGGGCTCTCTCTCCGGGGCGGCGGGGTCGGCGATCCAGCGGCGCCGCACCATCGAGGTGTCGACCCGGGCGACGAGCAGCGCATCGCTCTCCGGGGACCACCAGTACCCGCGTGACCTGCCGATGGAGGCCATCGCGCAGTAGTCGGCGAGCCCGTAGGTGACATCCGCGTCCTCGGGTGCGGCCAGCAGCCGGTCACCGGTCCCGTCGGTCCGTACGACGTGCAGGGCGCCGCCGGTGACGTAAGCGATCAGGGTGCCGTCGGGTGAGGGCCGGGGGTCGGTCACCGGGCCGGCGGTGCGGATGCGGCGCGGGACGCCGGTGGCCTCGCTGTGCTCCGGCAGGTCCGGGGCGCTGCCGGGGCGGGGATCCGGGCCGGGTTCCGTACGGACGGTCCAGAGTTCGCCGTCCGCGCTCCAGGCGACGACCCGCGCGTCCCGGTCCGTGGCGTACGCGGTCACACCCGCCGAGGGCGCGGGGTGCCCGGCGAGCAGGTGCTCCTGCCCGTGCGCGTACATCCAGAGCAGGCCGCGAGCGTCGGTGCCGCTCGCGGACCGCAGGAAGAGCACCCGTTCGCCGTCGGGGGAGACGGTGAACTGCCGCGGGGCACCGAGGGTGAAGCGGCGGGTCCTGGCGAACTGGCGGGAGAATCCATCGATGTCCATGGCTTCATGCCTTCCGTGGGCGTGACCGGGCGGGAAACAGAAAAGACCGTCGCCCTCCCTCCCCGGAGCGCCCCGGCGGACACGCGCCGAAATCACAGCAGCCCCTCTCACGACGGTGCGTGGGAGGGGCGCTTCCGGGGACCGTCGAGGCCGACGATCTCGGTGTGTACGTCATACGGGACGGGCTGCCGGGTGCGGGGCACCTGACCGGCGGGCTGCCGCTGCGGCGGCCGGTACGCGTCCTGTGTGCCGGAGAACATATCAGTGGGGCTGCTCGCTCGCGCATCCGGGTCCGCGACCCGACCGGCTCCGGGTGGGCAGCGGGGCTCGGGTCAGCTGAGCGTGCTCAGGGCCGCCGGGTCGTACGCGGCCAGCTCACCGAACCGTCCCTCCAGCACCTTGGCCGCCCACTGGGGGTCGTGCAGCAGCGCACGGCCCACGGCGACCAGGTCGAACTCGTCGCGCTCCAGACGGTCGAGGAGGTTTTCGATCCCCTTGACCCGCGAGCCCTGGCCGCGGAAAGCGCCGGTGAACTCGTCGTCCAGGCCCACCGACCCGACCGTGATGACCGGCTTGCCGCTGAGCTTCTTCGTCCAGCCGGCGAGGTTGAGGTCGGATCCGTCGAACTCCGGGACCCAGTAGCGGCGGGTGGAGGCGTGGAAGGCGTCCACTCCGGCTCCGGCCAGCGGGGTCAGCAGGGCCTCCAGCTCCTCGGGGGTCCCGGCGAGCCTCGCCTCGTACGACTGCATCTTCCACTGGGAGAAGCGGAAGATCACCGGGAACGACGGCGAGACCGCCGCGCGCACCGCGGCCACGATCTCCGCCGCGAACCTGGTGCGGGCCACCGGGTCACCGCCGTACGCGTCGGTCCGCCGGTTGGTCCCCTGCCACAGGAACTGGTCGATGAGGTAGCCGTGGGCGCCGTGCAGCTCGACCCCGTCGAAGCCGATGCGCTCGGCGGCGGCCGCGGCCTGCGCGAACGCGCCGATCACGTCGTCCAGGTCCTGCTGCGTCATGGCCTTGCCGTCGTCCCCGGTCCCTTCCGGGAGGCGGAGGCCGGAGGGGCCCATGGCCGGGGCGTCGGGGAACGGTGGCTGCCCGGCGTTGCGGGCCATGCCGATGTGCCACAGCTGGGGCACGATCGTGCCGCCCGCCGCGTGCACGGCGTCCGCGACCCTCGCCCAGCCCGCGAGCTGGTCCTCGCCGTGGAAGCGGGGGACGCGGTCGCTCTCCCCGGCCGACGCGTGATCGACGTAGGTGCCTTCGGTGACGATCAGGCCGACACCGGCTGCGGCCCGGCGCGCGTAGTACGAGACCACGTCCTCGCCCGGTATGCCGCCGGGGGAGAACTGCCGGGTCATGGGCGCCATCGCGATCCGGTTCGGAACGGTCAGGCCGTTCAGGACGACGGGCCGGGACAGGATCTGGGCCGCACGGTCGGCGGAGGCGGTGGTGGTCACTTGGCGGGCTCCTCGGGGAAACGGCTGGCCGGAACTGGCACGGTGGGTGCCGTCGGGGTCAACCGGAGACAGGCCCCGGTCATTCCGCCGTCCCGCTGTGACCCCGGATACGCCCGTGCGCCACGCTGCCCTCCTCCGTGCTCACCGCGCCCCCGGCCCCGCGCCCAGGGCCGCGCCGAGCGCCGCACGGTCGACCTTGCCGTTCGCGTTCAGCGGCAGGGCCTCCAGCCGGGCCAGTACGGCGGGCACCATATAGGCGGGGAGGCGGTCGTGGAGCGCCACGCGGAGATCGTTCTCACTGTCGGTGGCCCCCGTGTAGGCGGCGGCGATCTCGGTGCCCGCCCGGGTGGCCAGCGGGACGGCGGCCGCGCCGCTGACTCCCGGCTGTACGCGCAGCGCCGCTTCGACCTCGCCCAGTTCGACCCGGTACCCGTGCACCTGTATCTGCTGGTCGCTCCGCCCGATGTGCACCAGCGGCAGGTCACGTGACCCGGCGGGTTCGTCGGGCGGCAGCAGGGCGACGCGGTCGCCGGTGCGGTACCAGTGCGCGTCGGTGAGTGCGCCGGCCGGATCGTACGGGGCCCCGTCGGCTTCGAGGAACCGGCCGGCGTTGTTGTCCGGGTCGAGATAGCCCGGGAAGCGCTGCGGACCGCGGACGCACAGCTCGCTCCTGAACAGGCGGTGTTCCATCCCGGGGCTGAGGGTCCCTATCGGCACCGTGCCGTTGGCGGGGGCCGGCCAGTGCCCCGGGTCCTCGGGCAGCCGGTACGCGGTGCAGGTGACGGTGAGTTCGGTCGGACCGTAGGCGTTCTCCAGGGAACTGTTCGGCGCGGCCCGCTGCCAGGCCCGCGCCTGCTGGAGTGTCAGCGGCTCCCCGCAGAACATGCTGGCCCGCAGCGTCGGCATGCTTCCGGGGCCGAGCGCGCGCAGCCGTTTCGCCAGCGAGATGACCGACGGCACGGAGTTCCAGTGGGTGAGGGCGTGCCGGTTGACGAAGCGGACCGGTGCCAGCAGCTCGGCACGGGCCGGTACGACCAGCGTGGCGCCGCTGCCCCACGCGGTGTACATGTCGAGGATGGAGGGGTCGAAGGTCAGCTCGAAGGTCTGCGAGAAGCGGTCGCCGGGGCCGGCTCCGCGGTGCGGTACGGCGTGGGCGAGGTAGGCACAGATGTTCCGCTGCTGGATGGGGACGCCCTGGGGGACCCCGGTGGATCCGGAGGTGAACATGATGTACGCCAGGTCATCGGGGCCCGCCCCGGCGACGGACGTCTCCGGGGCGGGGGAGCCGAGGTGGCGCAGCAGCTCGCCGTCCGTCATCTCAAGTGCGGGCACACCCAGTTGGCCGGGCTGTTCGGCGGTCCCGTCGCTGAGGACCGCGTCGAGCGACGCCTGACGCACGATCCCGGCGTTCCGCCCGGCGGGATACGCGGGACCGAGCGGCACGACGGTGGCGCCGATGCGCTGGATGGCCAGGTACCCCGCGTAGGCGACGACACTGCGACCTGCCAGCAGCCCCACCCTGCGCGGCGGCTTCCCGCCCCGGCCGCTGGAGAGCGCTGCCGCCAAGTGGTCGGCGAGGAGGGAGAGTTCGGTGTAGGTCAGCACGGTGTCGCCGGTCTCCAGCGCGGCGCGGTCGCCGTGGACCGCGACCGATGCCGTGAACCAGTCGTCGAGGGTGTGCCGTCGGGCGGTCAGGCTCAAGGTCTGTCCTTCTCGGGTGTCGGGGTCCTGCCGGACGTGTCGGTTCCGCAGGTGGACGATGCGGGAGGTGGACGGTGCGGGAGATGCTGGTGGTGCGTGGCGGTTCGGGTCGCGCGGTGAACGCGCGGCTGAACAGCTGAACATCGGAGTGCTCCTGCCCACCGGGGTGCCGGGCGCCCGCATGTGGGAGGTCCGTATCCGCCATGTCCGCTCGCCTTCCCGACTCATCGGTCCTTGCCGCGCCGACCCCTGCTGCCTCGGCCCCTGCTGCGTCGCCCCCGCCCGGCGGTTCGTCCGACGCCAACGGTCAGAGCCACGGCGGGAGTACGGGGAGACCGGCCGCGGGTGTGAGTCCCGTCCCGCCGGACCGGCCGGCCAGCCAGGCGAGTGCGTTCGCGGCCGAACCGGTGACGACCGGGCCGCCCGTACCGAACCGGCCGAGCACATCGCCACCGGTCTCGCGCAGGGTGAAGTCCGGTACACCGTCGGCCTCGGCGTAGTAGCCGAGGACATCGGCCAGGATGATCTGCCGCGCCGACGCGGGAATGTCGTCCCACCCGTAGCCGATGTCCAGATCCACGTGGTGCAGTTCGAGTTCGCGCAGCCGGATGACCAGGATCCGCTGCGGGGTGCAGAGTTCACCCGTGAAGGGCCTGATCGTCGCCCGCCAGGCGGCGGCGGGCAGCGTCTCGATGACGTGCTGGAAGTGCGCGGAGCTCTCCCGGACGGCGGCCAGCTGGACCGCGGCGGGACGGTGGGCGCCCGCCTCGATCTCCGCGTTGCGGGCCCCCCGGTTCGCGTACTGGGGTGTCTCCACCCCGGTACGGGCCCACTCCAGCAGCCGTTCCAGTGCGGGGGCCTGGCGGGCAAGGTGGCTGAGAACATGGCCGCGGGTCCAGCCGGGCAGCCGGGAGGGCTTCGGGACATCTGTGTCGTGGAGCCCCGTCAGCCCGGACAGCAGCCGGCCCGCCGCGGCGGCGATCTCCTGGAACGAATCCCGGGTGGGGGCGATCTCCTTCAACGGGACTCCTTGCTGCGGACGTAGGCCGCGAGGACGACGCTGGAGACCGGCATCTCCACCGCTGCCGCGACCTGGCGGGCGACGGCGGCACATAAGGCCGTGCGGGCCTGCTCCCTGCCGACGCCGTGGGGGAGTGCCCGGAGCGCGGCGTTGTTCGCCTCATGCTGCCGGGTGCTCAGAAGATCCCGGAGGATGTCGTGCCGGTCCGGGAGCTGACCCAGCGAAAGCGGTCCCACCACAGACATGCACCCCCTCATCGACGTAGGTCCGTCATTGCTCCGCCAGACAGGCTTTCGCATAGTGGAATTGGAATTCCATGCACCGCTGACGCTGCCACACACTGTTGAAGCCTGTCCAGGTCGAACGGCCCCCGTTGGAGGAGATGGTGACGCAGTGGTGAGGGGGCGGCGCCGTGACTGACCGGACCCTGCAGAATGAGCGGTAGTGGACGCGACGGAGGGCCCTGCTGTGTTGACCGGTGCGCGTCGGGCTGCGTACGGCACCGTTTCCACGTCCCTGTCCCTGTGCAGTGACCGGGGGCTGAGTGAACTCATGGACACCGCCACACCGCTCGGCTCCGGTATCGGTGGCAGCTCGGCGCTCCTGGAGGTGGCCGGTACGCCGGTCTTCGTGAAGCGGGTGCCCCTGACCGATGTGGAGCTTCGGCCCGAACACGTCCGGTCCACGGCGAACGTATTCGGCCTGCCCGTCTTCTGCCAGTACGGCATCGGCGGTCCGGGCTTCGGGGCGTGGCGGGAGCTCGCTGCTCACACCATGACCACGAACTGGGTGCTGGCGGGCCAGCGCCAGGGGTTCCCGCTGATGTATCACTGGCGCGTACTGCCGGATACGGCACCGGCACTTCCGGAGGAACTGGCCGACGTGGAGCGGGCCGTGTCCTATTGGGGAGGCGGACCGGAGGTGCGCCGGCGTATCGAGGCCGTCCAGCAGTCCTCGGCGAGCCTGGTGCTGTTTCTGGAGTACATCCCTCAGACACTTCACGCGTGGCTGACCCAGCAGGTACGGGCCGGCGACCAGACCGCCGACCGGGCCCTTTCCCTGGTGGAGAGGGAATTGGTGGGCGGTACCGCTTTCATGAACGACCACGGACTCCTGCACCTGGATGCCCACTTCCAGAACATTCTGACTGACGGCCGGCGCCTCTACTTCACGGATTACGGCCTGGCGCTCTCCTCCCGGTTCGACCTGTCGGCCGCCGAGGCCGAATTCTTCGACAGGCACAGAACGTACGATCGCGCGTACACGCTCAGTTACCTGGTGAACTGGCTGATCACTCACCTCTACGGGTACGGGCGGGTGGAGCGCGAGGCACTGATACGCGCCTGCGCCGGAGGGGAACACCCTCCGCCCGGCCCGTCTGAAGCCATGGCGATCCTCACCCGACATGCGCCGCTCGCGGCGGTTGTGACGGAGTTCTACGGAAGGCTGCAGGACGAGAGCCGGGAGATTCCGTATCCGTGGGAGTCAATCCACCGGATCTTCGAGTCACGTCACTGCTGAGGCTTCATGGCCACTCGGCACCCAGGCGTGAGGCGAACGTTTTATGAAACCAAGAGGCTTGAGAGGCTCGGGAAATCTACCCAAGCGCTCACCGAAACGATTCGGCATATCGCCCCCTTGCGCAAACCGGTCACGTGGCATCTGAATGATCAACGGCGCGCCTGTCGAACGTCGGTCGTCCAGGACGGCGCAGTCTCCGCGTCCGCACCACGAAAGGGGTCTGCTGTGAGGAAAGCGATCACCGTGCTCGTGCTGGTCCTGGCATCACTTCTTGTCGCCGCACCCCCAGTCGTGGCCCGCGCCAAGACCGCCGCAGCAGCCGAGCGGCGCGTTCTGCGCCTGGTCAATGCGGCCCGCGCGCAGAGCGGGTGCGCTCCTCTCCGGATCAGTCCGCAGATCAGTCGCGCAGCCCGTCACCAGGCGCGGGACCTGATCCGGAACGACCGCTACTCCCACACCGGCAGCGACGGCTCCACACCCGGAGGGCGCATCCGCAGGGTCGGCTACCGCTGGCACCTGGCGGGCGAGAACCTGTTTCTCGGCCCCCGTGACGCCCAAGAAGCCGTTCGGGGCTGGCTGCGCAGCCCCGAACACCGGGCCAACATTCTCAACTGCTCCTATCGGCACACCGGTGTCGCCGTGCAGGGCCCGCCTTCTCATCGCCTGTGGGTCCAGGACTTCGCCGCCCCCTGACCTGCTACGGAGTGTGGTGCGGGCGCGGCGGGACCAGACGCGGGCGGGGCGTGACTGTGGGCAGTCCGGCGGTCGTCGGTGCCCCGTGCAACGTGCCCCGCACAACCGGCTGTTGATGGCATGCGTCGGGACCGGGTTTCGCGAGAGAACGGCGGTGAAGTCATGATCAGTTCATGCTACCTTCACAATTCTCATTGGACCCTCACCTTCTCTTAAGTGTGCGCAGTCGGCGCCCGCGAGGGAGCCGGCGGCGCTGACATCGGAGTCAGTGAAAAGTGGGGTGCATCCCGTGCCTTGGAGAGCATGAAGATGGTCAGACCCACCGTCTCGGTGATCGTCGCTGCCTACAACGCGATGCCTTATGTGACGCGCTCCATAAGCTCCGTGGCCGAACAGACGACGGGCCGGGACGTGCTGGAGGTCATCGCGGTCGATGACGGATCCACCGACGGAACGGGGGAGGAGCTCGAACGCCTCTCCGCGCTGTACCCGGGCCTCATACGGGTCATCCACCAGGAGAATTCAGGTGGCCCTTCGGCCCCTCGCAACGTCGGGCTCGACCACGCCCGGGGTGAGTTCGTCTTCTTCCTGGACGCCGACGACCACCTGGGGCCGGAAGCCCTGGAGCGCATGGTGGCCATGGCCCGGAGGAACGGTACCGACATCGTGCTGGGCAAGATGGTGGGCATCGGCGGACGCAGCCTGCCCATGTCGATGTTCAAGCGCAACCAGCCGAAGACCGACGTCTACAGCTCGCGGGTCTACTGGGCCCTGAACCCGCTGAAGCTGTTCCGCCGCGAGCTGCTGGAACAGCACGGCCTGCGCTTTCCGACCGGCCTGCCCATCGGCGAGGACCAGCCGTTCACCGCCCTGGCATACCTTCGCGCATCAGGGATCTCCGTCGTCGCCGACTACGACTGTCTCTTCTGCACTCTGCGCGACGACGGGGGCAACACCACCGTGCGCACCACGGGTTCGGAGCCCAGACTGCGCTTCCTCCCGCACATGATCGACCTACTCCTCGCGAACGTCCCGCCCGGCCCCGGCCGAGACCACCTGGCGCACCGGCATCTGACCGTCGAGGTGCAGAACGTTCTCAGTCACCTCATGCTCGAACCCCGGGACCAGCAGGAGAAGACCCTCGCCCGGCTCGCGGAGACCGTCGCCCTGATCTGGCACGAGGGGATGAACGACCGGCTCTCCGCCATGGCCCGGCTGCGGCTGCACCTCGTACGGCACGAGATGCTCGACGAGGTGGTCGAGCTCGTCCGGTTCGAAAGGGAGCTGGCCAGGACCGAGGTGTCCACCCCCGTTCTCATCGAGAACGGCCACGCGTACGCCCGCTACCCCTTCTTCCGCGACCCGGCCCGCCCCGTTCCCGACTCGTGTTACGACGTCACGGCCCAGCTCGGCGTGCGCCACCACGTCGCCCGCGCCGAACTGCGCGGCACCACACTGCACCTGGCCGGGCACGCGTACCTGCACCGGGTCGAGACGCGGGACGTCACCACCGAACTCGTGCTGCGCGAGCGGGACAGCAGGACGGAGTACCGGCTTCCCGTGACGCACACCGGGACGCCGGCACTCGGGGCCGACGAGGACCAGGGCCGGTACGCGTACCGGAGGGCAGGGTTTGCGGCGGCGGTCGACCTCGCCACCGCTGCCGCCGGCGAGCCACTCGCCGACGGGCTGTGGGACATGTGTCTGGCGATCGGCGCGCAGGGCATCACGCGCGAGGTCCGCATCGGCAGCAAGCGCGCCGGCGGTGTCTCCGGCCGACCCGCCACACACATCGTCACCGGCGCCGGTGACGCCCCGCGCGCGATCACGCTGCACACCACCAAGCCGTACGGAAACCTCACCCTCGACATCGGTGAGAAGAAGCACCGGGTCACGCCCCACTTGGTCATTGGCACGGCGCGCTGGTCGGCGGACGACCCGACCGAACTGGTGATCAGCGGAACCAGCACGCTCGCGGAACACCCGGACGTACCCCTGACCATCGCTCTCACCGCAGACACCGCAGACACCGGGGTGGTGGCGGTCGTCCCCGTCCTGCGGGCCCCGCACAGCGACGACTTCGCCGCGCGGGTGAACGTACGAGACCTCGCGGCCGGGGTATGGACCGGCGAACTCCGTCTCGGAGCCCGAGGGGAGTGGACGATGCCGCTGCCCGCGCTCCCCAAGGACCTCGCCCCGGCCAAATGGCGTCACCGGGGGCTGCCCTGGTACGCGCGGTCGGCATCGGGCACCGGCGGGCGGTTCGCGCTGCGGGTCGCGAAGACGGAACTCGTCAAGGCGATCGTGCGCCGCGTCAAGCCCTGAGGGGGCACACGCGTACGGACCGGCGATGCGTCCCGGGTGGCTCGGGCGAAGGCGTACTCACGGTACGGTCCACCGCCGACGGGGCAGCGCGCCTCAACGGGGGGTGGAACCCAGGGCCCGGTCCACCGCCGCGGGGAGCTGCTCGGACACTTCGTCGCCGAGTCGCTCGAACTCGCGCTTCAGGAAGGGGGAAGCGAGGCGCGCGGCACCGTGGAAGGCGATCTGCGCGCGATACGTCAGCCGCGTCCCCTCGCCCTGGGCCTCGATGCTCAGATCGTCGGTCGATGTGGCCGTCTTGTTGCGGCCGACGAACACCAGACGGCCGGCGTCCCGCCGGGTCAGCGTGTAGCGCAGCTCGGTCCGGCGCCCCCGGAACTCCGAGATGTTCTGCCACTCGGCGCCCACTGACAAGGGCCCGGAATCGATACGCCGACAGCTCACCGTGCCCGGATCCCAGCTCTCGGTGCGCGAGAAATCGGCGAGGTAGGCGGTGACCGCCTCCGGGGGATGAGGCAGATGGATGACGCGCTCGACCTTGATCACGCTGGTTCCTCTCACATGCATCCGGTCGCGAGCGGTGTTCCGGAGCCAGGAGACGCGGTGCCGGTACAGGAGCGATCGCAACCACGCCCGGGAAGGACAAACGGCGCGTACCACCCATGGTATCCGTCGGCGCCCGCACGGCCACACGGCGGCGGCGAGGACCGGGGCCGACCGGACGGAGACCCCGGACCGCATGCTCGGACCATGCGCTCGCGGGGTCTCCGTCGGCTGCCATCAGGACGGTGCGGCCCGGGACGAGGAGAGGCCGGCCGCCCGTGGGCGCTGCCTAGATGCCGTTGAAGTAGAGGTCCACTTCGCCGTTGGAACTGCTGTCGTTGACGACTTTGGTGCTCGCCGCGGAACTGTTTCCGGTCCAGGCGATGGTGGGCGGTGCGGTGTGTCCCGGCTGGCCGGTCAGGTTGATGTTCTTCATCGCCACATCGGGTGCATCCGGGTTCTTCGATGCGTCCCCGTCGGTGTAGGGCTCGAAGCACTCGATGACGCCGTCGGCGGCGCTGGTCCGGTTCACCGTGACGTCGGCGGACGGATATCCGGCGAACGACTCCTTGTAGGTGTAGGTGCCGTTGCTCTCGGACACGTAGTCGATCTTTCCGGTCAGGGACGTGCCGGGTGAGACGCTCAGGTAGGTGCCGTGGGCGTACTTGCCGCCGACGTAGTACCAGTTCGCGATCTGATAGGCCGCCGTTCCGTTGCCCCACTGGAGGACGGGCTGCAACGCGCCGCCGTCCAGTCCGTTCCAGATGAAGAACGTCGTCGTGCTCGTCGAGTCCGACGGTTTCGGCGGCACCGTCCAGGTGGTGTTGAACGACTGGATGTCGGTCGGGCCCCAGTCGGCCGGGCAGTTGCCCCCGAGGCCGGTGTCGCTCGGGGCTGCCGCGACTCCTGCCTGGGCGCGCAGGCTCGCGGCATGACGGTAGGGGTCGGCCGCGGCCGGTCCGGAGGCCGCGGCGCCGAGGCGGGCGAGGACGGCGTGGTTGCGCAGGTCCACCTTCTCCACCTGCCCGTTGACGACCTTGAGGGTCTGGTGGCTGTCGACCTGCACGACATCGGACTGCGGAACGCGTCCGTACGGGGTGAGGACCGTCGCCGGCGGAGTGTGGGCCGATGCGGGGGCGGCAAGGGCTGCCGCGCCGAGTGACGCCGCGGCAGCCAGTGCGGCGATCCGGAACTTTGTGGGCATGGTGTCTCCCGTCCGGAGTGCAGCGGTGAGCGACCGCACGACCCCATGGAAGCGGCTGCGGGAACCACGCCGATCCGCGCACTCACTGTGTCGATTTCTGCTCGAAACGAGCCAGGACCGAGCGCAATGCGTCACGTACGTTATGGCCTGGACCAGCACCTGCCAAGATGAAGCATTGTGAGCTTGTCGTGAAGACTGCCGCGGGCGAGCAGAGCGGCAGCGCATCCATGCCATGCCGCGAACGCCGTTGACAGGGAACGGCGTTCAGGGGCGGGTCACGGAGGTGCGGGATGTCGCACATGTCAGGCAGGCATCGACGTCTTCCCGTCCGCACGACAGTCATATAGTGCGCGGGTGAATGAACCTCAACGGCACGACGAGATGGCCGAGTTGAAGGGAATGGGCAGCCGGGAGAAGGTGTACCGGGTACATCGCCTTTGGAAACACCGGGAGTTGCTGTTGTTGCCCCTGGCGGGAGCCGGTGGGGGAGCGTACGCGGCAACGGGGTCCTGGTGGGTGACCGCACTGATCGTCGTGGTGATCTTCGTGGCGGGCTTCGTCGGTATCCGGCGCATCCCGCCGCGTACGGGGCTGCGCCAAGTCATCGTCTACCAGGGTGGAATGCTGCTCGTGCAGGCGGCAGCGCCCGCCGTGCCGTTGCCGTGGAGCGTGATCGATTCGACCGAGGTGGACCACGGGAGTGCCGAGATCACGGGCTTCATGGGCAAGATCGAGACGTATGAACGGTTCGCGACCATTTCCGTGCATCCCAAGGGCAAGCGGCATCCCCTGGTGCTGAGGCACGTCGTGGGTCAGTACGACCTGGCCCAGGACATCGAACAGGGCCTGCGTCCGGGGCTGTTGGAACGGCTGCGCGGCACGCTGGACACCGAGGGCCGGGTCGAGCTGGGTGGCCTGTCGGTGACCGATGCCGGCCTGGTGCTGCCGAGTTCCGACCGGGGCGGCCCGGCGGCCACCCTGAGCTGGGGAGAGCTGGCCGAGACCAGGGCCACCGGCGTGGCGGAAGTGCTGATACGCCCGCACCACGCGAAGGACCGCCGGATCGCCGTCCGCAACGCGACCATCGTGCGCGACTTCATCGAGGAGACCCGGTCCTTGTCCGACTGAACGGGACGCGGTGCCCGGAACGGCCGCCGGGGCCTCGCCGCTGGGTCCGCACGGCGGGCCCGTCGCGAACCGGGTACAACTATCGGCGCCCTTCGCGGGTCCCATCAAGTGGGAGCAAACCGCTCCTGGAGACGCAAGGGGGAAATATGAGGATCACACGCAATATCGTGGCCGCCGGGGCGCTGACCGCTCTGGCGGTGGGCGCTACGACCGCACTCAGCACCACCGCCTCCGCCGCACCCAACATCACACCGCAGGGCGCCTGTGGCAGCGCCTACAAGACCGTGAACTCGGCGCCCATCGGCTCACTGGGCACCGTCTACCTGACGTACAACTCATCGAACGGCAAGAACTGCGTCGCGACCATCCGCGCCAACCCGGGCAAGGCCACGTACGTGTCCACGTACATCTACGTTCCGGACACGGACACATCGGCCGGGGACGACGGCAACTACACGTCCTACGCGGGACCGGCCTACGTCTACGGCAAGGGCTACTGCGTGAGCTGGGGCGGCAGCATCGACAACGTCTACGTCTCGGTCGAGCACTCCAACTGCGCCGCGCTGAAGGAGCACCGGGTCACCGGTATCCGCTGAGCCGGGCCGGCCACCCAGCCGCGGGCGGCTGATTCCCGCGCCGCGGTTTCCCGTCCGTACGAGAGACCGGGCCCCGTGAGAACGGGGCCCGGTCTCTGCGTGCTCATGAGCCAGTGTCTGTTTCCGGCGGGGGCGGTGGCTGCCTGCCGCCGAGAGTGCGGCGGGGCGGTTCGCGACCCTTACGAGTGTCTGTTCAGTGGAGTAGGTTCCCTTCTCCGGACTCGGTTCATGCCTCCCGTCGCGCAGCCACCCTGAACCGCACACCGGCTCGCAGCAGCCGCGCCCGCAGGGCCGGACCCATGGCGACGGCGGGGGTCAACTGACCGGCCAGGCCCGGGAGTTCGTCAAAAGCGAGACTGAGGGCGGACTCGCCGAGGAACTTGGCCGTCTCGTCGTAGCCCGGGTCCCCGCCCGACACCTCGGTGCAGACGCGTCGGCCTCCGCCCTCGCCGACGAACCGGACGGTGAACCAGCTGCGGGCCCGGCGCTGGTCGGACGGGCCGTCGCCCGGTGCGAGGCGGCCGGAGATCCAGCGCCGGGCGGCGGGGAGCTGGGCGGCGGCCGCCATCCCGGCCACACCCGCAACCGTACCGAGGGCGATCGGCAGCCGGCGGACCGCGGCGTAGTGGCGGTAGCGGAAGTCCGGGCCGTAGGAGTCGAGGGCGGCGGCCGAACGTGACACCACCTGGGGGTCGATGGTGGGCAGCGGGAGAGCCCAGGCTCCGACCTCGGGGGCGAACCTCGCTCCGGCCCGGGTGGAGATCCGGCGGGACGGCGGCCAGGGTTCGACGGCGCGGCGCTCACGCGCCGCACGGATCATCTGCGGCCCCCGGGAGAGCGCGGTGAGGGTGGAGGCGAGAGTGCCACCGGAGAGGGTGGCGTTGGTGCGTACGAAACCGTCGACGCGGAGCGGCACGTCCTTCGGCAACTGCTCGACGGTGAACTGGACGCCGAGGTCGTGCGGGACGGAGTCGAAGCCGCAGGCGTGTACCAGCCGGGCTCCGGTCTCCAGGGCGCGGGCGTGGTGCCGGACGTACGCCGTGTCGACGAACTCCGGCTCGCCCGTGAGGTCGACGTAGTCGGTCCCGGCATCCGCGCAGGCCGCGACGACACCGAGGCCGTGCTGGATGTAGGGGCCGACCGTCGTGGCGAGGACGCGGGTCGCGTGTGCGAGTTCCCGCATGGAGCCGGGGTCGTGCACGTCGGCGTGGAGCAGGGGCACGCCGGCCGCCGACGGGACGGTCTCCGCGAGTCGGCGCCGCAGCTCACGCAGGCCCTCGTCATTACGCCCGGCCAGTGCCCAGCGGCATCCTTCGGGGACGTGGCGGGCCAGATAGCGCGCCGTCAGGGCGCCGGCGAAGCCGGTCGCACCGAGCAGGACGATGTCGTGTGCACGGTCCATGGTCTCGCGCTCTCCTCAGGTTGCGGTTACCCCACGGTAAGAACAACGCGGTGGCGCGACAAGCGAGGGGTCACGGCGCCGCCCGCGACCTGGACGAGGACCGGCTCCATGGCCATATCAGGATCAGCCGTGGGAAGAACCCCAACGCGCCGCGTGGTGAAGGGTGGTGAACGTCGAAGCCGGGCTTGTCGTCCACGCCGGGCCGAATGCATCGCCCTCCAGTCGGGTAGCAGTACCCGAGCACTCGGCAATGCCCGAGACGGCGAAGCGCTGGCTCAGGCGTCAGCGCAGTCGCACCGCTCCTGAACCCCGGAGGCAGCAGGTGCCCTCAGCACACTCGTCACAAGCCGGAACCGGCCCCGCGGATGAAGAGGCGCAGGTGATCGTGGTGGGTGCGGGGCCGGCAGGCTCGGCAGCCGCGTTCCACCTGGCACGGGCCGGCGTGGACGTCGTGCTGCTGGAGAAGGGCACTTTTCCCCGGGACAAAGTCTGCGGTGACGGCCTGACTCCACAGGGAGTGCACCAGCTGGTGCGGATGGGCATCGACATCGATGCACCCGGCTGGACGCGTACCCGGGGATGCGCTGGGTCTGCGAGGGACGGCAGGTCCACATCGACTGGCCCCGGCTCGGCGCCCGCCCCGACTTCGGCCTCACCCGCAGCCGGCACGACTTCGACGAGATCCTGGCCGGTCACGCCCGTGAGGCCGGGGCGCGGCTGCACACGCATGTCAAAGCCACCGAACCCGTGACGGACCGGGCCGGGCGGATCACCGGTCTGCGTGCCCTCGCCGGGGCGGACAAGCAGCCAAAGCTGTACCGCGCCCCCGTCGTGATCGCCGCCGACGGGGCATCGGCCAGAACAGCCCTCGCCATGGGACTCCAGCGCGATCCGTCCCGGCAGGTCGCCACCGCGGCGCGCCGCTACTACCGCAGCGCGACCCGCACCGACGACCCCTATCTGGAACTCTGGGCCGACCTCCTGTGCTCCCGCACGCAGCGAGACCTGCCCGGCTACGGCTGGATCTTCCCCCTGGGAGACGGCCGCGTGAATGTCGGCCTCGGCGCTCTGGCCCGGCGACAGCACGGATCCGTCGACCTGCGGGCCACGATGGAGCAGTGGCTCGCCCGGCTCCCACAGGAATGGGGACTGCGGGAAGAGAACGCCGACTCACCGTGGCGCAGCGCGGCCCTTCCCATGGGCTTCAACCGCAGGCCCCAGTACAGCCGCGGCATGCTGCTCGTCGGCGACAGCGCGGGCATGGTCAGCCCCTGGAGCGGCGAGGGGATCGGCCAGGCCATGGAAGCGGGCGAAGCAGCGGCCGACATCGTGGCCCTAGCAATGCTGCGGCCCACCGGACCGGCGCGCGAGGAGGCACTGCGGCAGTACCCGCGCGAGATCCAGCGCCGCTGGGGCACCTACTACCGGATCGGCAACTCGGTCGCCGACCTGGTCCTGCGGCGGTACGGATACCGGCCGCTCCTCAACCGCCGTCTGATGGCTTCACCCGTCCTGGTGCGCTTTCTCGCACGGACGCTGACCTACGCCGCGGACGAGACGGCGCACGACGCCGTCGACACCGTCCTCCGCACTCTTCTGCGCCTCGTGCCCGCACCGGATCTGAGTCACGGGACGCGGAAACCATGAGCCGGGACGAGCCGGGGCACAGCCAACTGCCGCGTGCCAGAGGGGAGTCAGTCGCGGACCGCAGCTGTCACATGCCATGACCCGGAGGAGGGCCGTCCTGGCGTACGCCCCTCCTCCGTCTCTTCTGCGGTGCTTTGTCGCAGACGGCGACGTAGCCGATGTTCGTCTGACGGCCGGACGCCGTGGCTGCCCGGGTGCCGCTGCAGAAGCCCCGGGGGAGCAGCCGCTCATGGCGAGGTGCCGAAGCCGGTTGTCATGCCCCCTCCATCACGTGCTTGAGTGCGCTGAGGTCGGCGGCTACCGCATCCCCGTCGCGCCAGAAGTCGGCGTCACTCATTCCTGGCTGTCGGCGAAGGGTGAACACCACCTCGCACCCGGTGGCGTCGGCGATCACTCGCACCGGGTTGTAGACGACCTCGCCCGAGGGCAGGGTGACATCGTGATCGAGTACACCGAGCTCATTCTCTTTCGCGAAGGCGACCACGACCCGCCCCATGGGTGACTCCGCGATCCATTGCCCATCGATCCTGTCGATGGAGCCTCCCAGCCCCTGAGCCCACTCGGGCAGGTTGGCGGGGTTCGACGCATAGGCGTAGACCTCCCCGGCGGGGCGATCGATATGTGTGCTGATGTGCCGCGATGCCGAAGCATTGGATCCCACGGCCGCGAAGTGGCCGCCGGCGGTGATGCGTTCGCTGAACCGGGTGAGCGTCTCGTCATCCAGCAGTGTGCCGTCGATGGAAAGCCATCGCGACGACAACGCAGGTCTGATCTCGTCGAGAGGACGCCCCCGGTGCGTCGTGGACATCTCGTTGAGGGTGGCTACCTGCTGAGCCGTAAGGTCGGGCATACCGCCGTCCATGACTACCTCTCGGTTGGTTCCTTCAAAATCGTGCCCGTCGGCGCCTGCACCCGCGTACCAGCCGACCCTGCTTCACTAGCACATGTGGCGGGGCGTCTTCGGGCGAACCGGTCCGGAGCGTAAGCCAGGCCATGCAGTCAGCGGCGAGGCGCCGGCGGCATGCCCGGACCCCCTTACCCGGCAACCCGTTTCGTCTCAGGCGTCGTCAGAACCGAAGGTGCGCGCCTCGCCGGTGAAGATGGCTCCGGCTGCCGAGCGGCGCATGGTCTCCAGCGTGTCGATCTGCCCTTGTGCCCGGTCCAGAAGCCCGTTCAGCCGGGACTCGTCCAGACGGCCGTCCCGGGTGGCCACCACGAGCAGCGTGCCCCAGATCAAGGTCTTCCCCTCAACCCCCAGGCGCAGGGTTTCGAGCTCGATGAACGTGCTGAGTCCGGAGCGCCGGTACAGGGCGCCGTTCGGTTTCAGGCGCCCCATCCTTTCGGCTGCCCAGCCCCCGTAGATCTTGTAGCGACGGGCGGGCACACCGAGCGTCTCCATGAGTTCGAGCAGGGCCTCCCTGTCCTGGGCGATCTCCTCGGCGATGCGCCACAGGTCCGGGCCTCGCACCGAGTGGCGGTTCTGGCCGGCGATGCGCCGCGCGAGCCCGACGCCGAAGGTGGCACCCATCAGGTGATCGTTCAGGTAGATCCCGAGCTTGTCGGCGTGCATGCTGAGCTCCTCTTCCTCGTCCGTCCCCGGTGATCTCCTCGACGGTGCGGCCCGTACGTCCTGCGGGCCGACAGCCCGGCCGGACGCGCCGTGACACGACAGCAAACCGTGAGAGAAGCGAATCGACCGCACGAAATGCCGGACAGGGGCCGAACGGATCACAGGCTGGGCCGCTGGAGTGAGAGCATGAGACCGGCCATCAGCAGGGCCACGTCCAGCCGTGGCGGGCCCGGAAGCCGAAGTGCCTGAGACTCCGCCCACCGAACTGGGCTCGCCCAGCTGCCCGAAGCAGCTCACGTCACCAGCCGTGAGCCCGTCACGTCAGACATCTGCTCTACTGGGACCGCTCGCGTGCCCGGTGGTGAGACGTTGTCATCGACAGCGGAAGCCGGGCAGAACACGCCGACGCACACCTTGCCGGACCGCAACAGCGATGTTGCCTCCCCGGCCCGACCGGATGGACCACCTTGACCACCGCCTCTGCCCGCCCTACGCCGGTACCCGCTGCCCCGCCACAGCACCACAACCTGTTCGTCGAACCCCGCTTCAGCACGGAACTGCCCCCGCCCGACGAAGACGAGGAGCTCCCGCCGCACTCGGTATTCCCTCCGGCTGCCGCACCGCGCCGGCCCTATCGCCGTTGATCCGTAGACATGGTGCCTGCCGGGGCCGGGACTCCTCCGCGGCCGTCGGCGCGGCTTACGGCCGCAGTGACCGAACTCGGCGGCCATGTCCATCAAGGGAGAACCGGCCCCGTACTTCCGTCCTCTCGCGTCGAGTTGCCGCGCCGGGTCTTCGCGCGGATCCGGTCGCCGGGCAAACATCCGGCCTCCCCCTGCGGCCGAGCGGTTCGGCGCTGGGAAGCGCGGGTCAGAGGGGCTGGAGCCGGTGGTGCAGGAGGCAGAATTCGTTGCCTTCGGGGTCGGCCAGGACGTGCCAGTTCTCGGTGCCGGCCTGGCCGACTTCGGCGGGCCTGGCGCCGAGACCGAGCAGCCGCTCCAGTTCGGCGTCCTGGTCGCGGTCGGTGGCGTTGACGTCGATGTGCAGGGGAAGCTTCCCGGTCCGTGCGTCGCTGCCGGGACTGAGGACGAGGGTGGGCTGCGGGCCGCCGAAGCCGGCGTCGGACGGCCCGATCTCGATGCTTCCGTCGTCCTCCCGGCCGAGTTCGACGTAGCCGAGGACCTCGCTCCAGAATGCGGCGAGCCGGTCGGGATCGGCGCAGTCGATGACCAGTTCACTGATGCGGCATGCCATGCCCGTCAGAGTAGGTGGGCAATCCCGGAATCGGCCGTGGTCTGCGTGTGCCGGACGGGAATGCCGGGCGCCCGCCTCACGCACCTACACCCCCTCCCGCGGACCGAACCTCCGCCCCGGCACCACGCTCTCTCCGCCGTTCCGGCCTTCGACCGCCGTCCACCGTACGGCGTATCGGGTGACGTGAACGGCCTCCTCCGCGCGCCTCACGTGGCGTCCCCCCGGACCCACGCAGGCTGGGCCCGACCCTTGGAGGCGTCTCATGTCTGTGCCTGCCTGCACACCTCGCCGGATGTCGACTGTCCTAGCCACTCTGGCCGTGGGTATTCCTGCCCTTGCTCTCGTGTTGTCCAGTACCGCAGGCGCCGCCACCGGCGTCCCCGAGCCCTCTCACCCCGGGGATGACTTCGCCGGGTCCCAGATCCTCAGACATGAGGGCAACAGCAGGAGCGGCCTGGCGCGCACCGCTGCCCGGGGTACCGAGGGTGTCGACGTGAGCAGCCATCAGGGCAGCGTCGCGTGGTCCTCGCTGCGGAAGTCCGGCGTGAGGTTCGCCTACATCAAGGCGACGGAGTCCGCCAGTTACCGGAACCCGTCCTTCGCCCAGCAGTACAACGGGTCGTACAAGGCCGGCATCATCCGGGGCTCCTACCATTTCGCCACCCCCAACACCTCCAGTGGCGCCACCCAGGCCCGGTACTTCCTCGCTCACGGCGGCGGCTGGTCCAAGGACGGCAGGACCCTGCCCGGCGCTCTGGACCTGGAGTACAACCCTTACGGCGCCACCTGCTACGGGCTGAGTCACCAGAGCATGGTCAACTGGGTCAGGGACTTCTCCAGGACCTACAAGGCGAAGACCGGCCGGGATGTCGTCCTGTACACATCCACCAACTGGTGGAAGTCCTGCACAGGGAACAACTCCGGTTTCGGCAGGACCAATCCGCTGTGGGTGCCGCACTACGGTTCGTCCGTCGGAGTCCTGCCCGCGGGCTGGAAGTACCAGACCGTGTGGCAGTACACCTCCAAGGGGGCGACGGTCGGTGACCATGACCGGTTCAACGGAAATCTCGACCGCGTGAAAGCCCTCGCGAACGGCTGACCGGCGCCTCCCGCCCGCCGGCAGGTGGGCGCAGCCCCCGGGACCGGCCCGTGACCACGCCGCGTGCCGGCCGGGTCCGGGGGCGGCGGTAGCCCCGCGCACGGAAGAGGGCAGGGCGCCTGCCGTGCCCACAGGGTCGGCCAGTCCGGCGCAACCGCGGCGGCGGTGTTCCGCCCGCACCGCGTCGTCGACCCCTCTGCGCTGATCATTGATTTCCTCGATTTCCTCCGAGGCGCCGTGGCCCTCGCCCGGGGTGGAACGCGTCGACGGCCGCCTCTTCCCGCCGGTGCGGGAAGAGGTGGCGATGACGTCGGTGCAGCAGCTGGGGGCACTCCTCGCCGGCCATCACGCTCGGTTACTATGCTTCCTTCATGCCGGAGGCCGGGAGCAAGTTCGCGCGCCGACCGGTGGACGTGGCAGATTCCCCGGCATGTGTGCGCTTGGGGCTGTTCGTGGATTGCAGTGCCAGAGACTTGGGTGGCGTGGAAATTGCTGGATGAGGTGACTGCGACCCGCTATGTCACGCCCCTGCGTGAGGGCGGTTCGCTCCCGGGGATCGTCGAGGCGGACGATTTCGGTACGTACGTCATGAAGTTCACCGGCGCCGGGCAGGGGCGCAAGACACTCGTGGCGGAGGTCATCTGCGGCCGGCTCGGCCGCAGGCTCGGGCTGCGCGTGCCCGAGCTGGTGCAGATGCAGCTGGATCCCGTCATCGGACTCTCCGAGCCCGACCAGGAGGTGCAGGAGCTGCTGAAGGCGAGCGGCGGGCTGAATCTCGGGATGGACTACCTGCCGGGATCGCTCGGCTTCGACCCGCTCGCCTACCAGGTCGGTCCCGAGGAGGCCGGGCGGATCGTCTGGTTCGACGCGGTGATCAACAACGTCGACCGTTCCTGGCGCAACCCCAACATGCTCGTCTGGCACGGCGATCTCTGGCTCATCGACCACGGCGCCACCATGATCTGGCATCACAACTGGCCGTCCGCCAAGAACTACGGCAGCAAGCCCTACGACGCCTCCGACCACGTCCTGGCGACCTTCGCCCCCGATGTGGCCTCCGCCGCCGCCGAGCTGGCGCCACTGGTCACCGAGGAGCTGCTCACCGAGGTCGCCGCCGACGTCCCGGACGCCTGGCTGGAGGAGGAGGCCGGATTCGGTACGACCGATGAGCTGCGCCGCGCGTATGTGCAGGTCCTGCTGGAGCGGGCCGCCTCCGTGCACACCCGGATCACCTTCGGGCCGCCGACGCCCACCGGTCCTTCCCGCGCCCCGGGCTGGCTCTCCGAGCGCCTCGCTCCCCCCGCGCGGCAGCAGGACGAGAAGAAGGACGGCACCCGATGACCGAGCCTGATTCCGGTCGCCGGGACGTCTACGAGTACGCCCTGGTGCGCGTGATGCCGCGGGTCGAGCGCGGCGAGATGTTCAACGCGGGGGTCCTGGTCTACTGCCGGGCCAGGTCGTTCGTCGCCGCGCGCACACATCTGGACGAGGCGAAGCTCAGGATGCTCGACCCGCACGCCGACGTCGTCGGGGTACGCGCCGCGCTGCGCGCCGTCGAAGGGGTATGTCACGGCGGCGAGGCGGCGGGGCAGGCGGGCCCCGACGACGCGGGGCGCCGGTTCCGGTGGCTGATCGCGCCCCGTTCGACCGTCGTACAGCCCGGTCCAGTGCACACCGGGCTGACCACCGACCCGGCCGCCGAGGCCGACCGGCTGCTCGGGCTGCTGGTGCGCTGAGAGGGTGGCACCCGGTGTGACGTTCACTGCTGATCCCGTGTGCCGTTGACACCGGGTGCCAGGCCTTCTAGCGTCTCGTCTGCTGAAGGTACTAAGCGGTTGCTCAGTGATCGAGGGCCGCGATCCGAGGGCGAGGAGAGCCAGTATGTCCACCACCGAGCAGCGCGTTGCCATCGTGACCGGGGCCGCGCGCGGCATTGGCGCAGCCACCGCCGTACGTCTGGCGGCGGAGGGCCGCGCCGTCGCCGTACTCGACCTCGACGAGGCGGCGTGCAAGGACACCGTTGAGAAGATCACTTCCGCGGGCGGCCGGGCCATCGCCGTGAGCTGCGACGTCTCGGACAGCGCCCAGGTCGAAGCGGCGGTGACCCGGGTCGCGGCCGAGCTCGGCGCCCCGACGATCCTCGTCAACAACGCCGGTGTCCTCCGGGACAACCTGCTCTTCAAGATGAGCGAGTCCGACTGGGACACGGTCATGAACGTCCACCTCAAGGGTGCGTTCCTGATGTCCAAGGCGGTCCAGAAGCACATGGTGGACGCCAAGTTCGGCCGGATCGTCAGCCTGTCCTCCAGCTCCGCGCTGGGCAACCGCGGCCAGGCGAACTACTCCGCCGTCAAGGCCGGTCTGCAGGGCTTCACCAAGACGCTCGCCAAGGAGCTCGGCAAGTTCGGTGTCACCGCCAACGCCGTCGCTCCCGGCTTCATCGTCACCGAGATGACCGCACAGACCGCGGCGCGGGTGGGCATGGGCTTCGAGGAGTTCCAGGCCGCGGCTGCCACCCAGATCCCGGTGCAGCGCGTCGGCAGGCCCGAGGACATCGCCAACGCCATCGCCTTCTTCACCGGTGAGGACGCGGGATTCGTGTCCGGTCAGGTCATGTACGTCGCCGGCGGCCCGCTCAACTGATCAGGGAAGCAAGGGAATCGACGGACATGACTGCACAGGACAGCGGGAAGGTCGCGCTGATCACCGGCGCGAGCCGCGGTATCGGATACGGCATCGCCGAGGCGTTCGTCGCCCGCGGCGACCGGGTCTGCATCACCGGACGCAATGAGGACGCGCTCAAGGCCGCCGTGGAGAGGCTCGGCGCCGACCGGGCCATCGGCGTCGCGGGCAAGGCCCATGACGAGGCGCACCAGGCGGTGGCCGTCGAGCGGGTCATGGAGACGTTCGGAAGGGTCGACCACCTGGTCAACAACGCCGGGACCAACCCGGTGTTCGGCCCGATGGCCGAGATGGACCTGAACGTGGCACGCAAGGTCTACGAGACCAACGTCATCTCGGCGCTCGGCTTCGCCCAGCAGACCTGGAAGGCGTGGCAGAAGGAGAACGGCGGCGCGATCGTGAACATCGCGTCCGTCGCCGGGGTCTCCGCCTCACCGTTCATCGGCGCGTACGGCATGAGCAAGGCCGCGATGGTCAACCTCACCCTCCAGCTGGCGCACGAGTTCGCCCCGGCCGTCCGGGTCAACGCCATCGCGCCCGCCGTGGTGAAGACCAAGTTCGCCGAGGCGCTGTACGAAGGCCGTGAGGCGGAGGCGGCCGCCGCGTACCCGCTGGGCAGGCTCGGAGTGCCGGCGGACATCGGGGGCGCCGCCGCGTTCCTCACGTCCGACCAGTCGGGCTGGGTCACCGGCCAGACCCTCGTGGTGGACGGCGGGATCTTCCTCAACGCCGGCGTGGGCTGAACCCCGGTCCTGCCGGAAGCTCCGCCCGAGGGGTTCCACCCCTGAAGCCCGGTCACCGCACGGCCCCGGACACCTGTCCGGGGCCGTTGTCAGTGGTCGCCGGTAGGTTCTGTGACGAAGAACGGATCGCACACCGGAGGTTGTTGACGTGACCGGAACCGACATGCTGCCCGCGTCCTGGAGCGGCGTACTCGGCGATGAGCTGGAGAAGCCCTACTTCAGGGAGCTCACGGCGTTCGTCGAGGAGGAGCGGGCCAGAGGACCGGTCTACCCGCCGCGCGATGAGGTCTTCGCCGCACTGGACGCCACGCCGTACGACAGGGTGAAGGTGCTGGTCCTCGGCCAGGACCCCTACCACGGTGAGGGTCAGGGCCACGGTCTCTGCTTCTCGGTGCGCCCGGGCGTCCGGACGCCGCCCTCCCTGCGGAACATCTACAAGGAGATGAAGGAGGAGCTCGGTCATCCGGTCCCGGACAACGGCTATCTGATGCCGTGGGCCGAGCAGGGCGTCCTCCTGCTCAACGCGGTGCTCACGGTGCGGGCGTCGGAGGCCAACTCCCACAAGGGCAAGGGCTGGGAAAGGTTCACCGACGCGGTGATCAGCGCGGTGGCCTCACGGCCCGATCCCGCGGTCTTCGTCCTCTGGGGGAACTACGCGCAGAAGAAGCTGCCGCTGATCGATGAGGAGCGCCACGTGGTGGTGAAGGGCGCCCACCCCTCGCCGCTCTCCGCGAAGAAGTTCTTCGGCTCCCACCCCTTCACGCAGATCGACAAGGCGGTCGCCGAGCAGGGCCACGAGCCGATCGACTGGCGGATCCCCGACCTGGGCTGACCGGAATCACCGGCGACAACCCTTAGCGTCGGAGGTAAGCCGGGACAAACCGGACATACGTGTGTCTGCGGGTACAGGAGGCAGCGGTGGCGGAGTCGCAGCAGGAGACGTCGGGGGACGTCGTCATGGGCAGGATCGGCCAAGTGATCATGCTGCTGCACGGCGGCGACCGGGAGGAGGCCCGCAACCGGTTCGCCGGGCTGTGGGACGAGATCGGCGAGTCCGGTGACGCCCTGCACCGCTGCACTCTCGCGCACTACATGGCGGACACCCAGGACGACCCCGAGGACGAACTGCTCTGGGACCTGCGGGCGCTGGCCGCGGCCGAGGGCCTGGACGACGAGCGCCTCGGCCGCCACGACGCGGGGGTCGCGGTCCGCGGCTTCTACCCCTCCTTGCATCTCAACCTCGCTGCCGACTATCTGAAGCTGGAGCGAAAAGAGGCCGCGCGCGTGCATCTGGGCCGGGCGCGGTCCGCGACGGGCGCACTGGCGGACGACGGCTACGGGGACGGCGTACGGGCGGCGATCGAGCGGCTGGAGTGGCGGCTGGGGGAGGGGTAGGGCCTCTCGTTCGGATCGGCCCGGGCCGCGCGGATGGGAGCGGATGGGATGGGATGGGGGCGTGGGGGCGGGCCCGGACGTCAGACGCCGTGGGCCCGCACGCGTGCGCCCCTGCTGGTGCGTCACCGCCCTCGCGTCACCGCCCGTACGTCTGGTGGCAGATCCGCGCCTGTGGGCTGTCCGGCGTCCAGCCTCCGTAGCCTTCGCCGAGCCCGCAGACATCCGCCGTGGCACCGGACGGGTGGGCCGCGTGCTTCGGATGCCGGTGCGGGACCGGCTGCGCGCGGTCGGCGGCACGGGGGTGCGCCGTACGGGGGCGTGCGGGCCGGACCGTGTGGCGGGCCGGTGCGGGATCCGTACCGGTACGGGGTTCCGCCCCCGCCTCGCCGCCCGAACGCCGCGCTGGCGGAGCGGTGGCGGGCCGGTGGCCGGGCCCCGGCCCGGGCGGCACGGTCTCCAGCGCCGCGACCGGGGGTCCCTGCACGATCTGCGGGCCGGTGTCCTGGGTGTGGTGACCGGGCGTCCGCGACGGTCCGGCTGATGGTGCGGGCGCAGGGGGGACGGCTACGCAGCCCGAAGCGGCCGACACGGCCGCCCCCAGCAGGGCCAGGGTGATGATCTTTGTTCGGTGCACCCGCCCAACTCTGCGGCTCGCAGGCGCCGTTCCGGCACCAGGAGCGGAGATTGGCCCCGCACGGGTGAGCGTGGCTACTCGCCGGTGACGCCGTCGATGCGCTCCCGGAGCAGATCCGCGTGACCGTTGTGGCGGGCGTACTCCTCGATCATGTGGGTGTAGATCCACCGCACGCTGAACTGCTCGCCCCGCCGGCTGAGTCCCTTGGAGAGGTCGTCCAGCGAGAAGCGGCCGGCCACCTCGCGCGCGTAGGCGATCTCCCGCTGCCAGGTGGTGTACGCCTCGTCCCAGGTGTCCGCGTCGGTGACGTGGAAGTCGCCGTCCGGATCCTCCTCGCTGTAGTAGAGCGGCGGGGTGTCCTCGCCCGCCATCACCTCGCGGAACCAGCCACGTTCCACCTCGACCAGATGCCGTACGAGCCCGAGCAGCGACAACTCCGAGGGCGGCACCGCTGCTTCCCGCAGCTGTTTGTCGTCGAGGCCGGCGCATTTCTGGGCCAGAGTGGCCCGGTGGTAGTCCAGCCACCCTTCGAGCATGGTGCGTTCGTCGGCCCTGAGCGGGGGTTCCTGGCGTTCCTGTGTCGTCATGCGGAGCATCATCACCCACGGGCCGGCGGCCGCGCCACGGATATCCGCGCCCGGCCCTGCGATGGGTCAGCCCAGCGTTCCGCGGAGCAGTTCGCCGAAACCGCGGCTCAGTTCCTCCTTGCTCGGCACCGCGTCGTGGTCCGAGCGGGCAGCACAGGAGAACGTCAGCCCCTCGCCCCCAACGCCCAGCGCGCCCTCGAGGTCATCGGGCTCGCTGACGAGATCCGCGGTCTGTGCGCCTGGCAGGGGGACGACGGGCTGCGCACACCGAGCGGCCGATGGCTCTCGCGTACGAGCGCCGAAGCGCCGCAGCAGGCGTTCGGCGGTGCCGTCGTCCTCCTCCACGGCGCCACCCTCGTGGACCGTCTCGCCGCCCAGCTGCCCGAGGGGTGCGTACGGGCCGCGACGCCCGCGGAACCGGCCGACCCCGGCACCCCCGGCGGTGGCCGTGCGTACCGCGCTGATCAGTACGTTCTCCCTGGTGGGGCCCAATCCGGTGCTGCGCTCCTTCCAGGACATCGCCGGCTGGCAGCCGCCGCAGCGCACGTATGCTGCCCAGGCACACAGCACCGGGAACGGCACCGGGGCACGGCAGGCCGGCCACCAGGCCGGCCGACAGAGCGACACATCGACGGACGGATAGGGAGACCCCTGTGAAGGTCGGCTGCATCGGGCTCGGGGACATCGCGCAGAAGGCATATCTGCCGGTACTGACGGCCCTGCCCGGGATCGAACTGCACCTCCAGACCCGGACCCCGGCGACCCTCACCCGTACCGCGGGGACCTTCCACATCCCGGCGGACCGGTGCCACACCGGCCTGGACTCCCTGCTCGCGCAGGACCTTGACGCCGCGTTCGTCCACGCGCCGACGGCTGTGCACCCCGAGATCGCGAGCCGGCTGCTGGATGCGGGCGTGCCGACGTACGTCGACAAGCCGCTTTCGTACGAACTCGCCGAGTCGGAGCGGCTGGTGGACCTTGCCGAGGACCGCGGGGTGAGCCTCGCCGTCGGCTTCAACCGGCGGCTGGCGCCCGGCTACGCCCAGTGCGCCGACCACCCCCGCGACCTGATCCTGATGCAGAAGAACCGGACGGACCTCGCGGAGGACCCGCGCACTCTGGTGCTCGACGACTTCATCCATGTCGTCGACACCTTGCGCTTCCTGGCGCCCGGACCGGTCGAGCACGTCGACGTGCGGGCCCGGATCCGCGACGGGCTGATGCACCACGTGGTGCTCCACCTCTCCGGCGACGGCTTCTCCGCGATCGGTTCGATGAACCGGATGAGCGGCTCCACCGAGGAGATCCTCGAAGTCTCCGGCCACGGCACCAAGCGACAGGTCGTCAATCTCGCGGAGACCATCGACCACAAGGGCCAGCCGACGGTCCGGCGTCGCGGCGACTGGGTGCCGGTGGCCCGCCAGCGCGGCATCGAGCAGTCCGTGCTCGGCTTCCTCGAAGCGGTGGCGGCGGGCAAGCCGCTCAGCGCCAGGGACGCCCTGCTGACCCATGAACTCTGCGAGCGTGTGGTCCTGCGGGCTCAGGAGCAGGCCGCCTGACCGAGCGCAGCCCCTCGACCGCGCACAGCACGGCGAGCACGGCCAGCGCGCCCTGGACCGGCCAGTCGCCGAACCTGACGTAGAGCGTCGTGCCGTGCGACAGCGGGATGTCGTACACCTGCGCGGCGCTCTGCGCGGTCCCCAGCCGGGGGCCGACCCGGTCGCCTCCGGGGCCATAGACCGCGCTCACCCCGGTGAGCGTGGCGTGCACCATCGGGCGGCCGCTCTCGGCCGCCCGCAGCGCGGCGAGTGAGGCATGCTGCTCGGGCGCCCAGCTGTGCTGGAACGACGAGGTCGACGACTGGGCGACCAGGAGCTGCGAGCCGTCCTTCGTCAGCTGCCTGCTCATGTCGGGGAACGCCGTCTCGAAGCAGATCAGCGGCCCCACCCGGAGCCCGCCGGGCAGCTTCATGACGACCTGGTGCGTGCCGTGCCTGCGGTCCTCGCCCGCCGCCCGGCCCACCGAGGTCGCCCAGCCGAGCAGCGAACGCGCCGGGATGTACTCGCCGAACGGAACCAGCCGCATCTTGTCGTAGCGGTCGCCGGTCAGCCCGGCGGGACCGACGAGGACGGAACTCTTGTAGATGCCCGGTGCGTCGGACCGTCTGGCATCCACATTGACCAGGATGTCCGCGCCGGTCTCGCGGGAGAGCCGGGCGATCCGCGCCGTCATGTCCGGGCGGTCGGCCAGATCATGAACGACGCTGCTCTCGCCCCACACCACCAGGTCGACGTGGCGGCCGGTCAGCTGCCTGGTCAGGGCCTCACTCCGGTCGAACCGGTCTCTGATCTCCCGGGTGACTCCCGGCTGGACGACCGCCACCCGGGTCCCGCCGGACGTCTCGGGGCGCGGCGCCCACACCCAGACGGCCCCGGTGAGGACGGCGCAGGCCAGCACCCCGGCCACCGCCGTCGTACGGGCCGACTCGATCACCAGCAGTGCCACGGCTCCGGTGTTGAGCGCCACCACGAAGAGGCTCACCAGCCAGACGCCGCCGACCGAGGCGAGCCGCAGGGCCGGTGCGACCTGCCACTGGCTGGAGCCGAGCAGCCCCCAGGGGCCGCCGAGCCCCTGCCAGGACCTCACCAGCTCCACCATCAGCCATCCGGAGGGGACCACGACCAGAGCGGCCGCGACCCGCGCGGCGCTCGCCGCCCCGCCCAGCATCCAGCGGACCAGCCACCCCCACGGCGCCCAGAGCAGTCCGAGCAGCGCGGCCAGGACCACGATGAAGACATTCAGGCTGGGAATCAGCCAGTGGTGCACGGAGATCATGAACCCGGTACCGCCGAGCCAGCCGTCCAGGGCGGCCCGCCGTCCCGTGGGCGCCGCGCGCACCAGCAGCATCCAGGGCACCAGGGCCACATAGGCGAACCACCAGAGGGACGGCGCCGGGAAGGCGAGCGCCGGCAGCGCCCCGGCCAGCAGCGCGGCGGCGCCGCGCCACCAGGGCGAGAGGCCGGCCCTGCGCAGTCGCTCCAGCGGAATCTGCATCCAGCGTCTCCTCGCTCCCGCACGGTGAGCAGCCTCGTGCGGACATTCTCCGCCGGGTTGTCGCTTCCCACAGTGTGGGGGAGCGGGACGGCTGCCGACAGTGCGCCCGTACTCGTACGGCGTGTCAGATCCCGCCCGGTGCGCCGGGCGTGCGCCGCCACTTCTCCTGCACGACGACCCCGAGCAGCCGCCACCCGCCGTCCGTCCGCACCAGGCTGAAGGCGTAGCGGCCGCCGGAGACGAAGTCCGGCGCGGTCGGTCCGGCGGCGTCTCCGGAAGCACCGTCGGGACCCTCACCGTCACCTGCCCCGCCGGACGGCCGGGACTTCAGCCGCATCGGGTTGAGGTAATCGGCCTGGAGTTCCGCCCGGTCTCCCGGGTAACCGCCCAGATCCTGGAGCCGCAGCCGCCTGTTGACGATCAGGTGCTGGCGTACCGGAAAGAGCCGCATCGTCTCCGCGAGCCAGTCGGCGACCTCCGCCGCGGGCCCCTCCACCCCGCCCGCCGCGCGGTAGTCGGCCCGGCCTTCCGGTGCGAACAGGGCCCGGTAGTCGTCCCATTGACCGTCGTCCACGGCCACCGCGTATCCGGTGATCAGTTCGTCGATGTCCAGCCGGTCCATCACGGTAGCGAGTTCCACGCGCTGAGTCATCGGGTCAGTCTCCGGCACCCGGTGCCCCGGGCCAAGGGGTCTGCAGGTCCGCACCGGACGGCCGTGACCGTGCTTGTGGACCCACCGGTCGCCGTGCTAATGCCGGGGCACTGGGCTGCTCGCCCGGATGGAACCCGGCCCAAACCAAGGAGTGTTGCCCGGATGACCGTACGCATCGAACGCAACGGACCCGTCACCACCGTGGTGCTCGCACGGCCCGAGGCGCGCAACGCCGTCGACGGTCCCACCGCTCTCGCGCTGGCCGACGCCTTCCGCGCCTTCGACGCCGACCCGGACGCGGCGGTGGCCGTGCTCTGGGGCGAAGGGGGCACCTTCTGCGCGGGGGCGGACCTCAAAGCCGTCGGCACCCCGCGCTGCAACACCGTCACCGCCACCGCAGGCGAAGGGGACGGGCCGATGGGGCCGACCCGGATGCGGCTCGGCAAGCCGGTGATCGCCGCTGTCTCCGGTCACGCGGTGGCCGGCGGACTCGAACTCGCGCTCTGGTGCGATCTGCGGGTGGCCGACGAGGACGCCGTGTTCGGGGTGTTCTGCCGACGCTGGGGCGTACCGCTGATCGACGGCGGAACCGTACGGCTGCCCCGCCTGATCGGTGAGAGCCGGGCGATGGACCTCGTACTGACCGGCCGCCCGGTCGGCGCGGCCGAGGCGCACGCGATCGGACTGGCCAACCGGGTGGTCCCCGCCGGCACCGCGCGGGCGGCCGCCGAGGAACTCGCCGCCTCCATCGCCGCGTTCCCGCAGACCTGTCTGCGCGAGGACCGCCTCGCGCTCCTGGAGCAGAGCGGTCTGTCCGAGGACGACGCACTGGACGGCGAACTGCGGCACGGCCTGATCTCGCTCACGCAGGCGCAGCGCGGAGCGGACGAGTTCGCCGCCGGGGCGGGGAGGCACGGATCGTTCGGTCCGCCGGCCGGCCGGTGACCAGCCGCTGACCTGCCCGCACGCCTCCGGCTGGCAGTTAGCCGCCATGGCGCCTATCCGCCAGCGCATTCGCCCCACGGCCGCCGCGGGCGCCCCGAGACTCTTCGCAGTGCCCGGGACCACCCCCTTCTGCCCGGGCTCACGGAGAGAGGGGCACCATGACCAGAGCACCTGCGTGGCGGAGAGCCAGATGGCTCTCCGCCGGACTCGCGCTCGTACTGCTCCCGGCAGGCCAGGCGCTCGCGGCGACAGGAGCGGGCAAGGCCCCGGCGCCGTCCCGCACCGCGCCGTCCGCCACCGCTCACGCGACGCACACCGTCACGCTGATCACCGGTGACCGGGTGACCGTCACCGATCTCGGCGGCGGGCGCAGCACGGTCGCCGTCGAGCGCCCGGAAGGCGCGACCGGAGCCGTCCGCAGCCAGACGTCCGACGGGCGGGTCACCGTGCTGCCCGACGAGGCCCTGCCCTATCTCCGCTCGGGCGTCCTCGACAAACGGCTCTTCGACGTCACGGGACTCATCGAGCAGGGACTCGGCGCGGGCAAGGCCGACGGACTGCCGCTGATCGTGACGTACGGCAAGGGGGTCCGCAGCGCCGCACCGCGTGGCGCCACGACCGTCCGGTCCCTGCCGAGCGTGGGCGGCGCCGCGGTGCGGGCCGCCTCGTCCGGCACCTTCTGGAAGTCGCTCACCGGTTCCCGCACCCGGCAGGCCGGTTCGTTCGCCGACGGGGTCGGGAAGGTCTGGCTCGACGGCCGGGTCAAGGCCGACATGGCCGAGAGCAACGCGCAGATCGGCACCCCCGCCGCCTGGCAGGCAGGGCTCACCGGCAAGGGCGTCAAGGTCGCGGTGCTCGACACCGGCGTGGACGCGGACCACCCCGACCTCAAGGGCCGGATCAGCGCGTCCAAGTCGTTCATCGCCGGTGAGGACACCACCGACCGCAACGGCCACGGCACGCACACCACATCGACCGTGGGTGGCAGCGGGGCCGCGTCCGACGGCAAGGAGAAGGGCGTCGCCCCGGACGCCGACCTGGCTGTCGGCAAGGTGCTCTCGGACGAGGGCTCCGGCACCGACTCCGAGATCATCGCGGGCATGGAGTGGGCCGCCAAGGACATCCACGCCAAGATCATCAGCATGAGCCTGGGCTCCCAGGAGGCCAGCGACGGCACCGACCCCATGGCCGCCGCGGTCAACACCCTCTCCAAGGACACCGGCGCCCTGTTCGTGGTCGCCGCCGGCAACACCGGCGCCCCGACCTCCATCGGCTCGCCCGGCGCGGCCGACTCGGCGCTCACCATCGGCGCGGTGGACTCCGCCGACCAGCCCGCGGACTTCACCAGCCAGGGCCCGCGGCTCGGCGACAACGCCCTCAAGCCCGACCTGTCCGCGCCCGGTGTCGACATCCTCGCAGCCCGGTCGCAGTACGCCGAGGGCAGCGGCTCGTACCAGACCATGAGCGGTACGTCGATGGCCACCCCGCATGTGGCGGGCGTCGCCGCCCTGCTCGCGCAGAAGCATCCCGACTGGACCGGGCAGCAGCTCAAGGACGCGCTGATGTCGACATCGAAGACGCTGCCCGACCCGGTGTACACGCTGGGCGCCGGCCGGGTCGACGTCCCCGCGGCCACCACCGCGAGCATCACCGCCACCGGCAGCGCGGACCTGGGCTTCTACTCCTGGCCGTACGAGGACGACAAGCCGGTCACCCGCACGGTGACCTACGCCAACTCGTCCGACGCACCGGTGACTCTGGCCCTCGCCGCCGAGGGAGCCGCCGACGGCGTCGTGAAGCTCGCCGACACGAGCCTGACCGTGCCCGCGCACTCCACCGCGCGGACCACCGTCACCGGTGACGGAGCCGGGGCGCCCGTCGGCGACACGTCCGGCCGGATCACCGCGAGCGTCGGCGGCAACGTTGTCGGGCACACCGCCTTCGGCCTCGTCAAGGAGGAGGAGCGGTACACCCTCACCGTCCACGTGAAGGACCGGGACGGCGCGCCGACCGCAGCCGACCTCGCCGTACAGGAACTGGCCCGGGGAACCGACCCGTACAACGCGGCCGTCGGTGACTCCGGCACCCTCACCCTGCGGCTGAAGCCCGGTACCTACTCGGTGGCGTCCTTCCTCGACGTACGCGGCGCCAAGGGCAAGGACTCGCTCGGTCTCGGCTTCCTCGCCGACCCGCAGATCGTCGTCGACCGTGACCGTGAGATCACCCTCGACGGACGCCAGTTGCACCAGATCAAGGCGCAGGTGCCCAAGCGCACCGAAACCCGTCAGCTGCTGATGGAGTTCGACCGCAAGGCGAACGGCGCCGACTTCGGCGGAGCGGTGCAGGTGCCGCTCACCTACGACAGTATTTTCGCCGCCCCCACCAGGAAGGTCACCTACGGAACCTTCGAGTACCGCACCGTCTGGCGCCTCGGCAAGCCCCTGCTCGAAGCGGTCGCGGGCGGCAAGCGGCTCGGCGACACCGTCGTACAGGGCGGCTCCACCCTCCTCGAAGGCCGCCACCGGGCCGGCGTCGCCGACCTCGGGACCGGGACCGCGGCCGAGTACCAGGGAAAGAACGTACGCGGCAAGGCCGTCCTGGTCCGCGCCACGGCCGGCGTCACCCCGCAACAGCTCGCCGCGGCCGCACAGCAGGCCGGCGCGGTCTCGCTCCTCGTCACTGACGACACCCCCGGGCGGCTGAGCACCTGGTTCGGTGCGGACGACGGGTCGGACATCCCGCTCCAGGTGGCGTCCGTGAACGCCGCGGACGGTGCCCTGCTGGCCGCGACCGCACGCCGCCACGGCACCGTGGAGCTCACCGGCACCCGCTACACGCCGTACGTCTACGACCTCTCCGACGGCCATCCGGGGGCGGTCCCGAAGGACCTGACGTACAAGCCGGGCAGGAAGGACCTCGCCACCCTGAACACGGCCTTCCACGCCGCCAAGCCCGTGGACGGCGGGGAGTTCCGCTACTCGATCACCGGTACCTTCCCGATCGGCTACGGATTCGCGGAGAGCACGCACTACCCGGCCGAGCGCACCGACTACGTCAGCACCGGCACCGGTCAGACCTGGATGCAGTCCGTCACCGCGGGCCCGACCTCGCTTGAGGAGCGCAGCGGTCTGGTCGCCTACAAGGGCGGCAGCCGCAGTGGACTGGACTGGTTCAAGCCCGTGCTGCACCCCTGGCTCGGTACCGGACTCGGCTGGGGCCAGCAGCGCACCGGGAACGACCTCCAGTTCAACACCCCGGGCTGGGGCGACTCCGGGCCCGACCACACCGGGTTCGGCGACGTCTGGAGCGACGACTCCATGACCCAGACCACCGATGTGTACGCCAACGGGGTCCAGGTCGACCACGCGACCAGCTCGGGAGCGTACGCCTGGGACGCCGACCCGGCCGAGACCACGTACAAGGTGGTCACCGACACCACGCGCTCCCCGGCCACCTGGGTGCTGTCCACGAAGGGCCACTCCGAGTGGACCTTCAGGTCGGCGGAGACCCCGGCGGACCGCGCCACCTATCTGCCGCTGCTCAACCTGGGCTTCGACGTCGACACCGACCTCGCTGGTGACGTCCGTGCCGGGCGGACCCTGCCGATCGGCATCAGCGCCGAGTACGTCAAGGGTGCCCCGGACACCGGGAAGATCACGTCGGGGACGCTGGAGGTCTCCTACGACGACGGCAAGACCTGGAAGTCCGTCGGGCTCAGCCCGGTCCACGGCGGTTCCGCCGCCTGGAAGGGTTCACTCCGGGTGCCCAGGGACGCCGGGTACATCTCGCTGCGCGCCTCCGCCACCGACAACAAGGGGGGTTCGGTGAAGCAGGAGATCACCCGGGCGGTGGGAGTGAAGTAGCAGGGGGAGCGCGGCGAAAAGGGGGAGCGGAGCGACGAGGGGGGGTGAAGCAGCCGGACAGCACATCTCCGGGCCATCGGCCCGGACCGGGAGCCCGGTACGGCGCAGGCCGTCCCGGGCTCCCGCACGGACGAGAGAGTCCAAGGTCACAGTGGTTCCCTCAACTGCACACCTGGCCCCCTCGCCTAGCATCTGAGCATGACGGTCCTGCCCGACAACGGGTTCCCCCTGGCCGCCGGATTCCCGCATGCGACCCATGAGCAGTGGCAGCGCCTTGTGGAAGGTGTGCTGCGCAAATCGGGTAAGGATGTCCCGGGTACGGCGGCGGAAGCAGCGCTCTCCACCGAACTTGACGACGGTCTGGTCGTCCAGCCGCTCTACACCGCGCCGGACGGCGGCGGACTCCCCGGGGCAACGGGGCTCCCGGGGTTCGCCCCGTTCACCCGTGGCAGTACTCCGGCCGGCCGCGTGGCCGGCGGCTGGGACGTACGCCAGCTGCACAGCCGGCCCGATGCCTCGCGCACCAACGGGGCGGTGCTCGCGGACCTGGAGAACGGCGTCTCCTCCCTCTGGCTCACCGTGGGCGAATCGGGCGTCCCGGTGGCCGGGATCGGGACGGCTCTCGAAGGCGTCCACCTCGACCTGGCACCGGTCGTCCTCGACGCGGGCGCCGAATTCGACGCCGCCGCGCGGGAATTGCTGCGGCTCTTCGAAGAGCGCGGCGTCACCCCCGACGAGGCGCTGGGCACCCTCGGCGCGGACCCGCTGGGCCACGCGGCCCGTACCGGCGCCTACGACGCCGTGGCCGGGCACACCGCGCAGGCCGTCGCGCTCGCCGAGCTGTGCCACCAGCGGTACCCGCAGGTGCGGGCGCTCGTCGTGGACGCGCTGCCGTACCACGCGGCGGGCGGATCGGCGGCGCAGGAACTGGGGTGCTCGCTCGCCACCGCGGTGGCGTACCTCCGCGGACTCACCGGCGCCGGACTCGATGTGGCGGCAGCCTGCGGACAGCTGGAATTCCGCTACGCGGCCACCGCCGACCAGTTCCTGACGATCGCGAAGCTGCGCGCGGCGCGCCGCCTCTGGGCCCGGGTGGCCGAGGCGAGCGGCGCCCCCGGGGCCGGGGCGCAGCGCCAGCACGCCGTGACCTCCCCGGTGATGATGGCGCGGCGCGACCCGTGGGTGAACATGCTCCGTACGACGGTCGCCTGCCTGGCGGCCGGTACCGGCGGCGCGGACGCGGTGACGGTGCTGCCGTTCGACCACACGCTGGGCCTGCCGGACGACTTCGCCCGCCGTGTCGCCCGCAACACGTCGACCATCCTGGTCGAGGAGTCCCATCTGGCGCGGGTGGCCGACCCCGCGGGCGGCTCCTGGTACGTGGAACGGCTCACCGACGAACTGGCGCAGGCGGCCTGGAAGTGGTTCCAGGAGATCGAACGCGCCGGTGGCCAGGAGCAGGCCCTGCGGTCCGGGCTGATCGCCGGACGCCTCGCGGCCACCTGGGAGCGGCGCAGCGAGAAGCTGGCCCGGCGGAGCGAACCGGTCACCGGCGTCAGCGAGTTCCCCCAGCTCGTCGAGCGCGCCGTCGTCAGGGACCCCGCGCCCGCCGCCCCCGGCGGCGGCCTCCCCGTGGTCCACCGCGACGACGCCTTCGAAGCGCTGCGGGCCCGCTCGGACGCCCATCTGGCGGCGACCGGCGCCCGCCCGCGGGTGTTCCTCGCCGCACTCGGTCCCGCCGCCGCGCACACCGCGCGGGCCACCTTCGCCGCCAACCTCTTCCAGGCAGGCGGCATCGAACCGGTCCACGGCCCGGTGCCGGGAGCCCCGGGCACGGCCGCCGCGGCGTTCGCCGGGGCGGGTACCACCCTCGCCTGCGTCTGTTCGAGCGACGCGGTCTACGCCGAACAGGCGCCGGAGACCGCCACCGCACTGAAGGCAGCCGGAGCACGGCAGGTGTTCCTCGCCGGCCGCCCCGGAGACCGGCGGGACGAATATCTGGCCGCCGGCGTGGACGAGTTCGTCTTCGCCGGAGGAGACGTGGTGGCCGTACTGACCTCCGTCCTCGACCGTATGGGAGTGGCGTAATGCAGATCCCGGACTTCACAGAGACCGAACTGGGGCCGGGTGCCTCCGCCGGGGCCACCGAGGAGCAGTGGCGGGCGGCCGTGAAGGAGTCCACCGGCCACAGCGTCGACGAGCTGGTGTGGCAGACCCCCGAGGGCATCCCCGTCAAACCGCTCTACACCGGCCAGGACACCGAGGGACTCGACTTCCTCGCCACCTACCCGGGGATCGCGCCCTACCTCCGCGGGCCGTACCCGACGATGTACGTCAACCAGCCCTGGACGATCCGTCAGTACGCCGGATTCTCCACCGCCGAGGAGTCGAACGCCTTCTACCGCCGTAATCTGGCGGCCGGTCAGAAGGGCCTCTCGGTCGCCTTCGACCTGCCGACGCACCGCGGCTACGACAGCGACCACCCGCGCGTCACCGGCGACGTCGGCATGGCGGGCGTCGCGATCGACTCGATCTACGACATGCGGCAGCTCTTCGACGGCATCCCGCTGGACCGCATGTCGGTCTCCATGACCATGAACGGTGCGGTGCTGCCCGTCCTGGCGCTGTACATCGTCGCCGCCGAGGAGCAGGGCGTACCGCCGGAGAAGCTCGCCGGGACCATCCAGAACGACATCCTCAAGGAGTTCATGGTCCGCAACACCTACATCTATCCGCCGAAGCCCTCGATGCGGATCATCTCCGACATCTTCGCGTACACCTCGCAGAAGATGCCGCGCTACAACTCCATCTCCATCTCCGGCTACCACATCCAGGAAGCGGGCGCGACGGCCGACCTGGAGCTCGCCTACACGCTGGCCGACGGAGTGGAGTACCTGCGGGCCGGTATCGCCGCCGGTATGGACGTCGACTCCTTCGCGCCGAGGCTCTCCTTCTTCTGGGCGATCGGCATGAACTTCTTCATGGAGATCGCGAAGCTGCGCGCGGCCCGGCTGCTCTGGGCCAGACTGGTCAAGGAGTTCGACCCGAAGAACGCCAAGTCCCTCTCGCTGCGCACCCATTCACAGACCTCCGGCTGGTCCCTCACCGCGCAGGACGTCTTCAACAACGTGACCCGCACCTGCGTCGAGGCGATGGCAGCCACCCAGGGCCACACCCAGTCGCTGCACACGAACGCACTCGACGAGGCGCTGGCCCTGCCGACCGACTTCTCCGCCCGGATCGCCCGCAACACCCAGCTGCTGCTCCAGCAGGAGTCGGGCACCTGCCGGGTCATCGATCCGTGGGGCGGCAGCGCGTACGTCGAGAAGCTCACCCACGATCTGGCGCAGCGCGCCTGGCAGCACATCGAGGAGGTCGAGGCGGCCGGCGGCATGGCGCAGGCCATCGACGCGGGCATCCCCAAACTCCGGGTGGAGGAGGCGGCCGCCCGCACCCAGGCGCGTATCGACTCCGGACGGCAGCCCGTCGTCGGCGTCAACAAGTACCGGGTGGAGACGGACGAGGAGATCGACGTACTCAAGGTCGACAACTCCTCGGTGCGCACCCAGCAGGTCGCGAAGCTGAAGCGGCTGCGCGAGGAGCGCGACGAAGCGGCCTGCCAGGACGCGCTGCGGGCGCTGACCGCCGCCGCCGGCCGCGACCCGGGCCCGGACCTCGACGGCAACCTGCTGGCGCTCGCGGTCGACGCCGCGCGGGCGATGGCCACCGTCGGTGAGATCTCCGACGCCCTGGAGAAGGTCTACGGGCGGCACGCGGGACAGATCCGTACCATCTCCGGTGTGTACCGGACCGAGGCAGGGGAGTCGCCCTCCGTGGAGCGGACGCGCCGGCTGGTGGACTCCTTCGAGGAGGCCGAGGGGCGCCGTCCGCGCATCCTCGTCGCCAAGATGGGCCAGGACGGCCACGACCGCGGCCAGAAGGTGATCGCCACCGCCTTCGCGGACCTGGGCTTCGACGTGGACGTCGGCCCGCTCTTCCAGACGCCGGGCGAGGTGGCACGGCAGGCGGTCGAAGCGGACGTGCACATCGTCGGGGTCTCCTCGCTCGCCGCGGGGCACCTCACGCTGGTCCCCGCCCTGCGGGAGGAACTGGCGGCCGAGGGCCGGGAGGACATCATGATCGTCGTCGGCGGGGTCATCCCGCCCCAGGACATCCCGGCCCTGCACGAGGCCGGCGCCGCCGCTGTCTTCCCACCGGGAACCGTGATCCCGGACGCCGCGTACGACCTGGTGGTCCGGCTCGCCTCCGCACTCGGCCACGAGCTGTAGCGGATGGCACTCCACATCGATCCCGACCGTTACGCCCAGGGCGTCCTGGACGGGTCACGGGCCACCGTCGCACGGGCCATCACGCTCGTGGAGTCCTCCCGGGCGGACCACCGGGCCCTCGCCCAGCAGCTCCTGACCGCGCTGCTCCCGCACTCCGGGACAGCACGCCGGATCGGGATCAGCGGGGTGCCCGGCGTCGGGAAGTCCACCTTCATCGACGCCTTCGGCACCATGCTCACGGGCCTGGGCCACCGGGTGGCGGTGCTCGCCGTCGACCCCTCGTCCAGCAGGACCGGCGGCTCCATCCTGGGCGACAAGACCCGGATGGAGCGGCTGGCCGTGGACCCGGCGGCCTTCGTCAGGCCCTCACCGACCGCGGGCACCCTCGGCGGGGTGGCCCGTGCCACCCGGGAGGCCATGGTCGTGGTGGAGGCGGCCGGCTACGACGTCGTCCTGGTGGAGACCGTAGGCGTCGGCCAGTCCGAGACCGCGGTGTCGGACATGGTGGACTCCTTTCTGCTGCTCACCCTGGCCCGCACCGGCGACCAGCTGCAGGGCATCAAGAAGGGCGTCCTGGAGCTGGCCGACGTCATCGCCGTCAACAAGGCGGACGGCCCCCACGAACGCGACGCGCGCTCGGCCGCCCGCGAACTGGCCGGCGCGCTGCGGCTGATGCACCCGGCCGACGCCGCGTGGACGCCGCCGGTGCTCAGCTGCAGCGCCCGGGAGTCGCTCGGTCTCGACACCGTGTGGGAACGGCTCGAACAGCACCGCAAGGTCCTGGACGCGTCCGGCGGGCTGGCCGCCAAACGGCGTGACCAGCAGGTCGACTGGGCCTGGACGATGGTGCGCGAGGGGCTGCTGAAGGAGCTGCACGACCACCCCGACGTCAGGCGGCTCGCCCCGCTGCTCGAACAGGAGCTGCGCGGCGGCACCTTGACGCCGACCCTCGCCGCCGAGCGGATCCTCGGCGCGTTCCGGGGGACGGCACCGGGCTGAGAGGCGGTTGCTGTGGTGCTGCCGCCGCTGCTCACCACATGGTGAGCAGCAGGTGGTTGACCAGCAGGGCGAGCACCGCCTGGGCCGTCAGCCAGCGGCGCCGGTCCGCGGCCGGGAGCAGAGCCGCCGCGGGCAGCATCCACAGCGCGAAGGGAATCCAGATGCGCTCCGTCTCCGCCTTGCTCATGCCCGACAGATCAGCGATGAGCAGCGCGAGAAGGACGGCCAGGACCAGCATCCCGAGCCGGTCGGCAGCGCCGTCCCGCGCCCCGCGCCAGCGCCGGACCGCATCCGGGACCGAGGCCCCTGCCCTCCGCAGCCCGGCCACGGACGCCAGACCGGTGATGACCACGGTGCAGGCGAGGTTGCCCCACACCCAGTAACTCTGCGGCCGGTCCCCTCCCACGCCCTGGTAGTAGCGCTCCACCAGCAGGCCGTACGCCTCCCACCAGTTGAAGCCCGCGAGCGTGAACGTGAGCGCGACGAGAGCGACTCCGGCGAGCGCGGGTGCCAGCGGCCGTGCGTTGCGGGCGAGGAGGAGCACCATGACGGCGGGCACCGCGAACAGGGTCAGCCCGTACGAGAGATAGAGGGCCCAGCCGAAGAGCAGTCCCGCCGCCAGCGCGACGAGTGCGGGGGCGCGCACCGTACGGGTGGCAGCCAGGGCGAGCAGCGCGACCGCCCAGGCGGCGACCGCCGCGAAGTAGCCGTCGGCCGATGTCCCGATCCAGACCGCGGCGGGGGCCAGGACGAGGAAGGGCGCCGCCCGGCGCGCGGTCCGCTCGCCGGTCAGCGCCCGCAGGGCCACGAGCACGGCGACCGCCGCCGATCCGCCGACCGTGATGCACCAGACGCCGGCCCATCCACCACCGCCCAGGCCGATCCTGTCGAGCCAGACGAAGGTCAGGGTGGCGCCCGGCGGGTGCCCCGCCACGTGCGCGGGCCAGTTGTGCGGGTGGCCGATCAGGATGTGCTGGTCGAAACCCCGCAGCGTCGGTCCGATGTGCGTGAACCGGTCGATGACGCTGAGGTACTCGTTCCTGTTCGTGAGCCGGTTCGCGACGCCCCGCTGCCAGCCGTCGACCAGGGCCAGTGACCAGATCCAGGCCATCGACGCGGCGAAGGCCACGGGCGTCAGCGCCCGCCAGGACAGCCGGTCCGCGAGCACCGGGCCGTAGCCGATCACTCCGGCCGCGGCGGCGATGGCCGCAGGCGTGCCCGGTCCCAGATGCGGGAGCCAGTCGGCCAGCAGCGGCGGCCACGCCACGTGCAGGGTCCCGTCGGCGTTCTGAATGACGGTGCCGACGACGGCGGCAGCGGCGACGAGCAGCGCTCCGGCGATCGCGGCGATGACGTCGGGGCGCCGTCCCCGGCGCGCCCGGGACACGGGGTCGGCGGATTTCTCGGCGAGGGGGGCGGGGGCTGTCACAGGCCCACGCTAGGCCGCCGGCAGGCGCGAAGCACCGAAGCGACGCCGCCCGTCACCGAACCGTCAGATCTTCTCGCCGGGGCCGCCCGACGTCAGAGTTTCGTCATCGGTTCCGGGCCCCGCAAGGCCGCTGTACCGGCTTAACGTCGGGGCGCGGCTGTGGACGACCACCGCCGGAACAGTCCGGGAAGTGCCATGCGCGCCAAGCAGAATCCCCCGCAGATCCTCTCGCCCGCCGCACCCGGGTTCTGGCGCAGTCCGCTGCGCGGGCCGTGGCTGACGGCGCTGCTCGGCCTCGTCCTGCTGGGCGGTATCACCGTGCTGGTCGTGACGGGCCTGCTGTCCTACGCCGCCTACAACCCGGATCTCGCCCCGGTCAACGACAAGACACCGGGCAAGGGGCTGCTCGGCTTCTACCTCTTCGCGTGGCCCACCGACCCGCACTGGCTCTACCGCCTCACCCAGGGCGTGCACGTGACGCTCGGCGTCGCGCTCGTCCCGGTGCTGCTGGCCAAACTCTGGTCCGTCGTCCCGAAGCTCTTCGCGCTGCCGCCCGCCCGGTCGGTGGCCCACGCACTGGAGCGGATCTCGCTGCTGCTGCTGGTCGGCGGGGTGCTGTTCGAGTTCGCGACCGGTCTTCTCAACGTCCAGCTCGACTACCTCTTTCCCGGGTCGTTCTACGCGCTGCACTTCTACGGGGCGTGGGTGTTCACCGGCGCCTTCGCCGCGCATGTGGCCCTCCGCCTGCCCATGGCGGTGCGGGTGCTGCGCGAGCGGGGGCTGCGGGCGCCGCTGCGGGAGCCCGCGGCCGGGCGGCAGGAGCCGCCCGACGGCTCCGGCCTGGTCACGCCCCGCCCGGCTGCCGCGACGCTCTCCCGGCGCGGTCTCCTCGGGCTGGTCGGCGGCGGCTCCCTCCTGCTGCTCGCCGTGACGGCCGGCCAGAGCATCGGCGGACCGCTGCGCCGGGTGGCGCTGCTCGCACCGCACGGCGGCGGGGAACCCGGGCACGGCCCGAACGGCTTCCAGATCAACAAGACCGCGGCGCTGGCGGGCATCAGCTCCCGGGACACCGGGGACGGCTGGCGGCTGGAGGTGCGGGGCCCCGGCGGCTCGGTGCGCCTGACGCGGGAGGAGCTGCTGCGCCTCCCGCAGCACGGCGCGCACCTTCCCATCGCCTGTGTGGAGGGCTGGTCGACACCGGACCAGGACTGGCAAGGGGTGCGGCTGCGGGACCTGGCCGCCCTGGTCGGCGCGGCTGACCGGCCGCCGGGAGTGCTCGTACGGTCCTTCCAGCGGCACGGTTCCTTCCGGGCGGCGGCGCTGCGGGACAACCAGGTCCGCGATCCGCGCTCGCTGCTGGCACTGCGCGTCAACGGCGCCGATCTCTCGCCCGACCACGGCTACCCGGCACGGATCATCGTCCCGGCCGCCCCGGGGGTGCTCAACACCAAGTGGGTGGCCTCGCTGACCTTCGGGGAGCTGTGATGCGGCGGTTCGAGCGCTGGTACGGGGCAGGTCCGCTGCAGCTCGTGGTGCTGCTCGTCTCCTTCGCGGTGGCGGGATACGCGGGGATGCGGCTGCTGGCGGGCGACCGGCTCGGCATCGTCGTCTGGTTCGCCGGTGCGGCACTGGTGCAGGACCTGGTGCTGATCCCGCTCTACTCGCTGGCCGACCGGGCCCTGCGGGCGCTGCCCGGCGTGGTCCGCGGGGAGTGGATCAACACGCTCAGGGTGCCCGCGGCGCTGTCCGGACTGCTGCTGCTCGTCTGGTTCCCGCTGATCCTCGGCCCGCCGGAGCGCTACGGGCGGGCCACGGCGCTGCCCGGCGGGGTGTTCCTGATCCGCTGGCTGTTCATCACCGCGACCCTCTTCACCTGCGCGTTCCTCTGGAGAGCTACGAGGTCTCTGCGCCGATCGTCGGTTACGGCATTCGGGGCATATCGTAGGAAAGAGAAATAAATCTGGCACTAGGTGGTCGTGATGGTGGCAGCACTGCTGACAGCGGTCGTGGTGATCCTTTGCCTCGCCGCGGTGTACGGACTCTCCGCGGCCCGCGTGGTCAAACAGTACGAACGCGGTGTGGTCTTCCGGTTCGGCCGGCTGCGCGAGGCAGAGCGGTTGCCGGGATTCACCACGGTGATCCCGGGCGTGGACAAGCTGCGCAAGGTGAATCTGCAGATCGTGACGATGCCGGTCCCCGCGCAGGAGGGCATCACCCGGGACAACGTGACGGTGCGGGTCGACGCCGTCGTCTACTTCAAGGTGGTCAACGCGGCGGACGCGGTCATCGCGGTCGAGGACTACCAGTTCGCGGTCTCGCAGATGGCGCAGACCTCGCTGAGGTCGATCATCGGCAAGAGCGATCTGGACGACCTGCTGTCCAACCGCGAGAAGCTGAACCAGGGCCTGGAGCTGATGATCGACAGTCCGGCGATCGGCTGGGGTGTTCAGATCGACCGGGTGGAGATCAAGGACGTGTCGCTGCCCGAGACGATGAAACGGTCGATGGCACGGCAGGCCGAGGCGGCCAGGGAGCGGCGGGCCCGCGTCATCAACGCGGATGCCGAGCTCCAGGCTTCGAAGAAACTCGCCCAGGCCGCCGAAGTCATGTCCGAGCACCCGGCCGCACTCCAGCTCCGTCTGCTGCAGACGGTGGCCGAGGTCGCGTCCGAGAAGAACTCCACGCTGGTCCTGCCGTTCCCCGTGGAGCTGCTCCGGTTCCTGGAGCGGGCCCAGCGCTACCCGCAGATGCCGGGGGCGGAGCGCGAAGGGGGGGCCGTCATGGCGGAGGACGGCACCGCGGACACCTCCGCGGCGAAGACCTCCGGCCCGGTGGCCGACGCGGTGGAGGCCGCCGTACCCGGGCTGTCGGCGGAAGAGATCGAGGCGGCGAAGCTGGACCTGTCCAACATCGGAATACCGCTGCCAGGTCTTGAGGCGCTGGAGCGGTCCAGGCCGGCGGAACCCGGCCCGGCCGCGGAGGACGAACTGCCCGTGCCGGAGGACGATCCGCCCGTGCCGGATGACGGTTCACCCGGGCAGCGGCCCGGCGGTCCGGACACGGAGCCCGGACCGGGGAAGTGACGGCAGGTACGTACGCTTCCCTCAGCCCCCGGCGGGACCTGCGTCCGGGCTGAGGACGCCCGTGCCGACCAGGAAGAACAGGGCGGCACCCAGCAGGATCCGATAGACCACGAACGGCATGAAGCTCTTCGACGAGACGAACGTCATGAACCAGTTCAATACTTGGTGGATTCTGCGTCCCTGACCTGGTGCTTCATCCACTCGGCCAAGTCGAATGGGAGAGAAGTGGGAGAAGGGGGTGCCCAACCTGGATCCAGCGTCACCACGAACCGCTGCCAACGCGCCTGCAACGTCTCCATGATGCGACGCTCCATCGTCGGGGTCACGTTCGCGTACAGACCCTCGACCCCGACGACCTCATGCCCCATTCGGGTCTCTGTCGCGATCCGGCTGTGCCCGTCTTCGTCTATCCATTCCTTATGGCCATGCCGCAGCAGGTACAAACGCTTCCCCTTGTAGGCGGACACGGCCGGAATCGCCGGGAGCGGCCGCCGCGTGCCGCCTGGCCCGCTCCCCTTCGGTCGAGGCGTTGACGCAGCCTTCCCGTCCGCGATCTTCCGCCAGTAGTGGTAGGTGAAGTTAGCGGTAGCCAGTGAACTGCCCTTGATGGACGGGAAAACCCACTCTGAGTCGTGTGAGTCGAGCAACCTTTCCAGCAGTTCGGCCAGAAACGGCGGAATAACCAGAGTGCGTACGCTCTCATATTTCGGGGGGAACAGCTTGGGTGTCGACAGCCCGCCCTCACGCTGCAGCTGATACTCAACGCGGATCGCGGGCATCGGCTTCTCGCCGAAGTACCGCTCTAGACTCTCCAGGCGTCGCTCCTTGTCCGGATCAGATGCCGGCCACAGCGGATGGGTAAACTCGCGTCTGAGTCCGTAGAGTTCTGCAGGCCGCATGCCTGTGCAGGCCATGGTCCAGATGAAGACGTAGCCAGGGAATCCCCAGAACACCAGCGCGTTGCAGGCGAGTCGGTGGATGTCATCGATGCGCATCTCGAGCTTCTTCTCGCGCGGCTTCTTCTTGTATTTACCGCGGCGTCGCTTCCCTTTCGGAATGGGCGAGGACTTCCGCAGCTCATCATCCACGGCGTCGTCCATCAGCATCGAGAAGACCGTGAGGATCTCCTCCCCATACTTCTCGCCCACGTTCGGCAGGGCCTTGAGCTGCTTCTTCCATGCCCGGTAGGCGGACGCCTTGATGTCGCCGACAGCCGTATCACCCCAGCGCGGCACAATGTACAGCCGTATCATGGAGCGAATGGCCTTCTCCCGCAGGTGCCCAACATCGAGGGTGTCGGGCCAGGTGCGGCAGTATTCCTTCATGAAGACGGAGCCGTCGCGGCGCGAGATGTACCGGTCGTTGCGGATGTCTGACTCTCGGTCAAGGCCGTAGTTGTACGCCTCTTCCTCGGTCCACTTGACACTCGACTTCGAGTCGAAGAGCTTCTTGCCGGTGTCGGGATGGAGCTTCCCAGTCTCCCATCGAACTCGGCAGCTATTTCCTCGCCACTCGATCCATGGCATGCGTTACATCCCTTGTTGTCGTATTGCTCTGCTGGTGGGTGGGTCTTGGAGGTCGCTCCAGGCTTGGTCGTGCCGAGCGGTCTGATTGCAATCTAATGGCTATCAGGCAACTGCTGGTCACGGGTTGGATGATCTTGCTGTGGCTGGTGTGATCACGGCGTCGGAGCCGTCCTGAATATCCCCGTTCACTGGGCTGAGCCGGCGGTAGTTCGGCGGGGCTGTCACCGCACTGCGGCAGCTCGCGCCGCTATTCGGGGTGTCGAAGTCGGCCGCCGACCGCATCGTCGACCATCCGTTGCTGTCACTCCAGCCCGCAAGAACACCATGCTGATCGTGGACGGCTCCCTGAACCCACTACCGGTAGTAGGACGACCGTGATCTCAGATGGCGGCTACTGGGGTACCGGTCGTCTTCTCGCACCGACGTGAGCGCGGCGGGCCGAGCTCAGGGTTTGGAAATGAGGAGTGCAACACCTTGCATCGCACGGTGTTGGGCTCGCATCGATCACGCCTTCGCCACATGAAGGGCTGGGAGATCCTCCGCGACTGCCGCCTCAAGGACGACGGCATGCATCACTCCATGCTCGGCATCTGACCGTCTGTGCAACCTCACCCTCCCCGGATGCTGAAGAATCAGCAGCTCATCCAGTACGCCGTAGATCATTTACGGGACAGCCTCTAGGTGGCAGCGGGCGCGGCACTGTTGGCGGCTCGGCGTCTCGCTATGGGCCTGTTGCGCTTGCCGGTGTTGCCGTGGACCCGGCTCTCGTGGCGCACCGAGATTTCGGCAAGGTGGGATTCGGTGAACACCAGTTGGCCCGCCATGCGGGCGTGAGGGAAGGGGTCGACCTTCCGGTTGACCCCATCGCGCAACCACTTCTGACCGCGCTTGTCCTCTGCGTCCTCGGTGGCCAGTCCGAGGCGGACCGTCGCGGCCTTGATGTTGTAGTGCGCTTCGAGGATGGGTTCCAACTTCCTGGGGGCTGACATCTCTCTCCTCTCCTTGCCGAGTCCCATTCAGAACGAGGAGCCGACGGTCGTGCGAAGCGAGTACGAGGGCGGCGCGTCGTCCCTGGACGTGCGCCCGGTTGGTGAAGGTGATGGCGTGCTCGGCTCATGAGGTGAGGGCGACGACGTCCGGCACGCCGTTGGCGGCAAGGAACGTGAGACACGATGGCGCGCGTCGTGGAGCCGGACCTTCCGCAGCTCCAGCTTCCGATGCAGCGAGTAGGCGCAGGGCAAGCCTTCACAAGTGGCACCGTCCGAGTTCACTTCTCCTGTAAAGACTGACTCGGAAAGCCTATCGACTCATGTCTCAATTGGTCAATCACTTCTTTTGCGCCCTGATCTGTGTTGTTGCTCGATCCTCTAGTCAAGCTTTATGAGTGGCCTATCGGATCCCTTGGCTGTTGAACGTGTCGAGAGCCGGCGCCTGACCTGACAGAACAGCTGGGCAGCTCAACCTCGGGGCAGCAGCAGCTGTCACCGAGCACTACGACAACCAGGCGCCCCGAATCCCGTTGGCTGGGGTCCGTCGAACGGGCACGCTTGCGGCCTGCGATTCCCCGCTGAGGCCCGCCGTGACGTCCAAGTTCGTTGCACCCGTCCAAGTTGTATGGGCGGGTTCGCATGGTTCACCGTGGACTTCGAGCCACTCCCGGATGGGGGGGCTCGGCTTCGAGTTCGTCAACCCGCTCGGCCCGTAGGGCATCGACGAGGAGTGCGAGCAGGCGGTGAGCGACGGCTTCTGTGGCTGATCGGAGCAGGACGGGAGAATCTCCACGTCCATCGCCCGCGGCTCTCCCCATTGTGAAGCTCGACGCGGGAGTCCTCGTCCGCCCGGACGTCGGCCCGGGGCTCATCCGGGTGGAAATGGTCTCTCCCATGCTGGACTGTCCCGGGTATGGGGCGGGCGTGCTGTCACTCTCTCGCGGGGTACCGCTCAACCCGGGACGGATCCGTACTTCAGCAAGCCGTTATGGCGCCCCAGCCAGCATCCGTAACCACCTCACCAAGGTGAAGCGGGCAGAAGCCACGCAGAAAGAAGCCCTGGAGCACTTGCTTGGCCTCGGCAGCGTCTGCGACACGCAGCGCGTCATCACCACCCTCGGTGACGCCGGGCATCAGGTCGACGAGAAGCGGGCCCGTCAGCTCTTTCGTGACCTCGCCACCGCCGGCTCCCTCGCCAAGACCCAGGACCGACCCGTCCAGTACCGCACGACCGGTGAGTAAGCACGTTGACGAGCAACATCTATGAGCGTGCGCCATCCTGCAAGTCGCTGGTCAGCGGTGCTGGCGTACGTTCAGACGGGGTGCTCGTGCTGGTCGTGGGCGGCAGTCTGCGCTGTAGACCGTCTGTCGGGGCGGTTTCGCCGTTTTCTGCCCATCACTGCCGGTACGGCTCCTACGATCCGGGCATGACGGACCCCGAGGTGCTGGAACGGATCGCCGCGCGTCGCGCAGAGCTGGACGGACTCGACGAATAGCTGGCCAAGCAGCTGGAGGAGGTACGGACCGAGCGCGATGAACTCGCCGTCGCCGAGCGGGTTTTGCAGCGGATGAACGAGCAGATCACCGAGGCACATGCTGCGGCCGTCCCGGTATCTGCGCAGGTGGGCGGCCGGACGGTGTGGATGATCCCGGAGCGCGAGCCGGGCATGGAGGAGGCGGCGCTCCCGCCGGAGTACCAGGGCGCCCTCGAGGTCGTGCAGAAGGCCGGCGGGCCGGCCATGCGGAGCGTAGACAGCACAGCACCATCAGGCCCGCAGCGAGTCCGGCCGATGCCGTGACGGATCAAGGCTGGCCGCCGCTGGAGGTCAGCCACGACGGCGCGTACCGGTACAGCGACCGGGCGGCGGTCGACGGTGGTCGTAGACACGCAGATGACGGCGCGGTCTCCGTGCTCGCCGATCACGTGACCGAGCACGCGATCCGGGGAAACCTGGGCGTACCGGGCCAGCAGGAACCGGCACCGGGCGGAGTCGAGATTCGCCCCGATCCCGAAAGCCCGGGCGCAGCCTGGTACTTCGGCGAAGCGGCGGGCCATGAGGTCCACCGGGTTCGTGACGATGATGACAGTGCCGTCGTAGCCGCAGGCGGGAGCGTTCGCGGTGGCGCCCTGGCGCCGGATGTCCTGCTCGGCGGTGTTCTTGAAGTCGGTGCGCAGAGCGACGACCACTGCGTCCCAGGCGTGGAGATGAGCGACCTCACCGGCGCCGGCCTGCGTACGAGAGCGGGAAGCGAGCGCCAGGTCCTGGAGGTCGGTGGTCAGGGCGCGGGTCTGGTCCGGCTGCCGGGACACGACCAGCAGCCGTGCGGGGAATGCAGCAGCAACGAGACCGGCGGCCAGCATCTGCCCGCCACGGCACCCGCGCCGACGATCCCCACCATCGGCCCGTTCACAGGTAGCTCCCCGTTCTGTGCTCGACCTCGCAGAGCACGACGTCCAGGAGCCGGGGCCCGGCCATCGAACCGACGAGCAGGGCGCTCACCCGGTCCACCAGGACCGCCACCGTGTACACCTGGTGGGCGAGCGTCTGCTGATGCGGGGCCAGGGGCAGCCCCGCGGGTGCGCTGAGGCAGGTGGTCAGGATGTTCACGGTGTCCATGAGCCACAGCACCAGCACGTCGCGCAGTCGTTCAGCTCGTTGCCGCCCGGCCGATGGTGCCGTGTTGAGGGCGAGGAACGAGGCGATGCCCTGCACCATCTGCTGTATGGCACGCGGGTCCGGGTGCCCGAGCGCGAGGAACAGCGACCGGCTGGCGAGCTTCGCGGTGTCGGGCTCCGGTCCGGCAGTCCACTGGAGGGCCGGGTCGATGAAGTGCAATCGGGGGCCGTCGAAGAAGACGTGCTCGGGTTTGAGGTCCCCGTAGACCGCCGTGTCCCGACGGGACGAGAGCCCGCCGCTCATCCGCAGCAGCCGCCACACCGTGTGCCGGACCAACTCCACGACCTCCAGCCTCATAGCTTCCGGGAGCCCGCAGTCCTGGCCGAGCCTTCCCAGATAGGTGTCGGCACTCAGGCCGTTGAACTTCCTGCGAAACACAACGGCTACGGAACGCTCATCGATCGGCTTCGACGCACCCAAGAGCTGCGCGCCCCGGGGGCCGTGGAGGCCCTCGGGGGCGGCGAGTGCCGAGTTGAGGAGAGCGCCCGTCTCCCCGGGGCGGGCCGTCATCTCTTCGGCCAGCGCAGTCTCCGGCACTGCCCGCGTGAGCAGGACACCGCGGTGGAGCCCGGCCGTCTCACACACTCGGGGACGCCCAAGTTCACGCAGTCGCCGTCCACTGTGACTCGGCAGACGTAGGACGTGACGCTCGGGCACTGCGGGCCGAGGATGACTTGCTTGTCTGGCCACAGGCCTATGACCGCTTGGGTGATAACCCGCTGGGTCACGGTGTGCAGCGCTGTCGTGCTTTCCGCTGCGGTCTCGGTTGTCATGAGGGTCACCGACTCGCCTCCTTATGGGATCGCTTCGCCTGTAGGTGTTGATCACGTGTTCGGGTCGCAGGACTTACGGCGGGCACCAGCGCTGTCCGGCCAGGGGGCTGTCAGGCCAGCGCCGGACCACGGCGGTTGTGCGCGTTGATCAGGGCTTCGAGCCGGACGATGCACGGGCGACAGCAGTAGAACGGGCCTTCCCCCTGCTCCAAGCTCTGCACGGGGCCGAGCCACAGGACCGGCACTTCGCACGCCTCGCATCGCCAGCATTGGCCCGTGAACCAAGTCCTCTTCACGGCATCTACCGACTGCCGAGGGCCAAGGAGACCAGCAACCCGGCGAGAGTCACCACGAAGAGAACTTGATGCGTGCGCTCACTCACCGGAAAATCTCCCTCGGAGCGGACAGCTCCATATCTCTTGGACAGCTCAGCGGTATTCAGACCGCATTGGCGATCTTGGCCAGCAAGGCGAAGCTGACCGGGACGTCGTGACTGAGCCGGATCGCCTGTCCGGGCCACAGGGCCTCGACCGCACGGTGGAGTGCACTGTGTTCATATGGTGAGGTCGTGCCAGGCAGTGGCCGCGAGCCACAGGCCGACGAAGGCGAGGAACCCGAAGCAACTCGGGTGGCTCAGCACGGTCAAGCACCCCCGGGCTTCACGGTTGGCGGCCACCGGCGGGAGTGAACCCAGCTCGCTGCCCTGTGAACCAGCCGGCCGCGAAGGGGGATTCACTGGACGTACCGGCGCACGTACTCGCCCCGGTCCGGGCACACGAGGCGCAGCCACACTGCGACGACACCGGTACCGCTACCGATCTCGTACTCCTTCAAGGGCTCGCCCGGCCGAACGGGACGGTCACAGCTCGCGCAGGTCAAGGTGCTACCCCCTGCGCTGGCATCGAGCGTGGGTGTGCCTGCTGGAGGACGCGCCCGTCCGGACAGCAACGTCCAGCGGCCCGGCAACCGGAGCGCTGTTCGAGGTGAAGAAGGTAGCGGCGGTACGCCTCCTGGACCTGGTTCGGCTCGCTCTCAGTACCCGGGACTTGCTGCGTCGTGGATGGCGAGTTGGTCATGAGCGGGGCCCGTACGCCCGTTCGGTCTCTGCTTCGATTGCGGCAAACAGCAGCTCAGTGTCGGTCAGGCAGCGCAGGGGCGTCGGCGCGATCCCCCAGTGCAGGCCGGGCCCGCTGACGAACCTCACAGACGGCACGGCGACGTAGGCGTTGGCCCCGATGATGCTGACGGCATACTGCGGCAGCATCCATTTGTCGGCGGAACCGGGCTTCACGAGCCAGTACAGAACCGCCCCGGAACCATCCACGATCACGGCGCCGCACCGGGACCCGAGGCGGTCGATGACAGCCCGGCCGAACCGGTCTGTGGAGCGCACGGCGTCCCATGCCGTGCCCGTGGGAACCAGTTCGACCGTGTCGCTTTCCCTCGGCGTCCAAGGGGCAATGGCCTCAGGCATCATCCGCCGCCAGGTTCCGCAGGTGCGTGCCCAGAGCGAGCACGGACCGGGCAAGACCCTGAATCTCAGTGAGCAGCACGGGCACGGTGTAGCCGGTCGTGTGCGTGATGCGGCGGCGTGCCGTACCGACACATTCCTGTGCGGCGTCCCGCCAAACGTCGTCCACAGGCCGCGTGCCTGCCAGCTCGCTGACCGCAGGTACGAGTACCGCGAGCTGACCGCGCAACATCATGATCTCGGTGAGGAGGTCATCCGCAGAAAGCGCCTGTCCCTGTGCGAGAAGCCGGTTCGCTATGGCCCGCATCGTTTCGAAGTCCAGGGGCCGGAGGTCGTCTTCCAGTGGTGCGCCGGCGCCAGTAGCTTGGATCATGTCAGCCTGCTTTCGTCAGGTCGGCCATGCCCCGGGGCCGTGTCAGCGGTCGCCGGGGTCCGTGCAACCAACTCTTCTGTAGCCGCTGCCTACTTGCGTCCCGCAGTGGGGTATACCCATGATGGGTAGGCCCGATATGAGGGCGGTACTGCACACTCTGGCAAGCAGGCGCAATGGAGCAGCCATGGCCGAGTTCATCCCGTCAACGGCATTGCCGATCAGGCTTATCGAGCACCCTGACATGCAAGCAGCGCTCGAAACTCACGACTTCGGCACTGTCTTCCGGTTGGCACGCATTCACGCCGGGATCAGCTACTCGAAGATCGCTGCCGAGTGCGACATAAAGCCGGAACGGGTCGGGACCCTGGCGCGCGGCAAAGGCTCCGTGACCAGCTTCGAGAAGATCACCCGCATCGCCGATGCGCTGCGCATCCCAGGTGAGCTACTGGGACTCGCCGCCCGGCCGTGGGAGAAAGCCACGGAGTCGCGCATCTCCTCCAAGGTGTCTGCATCTATCAGCGCCACGGCACATGGAGACGACTTGAAACGCAGGCACTTCCTACAAGCGACGACCGGGGCAGGACTCGCCTCCAGCCTGCCAGCTCTCCAACGCCCTCGTGTCGGAAAGCGCATCGGTGAGGCTTTCCCGGAGCAGCTGCGAAAGCGCACAGCACGCCTGCGCCGCTTGGACGACATCCTCGGCGGGGGTGACACCTATCGCGTCTACCTGGGCGAATACCAATCCACCAAGGCGATGCTGCGCGATTCGACGTGCATGGAGAAAACTCGCAAGGAAATACTGTCCGTCCTGTCCGAGCAGGCGCAGCAGGCCGGTTGGGCAGCGTTCGATGGTGGGCGCGAAGCAGACGCTGCCAGCCTTTACCAGGCCAGCTACGAAGCGGCGACGGAAGCAGGGGACGGGGACTTGGCAGGCAACGCGTTGGCGTTCCTCGCCTACCAACCCACCAACGGCAACCCGAAGAGCCGCGTGGACATCGCTCGGCGCTCCTGCCACACAGCGGGGCCCGACGCCCCTGCCGGGGTGCGCGCTCTCCTGCACGAACGAGCAGCATGGGCCTTCGCAGTGGCCGGCCTCCCCTCCGAAACGGAAGGCGCCCTGCACGCTGCCGGCGAAGCGCTCGCACAAGCGGGTGGTCAAGACCAGCCCGACTGGGTGAAGTGGGTCGACCACAACGAACTTCAGATCATGAGCGGCCGCTGCTGGACGGAGCTTCGCAGGCCCCTGCGGGCAGTACCCGTCCTCGAACAGGCACTTGCTCGTTACGACGATGAACACGCCCGGGACAAGTCGCTCTACCTGTCGTGGCTGGCGGACTCATACTTGACTGCAGGCGAGGTAGAACAAGCAGCCACCGTCACGAGCCGAGCCCTGGACCTAGCCAGCGGCGTGGCATCCGTACGTCCACGCCGTCGTCTTCGGCCAGTCCTGAACCGACTTAGCTCATACCGCGGACTTGCCTGCGTGGACGAAGCACTGGAGAAGGCAGCCTGCTGACCATCACTCGTCCACACTAGGAGTGGAGTTGACCTTCACCCAATTCAGGCAGGCCGCAGCACCGGCCACGATCGGAACCGCACAGATTTCCGGGCTCTGCCAAGGGTGGCTTTCAAGCAGGTGTGCTTCCAAGTCCGGATATCGCTCCGCGACCGTTTTGAGGAGCAGCTGCCACTCCTCACCGGTTCCGAACTCCCCGAGGTGCCAGAACACAGAGGTCACCGGGCCGATGATCTGTGCGCCTGCCGCCAGTCGCTCCTTCACCACGGACTGCGCCAGGGCGAGCGCCTGGTCCCGCGTTTCCGTCGCGGTGGAAACTTGCACGAAGTCAGTCATGGCCAGAGCGTAGCGTTCGCACACCAGCGCAGCTCCGCCCGCTCCTGCATCACCGGAGCGGGCGGACAGCGATCCCTTGTCTCAGGAGACCTCACGGCCTCCGGGGATAGTCCAGCAATTCATGATGGACATCACCGACCGGCAGGGCCAGGATTCTCCGGGCCCTGCGGGACTCGGTAGCAGAGCACGGGTGCTGCCCGGCCATGCGCGAGATGGGCGACGCCGTTGGCCTGTCCAGCACCTCATCCGTGAACCACCAGCTGCGCCGCCTACAGGCCCAGGGTCTCGTTACTCGCACCCCCGCAGGGATGGCAGCCGTACGGCTGAGGAGCACGTTCGAAGAGGAAACCTGGACCAGGTCGTCGATACATCGGACGCACCGGTCGTGTCCAGATACGCGAAAGCGTGCCCCCTCCGCCGGAGCGGAGGGGGCACCGCCAGAGGTCTGGCAGTGCTGGAGCCGATCTTCTTGCACTTCGCGGTCACGGCGCGCCCAACCCGAGCGTGTTTTGACTCGCAGGAGAGGTCACCCCATCGCCTGGCCCGGTTCATCGCGGCTGCAGCGGCACGGTCGAGATGCCAGATCGGCACTTTGTGGGAGGAGCCGTTTCGCGCTCGTTTACGATCGGTGCATGCCGTCGCCCCTTCCTACCTCGCTCGCGGTGTCCGACGCGATCACTCACTATCGTCAACTGTGCGAGTTGACCATCGACGAGCTGGCCTATGCGCTCCTGATGGTCGATCACCCGATCTCGGTCGACGCCCTTGCGGAGATGGAGCGATGCACTCGGCTCGTGACGGTCGACGACCTCGTCGCGATCGCCTATGTGCTCGAAACGACTCCCGCGGTACTGCTGTCGCACATCCCCATTGACATGCATGAACCCGAGGGGCCCCTCGCCACCGGGCTGCCGAGCGATGTCGACCAGACCGAGCTCCGTGCCTGGCTCGAGGGACGGACCACGTTCGATCGCCAGTCACGGGTCAGCTGGTGGAAGGAACGGGTCGCCCGTCTTCGTGTCCGGGCGGCGCATCACGAAGAACAGCTGCAGGGTGCGTACGCAGAACTGTGTGAACTCGGCGACTTGGCGCACCAGGAAGCAGACGCTCCGCCCGTGCAGCGCCTGCAGTGGCGCATCCAGGACGGCGAGCACGCGCTCAACCAGTCCGAGGTTGCGCTGGCGCTGACGGAGCATCGGCTTGGGAACCTCTGAGAAGGCATCTGACGGTCGAATCAGAGCCAGCCAAAAGTCCAAAGTCACCTATCTGTAGGCGCCTTGACCGGCCTTCTGTTATTAAGTGGTACATCCGGTACAGCGATCTGTGACACCAATAGTGTGCTTGTGAATGCGTTCGCAGGTGCTGATGTAACGAATGAAGGAGGAACACCATGAACTCGACTAGGACCGCACGTGCGAGGCGGACCAGGATCGCCGTGTCCGCCGCGGTCCTGGCCGCGGGCGCGCTCATGCTCACCGCCTGCGGCGGGAGCAGCGATACCACTTCTTCGCAAAATCCCAGCAGCAGCCAGGCCTCCAGCTTCGACGGTGCCTACATCTCCATCACCGACGGGGCACGCGGCGGCGTCGCCGCCATCGACGGTCACAAGATCACGTACATCAGCGTCACGGCCGGCAACCAGCAGTGCCAACTGACCACGAAGGCCCTCGAGGACATCAAACACGGCTCGATCGTCAAGGATGGCAAGACCGGCAAGAGTCAGTACCAGGTCCTCTCGACCGGCACGATCAACGACAGCTGGAGCAGCGTGCTCTGGGGCGACCTCAACGGCTCTGATCAGACTGGCACCGAGCCCGGATCCGGCTCGATCTCGATGTCGAGCGGCTCGATCACGCTCGGGTACACCTTCGCCTACTCGATCGACCAGGTCCAGCTCATCCCCGCCGCCAGCGACCAAGCAAAGGCTCTCGTCGCCAAGGACTGCGGTCAGCACAGCTGAACGCCGCACCACCGAGGCAGCACGGAACCCCGTGGACGTCATCACGTCCACGGGGTTCTGCTTTCTCTATGACGCTTACTCCTGGAGCTGCTGCGCCCGGTACTCCTCGATCGTTTCCGGCGGACGGCCGTATTTCGGCGCGTGCTCCTCGATGAAATCCAGCTTGGCCCACGTCGCCGACTGCCGGATCCTCGACCGGGCCACCATGACGAACACCACGGCACTGACCCCGAAGTTGAGCGGGCACCACCCTGCCAGTAGAGCCGTCAGCACGACGGGCAGTCTGTCCTTGATCGCCATGACGGCCAGAACGACCAAACCTGCGCCGTTGATCAGGAGACTGCCCACATACCCTTCGAAGGTGCCGGACAGGTGCGCCAGAGCCCGTGGCTCGTCGCGGTGCTGCGCTGCGTGCACCATCTCACCGACGAACAACACGTTGACCACGGCCGTCACGGTGCTCAGAGCCAACTCGCGGAGCCCGGCGATCCACCATCGCGCCGAGCGCCACCACCCGCGCGGGAACTCGCCGCGAAGCCTCGATCCGGGCCTCATACTCTTCCTCCTCTCCTTTCGTCTTCTGCGCTCGCCCGATCAGTCCTGCGGCTTCCCGCGCCGGCCTCGGCGAAGGCCACCGGCCGGCCGGTGCTGCGGCTCGGGGGTCTCGACGCTCTGAGGGGCTGGATCGGCAGTCGTGCGGTGGCGGGGACGGGGGGCTGGAACCTGCCGCGGTGAAGGAGCTGGTGCGGGGGCCGCCGACGCCTGGATCGAATCCGGCTGACGTGCTACCTGCGTCCGAGCCGGAGTCTGTTCCCGAGTCGGAGCGGCCACGGGGCCAGGGGCCGAAGCGCCAGCGCTGAGCTGCCTCGGGGTTGGGGTGCCCTGAGCCGAACTTGTCGGACGGGTTCTCGGGGCGACCGGCTGCCCCGAAGCCGGGGCAGGCGCGGAACCAGCGGCAGCGTCGCCGCTGAAGCGCTGCGGTGCAGCCTGCTGGCTGCTGTTCTGCTGACTCGGGGCTCCCGTGCTGCCGAACTGCGTCGGAGCCGTCTGACCGGAGGCCTTTCGGCTTCCCCTGGTCGGAACGGAGCCGGGGCTGCCTGGGCCGCCCTGACCCAGAGCGCCACCGCGAGAGCCCGACGGCTCCGTGGATGAGGCCAGGACCTCACCGGGGATGACCTTGCTGCCGTCGCCAGAGGTGTACCCGAGGTTGGACAGGCCGCCCTGGTTGCTCAGGTTCTGCGCTGTCTGCTTGTCCGAGTGCAGTCCGCCCGCTCCGCCGCTGGTCGACTGCAGCGGACCGCCCTTGTCGTAGGGTCCGGCGCCCTGGCCGGCACTCAGAGCGCCAGCAGGCCCGCCACCACCGGACCCACCGTCACCAGGACCACTGTCCAGTTCCGGGCTGTTCGGACCGCCTTCGTCGCCGCTCTCCAGGGCCAGCGCCTGTTTGCCAGAGGACAGAGCCGTGGCGTTGCCGTTTGTGCCGCCTGCGTTCGTCGACGCCGTTTTGGCCGAGGGCTTGCCTGTGCTCGGAGACGCCGGGCCGCGGGTCTTGTTGTTGAACCCGTTGGCGAGCTTGTTGCCCATGGCCATGCCCGCACCGGCGCCTGCACCAGTGGCCAGAGCGGGTATCAGCCCGCCCTTGTCCGGCTTGGGCGCCGTGTTCGTCTCCAGGAATTTGTCCACGAGCTTGGTGACCACTTCGTCCAATGCCTGCAGCACCGTCTTGCGGATCCGCAGCAGAGCGAAGGTGATACCGATAATCAGCAGCGACGAAATGAGCGTCAGGATCACCACGATGGTGCCGCCGAGCGCAGCGTTGCCCCACAGGCCGTCCGGGCTCATGAAGCTCGACACGGGTCCAGCCATGATGTCCGGGACCGAGATCAGGAACTCCGAGACGAACTGGTAGATGAACAGCGTGACAAGGACCTCGAGGATCAGCGCCATGGAGTAGATGATCACCTTGGCGATTGCGGCCATCGCCCCCAGCGTCGCGAACGGAACAGCCGCCACGAGGCCGAAGGTCCGCTTGATCGCGCCGGCCAGCATGCCGATGGCGTACCAGAAGCCGAGCAGGACGATGGAGCCCAGGACCGTGGCTGCATTGCTCCAGTACATGAACTTCGCCGGACCGGTGCCCACCTGCGAGACCGCCATGTGATTCTCACGGGTGAAGCCGGACGTGGCGTTGTTCGAGCTGTACATGGCCAGCGAGCTGGGGCTAAATCCTGTATTGAGGTAGTTGTATGCCGCAAGCGGGGACAGATTGCACGATGAAGGCGTCTTGTCCACCGTGAAGCCACAGCCGCTCCTGGTCCCGGTCGTGGTAAAGACCGTCGAGTCCTTGCCAGGGCTGGAAGAGCGCAGACCCGTGCCGTCGGTCGAGATCACCGGGTGATCCACCGGCTTGGGCCCCTTCTCCTCGCCGAACCCTTCCACATCGCCGTAGCTGTTCTTGTCGACGAACCAGCTCTTCTTCACGTCCGCGCTCTCGTCCAGCTGCGTGGTCGAGCTCTTGATCCCCGACTCGAAATCGGAGGCTGCGATCTCGCTGCTGCCGATGTACTTGCCGATGATCCCGAAGGTCGAGAAGACCGCCTTGAGGTCATCCGACGCCCCGGTGCCGACGGAGACCGTGCCGTCCTTCCAAGCTGACTCGGCGTCGTTGACCTTCGTCCCGATGCTGATGCCGTTGAACGCCGCCCCGTGGGACTGCTTGTTGATCGCCAGCGCGCTCGTGCGCACCGACATCATCGCCTCGGAACTAGCCTGGTCCTTGTTCCAGGAGACCGTGGCCTGGTCCGGAATCCCGAGACGGTCGTTCATCATCCACGCCTCGAAGTCGACGTAGGTGCTCAGCACGACACGCGTCGGACCCGCGTGCTGACCGAGGACCGAGCTGTCGAACTTGTCGAGCACACTGGTGTACATCGAGCCGATGAGCGGCAGGCCGACGCCGATGAAGACGACGCGCACGATGAGCTTCTTGATCGCCGAGCCCCGGTCCATCTTCTTGAACATGACCAGGCCGATGAGCAGGATACCGACGAAGAGGGGCACGAGCGCCTGCCATGAGATATCGACGAGCAGGCCGTACCAGCCGCTGATCCATTGTTGGAGCCCCGCGAGTGCGCCGCCTCCGGTGTCACCTCCTGTCATCCCATCGGCGAAGCTCGGGTTGACCGCCTTGACCGCCTGGTAGAACCACAAGAAGGGGTTGATGAGCTTCAAGAACTGAAGGACGACGTAGAACAGTGTGCCGACCGCCAGTGCCAGAGCGTAGAGGACCCAGATGATGGAGCCGCCGATCACGTTCACAATCTGACCACCGATGCCCGAGGACATCGTGTCCAGGCCCAGGTCGTTGTTCGCTGCTCCGAAATGCGCGTAGTCGAGCATGCCCGAGTACTTCGCGTTGCCCTTGTCGTCCTTCGCCGCCAGGGTCTCGTAGGTGACCGTCTGCGAGGATCCGGAGACTTCAGCGAAGAACCAGCCCACGATATTGCCCAGGCTGAACTCCGGATCGGCGTAACCCAGCATGGAGCCGCCCGAGGCAGGGCTGCCCACGACCGGCTTCCAGTTCTGATGCATACCCTTGTCGCTGCTCGGCGAGTTCTTTTCGCTGAAGTACGAGCTCGCATTCGAGGCCAGCTGGTAGAGGCTGTAGTTGTCGCGCTCCTTCTTGTCGTCCGCGGACGCCGGCGAAGAGGTCGCCATCATGAAGACCGGCACGAGCAAAACAGCCAGGAGTACGAGGGCGAGCCCTCGTGCGATCCTGCCGTGGCGGGCTCCGCCGCCGGCGCCGTGGCTGGCCCAGGCGCGCAGCCGCACCGCCGCAGTGATCGTCCCGTTCATCGTCTCTCCTCTGCTCCTCGCCCTCGTGTCAGTGCTGACCTCGCTCATGCCTTGACCAGCTTCTTGGGCCGGGGCTTCCGCGCCGGTCGCTTCGTACCGTTCTCGGGCTGCTGCACGCTCTCTCTGCCGTCAGCGCTGTTCTGGTCCGCGTGAGAACCGGTCTCGCCGTCGCCCCCTTCGCTGTGTTTCCGGACGCTGGTGAGGTTCGCACCCGGCGCCGGATTGTCGTGCATGATCGCGTCCATCCGCGCCGCCTCTTCGGCCCGGGCCGCCTCCAGGCGGACCTGCCTGCGCTGGGCCTCGCGATAGGGATTGATCCCCAGTGCCAGGTCCAGGTGGAAGACCACATTGGAAACGCCCCGGCGCAGGTACGTGAGGTTCTCGCCCTTGGTCGTGATGAGCTGAGCGAGATCCGGCGGAATCCGCTGGTGCAGTTGCTTCTGGTACTCCGCCACCGTGCCGTCGCGCATCGGGCCGAAGAGCGTGTAGTCCGCGGCGTCGAACTTGTTGAAGTCGCTGTCGGCCAGCATCCTGTCGACGTCGTTGTAGCTGTAGATGACCCGGCCACCGCGCTCGTGCATCTGGTCAAACTGGTCCGTGATGTAGTTTTTCACCCGGTCGTCGATGTGTTCGGTGCCATGGATGATCACCGTGTCACCGAGCCCCAGCTTGCCGACGGCGAAGCCAACGATGTTCACCAGTTGCGCCATCGCCACGCCCTTGCCGCGGCGCATGAGCTGCGAGAAGTCGTAGATCACGCGTTTGGCGTCCCGGACACCGTCCACGGTCGACGCGGTGTGGTTGTTGAACAGGTCGCCGTTGGTGCTCAGCATCGCGTTGGCGATGCCCCTGAGCACGTTGTACGCGCGTAGCTGGTCCGGGTCGGTCTTGTTGGAGTGCAGAAGCGCCTTGTGGGCCGTGGCCAGGTAGGAGACGAACATCTGCAAACGAGGCACCTGGGTATGCGGGATGTTCACCACGCGCAGGCGGTGCCTCTGCTCCTTGGCGTTGTGCCGCCACATGCCCTGCTCGATGTAGAAGTCCGTGGCAGTGTCTTCGAGGGCGCTGCGGATGATCGAGCCGATCGCTCCGTCGCTGGTCTCGTAGAGCTGCTCGAACATCAGCTTGAGCTTCTCCATCTGGGCGGAGAAGACCGTCAGCTCGGCCTCCTCCTCGCCGAACATCTCGAACATGTTCACGTCGCCCTGGTTCAGGTCCACGCGCGAGGTGAGCCGTTCAAACTTCGGGCCGAGCTTGTCGAGGTCTGCTCCGTCGAGGACAAGGTGGATGACCTGTCCGTTGTTCAGCAGCGCCGCCTGCGAGATCTTCGAGCACCACATGTTGGCCACCCGCTGGCGGTCGAGGTACTCGCTGAGCGTGGCATCGGCAACGATCGCGTGGTGATCGTAGGTGTTGACGTCCATGAGTACGGCACTGTTGTTTACGTCGCCGACCATGTAGCCGACGTACTCGCCGCCCTTGTCGTTGAGGCCATTGGTCACCAGTGAGTACGAGCCGGCCAACTCGGTCGAGGTGAAGTGGAAGCCCCTGCCCTTCTTCTTCTCGTTGTTCTTCCACAGGCCCGAGAGCTCCTGGCGCTGCTCGCCACCGTAGGGCGCAGCCTTCAGCGTGCCGAATCGGTCGATGTACAGGCGTGTGACCCGGTCGATCGTGTCGTCCAGGGTCGCCAGATCGATCGCCTTGAGGAAGAGCCGATTGTGCACCGAGAGGTAGCTCGCGCCGTCCTGAATCTCCCCGATCGTGACCCCGAGGTCACCGGAGATCTTCGCGGCCTTGCGCTTGGAGGAGGCCGTGCCCGTCTCCTCCTGCTCGTTCGCGTCGAGCCGTTCCAGCTTTTCCGACTGCTTGGTGTACGAGTCGATCCACTTCTCGTCCATCCGCTTGACCTGCTCCAGGACCACTGCGGTGACCCCCTCGTCCAAGCCGTCCGGGATCCGGTCGATGCCCCAGAAGGCGGCGAAGTTGTCGTGCGCGACGTCGTCGTGGAAGTACGCCAGGATGCAGGCGACCGAGCCGTCGACCTCGAAGTAGTCGCTGCGGAAGAGGTACTTCTCCTTCGGCTTCAGCGCCAGCAGGTGAGGATAGGCGTCGAACGTGCCCTGGAGGTGCTTCACCTCCTGGCGGCGCCGCCACCAGTTCTTCTCCGGTTCGGCAGCCTCATCTGCTGCACTGTTCGCCGGGACACTGTCCTGCACCCCCTCAACCTGAACAACACCGTCCACGCGCGGATCATTGACCACAAGCTCCGGGGTCTCATTCGCCTCGTCAGGCTTCTTTCCCGGGATACCAAGCTGTGTCCGGACTTTCGTCATCAGCGCCATGGTGTCCTTCATCCGTTCTTCGTCATGGTGGTCGGCCTGGCGCTGGTCAGTTCAGCGACGCCTTGAGGTTGCGCAGGTCGTCGTCGATGCCCTGGTAGAAGACCCGCAGCATCGGCTGGACCTCCTCGCAATCGAGCATCGTGGCTTCCTTGATCATCAGAGTTGAGCCGCCGACCTCGGCCTGAAGGATCTGGTGCCCCTTGCGCAGGGCGCCGGCGTTCTTGCCCTTGAGCAACAGGTACTGGTGGATCGAGGTGAACTTTGCGCCCACGTGCTTGGTGAGGATGTCGTACTGCTCGTTCTGCAGCTCGATCAGATCGGGATCGCGAACCTGCAGGGTCCGGTTGCGCCGCTCCAGGTTCGCCACCTGGTGGTAGATCCGCTGCGGCTCCTTCGTGGTGATGATGGTGTGCTCGCAGGTCGTCTCGACCTTGCGCCAGAAGGAGTCGACCCGGTCGAGGATCCCGATCCGATCCTTGTCGAAGAGCAGGTAGCTCGCCGAGCCGACGACCAGGTAGGCCTGGCCTTTGCCGCCGTCGGAGAAGTGGATCAATCCGTCTTCGTCGATGTCGTCGATACCAACGATCGAGTAGAAGGCCGTGGGATTCGAGCTGCGGCGCGTGAAGACGTGGCGGGCCTTCGCCGGCAGATAGGCCAGGAAGGCCGGCACGCGCTGGATGCGCAGCTCCTTCGTTTTCATCAGCCCGCCGAAGTAGGTGATCGCCGCCAGGCTCCAGAGAACGAAGAACGTGATGGCCACCGGTCCCGAGCTCGCGACGAACGTCGACGTGCTGAACCACAGCACAGCCAGGAGGCCGCCGCCGAAGAAAAGCAACTGCTTGATCGGCGAGGGCTTGGCCGCCCAACCACCCTTGCTCAGCGTGATCTCGTGATCGAGAAAGCTCCTGTTCAGCGCTGAAGGCACCTTGTACGACAGTTTCGCCATGAATCCCTCATCCCCCCTGCAACCCCAGAGGTCATTGCCTCGCCTATCGAAAAGTCCTCATGTATGAGGAGTGCGTATTGCATCCTATCGTAGATAGGCTATTCAAATCAGTATCGAAAGGGGATTAGATGACGTCGCTCGATCACTCGGACTCACCAGTCCGAGTGATCGAGCGACGTCATCAGCGGCTGACAGATCTGCCATACCGAGGAAGCAGAGCTGGTCAACCCATCGCTACCGCCTCGAAGCACGGGGCGCTGTCGCTCAGGCCGAACACCGCCAACACGCCAGCCGAGCTGTCGCGGTCGAGGGTTTCGTGACGCACCGGCATCCCATCGAGCAACTCCTGCTCCGAGTAGCGGAAGCGATAGTGCTCGGCCACGCAAAGCATCTCCTTGTCCGGGTCGAGCATCGAGAGCACGCGCCAGGTGCGATCCCACCCAGGAGATCCCTGAGCCGTTGCGCGACAGCCTGTCGATCACGTCGTAGTTCTCGTGATTGCGCAGTACGACGTGCTGATGCACACCTAGCTAGTTGGCTGTCGGACAGGGCCCGCCCGGTGCCGACGGCTGCCGGCAGCGGACGACCCGATGTGGGAGGCGGTGCCGCTTCATCTGCGCCAGCGGCTGCAGGGGCTGGCGCACCAGCTGGTGACGCCCGTGCAGGGGCGGCTGAAGGAGAAGGGGAACCGGCGCCTGCTGGCCGCGGTACGGGCGGCCGGCCGGATGCAGATGACCGGCGCACACTGGATCCTGCTGCTCACCACGGACCGGGAGGTTTTGGGCGGCCCGCTCCAGCCATCGGGCCCACGCGTTCTACGAGGCGCTGGAGTAGGTGGCGGTCGGCGCGGCGCCCGCCGGGGCTCAAGTCGCTGGCTCGGCAGCGCTCAGCTGATGGGACCAACCTCCTGAGACACCACGTCTGTGCTGTCCCAGGAGGTTGGTCCCACGGGGCTCTTGAACGTCAGCTGATCACTACGGCCGTCGCATCGTCGCGGTAGCCCTCGGCGTTCGGCGCAGCGGCAGCGACGAGCGCGTTGGCCAGGGCCTGCGGATCGCTGTCGTGTTTGTGCACGAGGGCCTCGATCACGTCGCGAGACTCCTGGTCGTGGACACCGTCGGTGGTGAGGATCAGCACCCCTCCGGCTGGCACCGAGACGTAGGGCACGGTCGCCGGCACCGCCAGGCCGAGCGTGACGCCGACAAAGTCAGCCAGAGCTGTCACCGGTACGTCCCCCGCATCCTTCGCGGCCCTCGACAGGTACGCCGCGAGGGTGTGGTCAGTCGTCAGCACCTCCAACGCGGTGCCGTCCCAGCGGTAGGCCCGGCAGTCACCCGCCCATACCAGCTCGGCGCGGCCGTCCTCCCGCGTCACCGCGAGGACCCCGACCGCGTCGGGGCCCGGGTCGGTCACCACTAGTCCGGCCGATAACAGTCCGGCGAGGGCCCCACGCACCGCGCCGACCCGGGCAGCCGTCTCCGCGAGCATCGGCGCCAGGCGGACGATGTCCGCGTCGTGCCCCATGCCGTCGACAAGGGCGGCGGCGGTCCGGCCGGTACTGGTGGACGTGTAGGTGGCGGCGGCATCCGCGATAGGGCCGCCGGTGCCCTCGCGTTGGGCAATATAGATGGTCATGGTGCTCCTTCATCTGCGTGGTGGTTCTGCCTGCGAGTTCTGCAGGGCAGTGATGGCGGTTCTGGCACCAAACTCATGCGACAGCACGCCTAGAAGAGAAAGCTGCTCGTTCAAAGCTTCCACGACTTGGATCTCGTTGCGCGTGCCGTGCCAGTTCATCCCGAAGTCGCGTAGCTGCACCAACGACGTGCGGCCTCGCGACGCCAGCATCACCACCGTGTCACGCAGGAACCTGGCGTCGCCATGGGCGTCGCAGATCAGGCCCGGCCGATCGTCCAGCTGCACGATGTCGTTCATTGTCTCCATCACACCCTTCTGTTGTCGCTGTCGTGAAAAGACAGCAGCGGGCCCCGAGGTCCGGGACCCGCTACTGCTCTGCAGCGCCTGTTCGGGTGTCAGCTGAACGACGGCACGATCTTCTTCTTGCCGCCCTCTTCCTTCCAGGTGACATTCGCATCGAAGGTTTTGCCCTGGGCGGAGACGAAGCCCCTGCCCTGAACGGTCTTGCCGGCTGCCAGATCCTTGCGCTGTGCGTCAGTGAAGGTCACCTGGCACCAGGACCGCGGCGGCTCGTCGCCGGATCCGAAGTTCGGGACGATCTTCTTCGCCTTCGCGTCCCAGGTGACCGAACAGCCGAAGGTCTTGCCGGTCCTCGCGCTGACGAAGTCGTCGATCTCCAGTGCCTGGCCCGTCAAAAGCCCAGCGACCTCCGCCGGCGTAAACGTCCGGCCGGACCACTTCGTCGGCTTGTCCGGAACCTGCAGCTGGAACCCGACGAACTTGCGGCCCCTGTAGTCGCCGACGCCGAGACCGCCGGTGGCCGTGTAGGGCTTGTCCGCCTTCGACCTCGCCTCGAACGAGATCGTCTCGCCCGCGAGCAGCTTGGCCACCTCATCATCACTGAACTCGTAGCCCGACCAGACGGTCTTGAATGCAACCTTCTTCGGCCCACCTGGAGCGGCCTGCCACACACCCTCGGCGCGCGCAGAGAGCACCTGCTCCTTCAGACCCAGCTCGGCGCGCATAGAAGTGGCGTTCTTTGTCATGGTTGCGATGTCCTCGCGCACCCAGTCGGCAACGACGGCCAGACGCTCTTCTGCAGTCGCCGTCCCGGCGGCGATGTCCCGCATGTCGACGTAGACCTTCTCGGTGAGCCCAAGGTCGCCGATGTGCGTGCCTGGCAGGAGCCTCCAGCTCATCTCGCCGGCACGGGCAAGCCTGAGCTTGCGTCCTTTCTCCGTCAGCAGCGGATACTTCGCCCGGTCATTGATGACCTCCGAGTACGTCGAAGTGCGGGTCGCGCCAGTGCCCACGTCGCGTTTATCCAGCTGTTTCATGAGCCACTTCATCGTCGGATGCTCGGGGCGCTTGTTCGCGCCCTCGAAGATGAACGGCTCAGCGTTTCGCCCCAGGCCCTTGCCGGACTCGTTCTCGTCGCCCTCGGCCGTGTCGTCGCCAGCGTCCGGATCGAACACGGCCCGCCAGCCGGGGTTCTTGGGCACGTTTGTGATGCCGACGAAGTCCGGGTACTTCTCGACGTGGCCCTTCTGCTGCTCATAGAGATAGTCCTCGGCGAGCATGGCCAGGTAGTTCGTCGCGAGCATCTCGTAGATGAGCCGTCCGGCCTTGCCGTACTTGTGCTCGACCTCTTCCAGCGAGGAGGGCACCTTCGGGCCCGGACGGTTCGCGCCGTGAGCGCCCTGGGGCTTCACGTGCGTGGGGCGAGGCGAACGATGCGTCAGAAGCGCAGTGTTGACGCCGACCACGCCAGCGATCTTGTCGACCAGCGGCGCAAGGTCCTTGAACTGCTCGGGCGTGATCGTCTTGTCTTCGGTACGCGGGTACGAGACGACCTGGTCCTCGTACATCTTCTGATACGTCGAGAGCGTGAGGTTCGCCTTCACGCCCTTACCCACGAGCAGCGAGGACAGCGACGCCAGATCCAGGAGCTTCGGCGGCGCAGTCTTCTTGTCCGTCTTGCCGTCCAGGACGACGGGGGAGTGGCCGTACTGCTGTGGCACCTGACCCTTCTGGTCGAACCGCGACTCGTCCGGGTTCGTGTACATCACGTCGTTCTCATCGTGGAAACGGTTCTGGAAGAAGGGCTTCTTGACGTACTTGTCATAGGCCTTCTGCTGGTCCCCGACAAGAGAGATCATCGCCGACTTCAGCCGGCCCTGGCGCAGCACGAGATCTTGTCCGGACTGGCGACCCATCGCCGTGGCGATTCGCGTGAACTGCATTGAAAGGAAGTCCCACTGGGAGCGGTACATCGCCTTGCGGTAGTCGCCCTCGGCCTGCATGGACTTCACCGGCCGACGGTGCTCAAACGCCTTCAGGATCGAGGCCTTCGACTCATCGGTGAACTCCATGCGGCTGAACTTCTTGTTATGGAAGCCGAGTTCATCGATCGCCTCCCAGAAAAGCAGGTCGCCCTCGCCGGACGGGTCCAGATCCGTGGCGATGACGATTTCGTCGCCGCGGCTCAGCGCGCTGCGCAGAGTCTTGATGACGTCCGCGACGTTCTTCTGCGGTTCGCGCTTCCACGTCAGGTCCTCCGGACTCCACGGCAGGTTCCCCAGATCCCACTTCTGATAGGCGTCCGCGAGCGAAGGGTCCACCATCGCGTGCGGCTGGGCGAACTCATAGAGATGGCCTCGCAGACTCGCCACCTCGTAGGCCGTTCCCTTGTGGCTGCCCTTGGTCCCGCCGAGGGCGCTCGCCATGTTCCTCGCTGCGCTCGGCTTCTCTGCGACCACGATCGCGACCATGTCGACTCCTTCTCGTGATTCATCTATAAACGAGTGCGAGTCTACTCTGTGAGATCAGTCAAACGGGAGTCGATAGGCGCATGAAAGGAATTCGATTGGCGCGAGGGCCGCACCAAGAGCACCAACGCCGGCACGTCGCGCAACCGCCGTAGATCATGGTCCCCTTAACGGCAGCAGAGAGGTGTCAGGGGGCGGGAATCGATGTACCTGCCCCTGACACCCCTTACCTCCCCCTGCTAGTTATGGAGAAATGCCCTATTTCCATTCCGGTACCTAATAGGGGGCGATAGGTGGAGCGGCCATAAGTTGCCAGCAGTCCGATGAAGAAGATTTCTCTGAGCCCGATGTTCAAGAGCGACGGTGTGCTGCACCATGCGACGAGAACAGCGACGAGTGCTTCTCCTTGCTCACCGTGATCATCGGATCGGCCGTCCTTCCCGCTCACGGTCGAGCTTCTGCTGCTTCTTGGTCGCCTCCCGGGCCATGTCCCGGAAGCAGACCGCTTCCTTGTGCACGATCGGTGCGTCGTGGAGGTTGTGCGAGCCACGCAAGAAGTTCTCTGTGCGGTCGGCAATGGAATATGCCAGCGCCTGCTCGATCACCGCGCTGGTCTGGCGCACCTCGCCTAGCTCGTCACGCAGCTTGCGCAACAGCCCATCCCGCTCACGCTCGGCGGCGTCAATACTCATCAGCCTGGCCATCACGCTGCCCAGCAGCGGATCGCCGGAGCGGAACAACTTGACGGCGCGCTCGGTAGCAGAATCTGCGTCAAGATACAGATCGAGCTGCGCCAGCAGGAAGGCCGTCACCAGCGCGCCTTGGCTCAGCCGCTGGCTGAATTCCCGAGCAGCGCTGTCACTGACGCCTAGCTCGCGAACAGCGGCTGCACGCATCTGCTCCCGCAGTGCGTTCATGATGCTCTCGGGCAGTGCTTTGATGTGCGGCTGACTCTGCACGCTGACGAGCCGGAAGCCCGACTGGGGGAGCGTGGCAGTTCCGTCAGTCTCGCTACCCGAACCTCCCTTCGAGGTCGCACTCTGCACGGAGTCTTGATGGTCAGTGAGCTGGAGCGAGCCGGGTGTTAGGTGCTCGGGTTCATCCGGTGCGGCGACGGCGTCATGAGCCGTGGCAGCGTCCTCGACATCTGGCTGCGACCCGGGAGCCGGAACGGCACCAGCCGCACTGCCCGGGAGTATTCCGGCAGTTCCTTCCTGTCCGCCGGCACCACCACCGCGGTGGTGGTGCCGGCCAGCACGCTCAGCATCGCCAGCGCCGGGCTCGTGATCCGGCTCCAGGTCCAGGCTGTCTGCTTTTGCTTCGGTGTCCGCGTCGTGCTGGGCCTGAAGGCCTTTAGCCTCAGCTTGGGACTCGACGCCGCCAGCCTCGTTGAGCTGCGCCTCCTGTTCGGGTGCTGCCACCTCAGGCTCAGGCGGAGCAGCTTGAGCCTGAACACGGTTCAGCTCCTCGCTCCCGCCGCGCCGGTAGGCATCCAGGAAGGACGTGTCCACCTCCATCGCCTCGTCAGTAGACGCGGTCGCTTCCAGCATCTCTGCGAACTCCCTGCTCACGACAGCTCACCATCCTCGTCGCGCAGATAGTTACTGTCGCCACGGGTGAGCCCGATCAGCGAGTCGAAGCCCGTGGTGACGACACGTTCGAGGTTCGCCGAGTTCTTCGCCAATGCTGCGACCTGGTCGACGAGCTCGTTGAGTCGCGCAATCTCCAGGGTTGGCAGATCGTAGTCGAGGTTCTCGCGCCGAATCTTCTCGACTACAGCCTCGGCCACGTATTCGGTCACCGAAGAAAACCCGCGCTTGTCAGCCCAGTACTTCGCGCGCTGCTTGTCGTCCGAGCTCAGCCGGACGAACATGCCCTGGCGGCCACCGCTACTGCGGCTGTTGCTCTGCGTCGCGCCTGAACCCTCCTTCGTGCCGCGCGCAGACTGTTTGGTCTTCTCCAACACATGTATGACGGTCATGCGCGGCTACCCCTTGCCTTATTCGATTGATCTATGGGGTCATCTTACCAATGATGCTAGACAAGTCATCTTCGCTCTTTGTGGTTTTGCTCGAATGTCAATGGAGTCGCAGCTGCGCCCAGTCGGTCCTCTGGCCGCGCATGGCCGCAGTGGGCGACCCTGCTCGGTTCCCTTCCCCTCGAACGGGCTACCTGCCGCGGGTTACATCAATCTTCGCGGGGTGGCGAGCAGAGAGAGCCTGGTGCGGCATTGCGTCAGGCTCTCTGCCGTTGTCCGCCCGTGCTGGGCACGTAACGGAGCTGACCCGCCAACTGGATGACCCCGCCCAAAGGAGTCTTAATGACGTCAAGCCGCTTGCGTGACCGGCGGAGCGGGGAAGGCTCGTCCGTCACGCAGCAGTGCCCACAGAACGCCGGCTCGTCGGCGGGCCAGGGTGATGACGACTTGGGCATGCTTGCAGCCCTCGCCGCGCTTCTTGAGGTAGAAGTTCCGGTTCGGTCCTTCGCGGATGATGCTGGTCTGCGCGGACATGTAGAACACCCGCGCAGACGGCGGCTGTAGCGCTTGGGACGGTGCAGGTTGCCGGTGCGGCGTCCGAAGTCACGCGGGACGGGCACCAGCGCCGCCGCCGAGGCCAGATTGTCGGCGTCCGCGTAGCCGGCCAGGTCACCCGCGTCGACGAACTCGGCGTCGAGTATCGGACCCATGCCGGGCAGAGACTCGATGATCTCGGCCTGCGGGTGGCTGCGGAACGTCGTCGGGGCCGCGCATGCTCCAGTCGCACAGCCAGGCCGTAAGCCGGACCCGCCCTCGCCGGCGGATCGCGGCCGACGTCTGGTAGCCGGTCAGCAGTAGCAGAGCGCCGACAACCTCGTCGGCGGTCGTTGTCAGCCCTCCTGGCGGCTGCTGGGGGCGCCGATGGTCCGCCGGTGTTCGAGAGCTTCACTCAGCAGGCGGCGGACGGTCTCGGGCATGTCCTCGGCGTACATCTCCGCTAGGTCGCAGATCTCGTTGTGCATGCGCGCAGGAACTCTGGTGATCAACTTTTCCCCGATGCTGGGTCGTCCACCTTTGGGTCGCTCGAAGTGCCGCTTCACTGCCTCCGCGTAATCGTTATCTGTCAGCCAGGTGCGGGCGTCTTCTTCTGTCATGGCTGTGTAGATGCTGACGTCTGGTTTGCCCAGGAGGATCCGTCCCTTGATGGCAATCTTGTTCGTGAAGACGGCCCGGTTCTTGACCCAGGAGCCATCCTCGGTCCGGTACACGTCTTCCCATGCGTGGTCATCTCCGGGCAGGTTGCCACGGAACCGAGTTGCCGTATCGGGGTCGAACACACCGCCAGACTTAGGGTGCTCACCTTCGTATGGGATGTACGACATCATTCTTGACTCCAGGTTTAGGTATCTTAAACTTAGCGGCCGAGTTTGGGTGATGTAAACCCAACGCAACGAAAAGGCCCTGCAACTCCCGGGAGCCACCGGTATCTGGCTCACTCCTCACCCACCGTGATCGTGGCGAGCTTCCGTTCAAGGGGTGGGAGTAGGCGTCGGTACCACGTTCGTCGTGCAGTCGATAAGCCCCTGGGTGAACCTCGGTGACTGCCAGGTCGCCTTGTCCTTGGCGCTGGGCAGATGCTCAGCGATCGACCCAGTACCGAGGGGTGCACCGCCAGCGAAGAAGTGCAGCGCCGTCTGGCTGAAACCAGCGTTGTACACCAGAGTCGACAAGCACTGGCCGGCCGCTGTGTAGGTTTTTCTCTGGCCCTTGTCCTGGGCATAGGAGGAGAGCATCGAGACCAGGCCCATGGTGAGCTCGATAGACGAGTTAACCGGTTGATCCGCACGGGCCGGATGGATCGGCTTCAAGTTCGGCTTGCGAGTCACGGGCTTCGACACCACCTTTGGCGGCGCGTAGTTCTGAGCCTTGGGGCTGGCACCAGTGGGCAACACAGCCTTATCGATACACGCGTCGAAGTCTTCACGCAGCGAGCGTGAGGCCAGGAGTGCAGCGTCGTTCTTACTCACCTTGCTCAGCCCGAGGATGGCTGCACCCGTGTCGTCGTCGTCGGCCTTGATGATGTAGGCCAGTGCCGCCTCTGACATGCCGGTCTTCCGTACGGCCGCGGCCAGGCAAGCCCCACCGTCCTTACTGAAACTCCCGGTGCCCTGGAAGGCGAGCTTGTCCAGCACCTCGCCGAGAGCCTTGTCGGTGACCTTGGCGATGCTCGCGGTCGGACTTGGCGCAGATGGCGTCTCAAGGGTTGTACCTCCGCTGCCGTTGGAGCATCCAGCGAGCACAGCACCTGCGGCCACGGCCAGCGTCACGGCGGATGGCCCAATCCTCCTCGGTCTCCAGGTCTTCATCGCTTCTCACCTCGCCTCTCCTGTCGCCGTCCAGTTCGATTGGATCGACTGATCTTCGACGGCATCCTATCTGAATGCCTATTGAATAGTTGTCTGTGATGAGTCAGGATGCCGCTGATAGATGTTCCAGAGAGCTGCCGAACGGGGCCCGGGCGCGCAGAGTGCCTACGGGTCTGTCTTGCGCTCGGGGATCAACGGAGTTGATCCGGGGTGCTCTGTGACACGTCACGCGCGTGTCGACTGCGGGTGCCACCCCTGTGGGCGGCTGCTCGTGGTTTTCATCCCATTCCATGAAGGACTGCTCGCCATGACTGCTCTGGCTTCTGCCCGGCCGCTACCGACGCCGATCTGGCCATTTCCACGATGCACGTGAGCGATGACCAGAAGACCTGGTCCCCGGTCGGCTTCAAGGGCGTGAGCCCGGCTTACGTCGACAAAGAAGGTTCAGCCTGGCTCAAGGGGCGGCCGTACCTCGCCGTCGAGATCAACGACTTGACCTGTTACGGCCAGTTCCGCAGGACCTTCAACGCAATGCCAGCCGCCAACCGTGGCTACGGCGCCTACGCCTGGACCTGAGCCCCCACGACCAGAACGAGAGGAGTGGTCATGGCTACGCTCACGACGCACGTTCCCGCGCCCCTGAAGCCAGGTCCGGTCGTCTACACCGACCGGCAACTCCTAAGCGTGCTCATCCGCCTGGCGCAGGGGGAGAGCACCCTCGGACGTCGCACGTTCAAGCGGCGCCGCAGGAACACCGACCCGTCGGCTCCGCTCTACGAACGCCGCTTCGGCAGCTGGAACAGCGCGCTGGAACTCGCGGGCCTTGACGCGGTCGCGCAGCCCGAACAGCTGCAGGATGCGACGACGAAGTGGACCCAGGGGCAGCTCATCGACGCAATACAGCGGTGCCTGCAGGCGACGGGATCCACGACGCTGGCGGCCTACGAGGCCTGGCGCACGGAACCGGCTGATCTGAAGTCCGATGCCCCGCCGGCCAACACCATCCGCTTTCGGCTGGGCAGTTGGTCCAGGGCCACAGAGCTGGCTTGCAGCTGAAGGGGAACAGCATCCTCGAAGCTGTTCACGTCGCACTGCGGATAAAAGCCCGAGTCGGCAGAGGCGACTCGGGGGTGTCTTTGACAGAGATCACTTCTTCGGGTTCTCGGGGGACAAGAGGTCACGTCGCGCGAGCATGACAAGGGGCGACAGCGTCAGACGGGGGGTGTGCCTGCTCTCCACCACTCGTCCCGCCGTCTGCAGTCATCGGCTGCACGCGATGGGGCAAGCCGGGGAAGGTGCCCCGGCTCAAGGGTCCGTGACTCAACGACCCAGAGCCATCCACGGCCCAGGGGACATCACCCGGTACGGAACGCAGTTGTGGCTCGGTTCGCCGATACGAGCACCTACAAGCCTGCGTCGCGCAGGAGAGGATGTTCGAGCTCTGGCGAGTCTGGAGCTCGGTAGTCGAGCTGGAACGGCAGGATCTGCCGACGCCTACGGACTCGGCCAAACTCGGTATCCGGGATCAGCATGCCGCGCGGGCAGCCGAGATCCGACGACGGACTGACGCCTACGTGCCCGGAACCCTCGGGTGCGCTTCGCGAGCGCCTTGTGGAGGTCATCTAGAATGAGGTACCTGCTGCCTACGCTCGTCTCGCTACCGCACGTGTCGGTGGAGACGCTTGACGTCTGGAGTGAAGAGGCTGTCGTACTGGCGAGGGAAACCGCACGCAAGCTCCTCGCCGGCCTCATGCCGGGAGCCACAGGCTTCGCAATGGCCGATGAGATCGCTGACAAGATCCTGACTGCTGTCCGGCTGGAGGACGCATGATGTACGCCTGGTGTTTCGACCACGGGACGCTTCACCGCTTTCTCGCTCAGGACGACCCGTGGTGTACGGCCGCTTGGGTGCCCTTCACAGCAGCCTCCGAAGATCAGGCATTGATCGCCAAGCAGTGCGCCTATGGGGATGCCAGGTTCTTCAATGAGCTTCCCGGTGACAAGCAACTGGAAGTCATCGAAATCCGCGAGACATGGGCATCGACGCCTGGTCCGCTTCTTGATCGGGGAACGACATGACGGGCGGTTCTGAAGGTTCCGAGACGCTGGACCTGGCAATTGAGTCGCTACGTCAGAGGAACCGCATGGTGGACATCGCCCTTCGGGGGCCTCTGGCGGAGTGGCTTGAGGACGCCGCGGAAGGAGACGACGAGGGCGTGATCAGCCCATATGCCGAAGCAGTGGCAAGGGTCCTGCTGGGGCAACAACTCTGATATCAATGGGGCGTCGGCAGCGAGCTGCCGACGCCCCAAGCTGATGAGCTCGGCCTTGCTTCGGCACGACTCGAGAGGTCTGCGACGGCATCATGGGCGACCCTCTGTCGACCCAACGCCTTCAGTTGCCGCCGACGGGCTGCCCAAAGTGCAGACTGAGGACCAGTGAACCTGCACACCCTGGACGGATAGCTCAGGAACTACGTACGGGTTCGCGCTCTTACGCGGCCAGGATTCCTGGAACCTGCGCGCCCTAGCAGGCGCACCCACCAACAGGAATCTTTCCCATGTCTCCCATGATCTCGTTACAGAGTCTGGCGCTGCAGGCTCAGGCCGCGGCTCCGGACCTCGTGCACACCGCCAGCATCGTGGACGAGCAGCTGCCGTTCGGCTGACCCAAGCCACCGCCAGCGGCATGGCCCAGCTCAGCGGATGGATCGCCTTCGACGCCTACCTTCACGCCGCCGCCCAGCGCTACCAGCTCCTCGCGATCCGCCTCGCCCGAGCCGCCGGCGACACCACCACGGTCGCCAACGTCTTAGGCATGCTGGCCTACCAGCACGCCGCGACCGGCAAGCCCGCCGCCGCCCTGCGCTACGCCGAAGCCGCCGTCGACCACACCGCCCGCAGCAGCCCCGTCGTCCGCGCCCGCGCCTGGGGCCGTATGGCCACCGCCCACGCCGCGGCCGGCGACATCAGTGCCTTCCGGGACGCCACCGACCGCTGCCGGACCCTCCTGGAACACCGCCGCGATGACGACCCTCCCTCCCTGTACTACTTCACCCCCGAACAGGTCTCCGCCGAGGCCGGCCACGCCCTCGTCGAACTCGCCGCCACCAACCCCGCCCACACCAGGCGCCTGCTCGCCGAGGCGACCACGCTCCTGTCCCCCCTCACCGACCACGGCCCCACCAGCGGATTCCCCCGCTCCGCCCTCCTGCACGGCATCCACCTCGCGCACGCCCACCTCCTCGCCCGCGACCCCGACGCCACCGCAGCCACCCTCCTGCAACTCGCCGACCGGGTACCCGACGTGCAGTCCATCCGCTGCCGCAACCTCCTGCGCCGGATCCGCCGCTCCGCAGGCGCCCGCATGCGCGCACCGGACGGCGCCCGTGCGCTCACCGCCGTCGACAGGGCACTATCGGCTACATGACCTCCGTGCCCACCGCCTCCGACGCCCCGGCCGCGATACGCCTGACGCCCACCGTGACCGCCGCGCCCTACGACCACCCGGACGCCCGCCGCCTGACCCAAGCCCTCCGCGCCGAACAGCTCGGCCTGTACGGCTTCGCCGATGACCCGGACACCACCCCCGAGACGGACTTCGACCCGCCCGCCGGCCTGTTCCTCATCACCCACGTCGGCGACGAGGCGGTCGGGTGCGGAGGCGTACGCCTCCTCGACGAGCACACCGCAGAGATCAAACGCATGTACGTCTCCGGTGAAGCTCGCGGCCACGGAATCGGCCGGTACCTCCTCCTACGTCTCGAACGGCATGCTGCCAGCCGCGGTGCGACGCGGATCATGCTGGAGACCGGACGGCGCAACACCGCCGCCCTGGCCCTCTACCACCGCACCGGCTACCTGCCCTGCGCCTCCTACGTTGCCGGACGCGACCCCCGAGTCAACCGGGCCATGACTAAGCTCCTCGGCAGCAGCTCACCGCGATAGCCGGAGGACCGCCCCGCCCGCCGTCGGCCTCACGCCAAGGAAGGTGAAGTACTCCGTCGCGATGATCAGCTCCCGCTCCGCTGCGGGAAGCCGGGACAGGATTTCGGGAAGGGGCCGCTCCCACGCTGCCTCGCTGCGGTGTGCCAGAATCCGCCGCCAACTTCCGATCCACCGGCCAGCCCCCTGGAGCGTGCCGTATCGGGGACCGGGCTGGTGAGCACGGTGCGCAGCGTGGACAGCCGCCCAGCTGGCTCTACCGCGATCACCTCACCGTCCACTTCTACCTGGCCGGTCAGCGCCGCCGCGACCGCGTCGGCGGCGGCGGCGGGCCCTGTGCAGGACGGCCACGTCGACACGGACCCACCGGTCGCGCAACCTGCCCGCACCCGCCTGCCCCGACCTGATCAGCGCTTCCGCTTTGGCTTCCGCTTTGGCTGAACCCTCTTACCCACGGGGCGAACCGAGGGCTTCGCCGCCTTCACCTGCAGAACTGCTCGACCGCACCTGGCTTCACGAGCAGTACGTCGAGCAGAACCGGTCCTTCAAGGACATCGGCAAAGAGCCGGGCGTCACGGCGGCCACCGTGTCGCGCTGGGCCAAGCACCACAACATCCCCCGGCAGAACAACCGGCACCTCAGCCGCCCCGACCTCGACGTCGAGACGATCCCTGCGCTCTTGCGCCCGGTGCTCGGCAACAACTACCAGCTGCGCCGGCTCCATACGTTCCTCCAGGTCGCCGGATTCGGCTCCCAGTCCGAGGCGTGCGCGGCACGCGGTCTTCCCACGCAGAGCGTCACCAACCATCTGCTGCGTCTGGAGGAGGAGATCGGCGGCCCGCTACTGGTGCGGCCCACGAAGAACCGGCCGATGGAGCCCACCGAGCTCGGCCACAAGGTCCTTGCCGCCGCCCTGCCCCTGGCCCTGACAACTCGGACTGCCCGCCATTACGGCTCAAGCTGCGCAACCTCCCGTGCAGACGAATCGCCGGCGAAGGCCCCGGACAACCCCCGCTGCGGCGGCGAGCTGGCTGGCCTCCCTGCTTTGCTGCGGCCGGCGGCAGGAACCAAGGGCGGACAGCGGCGTCTGCGCCGCCTCCTCGAAGCCGCCCGCTACCCCACACTGACGGGGTTCGCCCGCGACGCGGACCTTGATCCGGGCACGGTGACCCTGCAGATCCGCAAGCTGGAACGGGACCTGGACGGCCAGCTCCTGGTCCGCGGCGGAGTCAAATATGCGATGCAACTCACCGACCTGGGCAAGAAGGTCGTGGCCGCCGCGCAGCCGTACGCCGACCAGCTCGGTGATCTCCACGGGCCGCGGCACAAGCCGAAGACCCCAGCGTCCGGGCTCGATCAAAGAGGTGGCGGATGAACCGCCACCCGTGTCCCGCGTGGATCCCTGACCGTTGCTACGAAAAGGCGAGTTGGCGGAAGGCGTTGCGGACGTCGGTGAGGGGCTGGCGGTCGCGCGTGTAGTAGAGCTTGTTGGTCAGCAGTACCGCCCACCGCCCTTGGTCGGGGGAGATCCACATGCCGGTGCCGGTGAACCCGTAGTGCACCCACACATCCTGCTCGTCGGTGGTGCCGGGGGCCGGGTGCCAGAACAGGCCGCGCTCCGGCTGGAGTTCGCCGGTCTGGATCGTCAGCGAGGTGGCGGTCCAGTCGGCACCGAAGCCAGCTGGGGCTGCGGCCGTGGCGGGGTCGAGCATGTAGCGCAGGAACGCGGTGAGGTCGTCGAGGACGGTGAAGACGCCGGCGATGCCGCACACCCCGCCGAGCAGACGGGCGGAGAAGTCGTGGGCGATGCCTTTGAGGTGGGTGTCGGTGTCCTGGTCGAGCTCGGTCGGTGCGCATCGGGCCGCGAGGTCAGTCGACAGCGGTCCGAACTGGGTGGAACTCATGCCCAGCGGATTCCAGGTGCGGGCACCGGCCAGCTGGTCCAGGGGCTGGCCCGAGAGGAATTCGGCGAGGAAACCGAGGATCAGGGCGGCCCGGTCGGTGTACTCCACGGCCTCGCCGGGCGGGCGGGCGGTGCAGGGTTTCGTGCAGGACGCCGCGGCGGATAGCATCCTCGCTCGTGCCGTACAGGTTCTTCAGCTGGGCGCGCAGCGGGACGCCGGCGGTGTGGGTGAGCAGCTGGCGGGCGGTCACCGCGCCGAGCGGCCGGCCTGCGACCTCGTCCCAGAAGGTGCCGAGTGGCGCGTCGAGGTCGAGGACGCTGTCCTCCCAGAGCGCGCCGATGGACGACCAGACAGCGAGGATCTTGGTGAGGCTGGCGGCGTCGACGATGGTGGCCGGCCGCATCTTCACGCCTGGCTCGTCGGGATCGAGGACTCCGGTGGTGCCCGAGGCGCGACGGCGGCGCTGTCGCCGACGGCCCACACAGTGCCGGGGTAGACCTTGTTGCGGACCCCTTCGTCGAGCAGGGCTTCGATGCGGTCGATCGCGTACGTCATGGTCTCCATACCTGTTCGCCGTCCAGCTCCCGCCGGTCAGCGTAGTGACACGGGAGGTGCGGTCCGTGCAGTGGCGCGTCGTACGACGGCGTTCGTGCCGCGGCACGGCCGCTGGCGGAGGTGCTGGACCTAGCGGCCCTGGGCGTCGCTAGGTCCAACGCTGTGACCAGGCATCTAGCGGTCTAGCGGTGTCCTTGTGGGGCCGGTGAGGGCGGGTTCAAGGTGAGCTGGCGGCCGAGTTCGGCGAGGTCCGCCGCAGTCACTGAGAGGGGGTATCTGGCGGCGTTCGCGTACCCCGCCTGCCGCAGGCTCGACAGCAGGCCGGGGGTGGTCCGCAGCCGGTCGAGGTCGCGGGCCAGGGCCGCGGGGTGGGTGAAGTCGGTGGCCAGGCCCGATGCGGCGAGGGCTTCGTTCAGGCCGGGAACCGGCTGGTAGAGGACCGGGAGGCCGCAGGCTTGGGCTTCGAGGGCGACCAGGCCCATGGCCTCCAGGGTGGTGGAGGGCATGACGAGGACGTCGTGCTCGGTGAACGTCTTCCACAGCTGGGGGCGGCGGAGCCAGCCGAGGTAGCGGGCGCGTACCCCGGCTCGCTGCAGCAGGGGCGCGAGGGCGTGGAACTGGGCTCGGGGAGCGGCGATGGACAGTTCCACGCCCTGGATGGGGGCAAGGGCCTTGATCAGGGTCTCGGCGCCCTTCTCGGCGGTGAGGCGGCCTGCGTACAGCAGTCGCAGATGGCTCGCCGACGTGCGCGGTGGCCGCGGGGGCGGGGTGGCGAGCAGCTGGTCGGGGATGCCCCAGGGGATGTGGGTGATCTTTCGGCGGTCCAGCTGCGGGGCGAGGCGCAAGAGGTGGTCGGCCATCGCGCCGGTGGGGACGACGATCGTGTCGGCGGCCCGCGCGCTCTCGCGCAGGATCTGGAGCTGGTCGCGGTGGGCCTCGGCGAACAGGAGGTCGGTGCCGTGGACCAGGGCGATGCGAGGGTGATGGGGCAGGGCTCTGATCAGGGCGGGGGTGGCGCCGAAGGCGAGGTGCTGCAGGTGCAGGACGTCGATGCGGGAGGCGTCGATCGCGGCAACGAGGGCCTGGCGCAGGGCGGCAACGTACCGGCCGAAGCCGGGTCCCTCGAGGCACTTCCCGGCGACGGGCAGCAGCTCCAGCCCGGTAGGCAGCCGGGGCGGCGCTGCGGTGGGGGTGAGCATGAAGGCCCGCGCGGGGATGAGGGGTGCCTCGCTGGTGTAGAGGTCGAGGAAGAGTTCGACGCTGCCGCCGGGGCTGCCGGCGGGCAGGTCGAGAACCGTGGCAGTGAGCAGCCCGGGCGGGGGGCTCGCGAGGGGGCTCACAGACTGCCTCCGCGGATCTCCTCGTAGAGGCGGGAGATGTCGATGCCGTCCGTGGCCGCGTACTTCGCCCTCTGGTGCTGGTAGCTGTCGGCGGCGCCGAAGGCGGTGAGGAAGACGAGCTTTCCGAAGGTCATGCCGGGATAGATCCGCACTGGCCGGGCGGCGCGGATCTCCAGGGTCCAGCGAATCGCGTGGCCCTGGTGGCCGAGTGGCGCCGATACGTGCACCCAGATGCCCATCGAGCCGGTGGTGCGGTCGCCGTTTAGCATTTGTGCGAACCGTTCCGAGCCGGTCCTCTCCAGGGTGACGCCGAGATACAGGACACCGGGTATCAGCACGAACCCGTCGGCGGTCAGGGCGCGTTCGGTGAAGTCGGTGGGGGTGGCGGCGTCCAGGTCGCCGCCGCAGATGCGCAGGGTGTGGCCGAGCCGCCAGTCGTAGGCGTTCGGGGAGAGACGGTCCGGGTCGAAGGGGTCTATCGTGATGTCGCCCGCGGCGACGGCCGCGGCGATCGCGGGGCCGGTGAGGATCACGAGGCCACTGCCCGGATCCGGGCGGCGTCGCGCCAGTAGGCGGAGGGCTGCGGGCCACGCGCTGCCTGGTATTTGCCCGCGTAGAGGTCAATGTCTCCGCTGGAGACGAAGAACATGATCTGCCCGATCTTCATTCCGGCGTACACCCGCAAGGGGCGGATCGGCGAGAGCATCAGGGTCCACTGGCCGTGGAATCCGATGTCGCCGATCGGGGCGGTGATCTCGACGAACAGGCCGAGCCGACCGACCGAGGAGCGTCCGAACAGCAGCGGGACGAAGGTGTCGGAGGGGTGGGCCCGAGGCGGACGTTGTAGCTGTTGGGGTTGACCTGGTCCAGCGAGAAGGGCGTGATCCGTAAGCGCCCGTCGTGGGCGGCCGTGCTGATTTCGGGACCGGTGAGGATCATCGTTCAGCCTCCTGCGGGGTCTGGGGCAGTGGAGTGGCGATGACGCGGCGGACGGCCTGGCCGAGACGGAGCCCGGCCTGGTGGGTTCGGCCGCCCAAGAAGGTGTTGGCGAGGTAGTCGGTGGTCAGCACCGTCTTGGTACTGTCCGGCAACGGCCTTGGGGCGAGCACCAAAGGCCCGGCTTGTTCGGTGAGTTTAGCCAGCAGCCCGTCGAGGTGGCCGCGGTGCCGGTCGGGCAGGTGGGCGTGGACGAGCTGGTTGTCGAAGGGCTCGATGGCCAGCAGGTCGGCGAGGGTGAGGCGGTCGCCGAGCTGGATGGGGCGAAGGACCGTCTCGTTGAGCAGGACGGCATCCGCGCCGAGTCCGGTGTTCAGCCGCTGGGTGATCTCACGTAGGAGGAGGCCCCGGTCCAGGAGGGTGCCCCGGTAGGGCTCGTTGACCGTGCCGAGGACCGCCGAGAGGGTCCGGCCGGTGAAGGCGATCTTCTCCGCCAGGACGGCGAGGTGCTCGGGCATGTGGTTGGTGCGGGGGAAGCGCGTGGTGCGGGCGCCCCAGCCGCCGGGGATCGCCTCGGCCGTCGCGTATCCGGCGCCCAGCTCGGCGCCCTTGAGGACGAGGGTGTCGCCGACGTTGATGGGGCCGTAGATGTCGCTGTGGCAGTGCCCGGCGAAGATGACGTCAGTGAACGGGCAGGCGGCGGCCAGTTTCAGGTCCTCGGTGAACCCGGAGTGTGAGAGCACGATCCAGGCGTCTGTGCGGTGGTGGTGTTCGAGCATCAGCTCGCGCAGCGCGCGGGCCGGGTCGGTGACCCGGTGGCCGGCCCGCTGGTGGGCGGGGATGCTGTTGAACGCCTGGGGGCCGATAACGGCGGTGACGGCGACCCGGCGACCCTTGATGCGCACGATGCGGAGCCTGTTGAACAGCGGGCTGCCGTCGGCTTCGTGCACGGTGTTCGCGCACACGGTCATCGCGTGCAGCGCGGGCTCGAAGTAGTGGAGCCAGCCGTGGTTGTCCGGGGCGAGGACGTCGTACAGGTCGCGCAGGACCTCGCGCTCCAGCTGGCCCTTGCCGAGGTGGTAGTAGCCGGTGCCCTCGAAGAAGTCGCCGCAGTCCGCGATGAGCGAGGTGGCCTTGAGGGAGTGCAGGTGGGCGAGCATGCCGGTGGTGGCGGTGTCGAGGGCGGAGTGGACGTCGGTCGTCGCGATGATCCGCTGCAGTGTCCGGGTGGCCATCACGGTGCCTCGGTGATGTCGGCGCCGAGGTGGCGGAGCTTGGCGGGCAGGTCGGCATGTCCGCGTCGCAGCTGGTCCAGGCCGGACACGGTGGTGGTGCCGCGGGCGTTCAGCGCGGCGATCAGCAGGGCCGATCCGGTACGGATGTCGGTCGCCGTCGCCGGGGCGCCGGTGAGCCGCTGTGCTCCCTTGAGGCGGCACAGCGTGCTGGTGATCTCCTCGATCTCGGCGCCGAGGCGGGCGAGTTGAGGCAGCAGGTTGCCGTGGCGGCCGGGGTTGATGTCGTCGCCGAACAGGTGCAGGCCGGGCAGCGTGAGGGCCAGGGCCATCAGCGGCGGCTCGAAGTCGGCGTCCAGGCCGTCCGGCTCCAGGGAGGCGATCGCCCGCAGCGGCCGGCCGCTGGTCTCGCCGGGCCGGTGGACGGTGAGGGCGTCGGGGGTGAGGGTGGCGGGGATGCCGAGCCAGTCCAGCAGTTCAACGAAGGGCTTCAGGTCGGGTCCATGGACGCCCTCGATGCGGCCCTCGCCGCCGGTCGCCGCGATCGCGCAGGCCAGGGTGCCCGCCTCGATCTTGTCGCCGGGCACCCTGAAGGAGACGGTGCCCGCGGGGATGCCGGGCGGCGGCGTCAGCGCAATCTTCTCCTCGCTCGCGTGGGCATCCCACCCGGCGGCGCGCAGTGCGGCGAGCACGGCAATGGTCTCCGGAGCGAGGTTCGGGTTGCCCAGCTCCAGGCGGCTGCCCCCAGCGACCGCGCGGAGAATCGCGGCGATGCTGGTGCCGCGTGAGCGGAACGGCAGCGTGAGGCGGACCGTGTCGTGCCCGGTCCCAGCCGTCACGCGGTATCCGGTGTCGTCGCACCGCACGGCGTCGCCGAACGCTTCGTAGACCTTGAAGTGGAGGTTCATGCCGCGATCGCCGACCTGGCAGCCGCCCGGCCAGGGCAGGCGGGCCTCCCCGCACGCGGCCAGTAGCGGCGCCACCAGATAGTAGGAGGCCCTGATCCGCGCGGCATCAGCTAACTCGGGCACCTCGGCGCCGCCGGATCCGGGCCGCACGATCACGTCACCTGGGGCGGTGACGGGACGGTCGACGCGGTAGCCGGAGAGCTGCAGCAGGCCGAGCATGAGCTGGACGTCCGCACTGGAGGGGATGCCGGACAGTTGTACGGAGCGGCCCAGCACCGCGGCGGCGGCCAGCAGCGGCAGGGCCGCGTTCTTCGAGCCGTCCACGGAGACGGTGCCGGCCAGCGGGCGGCCCGGGCGGACGATCACGGCGTCGACGCCGTTCACGCGGGTGGTGGCGAGCGACATCAAGGACCTCCAGGTTAGGCACGGTTGGGGCTGAAGGCGGCGCCGTGGTGCGGTTGCTCATCAATGAGGGGCGGTCCGGCCGCCGGCATCGGGTGCGGCAGCGGCCGGACCGCGTACGGCACCGCCCGTCAAGGAGGAGGGGTGGGCGGCGCCCGCCGCACGCGTGTCCCGAGGCGCCGGAAACGGTGGTGCGGCACCGGCCCGTCGGCGCCCGATCACGGGGCGAGCGCCGTACGAGCCGGAAGAGCAGCGTCGATCATCCGTCCGCGTACGGGAGGCGGGCGCGGACCTGCTTGCCGATCGGGGTGAGGGCTACGTCCCAGCCCGGGGCGAGGAAGTCGATCAGCGAAAGACCCCGGCCGGACACGGCCGTGGGATCGTCCATCGCCACCCCGGATCGCTCCGGCATCTGGACGAGGTCGGGGTCATGGACTCTGACCCACACCCCGCCCTCTACGGCGTCCGTCTCAACCTCGACGACCAGCGGGACCAGGTCGCCGCAGGCCCGCGCCGCGTTGCCGACCAGCTCGGAGGCGACGAGCTGCACGTTCTCCGCGGTCGCACTGTCGACGCCAGCCTCGGCAAGGGTCTTGCCCGCCAGCTCCCGCACCAGGTGCAGATGGTCGGCAGATGCGCTTATGTGCACCGCAAAACCGTGGTCCGTGGTCATCAAGTAGAACCCGGGGGCGGCCTCCGTCACCGTCTCCGCCATGAGCGTCATGGCTTCCTCCGTGGCACGGCGCACGGCCGCGCATCGCAATGTCGCTAACGCCACGTACTCGGCAACCGGCCGTCAGTGACGCGCCCTTGAGTGAGAGCATGACGCACTTGGCCCACAACTCGCAATATTGACACCGAAGTTCGCAGGACTGTTCTGTTGTTCTATCGACTTGAGAGGTGCGGTGGTGAAACACTCCGCATATGCCGAATGTGCGACCAGTACCGACCGTGCGGCGCCGGCGCCTCGGTGAGGCCCTGCGTCGCTTCCGCAGCCAGGCCGGCCCCGATGGGAAGGGACTCACTCTCGACGAGGCCGCCGAACTGCTGGCCCGCCTCGACAAGGAGGTCGGCGGCGACGGCAACGCCTGGACCTCCCCGAAGCTCTCGCGGATCGAGACCGCCAAGGCCCACATCCGCCCCGCCGAGGTCACCCACGTCTTGAAGGCGTACGGGATGGAGCTGGAGAAGGACGCGGAGGTGTTCACCGCGCTGGAGGGCCTGGCCCGCCACGCCGGACAGAAGGGCTGGTGGCAGACGTACAGCGGGGTCGTCGCCCCCGCGTACGCGGACTACATCTCGCTGGAGTCCGATGCCGAGAACATCCGGATCTGGTCGCCCCAGCTCATCCCCGGCCTGCTGCAGAGCGCCGCCTACGCCCGCGAGACGATCGCGGTCAACGCGACCACCCGCACCCCGGGGGAAGTCACCGCGCTCGCGGAGGTCCGCATGGCCCGCCAGGCCGTCCTCTCCCGCCCCGAGGGTCCCCTGAAGCTGTGGGCGATCATCCACGAGAGCGTCCTGCACCAGCGGTTCGCCACCCGGCCCACCCTCATGTCCGACCAGCTGCGGCGCCTGGTCGACGTCGCCGAGCTGCCCAACATCACGCTCCAGGTCATGCCGTTGGACGCCAGCCCGCATCCGGGCACCACCGGTGGCTTCAGTCTCGTCGGCTTTCCCGGCCCCATGCCTGACGTGGTGCTGTTGGAGAACCTCATCGGCGCGTCCTACGTTGAGGCGGTCGACGAGGTTCAGATCTACGCCGACGCCTTCGAGCGGGTCGTCGCCTCGGCGCTGTCGAGTGACGACTCGCTGGCACTGATCACCCGCAGAATGGAAGAAGGAACTCGTACGTGAACCACGACAAGGCCGAGCTGTACGCCCTCGACCTCTCCGACGCCGACTGGACCAAGTCGTCCTTCAGCGGCGGGGAGAACGACTGCGTGGAGATCGCCGTCCTGCCCGGCGGCGCCCGGGCCGTGCGCGACTCCAAGCACCCCGAGGGTGAGCCCTTGCGCTACACGGCCACCGAATGGGCAGCCTTCCGGCAAGGTGTGATCGCCGGAGAGCTCTGACCAGCGCCAACTGCATGTACGGCGCCTGCTTTCCCCCGAACCAACCGCGGGAAAGCAGGCGCCGCAGTATGTCAGCCCTACCCTGATCACCGCCCGTTGTCACACCCCCACGCCACCATGGTCTGCACGCCCGAGGGGGGGCCAAGGGCGTCGGAGAGCACGGGTATGCCCGGCCCCGTTCCCTCGGACAGCGCGTTCCTGGATGATCGCTACTGATGGGCCGCACCGCGGTGGGCGGCCGGAAGGGAGACACCCGCGTGTTCGTCGACGCAGCCGTCACCAGCAAGCTGGTCGAGCAGGCATTGCCCTTGATGCCGTTCCTCGACGACGGCCAGGAGTTCGCCACCTACGATCTCCACGAACAATGGAAGGAACGCTTCAAGGCCGGCGAGGGTGCCGATTTGGGCGAGCCCGACAAGTGGTCGGTCCGGCTCAGCGCCCCGCTCATGCCGGAGATGATCGAGGTCGGGCACGAGCAGGTGTTCGCGGCCCTGGGCACGATCGCCTTCCACGACCGGGACACCAGTCCCTGGGGGCAGGCCACCCAAGACCTTCAGGAATGGCTCTTCCTCCCGGACAGCGTCTCGGGCCTGGAGCGCAAGCCCAGCGACGCGGCGGTCGTCGCGCTGCTGCTGGCTGCCCTATACGGCGACAAAGGGCACCTCTTTCTGATCGAGTCGAACCGCTACCTGGAGTCACCCCGTGGCGAGCAGTGAAGCGGCCATCCACGAGATCGTGGCAGCTGCTGCTGAGCCGTATCTCGCTGCCGTGGTGGCCCAGTTGGTCGCGGACGGGGTACCCGCCGCCGGGTCGAGCATCCCTCCGGATCCCTCGCCCGACGACTTCGATGGCGAGGCGGACGGCTCGATCGACATCCCCGATGGCTTCACCACCCGCCACTACGGCCCTGACCTGGAAGAACTCGGTCTGTGGTGGAATTCGGTCTCGGGCTGGCGTGTCCACACGCAGTACATCCCCGCCGAACCTCGGCCTGGTGATGGCCGGCAGTGGATGGGCGCAGGGCTGCTGCCTCCGCCAGCTCGGGTCTCGGCGTTCCTCGCCACCATGATGGTCGACTACACGATGTCCGGGTCCCCGGAGCGGCCGTTCTACCGGCGTCAGGGCGACAAAGTGCCTGAGCTGCTCGAACGTCTCCGCGTCTATGGGCAGGCTGCCCCGCCCGCACAGCCTTGACCTCCAGATCCGGAAATCCTCTCCACGGCCTGAAGAGCTCTCTGCCCGCGTAGGGGATTCCGCTCAGCCGGTAGTCTCTTCAGGCTTTCCTGTGAAGCGAAGCCACGCGCTGAGTGCCGCCTGAAGTTCGATCACCGCTTGCCGGTCGATGGTCTCGCCGGTCCTGCCGACGTGCAGCCTCACTCCATCACCTGTGACGGTCCAGCCGACCGGCAGACGTTGCGGGGAGCTGATGGCCGATCCGTGGGAAAGGGCGCGGAGCATGGCATCGACGCGTGGCGGGAGGTGCTGCTCACGGGGAGCCCAGGAGACGTTCGCGGGCCGGGTGGGCAGCCCGAGAGTCGCACGGAATGCCTTGATAGCAACGTCGAGCGGCTGCGGCGTGTTCGGGGCCGCCCCGACAAAAGCCTGCAGTAGCTCGCGGTGGGGAGTTACGGGCAGGAGGGGGTGTTCCTCGATGTCAAGGCGCACGGAAGCTGGTGGGATCAGGGCGCGGATGTAACCCTTGGCCTTGTATCGCGCATGGTGTTCTCGCAGGCTGGCGATGGGGCGGGCCAGGGGGTGTTCACCTTGGAAGGCCGGATTCGGGGTGGTCAGGGCGTGGGAAGGTTCCGGCCGGGAAACCCGGGGGAGCTTCCCGTAGAGACCTTGAGCACGGTGCAGAACACCTGACTCGGTCACCAGCGCCGTCACTTGACGACTGGTTGTGTCATTGCCCAGCCGAAACCCCACGACCAGCGTCGTCATCAAATTGGCCTCCCTCCAGCACCCGTCCACGCTAGCGAGTGGGACCACTTCCAGGGGCCAAGATCCCGCAGGTTCCCCAGGAGCCCGCCGCCGGCACTGCCTCCACGACGGCCCAAGCGCACCCACCCCAGGTCAGATTTCCAGAGCCACAGCTCACGGCGAAGGCGCTGTCAGTGGCGTGCGGCATGGTGGGCACCATGAGCAGACGGACGACGAGCGGCGGCACCGAAGCAGAGCGGCAGATCCCCTCACATGGCAGAGCGGCTCCAACTTGCCCTGTTCTTCGTGCACTTCGCCCCACGTGTCTATACGTTGAATGACCATGAAGTCCTTCACGTTCCAGTGGGGCACAGAACCCTGGAAAGAGGGGACAGCCCCCTCCCTCCTTCACGTCTATGTCCCCGTAGCCCTCGGACGTAACCCGGAACTCGCCGAACTTGTCCACGGTGTCCGCGCCGCGACCAAGGGCGACCCGCTCACCCACGTCGGCGACGAGTGGCTCCACATCACGATCTATCAGCTGAGCTCACAGCCCGCCGCGGAGATCCAGGAGGCCGAGCGGCAGGCCCTTGCCACCGAACTGACCCGGCAGATGAAGACCGTCGCCCCCTTCACCATCACCGTGGGCAGCACCCTCGCGTACGGTACTGGTCTCATTTTCGATCTTGGACCCGACGAGCCGCTGAACGAACTGCGAACGGCCGCGACCCGAGCCTTCGAGGTCGTATTCGGCTCCGGAGCCACCGAGTACAACGGCTAACACAATGAGGTGGATCGGTCCTGTTGACCGTGTCCGCGTCAGAAGTTCAGCGTTGTTCGGGCATGGGAACTTCGCCGTGGATCGTGTCGGATGACCTGTGGGAGCGGATAGAGCCGCTGCTGCCACGCAAGGAGCGCCGGTTTCGACACCCGGGACGGAGGCCGCTGCCGGATCGACAGGTGTTGTGCGGCATCCTCTTCGTGCTGCACACGGGTATCCAATGGGAGTTCCTGCCCAAGGAGTTGGGCTTTGGCTCGGGCATGACCTGCTGGCGGCGGCTTCGGGACTGGAACGAGGCCGGCGTCTGGCAGCAGCTGCACGAGGTGCTGCTTGCCGAGCTCAACGCGGCGGCCCGTCTCGACTGGTCGCGTGCGGTGGTCGACTCCAGCCACGTGCGAGCCGTAAAAGGGGGAGCCAGACGGGACCGAGTCCGGTCGATCGTGGCCGAACCGGATCGAAACACCACCTGATCACCGACGGACACGGCACACCGCTCGCCGTGACCCTCACGGGCGGCAACCGCAACGACGTCACCCAGCTCATGCCGCTGATCGATGCCATCCCACCCATCAGGGGCCGGGTCGGGCACCCGCGACGCAAGCCGGACTCACTCTTCGCCGATCGTGGGTACGACCACGACATCTACCGCGACCAGGTCCGAGAGCGCCGCATCGTGCCGGCCATCGCCCGCCGCGGCACCCTCCACGGCACCGGGCTGGGCGCCTACCGCTGGGTCGTCGAGCGCAGTTTCGCCTGGCTCCACGGCTTCAAACGCCTCCGCATCCGCTGGGAACGACGAGCAGACATCCATGAAGTCTTCCTCAAACTCGCCTGCTGCCTCATCACCCACCGACAGATCAGCTCATTGTGTTAGCCGTTGTTACACCTGACGGAGTCGTACGCCACTGCCGAAGTGGACCTGGACCATTACCACCAGATCCACCGCCGCGTACGCCGCGTACGCCCCCGTCACGCGCCCCTCCGTGTCGACACCGTCGCGCTGGTCGACGTCGTCGCCAACGACGCCGAGAAGACCGTCACTTGGGACACCCTGGCGATGATTCCGCTCGGAAGCCTCCCCGCGTAGCCGTCGAACCGGAACACCAGGACACCATCAACAGACAGGGACAACGGATTTGAGCACGGGAGATGCCGGCGAAGGCCTTGTGCAGCTGTACATGGAGGCCAGCGGTTGGAAGCTCATCGAGGGCAGGGTCGGCGCGCGAACCCGGCACTTCGACCTCGTCTTCGCGACGGCCGACCAGGTCCTGGTGACCCAGATCAAGACCTCCAGCGAGCCTTACGGGTGGATCCGCTACCAGCCGAAAGACCCTCTCAAGACTGCCGAGGGCTTGTTGAAGGCCGCGTCCACGCGCGGAGGCAACGCAATCGTGGTCTTCGTGCAGCTGCCCGAGGAGCCCGTAACCGTCCTTGCCGAGCGCGACGGACGTCCCGTCTTGGTGACCACGATGCCTGAGCCGATCCGCATGACCTGGGCCGGCCCCCTCGAATTCGCAGCCAAGGTCGAGCACGCCCGGGACGAGTACGCAAAGGGCTTCTACCAGTACGGAGAACGGAAGGGGCAGCCGCTTCCGCGTACCGGCTGTGGCTACCCGGCTCAAGTGGACGAGTTCCCGACCCTGGAGTCGTATCTAGCTGAGCTGCCCGGCGGCACCGCGTAGCCCGCCACAGCGTCAACGGACCCGAAGGGCCAAGATCGTGAGACAGAATGCCGGGCTATCCGAATGAGACAACGCGAGAACACGCAGGTAGTCACGACGGAACGGGACATTCCAATTGCGAACCTACACCCGGGGACGGGCGGTCTTGCGGGAGTTTTCGATCACCTGCGTGGAGGCCCGCTGGCTTCACATCACGCTCTTTATCAATAGGTGCCGCGAAGAATCCCAGGTGAGACGGCTCACATTGTTTGTGACAGGTTCTTTTGGCCCCACTCCGACATTGAAGTTGGCCCCACTGGGGGTTGAGACGGGGGCTGGTGAGGGCCGTCAACCTCGCTCCGACAAGTTGTTTTGGCCCCACCCCGAACGAGTGGGTTCCCTGTCCGGGGGAGGGGGCTGAGGCGGTAGCGTGAAACGCATCGGATCCGACGGGCGGCGGGCCCCCGACAGGCGCGTCGACAACACCGCGGATCTCGACCCGTGTTCGATCCGGGACCGCTGGATTCTCCGATCCGCGGTGGACGACGAGGGCGGGCATTGGCGCGACCGGCGGAGAACGGTTCGGGCCCAACCGGGCCGAGGCCGGCGCCCCGCATGGGGCGCCGGCCTCGGTTCTTGAAGCAGGTCGGGTCAGCTTGCTTAACCTCGGGTAGCTGGAGCCGGATGTTCCCAGGTGAGCAAGTCGTAGGTCCGTCCCTTGTCGGTGACTGTCTCGGGTTTGACGTCGGTGAGGCGGAAGCCTGCGGATCGGGCGACGGCGATGCTGGGGTGGTTGTCGGGCTCGATCTCGAGGATCACCCGGGTCAGGCCCGTGGTGTGGTGCGCGTACTCGGTCATGGTTCGAAGTGCTCGCGCTGCGAGGCTCTGGCCTCGGTGGGAGGCGCCCACGATATAGCCGATGCCGCCAGTGGTCAGGTTGAGCAGGACTTCTCCCATGGCCTGTTGCCCGTCGGTCGTGATGGCCAGGTGGATGCGCTTGTGTCCATGCCGCGCTTGGTGCGCGCTGTGCAAGTAGCGCCGTGCGGCGGCCTGGTCGAACGGTGACTCTAAGGGCGTCCGATAGGCGACGTCGGGGTCGTCGAACAGCTCTTGCAGAACGGCGAGGTCGTCGCTCGTCCATTCCCGAAGCAACAGGCCGTGAGCGGTGATCCGGAGGGGATGCATGTCCATGGGCCCGTCATTCTGCCCTGAAGTCGATCGCTCGGGGGGATGGGTCTGCTGCATCATGCTGCCCGGCGCGAGACGCTCGCGGACGTCGTGCGGCGAGACTGAAGCCCCGCGCAACTTGTCATGCGGGGCTCAGACACCCCTTTTCAAGACTTGCGGTGCTTCTCCTGGGTCTTCTTGAAGCGGAAGCTGTCGGTGCCGGTCTCGACGATGTGCGCGTTGAAGGTCACCCGGTCCACGATCGCCGCGCAGAGCCGAGGATCGGTGAACGTCTGCTTCCACTCCGAGAACGGGGCGTTCGAGGCGATGGCGATCGCGCGTCGTTCCTCGCGTTCGGTGAACACCTGGAACAGCAGCTTCGCCCCGGCCGTGAACGGGCTGCCGCCCGAGGAGCACCCGTTCGACCGGAGCCTGGTGCATCACCTCACGATGCACGCCCGGCTGGTCCGCGCGGTCCAGTCCCGGCTGCTGCCCGCCTCCCTGCTGCGCTTCCGGCTGCGGCGTTCGCCGATGCGGCGCCTGGCCGCAGCCTATGTGGAGGCCGGACAAGGGCTGTTGCCGTACGCGGAGCGCATCCTGAACGCCTGGGAACACACGCCACCGGTCCTCGATGCCGCCCGAATTGAGGAGTACACCTCGCGCAGTGGACTGCCGGCCGACGAAGCACGGGACCGGATCTGGCGGGAGACGGTGAAGGAATGGGAGCGCGAGCAGCTCGCCGACGACCAGCGCGCCGCACTCGACGAAGCCGAGCGCCCCATGAGCTGGGCCGCGACGATCATGGTCGCTGCGGTCACCGGAGAGACCTCGTACTGAGACCCGGCCCGGCAGCGGTTCCGCCTACGCGGCCACGCGGCGCCCGTCCGCGGGGTGACGCAGCGGCGCCGGAACAGGCTCCAGCAGCTCCCACAGCGGAGTGCCGGAGGCCCACTGGCCGAGCAGGTCCCGGCCGATGAGGTGGACGCCGAGCGTCCGGGCCTGGGGAACAGCCTTGTTGGTGAACTTTCCGTTGGTCACGACCAGGGCGAAGGTGGCCTTGTGTACCTCACTGGCCGTGCCCTTCAGCTCCCGGACGACGCGGACATCGACCGCGTCGCCGCGAATCCCGTCGCGCCGGTGTTTGCACTGCACCGCCCATACGCGGCGGTCGAGGTCGACGGCACGGACGTCGCAGCCGTCGTCGTTGGCCCCGCCGACGCGCTCCGCCGCGAGATCGTCGCGCCGCAGCAGATCCCGTACGGCGAACTCGAACTCCTCGTGGTCCAGCCCGTCGAGGTCCTCAAGCGACATCTCCAGCCGAGGGCTGTCTTTGTGGGCGGCGTTCCACTTGTCGCGGTCGACACGCTGCTGCATCCACACGGCGTACGTGAGGAGGATGGGCACGCCGACGAGGTCGACCGCCGCCGGGTACGGGGAGGGCCACCAGCCAGTCCACCGGCCGGCGAGCAGACCGAGCACACACACCGTCAGCGAGACCAGGCACCACCCCGAGCTGCGGTACACCGCCCGCCACACCACCATCCGGACGTGCCGCACGCGATCGACCGTCCCGCGCTGCTTCACCCGGCTCTGGCGAACCATGCGGGCCCGGCGCATGGAGCAGGCGCGGAGATCGCTCAGCCAGTCGCGCGGGTGACGAAGGGACGGCCACCGCAGTCCAAGGCGTCTGCCTGTTCCCGATGCTCCTGCGCGGCGCGGTGCCCGTTCCCGGGCTCGGGTGCGGACGCGTTGCTCCATGGGTGATCCCCCTCCCGTCGCGGACGCGGCATCCGCACGAGGTATGACAGCATGCGGCACTGACAGGGCGTCATGAACGGGCATCCCCGACGGTCTGATCCGGCCAGCCGCTGACGCTCGGGACGGCGACGACCCGAGCGTTTCGTGGCGGCCGGTCAGGTTGCTGGACGGCTTCCGGTCGGTGTGGCGACGGCCTGCGGCCGGGTGCGGCAGCCGTCGCACAGGCAGCGCATCCATGTGAAGGCGCCCTCGCCGCGGAAGCGGATGCGGCCCGGAGCGCCGCAGTCCTCGCAGGTGTGTTCGGAAGTGATCGTGGCGACGTCGGTGAGCGCGGCGGTTCGGTCGGCGAACTCGCCGTCGAACTCACCGTCCACGAAGCGATCGGCAACGGTGATGCGGAGGCCGCCGAGCTTCGTGGCGAACTCTTCGACCCTGTAGCTGGGGTCGAGATCGGTCAGATCGTGGTGGAGTTGGTTGAGCAGGGCGGCCCAGCCGGGCCCGACGGTGAAGGCCCAGGTGGGTATCTGCCGCTCTGCGGTGCGGTCGGGTTCCGTCGTCATGCCCGTCATGGTCGCCTACGGCACTGACAATCGGGCTGTGGACCGGACTCCCTGGTGGAGGCATTGGCCCCCGTGGATGGCGGCAGCGCGGGTACCGTTCCGGTAGAGACGGAGTTCCAGGAGGGTTGGGGTCGAGGATGCCGTACGAGATCGAGGAGCAGGAGGCGATCGGCCGCAGGATCAAGCGGCAGAGGCTCAATCTCGGCATGACGCAGGCCGACCTCGCTGCGGCGGTCGGCAAGACCCAGGGCTGGGTCTCCAAGGTCGAGGCAGGCAAGATCGAACTCGACAGCGCCGGCCTGATCAACCAGATCGCGGCCGCGCTGCACTGCCACCCCAACTTGCTGCTGGAGCGGCCATACGTCGGAACGATCGGCGAGAACCAGTGGCAGGCCGCGGCGGCATCTATCGTGCGCGAGCTGCGCCGCTACGACCTCACCCCGATCTTCGACGGCGACCCGCGCTCCTCCGACGAACTGTGGCAGGACATGACCCGGCTGCACCGCCTGCGCGACGCCGCGGCGAACATCGCGATCCTCAAGGCCCTGCCCGACCTGTTCCGCGAGGCACGGGCCCTGGCCGAGGTCTCCTCAGGGCACGAGCGCGAGGAGGCGTTCGCGGTGTACGCCGTCTGCTGCAAGTTCGCCCACACCGCGGCCCACGCCCTCGGTCACCCCGAGCTCATCGCCATGGCCTGCGAGCGCGCGGCGTGGTCCGCGCACCTGTCCGGCGACCCGCTCATGCCCGCCGTGGCCGACTGGATGCGGGTGTGGGACATGTGGGCGACAGCCGACTGGCAGGACTCGATCGCCCTGTCCGACAAGGCGCTGCGCAGCGTGCAACGCGAGTACGACCGCGGCGACGCACTGGCGCTGCGCGTGTGGGGCACCCTCCAGCTGCGGGCCGCGGTCTCCTGCGCCCGCGGCGGCAACACGAGCGAAGCCGAGGACCGCCTGGGGCACGCCCGCGCGGCCAGCGACCGGATGGACGCGCTGGCCGGCCCGCCCGTCTACGACCGGCACTCGCTGACCTTCTCTACCGGCAACGTCCAGATCCACCGGGTCAGCGTCGCGCTCGAAGCGGGCGACCACACGAAGGCACTTGACCTCAACCGGCGTGCGGACCCCGGCCACTTGGCGCCGCTGCCCAAGTCCCGCCGTGGCCACCACCACATGGACCTGGCGCGGGCATGGCTGTGGGACGGCAACCGGGACCGGGCGCTTGCGGAGCTGGAGGAGGCTGAGCGCATCGCGCCGCAGCTCGTACGCAACCACCCCATCGCCCGCGCCACCCTCCGCAAGATCGTCTACGCCGAACGCGTCGCCACGCGCGAGAAGCTGAGGGGCATGTCCAGCCGTTTTCACCTCGATGACCAGGCAGTATTCCCCTGATTCATATTCAACGGTAACCGGGCCCCTACCGTCAGTTGCATGACGGGAAGTCGCACACCCCAACAGGCGCTCCCTACAGCGGAGTTACCCGACCGCCAGCCGACGTGGACTCCACTGCGCGGCGACCTCGCACACGACTCCGCGGTCCGCCGCACGGGTGTCGTGGTGGCCTTGCCCGAGGACACCGGCGCCAACGTGTACCACCTGTGCCCGGAGGGCGGCGGGGACCCGTGGCCGGCCATGCGGGACCATCTCGCGCCGTGCACGGACGATGCCGAGGACGGGCTCTTCCTCGACGAGGCGGCCAGACCGCCCGGCGGGTTCGCCCCGGACGAGGACGGTACGCCGTGAGCAGGCAGCCCAAGTCCGGCATCGCCGCCCGCCTGCACATGAAGGCCCTCGGTGGGGACAGCGCCCTCACGGCTCTATGGGTCGTGCTGCACGTTCCTGCCGCGCTGCTGATCGGCCACCTCCTGACCGACCACGCGACCGCTGCTGCTGCGCCTTCGCCGCCGGGGCCCGCCGCGATGGCCGACGACATCGCTCCCCCCGCATGAGCTCCGGCCCTGCTGCCGGTGAGGCATCCGCCTGGCATCCACCGAGGCCGACGGGCGCCGACCGTCCCGGCGACAGGGCCGGCACCAACGTCCGCCCCGTCCGGTGGGCGACCCGTGCCCCAGCAGAAGGACATCACCTAAGCCCCGAGAAGCAGGAGTTCCTGTGGCCGATCACCGTGCACCGGCTCGACGGCACCACCGAGGACACCAGCCTCGTCATCCCGGATCCGTTCGCGGTCCGCGCCGTACAGATCGACCGGGCGAAGGAACACCTGAGCGGCCCGAGCAGCCGGCGGGAGGGCCGGTGACCACCGTCGTGGACGCCGCCGCCCTGTCCGACTTCTGCTCCGGTCAGATTCGGGACGCAGCGTCCACGCTGTGGCCTGGCCAGGAGGCGGTCCTTGGCCCGGTCGCGCCGAGCGTCACCGGGTATGTCCAGCAGATCGAGGTGGGCGGCCGGCCCTTGTTCGCCAAGCACAGCCTGCTCGGTGTCTCGCTCGTCTCGGTGATGCGCGGCTCCTGCGGCAGCTGGGAGAAGGTGGCGGCAGAGCAGACCGCGTACGCCGCCTCGCCCACCTCGCTGCTCCATCGCGAAGCCGCCCACCTCGACGCCCTGGCCGCGGGCGGCCTGGCCGTCGCGCGGGCGGCCGGATGCGACGGCGGGGTGCTGTTCACCGAGCCGGTCACCGGACCGACACTGGCCGACCTGGTCTTCAAGTCACCGGAGCGGACCGGCGAGTTACTCGGCCGGACGCTCAGTGCCCTGGAGGTTCTCCAGCGTCCCGTCGTGGCTGAACAGGCCGACCGGGCCGCGATCAACGAGCGTGGCATCGACGCGACGTTCCGCCGCAAGTTCAACGGGATCTCCGGCCGGGCCTACCTCGATCACCTCGGCACCGACCGCCTGGAGGAGCGGACCCGGCGCGGCGTCTCGGTCATCGTGCGGCAGGTCATCGCGCGGCTTCTGCGGCTACGTCTTGCTCCGACGCTCGGGCCCGCCCAAGTCCTGTACGGCGACCTCAAGCCGGAGCATGTGTTCTTCCCCGACGGCCCCGATGAGCTTCCCGTGTTCATCGACCCGGGGCTGCAGCGCGGGCCCGCGCACGCGGATGCTGCCAAGCTCGTCTCGCGCACCGTGCTCTCCTTGATCGCCGTGCCCCCGCCGGACGGGACGACGGCGATCCTCGACGGCATCGACGCCTTCGTCCAAGAACTGCTGCAGCCGATGCGCCGTGCCATGGGCGGGCTGTATCTGCGGAAGTTGCTGGTGACGTGGCTGATGGACACCACCAACATCGCCACGACCTATCTGTCCGCCCCGGCCGGTCTGCCGCTGCCCGAGCACGCCGGGGCCGTCGTCGAACGCGTGGAGGCGGTGTGCACGCTGTTGGACCGGGTCAGTGCCTTGCTGATGGCTGACGCCGATCCCGCGGCCTCCTGGCGCCTGGCCTTGAGCCACGTGGCGAAGGCGGCGAGGCGATGAGCGGGTTCACCGTCGGGCTGATCGGCCCGGGCGCGGTCGGGCAGAGCGTAGCCGCGCTCCTGGTCCAGGAACGCTGGTGTGCCCGCCTCCTGATCGCCTCGCGCACCCAGGAGTCCGCGACCGGGCTCGTCACCGATCTTGAGGACATGCGGGAGATCACCCGGTCCTCCGTACGAGCGGAGATCGCCCCGGTCGCCGCGATGCGCGCGGCCGACGCCATCGTCGTGTGCCCGCGCGCCACTTTCACGAACACCGCGACCAGCGATATCCGGATGGCGGGCCTGGCTGCGAACGCCCCACTGATCCGCTCCCTGGCCCAGAAGGTGGCCGGGTACGGCGGGCACGTCATCGTGGTGACCAACCCCGTCGACGTCCTGGCCCGCGTCTTCGCGACCGCCGTCGGCCCGGCCGCGCGGGTGTACGGCATCGGCTCCGGCACCGACTCCGCCCGCTACCGCATCGCGCTCGCCGCCCACCACCGCGTCCCGCCCGGCACCGTACGCGGATGGGTGATCGGCGAGCACGGCGACGGCGCGGTCATCTGCGCCTCGACCACCACGGTCAACGGCCGCGCGGTCGAGGTGCCGTCGGAGTGGGCCCAGCTCTCCGCGCGCCCGCGCCAGATCAACGCCGGGATCGGCCGCACCCGCTGCGGTCCTGCTGGCGCAGTCCTCGGCGCGCTGCGCAAGACACTCGGCGTCAGCGACGGCACCGAGGTGCTCTCCGTCAACCACGACGGCGTGTGGCTCGGAATCCCGTTGCGGTTCTCCGCGGGCCGCCTGACCGTGGCTCTGCCCGACCTCGATCCTGATGAACAGCGGCAGTTCACCGCCGCCCGTTCCAAGCTTGACTCCGCCTACCAGCAGACCCTTCAAGGAGCGATCGCGTGCTGAGCGCCACCCGAATCCACGCTTCCGAGGCGACCGTCACGGTCGTCAGCGAAACCAAGGACATCACCGAGTGGGCCCTGCGCTACTTCGGCGGCTGGTGGAACGCCACCGCCGTGGCCGCCCCGGCCACGACCGGCGGCAGCATCGCCGACGGAGGCGCCCTGCTCCTGGCCGACGTCGACGACGACCGCCTGGCCGACATCGAGACCCTGGTCGGCGACTACGACCACGACGAAGTCGACTACGCGAACGCCCGCACCCTGGTCGCCCGGCACGAGGACGGCGTGATCTACGCGATCCAGCCCGCCGAACGCCTCGCCTACCACTACGACCCGGCCGCCCACCGACTCGTCATCGTCGGCGCCCACACCGAGCCGGTCGCCGTCGCTGCCTCCCGCCTCGCCCGCGAACTCATCCGCGGCCAGCTGCTGCGCGCCGGATTCCACATCCTGCACGCCTCCTGCGTCGTCCGCGACGGCCGCGCGCTCCTCACCTTCGGGCCCAAGGGCGCCGGCAAGACCACCACCGCCCTCCTGCTCGCCCGCGAGGGATACGAACTCCTGGCCAACGACCGGGTGTTCATGCGACCCGAGGACGGGGGCCTGCGGGTCCTGCCGTGGCCGTCGGCCGCCGCGATCGGCTTCGGCCTGCTGGAGTCGACCGAACTGTACGAGCCGTTGCGCGCCCGCGTCCTGAACGGCGAGCAGATGCACCCCACCCAGGACCAGCGCGTCACCGACGCGCTGCACGCCGGCAGCACGAAGCCGATCTGGAACGCCAAGGGCAAGGAACTCAAGCCGCAGTTCTTCCCCGACCAGCTCTCCTCGATCCTCGGCATGACACTCGCCGCCCAGGCCCGCGCCACCGCGCTCCTCTTCCCCCGCGTTGAGAAGGACGCTGAGCCCCAGCTCGTCCCGGCGCCGCGCGCTCTCGGGGAAGAGGACTTCTTCACGAGCAAGACCGAGGACCGCTACCCGGACATCTTCCGCCTCGCGCCCGACAAGACGGGCCCGGCCACTGATCTCGCCGACCGGCTCGCCCTCCTGCCGCGCCGCGCTCTGGTCCTGACACACGACAGCCGTGCCTGCGCCGAGCTGCTCGCCAAGACCGTCGAGGGCCTCCTGTTTGAGTAGAAGCGCCGCAGAATTGGCCGGAATCCTTCCTTCGAAGGGAGCGGCCGGTCCACCGTGGAACACAACCGAAGGGAACGGCCCCGTGACGATCGCACCCGAAGCCCCGACGACAACACCCCTTATCCCCGCCTTCCTTGAGCTGGAGATCACCCGCCGCTATCAGCTCACGTGCCCGACGCTCTGCTTCGTCAAAGCGGGCCCGACCCAGGGGCACGGCACCATGACGGTCCAGGACTGGAAGCGGGTCATCAGTGAGGCCGCCGCCCTCGGCGTCAGGAAGATCCAGCTGATCGGCGGGGAAGCCACGCTCCACCCGGACTTCGTCGAGATCGTGGAACACGCCCTCGGTGAAGGGCTCCAAGTACGGGTTTATTCCAACTTGTTCCGCGTCCGCCGCGACCACTGGACGCTCTTCGAGCGGCCCGGTGTCTCCCTGGCGACGTCCTATTACGCCGACACGGACGAGGGGCACGACGAAGTCACGGGGCGCGAGGGATCCCACGCTGCGACCCGCGCGAACATCATCGAGGCGCATCGCCGGGGCATCCGCGTCCGGGTCGGCATCGTCGACGTGCGGGACGGACAGCGTGTCGAGGAGGCCCGCGCGGAGCTGGAGGGGCTCGGCATCACGGACGTGCACGTCGACCGAGTCCGCGCCGTCGGCAATGCGGCCAAGGGCACCGGTCTGCCCTCCACGTCCGAGCTGTGCGGCCGGTGCGCCAGGGGCACCGCCGCGATCCTGTCGGACGGCACCGTGGCTCCCTGCGTGATCGGCCGTTTCCTTCCGGCCGGGCACGTCCAAGGCACTCCGTTGGAGCGGGTGTTCGCCTCACCGCAGTGGCAGCAGGTCGCCGCGAGCATCCCGGCCGGCCGCCTCGACCCGTGCGGCCCCGACTGCGGTCCCAACGACGACAGCCAGGGCGGCGGCGGAACCTGTGGCCCCGCTGACGACAGCGCCATCCCGAACTCCGCTGGCTGAAAGGCAGGATCCCCTTGAACGACTGGGAAGCAGCAGCACAGCGGCTGGCCGCCAGCACCGTGATCCGGCCCGAGTCACGCTGGTGTCAGCCGCTGGCCACCACACCGCGGCACCTGTTCGTGCCGCGGTGGTGGACCAAGGCCACAAGCGGCGACGGCGAGGAGGTGTGGCAGCTGCGCGACGGCGCGAGCGATCCCGAGGCGTGGCTGCGGGACGTCTACGCCGACACCACGCTCGTCACCCGCGTCGGGACCCTCCACGCCGACCATGCCGAGGCAGGCCAGACGCCTGCCCGGGGGCGAGCGGGGCGCTCCACCTCGTCCTCCACGCTGCCCGCGCTGGTGCTGACGATGTACCGGGCGGCGTGGATCACTGACACCTCCCGCGTGCTGGTGACCTGTGGCAGTGGCTACGGAACCGCTCTGGCCTGCGTTCGGCTCGGTGAGGAGCAGGTCACCAGCGTGGACGTCGATCCGTACCTCGTACAGGCGGCACGGAAACGGCTGGCCGAGGCCGGCCACCATCCGCGTGTCGAAGTCTGCGACCTGACCGGAGACCTGCCCGAGGGCACCTACGACCGGATCATCTCCACCGTCGCCGTGCCCGCCGTGCCTACGTCGTGGCTAGAGTCGCTCGCTCCCGGCGGACGGATGGTGACCACCGTTGCCGACACCGGGCTGGTTATCGTCGCGGACAAGACCCCGGACGGCGGCGCCGTCGGGCGCGTAGCGCCGGAGGCGGCCGGGTTCATGTCCGTGCGCCACGGCGACGACTACGACGACACCTTCCCGGAGAATCCGCCGCTGTGGCAGACCGCTCAGCACGCCGAGGGCGAGAGCATCACCACCAGCCGTTACCCGCTGATGTACGTGCCGGACACCTGGGACGTTCGCTCCACCCTCGAACTCCTCGTGCCTGGCATCGACCACCGCCGGCACACGGCGGACGACGGCACCCGCACCGTTTACATGCTTCACGCGGACGGCTCGTGGGCACGCGCCACGGCCGCCGGGCGCAGGGACTCCCCGATCGTGCACCAGGGCGGGACCCGGCGGCTGTGGGATGAGCTGGACCGCATCCGGACATGGCTCGCCGTGGACGGCGACCTCCCGATCCGCGGCGCCAAGGTGACGATCACCCCCGACGGAGCGGCCACTTTCTCTCGAAGGGGCTGGTCGTCCACCATCATCGGCGCGACCAGCATGCTCGCCCAGTACCGCAGCTGACAGAGGGATGAGCCATGACACACGTTGAGCCGCCGCCGGCCGAGACGTCACCTCAGACCGTGTGGGAGTCCTCCCTGGTCTGGGCAGACCTCCTGATCGGCCTTCACATGGAAGCGTTGGAGCAGGATCGTCACGGCCAGCTCTTCAAGTTCTCCGAGGAGGAGACCGCTCTGTACACCGGGGTGGACCGGCCCTTGGTGTCCTTCCTGATCGCGGCCGCCCTGCACGAGCGGATCCTGCAACTGGACCTGTCGTTCGCCGACGCGGTGTTCGTGCCGCTCGCTGCTCCGCAGGAAGGGGGCGTGACCGGCACGCTGCGACGGTCGGCGTACAAGGCGCTCGAGCTCAGCCCCGACCTTGAAGCCCAAGGGGGCCCCACGCGGGCGCTGCTGATGCACAACGCCCTCTCTTCCCACCCCGACGACCGGCTGCTGTGGGACCGGGTCCGAACGGCCGCCCAGACCGTCGTGGACACCGTCGCCAGACGCACCCACGCGCGTCACGCTGGCCCCCGCCACGCCGGCGCCCGGGCCGACGGCCCGTACCGGGAGCGAGGCAGCACGATCGGGGACATCCTCATCGGCGAGCAGCAGCGCCACGAACTTGACCGACTCGCCACGGTCTGGGGCGACGAGGACTAACGAGCGCCCTATCGGCGGCCTGCCTCCTCCAGAGTCGCCAGGGCGTCGGCGCGGACCTGTTCGTCATCCACGATCGCGTTGACGAAGTCGGGCAGCAGCTTCATTAGCAGCGCCTCGTAAACGGGGGGTGGGGCGTTATCTCCGTCCGGTCCTCGCGTGTGTCCCGCGATGGCGAGGGACAGCGCGACGGCCACGCCCGAGCCGCTCAGAGTCCGCCCGGCCATCTTGAGGATGCCCGGATACAGACCGGGGACAACGCGGTCAGGATCCGCCTCTGCGATGCGGCGTGAGAGCTCGTCCTTGTCGGGGATGACGGTGGTTGCGGGCATGAGGCTCCAGTCGATGCTGCTTGCGGGTACGAAGGGAGGTAGGCGGCCCGATGGGGACCCAGTTCATCAGACCGCGCGCCACTGTGGTCGTCACCTGATCGGCTGGGCCCGTTCTGGGGCGTGCGCCATACGGGGCCGGCGGCAATTCCGCCGCACGAAGGCCCGGTGGCCGTCGTGCCAACTCGCCGACATCTACGGTGAAGACGGCTGAGTGGCGGGTTCGTGTTCCTCTGGTTCGAGGTCGTCTGTCCGTACGATCACGTGCTCGCCATGCGGGCCGGGGACCTCGATCTGGATCTCGCCCCCGATGGTCGACATCGCCAACCGCCCCGGCTCGCTCTCCTGTCCCGACACGGTGAGGACCACCTCGTAACCGGACGGCGGCCCGGGCAGCACCGTGCGGTGCTCGTCGTCCATCAGCCAAGCCGGGGCGACGACTTCCCCACTTCGCCCCCTATCCTCGCCGGCGACTACCCGTACCCGGGTTCTCGGCGTCAGTCCTGCTGGCCGCTCGGCGGCGAGCGCCGTCTGCACAGCTGAGCAGGCCCATCCGGTAGCAACGTCGACCGCAGGTAGGGGTGAACCACGTCCGATTCCGCGCGGCATCCCGCCGCTGTTGGCGAGCGCGGGCGCCGTAGGCCACCGGCGGACCAACCACGCCCACTCAACAGCCGCCTTCCCAGGCTCGGCATCCTCAGATGCCGCTCCCAACTCGCCCCCGAGTTCGTACACCGTGGCGGGTCCCTGGTCGAGGTGCCACAGCACGCTGCCAATGTCCACTTCCTCAACGGAGCGTTCCTGCCGCTTGGCCAGGCCCAGGAGGGTCACCGCGAGCACGCCGCGAATCGCCCGCCCATCCCACGAGTCCGCCGGATGATGTCCGAGTGCCGCGACCTCGTCGGCGCGTTGAACCGCCTGGGCCCAGGTCACCGGACGCTCCTGCGTCATGCTGCGAGCCTCCAAATGGTCTCGAACGAGTAACGTTTATCGGTGACTTCTGAGACACCGAGGGAAGCGGGCCACCGCATGCGATCAAGGAGGAACCCGCCGCTCTGCTGAGACAGCGAGGGTCGTGAGACACCCGAACTGTTCATAACGATCGCGGGGTCGGGAAGGCCGTTGCCGATGCCCCGGCTCATGCCGCCCCACCGGGGCTCCGGTGCGTCCGGCAACCAACCGTCCCGGGACCCGTGCGAGAGGACGGGCTGGAGGAAGGCCGACTTCACGGGGGCGTTCGGGTCCCAGGTTCGGGTCAGCCACCGCCAGCACTCGGTCATCGGGTCACCGGCCGCCGCGGTGCGGGCCAGGTCGTGTCCGGCGCGGGGCAGGACGGTGGTGACCAGCTCGGTAACCCGTTCGTCGTCGCGCAGTTGCCACAGCACCGACGGCCAGCCGATCACGTCGACCGGCTGCCGCTCGCGCAGGTGCAGGGCGTAGAGGACCATGGCGACGATGGAGCGCATCGCGACGTCGTCCCAGCACTGCTCGTCCATCCCGCCGGGCCGGTCGGCGGCGGTGGCGTCGGTGGCGCGCCGTACGGCCTCGTCCCACGGTGCGGAGGCCGGTGAGCGAGGGGGCATGGGCTGACTCCTGCCGGTCGGGTGCGCGAGCCAAGAGATGAACTTCCCGAACTTGCCAGCTCGTTCGACGAGTTCGAGGCGGGCTGCTGCCAGGTCGGCGATGACGTCGGTGATCTTGAAGCGGCCGACGGCGTGCGCTTCGAGCTGGTCGAGCGCGGCCTCCCAGTGCCGTTGGGCCGCGGCTACAACTCCATGGACGTGCCGTCGTCGGGATCCGTGCGAGGGTCGGATTCGGCAGGCAGGCGGGCTGATCGCGTCATGCGCTCATTCTGCATGCACATCCATTCGCTCATGCCCCGATCGGCCGGGAACGCCTGCCAGTTCATCCCCGGCCGACGGTTGCTCAGGTCGGGAAGGCGGAGGTGCCCGGAGCCGATGAGGCACACTCCGCCGCCAACTTCGATCGTGTGCATCTCGTCCTGCTTGACGGATGCGCGGGCGTACAGGGTGGAGGGCCGGTTGCGGCCGGTGCGTCAGAGGCGCACGCGGTAGAAGGACCGCTCGCCCAGGAGAGTGTCCAGGCCGAGGGTCAGGGCGGGCGCTCGCTGATCGCCGAACGTGCCGGTGGGCCGGTCCGTTGCCAGGTGCTGCCAGAGCCGGGCGACCGGGTCGTCGTCCGCGTTGAGATCGTGGCCCAGTGCCTTCAGTCGCTCGGCGCAACGGAGCATGACCGGTGAGGGATCCTGGTCCGCTTTCTGCTTGTCGCCCGGCAGTGTCAGGCTGCGCACGTCGTCCGCCGTGATCTGGTCGACGCCGCAGTCGGCTTCGCGGGCCAGGAGGTACTGGGCGAGGGTCACGCCGGCGCAGCCGTCGGCGATGAGTCCGTCGCCGACGCGGTAGCGGGCGAAGGAGCACTCGGCCATCTCAAGGGTGCGCGCCCAGGCGTCCTGCCACAGCTGCGGGCCGCCTTCGGCCTGCCAGGTCCGCAGACGGTCCACGACCGGCGCCCGAGCCGGGGCCCACCGGTCGCTCTCCTCTTTCAGGTCGGTCAGCAGGTCGCGCACGGCCTGGGCGAGGCGCCGGCCGTCCGGGCTGTCGTGGACGGCCGGAGCGGACAGCGCTTCCAGGATCTGCAGGAGCAGCAGGGTGAGCGCCCGGCCCTCGTGCCGCTTGGGCAGGCGCGGCTGGAGCGCGTCGGTCAGGGCCGCCACGAGGTCACCGCGGTCCAGGTCGATCGTCTCGGCGACGGCCACGTCTTCGTCGTCCGGCCCGCGATACCAATTGCTCTCCCGGGCCTTCTGCGCACGCTCCCGGAACCCTGCCAGGGGCGCGAGCAGCCGGCGGCCCGCGTAGGACGGATCCGCCTCGCACAAGATCAGCCGTTTGAGCAGGCGCCGGCCGAGGTCGTCGGGGCGGGCGTCGAGCGGCGACATGGTGGTCACACCGCAGCGGCAGTGCAGCGTCAGCGGATCGTCCCAGGCGCCTTCGGCGAGGAACGGGCCGTGGCTGTCGCAGGAGGGGCAGCACAGGGGCTCCAGGCCGACCTCGTGGCGGTAGTTCGGCTCGCTGACCGAGGAGTCCTCGGAGATCGCCTCGTTCCAGTGCGCGGCGTCGGCGTCCCATCGCTCCAGCACGATCCGGTCAACGTTGATCTGCCAGACGTGGCCGGCGTCGTGGCCGGAGGGCGCGTCTTCGGCCGGCTCGTCCTCGCGAAAGCCGATCCAGGGCAGGGCGACCCGCATGCCTTCCTCCGGCGTGGGCGCGGCGACCTGCGGGCCCGCGTCCTGGCCCAGGGCGGGCCCGCGGTGCGCGAGGGTGCAGGCGTGGTCACTTTCGCGCAGGCCGTGCGGGCAGTCCTTCACGTGCACGGTGAGCGCGGAGCGGAGGTAGCGGCACAGCTCGGCGAGGAACTCTGGATTGGCGCGGGCGTAGCGCTTGATCGGCACGCTGACGGTGTCGGTGTGGGGCGGTGCCACGAACCCGGCCAGCACGACGCCAGCACGCTCCGGGCTCTCCAGAGCGGGCAGGACGCGGGTGAACACCAGCGGCCTCAAGTCTTCGCCGACCACCTGGTCCTGACGGGCCTGGTGGTGGAGGAGCGCACCCAGCAGCAGCGCCAGCGCGTTGGTGCCGTCGTCCGGTAGCCCCGCCTCCCGATGGCCGAAGGCGTGCTGCTTCCACGCCTCGGTGAACTCCCGGCGGGCCATGGCAGCACTGGAGAACCACCACTCGACCAGCATGGCGGCGACCGCGCAGCACAACTCGGCCAGGGTCTCGCTGTCATCGAACCCGATCGAATTCGCGACCCTCAGCTGCCCCACGAGCATCTCGACGGCGGTGCTCGCCGCCGCGTGCCGCTCGGCACCCGTCATCTGCTCGCACACCACGGTCACCGCCTCGGCAGCGGTCACAGCGCGCACAAGACGCTTGAACTCCGGTGCGGCCGGGCCGGACGGATCGTCGTCCTCGGTCATGTACCCGGGGAGCTCACCACGGTTCGTATGGATCGCAGTAAGGCGGGCCACCTCCACCAAGCGGGCCACGCACGCCGGTTCGGCCGCGACCTCCTCCAGCAGCCGCTGCACGCACTCCGCGCACCCGCCCACCGCTGCTCCCGTCAACGCCGCGAGCAGCGGCTCGTTGACCGCCCGCCCCTCGTCGTCCACCGGGCCGCCGGGAAGTTCCACCGGCCCATGCTCGTGTGCCCCCATCCCCACCCTCGTCTCGCTCTTCGCTCTATGTGTCCTTGACGTCACCCTAGTGCCGTGATCTGCCCGCCGTCCGCCAGCCGCAGTCGCCGCGTTCCGGCCCTTCGACCACCGGGCGGTCGGCCTGGTCCCGCCCTGGATGATCAGGCAACTGGACCACGGCCTGCGCCGCGCGAACAGCGCGAGCCGCAAGGCCCTCGTCGAGGCCGTCGCCTTCAACACCAGGCGCCCGGCCGGGTATCGCCCTCCAGGATCAACAACACCATCACAGAACTCCTCGAAGGTGGGGGCACAGCCTGCTGTGCCCCCACGGCCGTCGACGCACGGGGCGGGACCCGGTCACCGGATTCCGCCCCGCGGACACGCCACGTCAGGCGCTCAGGCGCAGCGCGTGCTCGCGCGAGAAGGTGTAGGTGTTCAGGTCAGGGCGCTGTCGCTCCCACACCAGCCACACCGTGTCGACTCGGGCGGTGGTACGCAGGCCCGGCCGGATACTCCTGCCGATCGCCGATGCGAACCGGTCCGAGCGGGCCGCCAGCTCCGGGGTGTCGGTGTCCTGCACTAATGGTGCAGTCGGGTATCGGAACTCCCCGAATAGCCGGGGGCGCACCGCGTCTCGTTTGGTGAGGCTGAACAAGAGACATGTGTGTGACGTGCAGCAGATCAACGTCAAGATCCGCTGCCTTTGTTGATGGCCACGTCGACCGGCGGCCACGAGTACGGTGCGGTGAAGACTGTCGGCCGGGGCCCGCGCCCGGAGATGTCTGCGGGCCGATCGGACAGGGCTCCCACCACGGTCATTGCCGTCGATCGCCAGGTAGGCAGGGTGGGCCGGCGCCTCTGGGCCCGAGCCTTCAGCCGGTCGCGTAGGTCAGCGTCACCGAGCCACTCGCGGAGAGCGCCAGCCCAGGCGGCGCTGTCCCCTGGCGGGAGGAGCCGGCCCGGGTAGCCGCCGGACGTCTTGCCTACGGCCTCGGGCACGCCTCCGACGGCCGAGGCATACACCGGCACTGCCCGCGCCAAGGATTCCGTGAGGACCATGCCGTACGTCTCCTCATGGCTGGGCAGGACCAGGAGGTCGGTCGTGCGGTACGCGGCGTCCAGCTCGGCGCCAACTAGGGTGCCGACCAGTGAGATCCGGTCGGCGATACCGGCCTCGTCAATCATGTGACGGAGGCGGGCGACATGAGTGGGGTCCTGCTCAAGGCTGCCGGCGAGCCGCAGGTGCCAGGTCAGGTCCGTAAGGCCCGACAGCGCCGTGATGATCGTCGGATGTCCCTTGCGCGGTGTGAGGGAGGCGACACACAGCAAGTCGCCGCCGTAGCCGAGGGCCGCCTCGGACTCCTCATGAACGCCAGGCACCGCAGCGTGCACGGTGTTCGCGGGCAGGTTGTGGTGGGAGGCGATCTTGGCGGCAGTGTGGGCGCTGGTGGCGATGACTGCGGACACGCACTGAAGGGACCGACGCTCGGCCGTATCCAGTTCCCGGGCCACCACTGGGTCCAGGCCCGTCTCGTCGGCGAGGGGTAGGTGCACGAGGATCACCAGACGAAGCCGCTTTGAAGCGGCTTCCATGATTTCGGGGACGCCGCACGCGACCAGGCCATCGAGCAGCACAGTTGAGCCGCTGGGCAGGATGTCCAGGGTGTCGGCCAGCCTGCGGCGGTCCTCGTCGCTCGGACGTGGCCAGGTGCCCTCCACGGGCAGCAGGTGAGATGTCCATCCGAGCTCCGACAGTGCCTGGTGCAGTTCGAGGTCGTAGACGTTTCCGCCGCTCGGGCGGCTCTCATCCCTGATGCCGACTGGCACGACGAATCGAACAGAAGTGATCATGCAGCGGTTCCCCTGATAGTTGGGAGCGCACCGCGCCCCGTTCGGTGAGACTCGACAACAGCATGCTGTCTCCGGCTCCGAGCATGACGGCTTTAGAAAGCGAGTCCTACGTGGTCGCCGAGCACGTACTGGATCTCGGTGAGACCGTATCCGTGGCGTGCGAGTGCGTCGTCCCAGTACAGCTCTGGGTCGTGGTCGTAGCGCAAGCGGCGCCAGCGGGCGGAGACGGGGTCGGTCTTGTCGTCGACATCGTGCCCCAGATCCTCCAGATGAGCCTCCCACCGCCGGACGATGTCGAGGTCGGTCTCCCCGGGATGCCGGCTCATCAGGTCATCGACAGTCTGCCGGGGGACGGCGGCGGGCTCGACGCGCTGCTCTTTGGCCGTGATGTAGAGGGCGGTGGCGAGCGCGGAGATCCCGTCCTCCTGCGAGCCGTCGCTGTCGCGTTCGCTGAAGCGGTCGGCACGAGTACTGATCAGCTCGCGGGTGCGGTCCCACGCCCGCGTCCACTCGGCGGGGCCGCCCTCGCCCTGCCATGTCCGCGACTGCTCGTTGATCGTCATCATGCGGCATCCTTCGAGATCGTGGTGAAGGCCAACTCCTATACGCCCGTGGCCGTCTGAGACAAGACGGCGGAGAGTCAGGGCCGGCGTGCGCCGTGGCCGTGTCACCTGATGAGGTGGTGCGTGAGTCAGCGCAGCGGGCGGACCATGGTGGCGTAGATGGTCGGATGGCTGCTGCCTCAGCGTCGTTCGGTGCGATTCGCCCAACCCCCTTGACCCCCGCGCCCGGCCCGGTGAACGTTTGCGGATCAGGGAAGACCAGGGCGGGACTACCAATACCAAAGGACCGGCATGTCTGAAATCGATCGACCGCTCCCGCCCGAACTGGAAAAGATGGACCGCTACCGCGCGCTGGCTGGCGCGCTGTACCGCTGCGCCCGGTGGGAGCTGGCCGGACGTAATCCGGGTGCCGCGAACGTTCTCCTTGAGCGTGCGTTGGAGGCGGTCGATACAGCGACCCGTGCCCTGCCGGCTGACGGAACGCTGAAGGCCGCGGAGCACGAGGAGCATCTCCAAAGCCTGGTCACCCTCCGGGACAACGTCATCAGCGCCTCCGCCCAGATCCTGGCCATGTAGGAGCCGGGCCAGCACCTGGGTGCGCTGGGCGGCGCGGACGGCAAAAGTGCGGCCATCTGCACGCCGACCATCCGCCGCGCGCCCCCCTTCACGACGACTCGCGCTTGGAGGCTCGGCTGCGCTACGTACGGAAGCAACGCACGTCCACGACGTCCATGCCGGCGGCCTTGGCCGCTTGTACGCCTTCGGTCGAGTCTTCGTAGACCAGGCAGCGGGCTGGTGCCACGGCGAGACGGGCCGAGGCGAGGAGGAACAGCCCGGGGTCCGGTTTGCCCCGAGGGGCGTCTTCACCGGTGATGACGTCGGTGAACAGAGGGCGCAGCCCGGTGGCGTGGAGGCCGGCGTGGACGGCTCGGCGTGCACCGCCTGAGGCGATTACCAGGGGCAGGCGGGCGTGCAGGGTCTCGGCAAGGTGAACCACCGGCCGGTATGTCTGCAGTTCGGCGATCCCGTCGAGGATCAGGTCGAGGCACTGGGCGACCACCTCGTCGATCGGCACGTGGGTCCCTGCGGTGTCCGCCAGTTCCCTGATCAGTTCTGCCCCGGAGGTTCCGATCCTGGCCGTGTAGAACGACTCGTCCATGGTGAGGCCCCAGCTGGCGCAGGCTCGAGAGAGGCCGCGGAAGTTGAGCGGATGGCTGTTGGCGAGCGTTCCGTCCCAGTCGAAGAGCACCGCGTCGTAGCGGTCCGGGTCCGGAGGATTTCGGTGGTCGCAGGCGCCGGGTGCCGGGCAGCTGGCGTCGGGTGGTGAAGCGTCTCCCAGAGGGCTTCGTTCCCGTGATGAGGTGGCCGAGTGCTGGTCGGCCGGAGCGTCGATCTGGGGGTGACGTGCCTGCATGTTGGCCTCACTACCGTCGTCAGGTGGTTTTCGTGGTCAGGTCTTGTGCGTGGCGTCGGGCAGCAGCGGGGTCGGGCGGGGTTGCGGTGACTGCTGACATGAGACGTCCGAGGAGGTGCACGGAGCGGTAGGTGCCCAAGGTCTCCTCAGAGTGCGGGATGCCGCGGTCGGTGAGGAGTCGGCTCATCCGGACCGGCCGGACAGCGAATGCGTGAGCGGCCCGCGCGTAGTCGAGTCCCGGAACCCCGTAGATCGCGAGCTCCCAGTCGAGGCCCGCGGTAGTGGCTGGTCCGAACAGGAAGTTCCCGGGCTCCGGATCGTTGTGCAGGAGGCAGGGTGCGTCCGGCTCGGGCAGGGGCGCACCCGTCAGTGCCTCGGCTGTCGCTGCGGCTTCGTGGAAGCCGTGGCGGGTGAGCGCGCCGTGGTAGGAGACCAGCCGCTCGCGTAGGTACTCACCCCAGGTTGCGGACGCCGGGGCGAAGAGCCGGCCGAAGCCGGGACCGGTGATCTGGTGGACGCGGTGCAGGTAGGGGATGACGCGCCGCAGCGCCTCCTCGCCACCGCCTGGCGCCGTGCCGTGCAGACGTCGCAGGATCAGCATATGGCGGCCCCGGAGGGAACCGCCCGCGAGTACGGACGGTGCTCGGACACCGGCTTCGGACAGCCGCTGGAGAGCTGCTCTCTCGGTCTGCGCGCGCCACGGTTCGCGGTAGATCTTCACCACTGCGCCGGGCAGGTGGAGAAGTCGGTTGGTCGGGGGGATCGCTGTGGCGCTCATATACGTGAGGCGGGGCTGGCGAGGGCCGCGCGCAGGGTCTCGGTGACGGCGATGTACGGGGTGCGGGTGCCGAAGCGCAGGCTTACGGCTGGCCGGTCGCACAGGGCGTCGAGGACACGGGCGCCGTTGCTCGCCAGGTCATCGGCGCCGCGTGTGCGGATATCGAGCCAGTCGCTGACGTACACGTTGTCGCCCGGCGACATGCACTGGGTGCTCAGCAGTTCGTGCGCCGGCCCCGGGTACGTCGTCTGGAGATGGAGTTCCCGGGAGTCCTGGACGACCTTTGGGAAGACGATGAGGTCCACGGTTGCGGTCATTGCCAGTGGGGTGCCGGTGCGCTCGTGCCATTCGGAGGGGAGGATGTGCAGCTTGTTGGCGCCGTGAAAGCTCTGCCAGTCGGTGCCCTTCGTGGACTGGGGGCGGGTGAGGTCCCACCGGTCGGCGCTCGCGTAGCCGAGTGCTTGCAGGGTGCCGCCGTTGAGCCGGATCGGGCCGGGCATGGCGACAGCCCGGGGAGCCTCGCCCGGGGTGGCGGTGATCATGGTGCGGTCGTTGGAGAGGAAGGCGCCCGTTGGGGTCGCGGCCAGGGCGAGCGCGAGGGTGGACTTGCCGGCGCCGGAGTCGCCGACGACCAGGATGCCGCGGCCGTCCATGATGGCGGCCGACGCGTGCAGGCACACCCAGCCGTCGTCCTCGGCCAGGCGGTACCCGATCTCCCGCAGATGCCGGGCAGTGTTCATCGCGGCATCGGTGTCGTCGCAGGTGATGACGGTGAAGCCGCCTGGGTGGCGGGCGATGATCTGCGGCGCGATCCCGGCACCGGAATCGGTCAGGAGCACCGGGCCGCCGGGCATCTGGTGCCATGTTGCCGGGGCACCGACGTGCATTCGTACGTGGCGTGGTGCTCCGGTGCCCCGTGAGCGGACTTGCTCGGCGAGGGCCGCGACGCGATCGCGAGGCAGGGCGAGACAGTGCATCGTCGCGGTGACGCCGGTGGCTGCAGCGCCGGGGTGGACGACGTTCCACAGTTCGCTGGGGGGCGTGAACAGGCGCTGTACGTAGGTCGTTGCCGCGGCAGTCGACGCGAGAACCTCGATCGTGAGACCGCGGAGCTGGACGGTGATCTTCTCGGGGCACCACGCGTCGAGGGAGGCCGAGTTGATGTCGCCGTCGAGGAAGGCGTCGAGTACGGGTATGACCTGATCAGCGGCGGGCATCGGCGTCTCCGGTGGCGAGGAAGTGTTCGGTCTTGCTCTGGCCATTGCGGGCGTGCGGGATGTGGTGAGCCGTCAGGACGGCGGCGACCGAGTCGGCGGTCTCGGCCACGGACCGGCGGATCTGGGAGGCGCTCGCGGCGACGGGGGTGGCGGTGAAGCAGGCCCCGTACTCGAGCTCGACCTGCTGGAGGGTGCCGGGGTGCGGAGCGAGGGTGGTGGTGTCGACGGTGACGGTGGACCAGTGGCCGTCCGCGTCGGCCGGCGAGGGCAGGTCCCAGGTGGCACGGTGGAGCGTGCCGGTATGAACGAGGCGCGGGTGGCCGAGGACCTCTGCCACCTGGGCCAGGGCCTCGTCACGGGTGGCGGCGGGGCGGATGCTCTTGTGGAGACGGCCGTCCTTGAGGACTTTGGCCTTGGCCCACCACGTTCCATCGGAACGGGGGGTCAGCGCGGCGTACTCGCGCCGCCCGGACCCGGGCGGCAGATAGATGTCCGAGCGCAGGACCCGCCGGTGGATGGTGGGGCCGAAGACCGGCACACCGGTGGCGGGCAGATGATCACGCAAAAGGCGCGCGACAGCGGCAGGGTTGGCCGGGACAGTGAGCGTGATTTTCTCCTCGGCCTCCGGGCCCTGTCCGGAGAGATGGCCGGGGCGGGGCAGCGGGAAGTTCACCGCAGCACGCTCATCGGCGATGACGCAGGCCCACGCCGCGACGTCTCCGGATGCGTCGGCGGGCACGGTGGTGCGGTGGAAGGCTGTCAGAACGACGGCGTCCAGGCGCCACTGCGCGGTGACGAAGAAGACGGCCGCGCCGGTGGATTCGTCGATCTGGCAGGCCCACAAGGGGACGTGGAACACCCCGGGGACGGCCGGTTTCGGGCGACCGCCGTCGGGCCCGTGCCACAGCTGACCGCGCAGGGTCGGCCCGTCAAGCGCGAGGGCGGGGCCGGACACCGGGACGCTGAGGTGGGCGTAGGCGACGCCCGGGTCGGTCGGCGCATCGGTGGTGGCCGCGACGAGAAGCACGAGTGGTCCCTTCGAAGGTGCTACGGCCGGGTGAGAGTGGCGCGCCATACCGAGCGCTGCCCCGGGTCTCCCGGGCTGAGGTACTGCACGGCCTCCCCGCTCGGGACAAGTCCCGAGTCATGGATGAAGCCGAGCAGGTCATCGGGGGCAAGGAGCGTCATGTGCTGTCCGTTCGGCAGCGTGTACCGGTCGTCACCAAGCGGAGTGAGGCACGGGTCGAGGTGGCCGGCGGTGAAGAGGTTCAGCGACAGTGTTCCGCCGGGGAGAAGGACCCGGTACAGCTCGCGCAGCGCCCTGGCGAGAGCGTCGCGGTGGTGGAGGTTGTGCAGGACCCCGTGGCACACGACGAGGGAGGCGCGCCGGTCGCCCAGCGGGAGGCTGGTGACGTCGGCTTCGACGAATGCGGTCCGGGGTCCGGTGTGGCGGCGGGCCGCTTCGAGCATGCCGGGGTGCCGGTCGATCGCGAGGACCCGGTAACCCGCGGCGGCCAGGGCGGGCAGGTTCCGGCCGGCGCCGCACCCCGCGTCGAGCGCGAGGGCGGCTTCGGGCACCGGGGCGGCGAGCAGCTCCGTCAGGTAGGGCGGTGCGGGCAGCTCGGCGAAAGCGGCGACCGTGGCGCGGTCGTTCCAGTAGGTGCCGGTGGGGGCCGGTCCCGGGCGGGTCACCGTTCCTCCTGGCCGTGGAGGGTGTAGCCGCTGGTCCACGGCCGGCAGCGCACGGTCCGCAGTCCCGCGTCGGCGAATGCCTGCTCGCACCGCTCGGGGGCGCGGGTGAGGGCGGCGAAGGTGGGGCCGACGGAGGAAAGGGTGAGGACGTCGGCAAGGTGCTCGGTGAAGATGTGCTCGACCTTCGCGCCGGTGGCCAGCAAGTCCGGGTGGGAGAAGGCGCAGTTGGTGAGGCTCCCCATCCGGAAGCGGTAGTCGAACAGCAGGCTGCCGAGCGGACGCAGGTCGCCGTCGAGGAGGGCGGGCCAGGCGTCGTGCAGGACCCGGTAGGCGATCTCGGGGCCGTACGTGCGGCCGGTGGTGGCGAAGGCGTCGAAGTGGCGGGCCTCGGCGGCGAGGCTGTCGCGTGCGTCCCAGATCACCGGGTCGTGGGGCATGCCGAGCACGAGGTGCATCTCTGTTGGCAGGGCGGCCTGCAGCAGCGGCACGTGTGCGCCGGCGATCACTTGGACCGCGCCGGGTATGAGCCCGGCCGTCGCGGATCCGCCCAAACACTGGACCGGCAGAAGGTGACCGTCCTCGTGGTCGATCTCCTCCCCGTGGTTGAGCGCCAGGAACTTGACGAGCCGGCGGGCGGGGACGGGACGTCCGTAGAGCTCGTTGACGGCCGCGGCCACGGCGGCGATCTGCCCGCTGCTCGAGCCGAGCCCGAGGTGCGCGGGCAGGTCCGGGGCGCTCACCCGCACCCGCAGCCGCTCGCGGGTACCCAGGGCCGTGCGCATCAGCAGGGCGGCGTGCCGGGCCAGGACCGGGTGGTCGCAGTCGGGGGTGGTCTGGACGGCGGGTCCGTCGCCGACGATCTCGACCTCGACGCGGCGCATAAGGTCACAGGCGAAGAGGAGTTCGCCCGCGAGGTAGGCACCCTGGCTGGGGACGATCTTGCTGGAGTCCAGGGCCATGGCGTTGATGCGGCTGGGGTAGTCCAGGCGTATCTGATCCGCGACCGGCTGTGGCGGGTTGCTGGGTATGGGGTCGAGTGCAAGCGGGAAGCGTGGGGCGCCGAGCGGGAAAGGGGGGAAGTCGCGGTCGATGGAGGTGCTCACAGGGGACTCCCGGGGCTGAGAAGAGCGCGGGCGCTGTCGGTGACGTCGAGCAGACGGTCGAGGGCGCTGGTGGTGTAGCCGCCGCTGCCGAGGGATCCGTCATCACGGACGGCCATGTTGTCCCGGGCGAGCTGGCGGTGGGGCAGGCGGAACCGCAGCAGGTCGTCGATGAGCAGAGCGACGGCCGGCCGCAGATGCGGGTGGCGGCGGGCGAGGCGGGCCAGGCCCGGAGTCCGGCGGGCCTCCGCGACCGTGGCGCGGTGGTGCGGCGGCAGATAGAGGATGTTGTCGGTGAGGTACTTCTCGTACCAGGCGGCGAGGTTGCCGGTGGCCGCCTGGCTGAGAAGCATCACGTCGAGCACGAGCAGCGGCATCTGGGCGCCGCCCGGCGCGAAGTACGTGGTCCCGGCGATATCCAGGGGCGGGTAGTACGGACGCAGAAGACCGGTGAAGTACTGCGGTGTCAGCGTGCGTTTGACCGTCAGCAGACGGGCGGCGAAGTCCCGTAGCCGCTCGTGGACGCTCGCGGCGAGAGCATCGGCCTCCTCCCGGTTGGCAGCAGCGGGCAGGTCGGCGCAGTGCCGGATTGCGTCGTCGAGGGCGTGGCTGGCGGCGGTGACCTCGTCGATGAACACGTGCTCGCCCGGGGTGTCGGTGAAGGAACGCCTGCGGGGACCACGGGGGTTGCGGGTCGCGTAGGAGTACACCGTCTCCCGGGGGACCTCGTCGGCCGTGGCGCCCAGGTGGAGCATGGCCGCTTCGACGGCGGGCGGCGGGACCGGGCGCCCGGTGTGGCGGGCGAGGGAGGCGGTGATCAGGCCCAGGTCCCGTAACGCCGCCCGGGCGGGGGCGACGTCACGGATCGAGGCGGCGGTACGGGAGAGGTGCTCGGCTCGGGTACGCAGCCAGGCGGTGTCGGCCGCGATGTTGGCCTGGGGCAGGGCCCTCATCACCGCGTCGGCGCCGAGCGGGTCGAGCGCGGCCGTGGTCGAGTCGAGGTCACGGGTGAGCGTCATAGGTCCTCTCCCAGCTCCCGGGGTGTCGGGCGCGCGGTCATTCGATGGGCAGGTCGTCCCGGTAGGACCACACGCGGCCGGCGCTGAGGTGGTCGAGGTAGTCCAGCAGGGGTTCGATCTCGGGCCGGGTCGCGGTGGAAGACGACAGGACGGCCCTGGCCTGGTCCAGCGGCAGCAGGACCGCGCCGGTGACTTTGCCGTCCGGGTCGTGCACGGCAATCTCGCCGTCCCACTCGGCGCAGTCGAAGGTCAGCACGACGGTGGAGGGGTAGCGGTCGGTCGTGGTGTTGACCAGGTAGGCCAGCGGGCCCACCGCCGTCAGGTTCAGGCCCGTCTCTTCCCTGACTTCGCGGACCAGGGCCTCGGTGAGGAGTTCGCCGCGCTCGACGCCACCGCCGGGGATGGACCAGATCTCCTGGCCGTCGCGCTGTTCCTGGACCAGGACGATGTTCTCGCCGCGGCGCAGCAGCGCGGCTACGACCTGGACGCCGGGCCCGGTGACCGGTGCGGGAGCCGGGACGGCGGTGGCGGTTTCGTTGGTGGTCATGTTCGCTCCAGTTCGGTTCGCAGGGCCGCGGTGCACCCGGGGAGCTGGGTGGGGTCACGGCCGTGCCAGTACAGGAAGTACGACAGGGTGATGACCAGGCGGTGAAAGGCAAGGCGCTGCTCGAACAACGGGTCGACCACTTCCCCGCGTTGCTGCCAGTAGGCGTCCAGCATCCGTTGCCGGTCGTCGGCGGAGGGCAGGCACCAGCGGTCGGGTTTGACGAAGTCGCTGGCGTACTCCGCGGTGGTGGCATGGTCGAAGTCGAGCAGGGCGATCGTGCCGCCGGGACGGATGAGGATGTTATCGGGGTGGATGTCCTGATGGGTATTCACGCACTGTAAGTTGCCGAGCTGTTCGGCCAGCAGCAGACCGCATTGCAGGGCCGCCTCGGCGAGAGCGGTGGGAATCAGGCGGTGCCGGATGAGGGCGTCGATGAGGTCGGAGAGCTGCCGGGCGCGGGAGGCCGGTGTCGCCATGAGGGAACGCGGCGGCCGGATGGAGTGCAACAGGGCGATCTGGTGTCCGAGCCGCGGCCACAGGTCGGCCTCGATGGCGCGGTCTTGGCGGGCTTCGGCGAAGGTATGGCCATCGAGCCATTCCTGGAGCAGGAAGGGGCCCAGGCCCGGGTCGGATCCCACGCGCAGGACCTCCGGGACCGCGACCCCACCCGCCCGCGCGCTCCGCATGGCCGCGGCCATCTGCTGCAGATGTGCTTCGCCCTCTCGATTGTTGATCTTGAGGAGGTAGGCGTGGGCGGAGTCGGCATCGGCCACGTGCCAGCAGGTGTTGAAGCGGCCCTGGGGCAGCGGGCGGGCGCTGAGGGTTCCTGAGCCGGGCAGGATGCGGCCCAGCGCCGTGCGGTCGAGGATGGCTGTGGTCATCGGCCGACTCCCGTCGTGACGAGGCCGGCGGGCAGTCCGCCGCGCGTGAATGCCTCGTGGACGTCCTCGGCGAAGTCGATGACCTGCTGCATGCCGAGTTGCTCCGGGTCGCGAACGTCCAGGCGGGGCATGGCGTCCTGCAGCTGGCGGCCGAGATCGAAGGGCGCGGCGAGTTCGACGGCATCGGTTCTGGGCTCGGACAGCGCGGTGAGCGCCAGGTGCAGGCCGCTGTCGCTGACCCGGCCGTCCACGGTACACAGTCCCGCGGTCGCGGAGCGGGCCGCCAGTACCGTGCCGATGGGGGTGGGGGCGAGGAGCTCGGCCAGGTAGGCGGTGCCCGTCCAGGTCTGGCCAACGGCGATCTCCAGTTCGGTGTCGAAGAACCGGTTCGGGAAGCGCCGGAACTGCTCGCGACGAAGGTGCCGGCGGCGCGGCAGCAGCACATCAGCGTTGTGGCGGGCCATCCGTACGGCGGGCGGGGCGGCGCCGTGCGTGCGGTGCACGCTGATCTCGGCCGAGGTGTCGATGGAGAAGGAGTAGTCGTCGCTGTGGGGGCGGAGGAAACCCGCCGCGTCCTTGCCGATCTTGGCGGTGATGGCGTCGGGGAAGATCTGCAGCTCGTCGGCTCCGTGCTCACCGAGGGCCTTGTACTCGGCCGAGCGGAAGGTGCCGTCCGCTTCGAAGTTCAGCAGGACCCGCAGGGAGCCAGACAGCAGCATCGTGGCGTGGATGGAGCCGACCAGGGACAGCTGCTGCTGGTGGAGGTCGAGGACTTCGAGGAAGTAACGGTCGGTGCGTACGCCCATCAGCTCGTGGACGAAGGGATTCTTCAGGTCGGGGGCGTAGACCCACAGGTCGCCGCCGGCCCGTGCCTGTCCCCAGCGGAGGTCCTGCATCTGCTCGCCGGTAGCACGGCGGTGGGCGAAGGTGTGGAAGGAGTAGCCGGGCACCTGTGGGTCGCGCCGTCCTTCGGGGTGGACGACGAAGTGACGGAAGCAGTCGGTGTGGGTGCGGGTGTCCGCGACGACCTCGGAGGTGATGCTCCGCCCGCTGCCGCTGCCGCGGACGTCGGGAGCCGTCGCGCGGGCTTGGGCGGTGGCATCGGCCAAGTGCCCGGTGAACGCGGTGATCTGGGCGTCGGTCAGGGAGCCGGAGGCGTAGAAGTGGTAGAAGAGGCGTGTCCCGCCTCCGTGTGGGCCCGGGAGGCTGAGGGGGACGAGCCGGTAGCGGTCGCACAACTCCGTCGGCAGCCGTCCGCCGGGGTGGCTGAAGGCGGCGGAGACGACGGGTGCGTGCGGGGCGGGCACCAGCAGGGCGTCGGGGTCGGCGGCCCGTACGGCGGCGGTGAGCTGGTCGCGGCGTTCGAGGCAGCGGGTGGTGAGGGCGGTGTAGCCGGTGCGGCCCAGCGTGTGCAGCGTGGCCCACAGGGCTGCCGCGGTGGCGCCGGGGCGGGAGCCCAGGACGGTGTCGTCGGGGATTCGGGTGTGTGGGTCGATGCGGGTGACGTGTTCGAGCAGTCCCTTGCGTACGAGCAGGGCCCCGCACGCGTACGGCATGAGGCCGGCCTTGTGGGGATCGACGGCCATGGAGTGCACGCCGGGGCTGCGGAAGTCGAAGGGCAGCTCTGGGGCGGTGAAGGGGAAGATGAAGCCGCCGTGCGCGGCGTCGACGTGCAGGAAGCAGCGAGTGTGTCCGGGGCGCTGGAAAGCGAGGTCGCGCAGCTCGGCGGCGAGCTCGTCGACGGGATCGGCGAAGCCGCTGTTGTAGTAGCCGGCGGTGGCCACCACGATGATGCCGGTGATCCCGTCCGCCATCGCCTCCTGGACGGCCTGGCGGACCTGCTCCCGGTTCAGGGTCCAGGCCGGTCCGGCAGGCAGGCGTATCAGGTCAAGGTCGAGGATCTCGGCGGCCTTGCCGACGGAGGCGTGACACAGGTCGGAGGTGATCACGCGGACTTGGTGGCCGTCGGCACGCAGCAGGTTACGGGCGATGCGCAGGGCGGCGAGGGTCGCTTCGCTTGCGCCGCTGGTCAGGTGTCCGTCGAGGGCGCCGCCCTGATAGAGGCTGGCGAGGACGGCCAGGGCTTCCTTCTCCAGCCGCCGGGTGCCTGCCTTGCCCTCGCCGAAGCGGGTGTGGGTGCCGACGTTGTTCGTGTTGACCGCCGACCAGTCGCCCAGGACACGGACCGCCTCCGGATGCGGAGCGGCCATCGCGAAGCCGAGCCGGGTCTGCTCGGGATCGTCCCAGGCCGGTATCTCGCCCCGGGCCTGCGCGAGGTGCTCGTCGATCGACGCACGGCTCCAGCCGGTTTCGGGGAACGCGGTGGGCACGGCCCAGCCGATATCCAGATCACCCATGAACGGTGCCTCCTCGGGTGTCGGGGGCGATCTCGCCCAGGTGCTCGGTCTTGGTGAACCTCAGGTCCCGTCCGGTGAGCCGGGCGGCACTGGCGCGCACTCCCAGCAGCCATGGACCCAGCGCGCTCACTGCGGGCTGCAGCATGTAGGTGGCGATGGCCGCAGCCGGTGCCGGCTGCCGCCAGGTGCCGCCGTCAGGGCCGCTGGCTCGGAAGTCATCGAGGACACGTCCGCGCAGCCGGTAGGCCACGACCGGCTCGATCAGGCCCGCTGCCACAGCGGCGGCCACCACCGGTTTGAACCGCCGTTTCACCACCAAGTGGGCGGCGGCGGCCCCCATCACCGCCGGTCCCAGCGCCCAGGCCGCCCCATCGGCCAGGGCGCGGGCCGCCAGCAACCGCTGCCCGGTAGCGGAGAGCCGGGTGGGGTGCGCGGCGGCGAAGCGGTAGTCGTGGCGGGTCGCGGCGTTCGCGAAGGCCACGCTGCTGAACGCGCGCGCCATGGCCTGCACACTCTGGTAGGGCTCGACGATGTTGACCGAGGGCAGGACCGCGATCGGCTCGCCGGCCATGCTCAGGCGGTGACCGACGGCGAGGTCGTCGTGCGGTTCCTGGAAGTACCCGATGTCCTCGATCTTGTCGCGGCGCACGATGAGCCCGGAGCCCACCCCGTAGACCATCGGGCGCGCGAGCGCGGCCAGCAGCCGCGGGCGCCGGCCCGGACCACACCAGCGGGCCACCTGGATACGGCGGTACTCGATGCCCAGGGTTCGGCGGAACGCGGCAAGATCCTGGCCGGACATCACCGCCGAGCGCCGCCCGCTGCTACTGCCGGGGAAGGCGGGCAGCATCGGCTGCTGGATCATCGCGGGCCGACCATGGGCGGCGCGGGCGAACTGGGAGGCGAGGCGGGCATCGGGGACCGCGTCGGCGTCGAACACCGCAACGTAGTCGTCCGCGGGCGGAAACAGGTCGTCCAGCGCCGCTACGGCGTAGTTGAGCTGGGATGCCCGACGGCCCCCTCCCGGGTAGGACACGACGGTGAAGACCTCCCTGCCCAGGGTGGTGTTGTGCTGGTCGGCGAGGCGCCGGCAGACGTCCTCCGTCGTCGACGTCCCGCTGGGGGTTTCGCTGGCCTCGCGTGCCGCGGTGACGACCAGGACGCGCAACGTGGGCCACCGGGCGGCGAGCGCGGCGAAATGCTCAAGCGAGCGGGGCATCACCGCCTGCTCCCGCAGCGCAGGAATGATCACCGTCAAGCCCGGCGTCTCCTCGGGGAGTTCCTCCTCGGGACGGTCGGCCTCGACGCGCATAGACCGGTAGGACAGGGCCAGGGAGGCCGTCATATAGAGGGCGCGGGCGGTGTAGGCGGCGGCGAGCAGCCGGCTGGCACGAATCACGGTCTCTCCTGTTCGGCGAGGCCCAGCTCGGCCAGGCACAGTTCGGCGTCCTCGAAGTAGCGGGGGCGGGCCTGGACGCGGCTGGTCAGGATGCGGGCCCGCGCGGCGGACGCTGCCCATCCGCGCGAGCGCAGGATCGCGTACGCGGCAGCCGGTGAGCGATTCACGCCGGCCGCGCAGTGCACGTACAGCCGGGCGCTGTTCTCGCGTGCCGCCAGTGCGGCGAAGGTCACGCAGGCGGTGTACCAGTCGGTGCCGCGCGAGGCGCCGTCGTCCGCGGTGGGCGCCGAGCACCACACCAGGCCAGTGCGGACGGACGCGGGCGGCGGTACCCGGCGCGGAGTCCGGCAGTCCAAGACGTGTGTGACGCCCCGGTCGAGGAGCTCGTCCACGGCGAGGGTGCTGTCGGGTGCGGCGCCGAGCAGAAGCCAGTTCGTCACCGGGTGGGCGTCGAGGCGGAGCTCATCCCCCATGGACGGCCTCCCGCGTCGCTGAGCGGGCCGTCGGGCGGGGAGCGGTGTAGATCCTCTCGGCGGTGCCGTGGACGAGCCGCCGCGCGATGTCCTGGCCCATGGTGACGGCGTGGTCCATGTTGCCGATCTCGTAGCGCCAGGTGCCGAAGCGCCCGCGCGAGTAGATCTCGTGGCTCTCCAGCCAGGGCTGGATGAGCCCCAGGGCCGCGTCCCGGCCGGTGGTCGGGACCGGATAGGCATACGGGATCAGCTCCAGGTGGCTGCTGACGCGCTGGGCACCGTCGGGAACCAGACCGCAGCGCCGCAGGGCTGTATCGCACTCCTCGACCAGGGCCGCCCCATCGAGGAGGGTTCCGGCGGGCAGAGACGTCTCGGTCATCCAGGCCGAGTACCGGCCCGGGTCGGAACCCGGGACATTGGCCGGCGCGTACCGGGAAAAGTTCGTCGCCCGGTAGAACGGCGTCTCGCGGCCGGGAAAGTACAGCCACGAACGCCCATCGGTGGTCGGCGACTCGTAGCCGAGTCCCACCATGACCACCGTGGTGTGTTTCAGGACCGTGGCGGCCTGGCGCACCTGTCCAGGCGCGCCGGACGTCATCGCGACGAGCTTGTCGAGGGCGCCGGTGGCCACCAGGCTCCCGTAGGACAGGACGCTGCCGTCGGAGGTCAGCAGGGTCTTCGCCGCTTCATCGATGTGCAGGACGGCCTGACCGGTCCGGACATCCCCTTCAAGACGGGAGGCCAGCCGCTTCCAGATCGCGCCGGTACCACCCGACGCAGGGAAGGCGAACTGTGCGTTGGGGCCCCACCGTCTGGTCGGCGCGGTTGGCGACACCAGCCGCTGGCGCAGCGCACCGCCGTTTGCGGGGGCCACCCGCTCCGCTATCCACGAGGCGGACATCTCGCTCAGGGCGGTAGCCCAGATCTTGCGGTTGTACGGGGCGAAGAACTCCTCCACCAGGGCCGTGCCGTAAGTGGCCTCCAGCCACGCACCGAAGTCCGCTCCCGCAGGGGCACGCCCATGGGCCTGAGCCGCGGCCAGGCCCTCCAGGCACTTCTGGGCGCGTGCCCGGGGAAGGTGGTCAAGGTGCTGCTGGAAGGGGTAGGGCACCCACCGCCCGCTGTGCCGGACGAATGAGGAGCGCTCGTGGTGCAGCAGTTCATGGGGCGCGAACAGCCCCTCCAGTAACTCGTCGAAGCTCTTCATCGTGGAGAACACGACGTGCCCGCCGAGATCCCAGGTGAAGCCGGCCTCGTCGACGACCGAGGACCCCAAGCCCCCGACCGTCGGCGCGGACTCCAGCAGTACCCACTCGCGGTGACTGAGGCGCTGGAGTTCGTGAGCGCATGCCAGCCCGCACGGACCCGCGCCCACGATCACCACCGGGGCGGCGGTACGGGCTCTGGTGTTCCTCACGGCACTCTCCTCCTCGCACGGGCGGAACTCTGTCGGTGCCTGTATTCGCCCCAGCGCAGCTGCCGGAAAACGATGGATGATCGGCATGGTCTCTTCTTGGGCTGACGAAGACGGCGGGTCTGCGGAACATGGCTGGGAACGGACGTCACACATCCGGCAGGCGGAGTCGGTAGGTCTGGCGTGTGCCGTCCGCGGACAGGTGCGAAGCCGGTGCGAAGCCGAGGTGTTCGTAGAAGCCCCGGGCGCCGCGGCCAGGGTGGTCCGGCCCGAACGTCGTCACCTCGACCGTGCCCGGAGCAACAGTGAGGTCGCGCAGGGCGGTGCGGACCAGGAGTTCGCCGATGCCCCGGCCCCGCCAGGCGCCGCCGACCGCCAGCCAGCTGATCTCGTACCGAGGGGGGTGGACCGACATCAGCAGTCCGCCGGCGAGCTCGCCGGACTCGCCCCCTGCGGCGCGCACGCACAGGGCGGTGCCGCGCTCCATGTTGCGTTCCACTGCCGCCCGAAACTGCGGATCGTCGACCATGGGGCCGAACAGATCCTCGACCTCGCTCGCGAGGCACAGCCACGCGGGAAGATCGGCCCGGACGGCGGGAACAGCGTGCATACATGTACTCCTGAGAATGAGGGACCGCTGCTGCCGAGCGGATCCTTCGCGATCGGTCAGCAATGGCCCGCTCCTTCTTCGCTGTCGGCGAGGGTGAGGCCGAGGCGAAACCACACCTGCTTCCCGGTGAGGAGCGGCTGAGTCTGCAGTTCCTCGGCGAGCGCGGCCAGCAGGAACAGTCCCCGGCCGCACTCGGCGTCGTCCGCCGGCTCTTTCACCGCGGGGAGCGCGTTGTTGAAGTCGGTGACGCCGACCAGGACGCCGTCGGGCATCTCGCGGATCAGGAGCTCGCAGTCGCCCGGCGTGTGCTTCCACACGTTCGTCAGCAGCTCGGTGACGCCGAGTTCGGCCACGAAGCTCAGGTCGCTCTTGCACCACATCCGCAGGAGGACCCGCACGATCTCGCGCACCGGCTCCATCGCATCGGGGCCGATCCCCGGCAGCACCATGTGGTGCTGCCGCACCGGGTTGATCACCATCCCAGGCACTGGCCCTCCAAACGGCGCGGACGTGCACTCGAACGCGGTGGCACGGTGTAACCGGTACGCCACCGTCCGATAGGCGAGCCTCGATAATGGACCGCCAACTACCCTGTCGGCAAGCAGTCCTTGAGGAAAGTCTTTCCCCTCGGGGAAATGGCATATTCCCGAACTGGCGAAGGCGCTACTCTTTCGCGCAACACATGGAGGTGGGCATGCCCGTCGAGCCAACCCCGCGACGCCGCCGCCTGGGCGCAGAGCTCCGGCGCATCCGTGAGGCACTCGGATGGACGCAGGAAGAAGCGGCCAAGCGCCTCGGCTACCGCTCCTTCTCGACGGTCAGCAAGATCGAGAAGGGGGTCCAGGGGCTCAAGATCCAGCAACTGCCGCACTTCTTCGAGGTATACGGGATCACCGACAACCCCCTGCGCGAAGAACTCCGCAGCCTCGTCCGCAGGGCCGGCGAAGCGGACTGGTGGCAGCGGTACGAGGGCGCGGTCGACGACCCGCTCGGGGACTACCTCTCCCTGGTGGAGAGCGCCAGCAGCCTGTTCGTCTTCAACCCCGTCGCCATCCACGGCCTGCTCCAGACCCCCGAGTACGCCGAGGCCGTGACCAGGGGCAGTCGGGCCTGGAAGACCCCCGACGCCACCGACCGCTTCGTCGCCATGCGCCAGGAGCACCAGACCAACATGCTGGAGCGCGAACCCGAGCTCAAGATCTGGGCTGTCCTGCCGGAAGGGCTCCTGCGCCAGGAAGTCGGCGGACGCACCGTGATGCGCGCCCAGATAGAGCACCTCATCAACCTCGCCGGCACCAACCCCAGCATCACCATCCAGGTACTGCCGTTCCGGGCCGGCGCCCACGCCGGGATGGACGGGTCGTTCATGCTCATGTCCTTCCCCACCGGGCGCGACCTCGTGTGCATCGAGTCCATGCGGGCCCTGCTCCACCTGAACGAGCCGGAGGCGGTAGAGGTCTACCGCACCACCAGTGACCTGCTCAAAGGCGACGCACTCTCCCAGAAGGCGTCTGTTCCACTACTCACCACCATCGCCAAGGACCTTGCATGAACAAGAACGACCTCGACTCCTCCTGGGTCGAGTCCCAGCTGCGCGACGCCCAGTGGCAAACCAGCAGCAGCGGCGGCACGACCTGCGTCCAGATCGCCTTCCTCGACGACGGCATCGTCGCCTTGCGCGACTCCAAGAACATCGGCACGGTGCCGCCGCACCTGTTCACCGACGCCGAATACGACGCCTTCATCGGCGGCATCCTTCGCGGCGAACTCCGCCGCAACTGATCGCTATCGCCCCGGCAGTCGGCCGGTCCCAGCAGTCCGGGTTCGGCCGACCTCCGTTCACGCATCGCCGCGAGCCACCGCTCTGCACCGCTGCCCGAACTCGCAGCACTATGCGGGAGAGCGCTGCTCCTCGACGACTGCGTACAGATGTTCGCCGTGCGCCCAGCGCTTGAGCTCGGGCCGTCCGATGAGGACGATGCCGTGCCGCTGGGCGAAGTCAACTGCGGGCCTGGTGAACCCGTTGAGTGCCACGATGACGGCGATGTCCGCGTGATGTTCGGGAACCGCGGTGCCGTTGAACTTCTGCAGCGCTCCCGATCCGACCGGGGCGCTGTATTGCTTGCACTGCACAACGACTTTGTGGTCGTCCGGGTCCACGGCCACGACGTCCGCACCCAAGTCTCCGGAGCCGCCGACCCGGCGGGGGCGCACGAACCCGTCCCGGGCCAGCAGGTCTGCGCATGCCTGCTCGAAGCCGTTCGCGCTCATCGCGGCGAGCTGCTTCATCCGGAAGGTCAAGACCTTCGGCGCGGTACTTCCGGGCTCGCTGACGCTGCTCTCGTTCGCGCTGTCGTCGGGTGCGTCGCTGTAGGCGACGACGTAGCCGCCCCGGTCGGAGAAGACCACGAAGCACAGCACCACGAGCGTGTGCCCAGGATGATCAGCGCGAACCACCAGGGATGCCCCATGAGCCATCCCCACACGTCGTCCCTGAACCAGCCCCCGACGTCATCGCGAACCCAGGGCCACGCATCCTCCGTCAGCCACTTCCAGGCGACCTTGGCGATGGCCACGCCGAGGATCAGCCAGAGGATGCCCTTCAGCACCGGGTCAAGTGACCCGTCCTCGTCGAACCGTGGTCCTGCGTGGTCTGCGGGCGGGCAGGCGCAACAGGGTGTGCAGCGGGACACCGTCTTCGGCCCACTGCCGCAACCGATCACGGTCGACCCAGTGGATCTGGTGCCGCTCACCCCATGCCTTGGCGTCGCGCGTGAAGCCGCCGTTGGTGACCACGACCGCGACATCGGCCTTGTGGACGGGCCTGGCAGTCCCCTTGACCTGGTACATCACCTGGGAGCCGACCTTCCCGCCGACGGTGGTGTGCTTGGCCTGCAACACGATCCGCCCACACTGGGTATGCCGGCCGATGACGTCGGCGGCCTGATCGCCGGCCTGCCCGACCTGCTGCGCGGACCAGCCGTCACGGATGAGCAGATCCCGGAGTGCGAACTCGAAATCCGTATCGCTGAGAGCGTCGATCCGCACCAGGGGGAGGCGGAGAACCGCGAGGAGCGCGGCCTGGGCCCGCCGCTGACGAGTCCTCCTGATCTGCCATCCGACGGCAGCCAGCAAGGCCGCCACGGCCGCGGCGACCGCGAGTGGCCACCCGCGCACGATCGCGTGCCACAGGCCCGTGGCAGCCTGGACCAGCATGGTGGCCAAAGCCAGAGCGACGATGCCCGCTGCCACCTGTTCGCGGCGACCGCGCGGCGCGCGCAGCCGGATGCCGCCCATCACCGGCTCGACGAGGCGGACACCGACGGCGAGGGGGAGGCCGGCCTGTCTGTCTCGGCCCCGCTGCTGCTGGTGTCGAACCCGATGACCTGTCCCCACAGCCAGACAAAGGCGGCGATGCCCGCGATGGTCCAGAAACCCAGCTTCTTTCCGCGGGGTCGCGGATTCCTTCGGATGTGGCGACGAACCTCGTGAAATCCGTCCGGCGGCATGCCCTTTTCCCCTCCTGTGACCTGGCAACTTGATGATGCTGCCCTTCCGGATATGGGTGTATCAGCGGGCACTGACAAAAACTGATGGATCATCACGACGGCTGGCCTGCATCGATGACAAACCAGCCAGGAGCCCTTCAACGCCCGCCGTGTGAGTCCGAGTTCATGGTGAGATCTGCCTCTGACCTGGCGTTTTCCTGCACTGTGTGACCGTGATACCTCGCAGGCGTGCCATCGCGTCCCGCCGATTCACCGTCGGACGGTGAGAGCTCACCAGCGTCGATGCCGGAAAAATGCCCGTGGAAAGCGGCGCACAGTTGGCGAGTAAAGAGTGGTGCCGATCAACGTCCGACACCGGATCTGGCCACCGCTTTTCGGCCTCCGGTAATCGGGCTCAGCGCACCGGCAGAAGTACCACTGTTCCGCTCTCGGATGTTTCGTGAACGACCCGCGCGCCACGGCATGCGACCACTACCGTCCGGAGCGGAGCCCCACGAGACGACAGGAGCACGACGTTGGAGAACTTCTTCGTCCCCAAGAAGATCTGGCAGGGCGGAGGTCCCTACCCGCACGCTCTGGAAGGGCAGGCATTCCGGGGAGATGGGGGGCCGCGTTCGTGACGGCGACGACGACGGTATCCGCCCATCGCCCGCGGGCCGAGGCGCCGTAGCGGCCGGTCAGGATTCCACTGACCTTGGGCACCGCCTGCACCCGGGCCGCGATCTGATCTACCGCCAACCGTTGGTCGGCCAGGGGCAGTTGATGGGGGGTGGCGATAATGACGTATGGGCCCTCCTCCCGATCGCAGGCGAAGGTAACGGCCAGCGGCGGCAGCGACTCGACGTCGTCCAGGAGCTCCGCCACGTCCACGAGTTGTCGCTCAAGATCCCGCATAAGGACAGCATTCCGTAATCGTTGGGGCCTGTCGCACAGCGACGACCGGGTACTTCGGCTCCACCACCACAAGGCGCCATCGACATAGTCGGCGAGTTCCGGCCCCGTCTTCTGGTAGTCGAGGGGGTCCGGGTGGATCGGCACCAGCCCCAAGGCCCTGGGCTCCACGGGGCCGTGCCACGGTCAGCGGCGCCATCGCTTTCAGGCTGGCACAGGCCGGCCATGGCCGCCGGTGGGGTCGGGGACCTGTGTTTCTTCGTGTCCGCCGTTACCCGGGTGGCAGTAGGGGCACCAGGGGTTGTACATCCGGTGGAAACGGTTGACGAACGTCTGCGCCACGATCAGCGCGTTGATGGTGATGGTGGTCGTCGTGGAGACCGGCGTACCGCTGAAGGACAGCTGAAGCGCGACGGCCACGAGTGCGGCGATCCAGTAGAACCGCCGGCCCTTGTGCTCCACGCTGAAGAGCCAGCTCTTCCCGGCCGCGTACTCGGGGGCGTCGACCCGGAACTCGGTGACGCACGGCTCGCACAGAGTGCCACTGTGTCGGCCGTCCGCGATGAAGGCCGCCAGGACCAGGAAGAACGCGAAGCTGGTGATACTGCTCCAGGGGCCGTGCTCCGGGACGAAGACGACCGCGCAGACCATGGCGACGATGGCGCCAACGACAAACCAGTGGCTGCGGTGGCAGATCAGGCGCAGTCGCTGTGCGAGGCGCAGCGAGCGTGCAGAGGGCTCCCGGGGCGGGAGGAATACGGCGTGGCGGGCCTTGAAGAGGTAGGCGGCCAGGAGGCTGAGGCCGATCCACGTCACGCCCACGGTCCTGGCGGTGCCGCTGAGCGAGATCGCGTCGTTTGGCTGGTCTTCCCTGTACGGCATGAACACAGGGGTGGCGATGAAGCAGAGAACGAAGACTCCGACGACGAGGGGCCACAGGCGCGCGTAGGCGAGGACGAGCCTGTAGCGGCGCTTCTTCAGGACGTCGGCCGTCTTGGTTGCGCGCGGACAGGTGGGCTCGATGCCGTGCCCCCCGATATGGAAGACCAGGAGGATCACGCTCACTCCCAGGAGTCCCCACTGACCCACGCTGAACAACCAGTGCCGGTCGCTGAGTTGCGCCATGACGGCGGCTGCTGGCAGCAGTAATGCGATGAGGAGCAGCCCACGGCATGCGAGCCACGCGATGAAGCGGTTGGTTGTTGCGAAGTAGATCCCGTTCACAGCGTCTTCTGATCCTTTTCAAGAGTGACGTTCAACTTGACGCCCATCGCGTTGGCGATGCGGAGCAGCGTGGTGAGGCTGGGGAGCTTGTTGGCGCTTTCGAGCCGGGAGATGTGCGGCTGCTTCATGCCTGTCCGGACTCCCAGTTCGCCTTGGGACCAGCCGAGTTCGTTCCGCCGGTCTGCAACGGCTTGGGCGACGAGATAGGCCAGGTCGCGTTCTGTAAGCGGCTCGAATCCAGGTTCGAGGCCGGGGGGCGCGGTCGCGTGATGGCGGATGTCGTCCATACCAAAAAAGTTATGCCATACCACTATTGGTATGTCAAAGGTGCTGGTCAGATGCACGGAAATCAGTGACCGCGCCGAGCAACTCGCCTGTGAAGTAGTGCTGTGTGCCCGAGTGAGTCACTCGGGCAGGCGTGTCGACGGCCCGTGAAGCGGTCTACCCTCCTGAGACCGCAGACCTTGACCGGTACGTGGTGACCGCCTGGTTGAAGACCTCGGTGACGCGCTCATGCTGTGCGGCCGGGCCCTGGACGTAGATGACGTGGTAGCGGCCGTTGATGATGGCAGCCTGGTTGCAGGCGTAGAGCAGGGCGCCCGTGGCATCTGTGTACGTGTAGTGGCCCTCGGCGAGAGACTGGCCCGCTCCGATCTCGATGCGTCGCACGCCCTTGGCAGTGCCGTCGGGATCGGCCCGGTAGGTGGCGAGTTCCGGCTCGGTCTTCTGGTAGTCGAGCGGGTCCGGGTAGTCGTCAGCGCTGTCGCGGCCGGGTACGACGATCAGGGTGAGGCCGTCGCGGGTGAAGCGGACGCGGGACCGGGAAGGATCGGGGTGGCGTTTCCACCCGGCGCCGACGGTGACCTGGAAGCCAGCCCGGTCGTGAGGAGTCGCGCCGGCGGACGACTGGCCCGAGGGGATGGGGCGATCTGCGGGGTGTGCCGAGGCCGGCGTGGTCGTGGCCAGGGAGCCCGGGGTATCAGCTTGGCCTGGACGGGACAGGGTGAGCACTGCGTAGACCGTCGCGCCCAGGGCCAGGGGGAGTGCGGTGGCGATGAGGAGGGTGCGTCCGCGCAGGCGAGGGATCACCCGCGTACGACGGTGTCGCCCCTGCCGCACGGCTACTGGCCCGGCGGGTCGGATGCGGACCAGGTGGCCGCGGAAGCGCAGCACCGGCAGCCGCCCGGCCGGCGAATCGGCCGGCTCCCTCGGCGGCGCGGGCTCACGAGCGTCGCGCAGCAGGGAGACCAACCAGGCCTCGGCCTCGATGATGGACAACCGCTGCGCGGGGTCCTGCCGCAGCAGCGACTCGATGACGGCGCGCATCTGCCCGCAGTCCTCGGCGAAGGCAGGCGGGTCCGCGCACACCATGGCGACGAGTTCCTCGACATCCTCCTCCGGGTAGGGCGGATGGCCCTGGAGCGCGCGGAAGAGCAGGACGCCGAGCGCCCACAGGTCGACACCCGGCCCGACCGGCGGCGCGAGCTGCCACGTTTCGGTGACGGGCGCGGCCTGCTCGGGCGCCCACCGCTCGGTGACGGCGCCGATCCGCACGATCCGCGCATCGCGCGCCCGGCGCGCCTCGAGCGCCGAGGTCGGACCGGGAAAGACGTCCGCCTCGTCGCCGAGAGCAGTTGGCGGCCCGACGTGGTCCGGGCCGGACGTGGCCGGGTGACCGGCAGAGCGGGAGGGGAGGGCGGCTGTCTGACGCTGGGCGTCGGCGCGCAGGGCGGCCGACCCGCCAACGCCGCGCGCGTGCGTGAACCCCGTCGGCAGCCGCCCCGGCCAGGGCAACTGCGTCTGAGGACCGGGCGCGGAGGAGGTTTCCGGCCGGTTGAGGGACGAGCGGCGGGCGGTCTCTTCGCCGCGAGGGTGGGGGAGCGGCCGGGGTCGGTAACCGCACAGCGCCTCCTCGGCGACGCTCTGCGCGAGGCCGTCAATGAGAACGCTGCCGCCGTCGCCGATGAACACGGTGTCCGCCGTGATGTTGCGGTGGAGCCAGCCGCGCGCGTGCAGGTGCCGGAGCGCGCGCAGGATCTCCCGCGCGATCTCGGCGGACCGGAACGGCGTCAGCGGCGTACGGGTGAGTAGGGCCGACAGCGGGCGCGTGGCGACGCGCTCGCTGACGATCCACAGCGTCTCGTCCTCGATCAACACGTCGAAGACCTGGGCAAGATGAGGATGGTCGGGCAGACGCGTGAGGGTACGCACCGCCTCGCATGCGGTGCGCGTGGGTTCTTCCACCTGCGGGCCGTCTGGCGAAGCAGCAGGTGCGTACATCAGCCGGTCGGCGGTGAGCGTCTCGGGGAGGACGACGCGGGTCAGTTTCACCTCGTGCCCGGTGAGCGTGTCCACACCGTGCACGACGGGCGCATCGGCTATTTCCGGCTGGCTCTCTGCGGGCAGGCGGTACCGCCTGCCGAGCATCCGCGTCGCATCGTCGTTCATTGTCGTCCCTCTCGGCCCTCGGTTCTGCCTCGGCCACGCCCCCTGTCAGGCGTGGAAGAGGCAGAACCGGGTACCTCCTTCATTGGCTGGTGCCGAGCTCCTGGTTGTCGCGCACCAGGGGCGCACGTCATATCCGGCCACAAGGTCCGCGGCGTCGAAGACCGTGGTGATCTGATAGGTCACTGCCCGGGCCACCGGGACCGGCCACGGCTGCAGAACTGACTGCGCCCGACGGCATCACGCATCGAACAGCAGCAGGTAGCGTGCAGGACCGTCAGCCTGTCGGGCGAGGTGGCCCCCTGAACTACGGAGTGGACCTCTTCACGATCTGGTCTCCTTCCTCAGCGCCGTACCCACGGTGGCTTCACGGGAGCGGGCGACCGGCCAGGTTCGCCGGGGCGTCCATGCGCCCAGAACAGCGTCGGGCTGCTCATGCCATCGGCCCGAAGCCGATGCACGCGAGGGCCTTGTCGTCGGACACCTTGTAGCGGGGGTGCTTGATACCGCTCGGGTCGTCGTGCTCGTAGGAGTGGATGGTCTCGACCACCTGCTGGGGTCCGATCGCGGTGCAGGCGTCGGCGAAGGCGTCCCAGGACCAGAGCCCGTAGGGCTCGACACCGGCCAGGGCGCCGTCCGTCATGACCCACATGCGCTTGATGTCCGAGACCGGCCAGGATCGCACGACGGCGTGGCGGGCGGCTGCCGGCGTGGCCTCGGCCACCCAGTACGCCAGCGGGTCACCGCCCTGGTTGATGTGCTGTATCTGGTGATCTCGCAACTGCTGAACTACCCGGCGGTGTTCGGGAGCGGTGAACCCGCACCCGGCGCGGAGCTGCTCGAACATGACGTCCCGGGCGGGGGAGAGGCGGACGAGGGTCTCCAGGCGCTCGTCGCGCAGCACCTCGAAGCCGTCGCGTTGCTCGACGACCACGGGCGTGTCGCAGAGTACGAGCGCGTCGACCATGTGGTCGTGGGGGCGGTGGCGCACGATCGCCACGGTGGCCGCCGGCGAGGCCCCCGGGACCAGGCCCTGCTCGCCGGCCACCGTGGTCAGGGCCTCGTGGAGCGTGATGCGCAGGTCGAGGTGCTGGGCGCGTTCGTGAACGGAGATGACCTCCTCGCCGAGGGTCTGGGCGTACCAGCCGCCGCGCGGGGTGTCGTCGGTGAGGGTGGAGACGCCGTCGAGGACGACCACCAGGGTGGAATCGGCATTGACGAGGATGCGGTCCTCGGACGGGCGGCCACCGCCGGAGAGTTCCCCGGTCGCTATCTGCACAGGATTGCCTTTCATCGTCTTTGTACTGAGGTCGGGGCGTTGGCACGCATCGGTGGGGCCGACGGGGCTACGTCTGAGCGCCGCCTTCGCCGAGCGGCACCTCGGCGATCACCGTCCACGTGTACTTGTCTCGCCAGGCCTGTTCCTGGTCGACGAGGACGGCTCGGGTCACCGTCATCCGGGGGCGCGGCGGGCGGAGCTTGACCAGGGCCCGGGTCAGTTCGTCGTGATCCCACTGGGCACCTGATGGTGCAGTCGGGTATTGGAACTCGCCGAATAGCCGGCAGCACACTGCGCCCCGTTTAGTGAGGCTCAACAAGACCCTGACGTTCCCGGCTTCGAACGTGTCGTTCAGAAGACCAACGCCACGTGGTCGCTGAGGACGTAGTGGATGGCGGTGAGGCCGTATCCGTGGCGGGCCAAGGAGTCGTCCCAGTTCCGTTCGTCGGGGTCGTGCTCGTAGCGCAGCTGCTGCCAGCGGACAGAGACCGGGTCGGTCTTGTCGTCGTTATCGTGCCCCAGGTTCTCCAGGTGTGCCTCCCACCGCCGGACGATGTCAAGATCGGTCTCCCCGGGGCGCCGGCGAATCAGATCGTCGACCGCCTGCCGGGCCACAGCGGCAGGTTCGATGCGCTGCTCTCGGGCCACGATGTATATGGCTGTGGCGAGCGCCGAGATCCCGTCCTCCTGCGAGGCGTCGCTGTCCCTTTCGCTGAAGCGGTTGGCACGGGTGTTGATCAGCTCGCGGGTGCGGTCCCATGCCCGCGTCCACTCGGCGGGGCCGCCCTCGCCCTGCCACGCCCGAGACTGCTCGTTGATCGTCGTCATGCGGTCATCCTTCACTGGGTTGGCGCGAAGGCCAACTCCTATACGCACGCGGCCGTCGGAGACAAGACGGCCGGGAGCCGGGCCCATGTGCTGTAGCAGAGCGCATGGATGCCGACGAGGCGTGTAGGACCGCGAGCGGTCGGTAGTGACTGTCGGCGAAGAGGTGGAGCTTGATCGTCAGCCCGCCCGCGGGACGCCGTTCGAGGGCGTGGTCGTCAGGCTCGCCGGCGGGATCCCCTTTGGGCGAGCCTCGGCGGCGTGCTGATGAGCCCGGACGACGGTGGAGTCGACCGCGCCGATCGAGGCGACGTCGCCTTCGATGTCGGCCTGGGCCAGCAGCGCGGTGAAGACCTTCTCCCCCGGTTCCGTCGGCAGCCCACTTCCGCGGCCGGTTGTGGGCACCTTTCCACGAGCCGAAGTGCTCGGGCAGGTCCATCCACGGGTGCTGGTGCGGCGCTTGACGCGGTCTTCTCGATCACCTGCCGGTGATCGCGCCACTACTTCCCCGCTTCGGTGTCCGGTCCGGCAGTAACGGGTCGCCCCGCCATCGATGGGCCCGGTCGGCAGACACTCACCCGCTGGGGCCGACCGAACCGCCAAGCATGTCAACTGTGACACAAGTCACGGCAGTTCCCGCGACGTGCACCAGCCTGCCCGTTGCGCCGTTTGCGGGCAAAGCGCCCCCGCCGGGCCGCAAAGCCCCTCCCAGGCGGTAAATGGACACGCAGCGCAGTCGTACAACCGAAATCCTCACGCACCGCAGTCGGGCAATTACTTGCGCAACGTTTGCATTATTCCCATAAGCCCGTGCACAAGGAATGGATGTGACGGTTCCGGATCGAGAAGAAGGCTCGCCAACCTTTTATTGACTCCAAAACTCTTCTGAGCTGCGGGATTGCTGCGCGTGGGTCAAAAACAGCTTGCTATGCAGCACGGATGCATCGTCCGAGCGAGCCGGATTCAGCCATGAATCGGAAAGGAGCGAAAGCAATCTGGTCCGAAGTGGACCCGAACACTCGCCCGTTGCATGCGGGACGCCGTCCCAAAATGGGAAAATTTTCCGAGGCAGAGGAAACGGTCGTGAAGTGGTCCACCACGCAGCTAATGTGTGGAATGACAGCGCGCAGCGGAGTGATGGCACGCTGTGCGCAGGTGGTCTCGGGCTCCACCCCGAGACCACCCGGCAGGCCATCGTCAACCTAGAAAGGTCCAACTGTGACCATGGAAACCAACCGGGAGCAGGCTAATGTTCCCCCGGTCGTCCCTTCGGGGATTATCCCTGCCTCTGAGGGCCTCAAACCCCGCGGCGCGAATCTGTATGAGCTGCGTATCTGCGCCAGCCTCTTCTTCGTGCTCTTGATCACCCTGGTGGGCATCGCCGTGTTCCCGACAGTGTGGCCGGGCCGGGAGCAGCTGCCCGTTGTGTGGCCGCTGGTCGGTCCATTCCTCCTGCCCCTGATCGGCCTTCTGTTCGCGATGTCGAAGTGCAGCTACCTGCGGTACGTCCGCGTGCGCCAGGTCTGACCTCCAGCACTGTGGGGGGCGCCGCGCGGCGGCCCCCCACGGATCACTGCCTGCCGTCTGCCCGCCCGTGCTCGGACGTGCGGAAGGGCGGGGTGAAGGGATGCAGTGATGTCTGACGCCTCACGCGAGGCCAGCTGCGGTTTCTGCGGAAGGGCCATCGTCCAGCGTTCCGGTGGCGGACGGCCGCGTGATTACTGCCACGGAGTCTGCCGCCGCCGTGCGCAGCGTAAACGGGACCGTGAACTCCTGGGCGCCGTTCCTCGGTTCACCCACCGCCTCATCGCAGCGGAACTCGCCTTTCGAGCAGATGAGTTGGTGATGGCGTGTTTCGGCGATGTTCCCCTCGGCGGGGTCCTGGAGCTGGCGGCCAGGGTCGTGGACGACGCCGAGTGTGCGGCTGCGGCCGCCGTGGTCGAGGAGCGCTCGACAGGCCGAAGCTGGGCCGAGATCGGCGTAGCGGCCAGGATCAGCGAGGGGCAAGCCAGGGCGCGCTGGGGCGGTGCACGTTCCGCTCAGCGGCTGTCTGCCCGTGTACCGGCTCCATGGGCAGGCCGACCGTGCGGCACTCCGGGCGGCTCCGGGAAGGCGACTGGTCTTGACCGGCGTGCGAGGCGGGCCGCAGTCGCACTCGGCCGGGCGCTGCGTACGTTGCACGAACATTCGCAAGTCGGCCTCGACGCCCTCGCCGTCGACGCCGGAATGCCGGTCTTCGCCGTGCGCCGGGTAATGGAGGGCCAGTTCGTGGTCTCGTGGGCCGCCACCTACACCCTGGCTCACCTGCTGGGCGGGCAGCCCGGAGACCTTCGCCTGCTGTGGGAGTCCGCGTCGAAGTCCGTGCCCCGCCGGCCCGATCCGCCACGCCTTGGCCGGCACCTCGCCGCGGGACTGCGCGGTGCCCGGCTCGCCGCCGGCTACCCAGCGGCCGCGGCCTTGTGCATCCCCGCGTTCACCGAGGAAGAAGCCGAGGCCGTCTTCGACGGACGCCTCGTACCGGAATGGAGTGTGCTGTGCGACGTACTGCATCGGCTGGGCGCCGATCCGGAGCCCTTCAAGAGCCTGTGGGCGGCCCACCGGGCATCGCGAAACCGGCGGCCCTGAACGTGAGCCGTAACCGAACGAGCCGCCATCCACCACGACTCTCGGGCGGGCGCATGCCGGCCGCCTTCTGCCTCGAATACTCCGCCTTCCGCGACCTCCATCTCGACTGGTACCTGCGCTACGCCTACGTACGCACGGGCGAGTGGACGCGGGCGGCCCACTGTGTCGAGGCCGCCCTCGACGATCTCAGCGCGGGCTGGGCGACGGCTCTGCGCAGCGCCTGCCCCGCAGCCCGCGCCTGGCAGATGCTGCGTGACCAGGCGGGTGAGCAAACCACCTGCGCCGAGGGGCACAGCTGGAGCATCCACTGCCTGCTCCACGACGCCCAGGCCGACACGGTCCTGCTGCACCACCGCCTCGGGCTCTCCATCAAGCAGACTGCCGGCCTGATGGGCGTCGACGAGCACGCGGTGCGTGCACTGCTGCGCAGCGCCGAGCGAGCCCTCGACGCATTGCCCCTATGCGTCGCCGCGCGCCTGCACGCTCCCCGGAGCACGGCAGCGCACGACGCTTCACCGTGTGCGCCGGGGAGCACTCCGTACGGATCGAAATCGTTAACTTGGCCCCGCTGAGCCCCTTTTAGGGACTAGCGGGCCTGCTGCGGCACTCCTACGATGGATCTCTTTAGCCGAGGACACAGCCCTGGACCAAGGGCTGCGAGGAGTTGACGCATGGCCTACGGGGAGAAACCCCAATCTCGCCGCCCCATCGACACGACCACCCCCAGTGTCGCACGCATGTACGAGTACCTCTTAGGAGGCAGTCAGCACTACGAGGTCGACCGGAACGCCTGTGTCGATCTCCTCAAGATCGCGCCCAGTACGCAGCAACTGGCCCGCAGCAATCGCGACTTCCTCCGCAGGGTGGTCCGCGTCCTTGCCCGGGACATGAACATCCGGCAGTTCCTCGACCACGGCTCGGGACTGCCCACCCTGGACAACGTCCACGAAGTCGTCCAGCGCATCACGCCCGACGCCAAGGTCGCCTACGTCGACAACGACCCCATGGTCCTCGCCCACGGCCGCACCCAACTGCACGAGAACAACAACGTCATGGTCATCGACCAGGACATGCGCGAGACACAGAAGATCCGCGCCGCCACCGACGACTTCCTCGACTGGACACAGCCGATCGCGGCTCTTTTCGTATCCGTCCTGCACTGCCTCGACGACACCGACGACGAGCAAGACCCCGCAGCCCTGATAAAGCGTGTAGCGGCCGAACTGCCCTCCGGCAGCTATATGGTCATCTGCCAGCTCGTCAGCGACGACACCGCCGTGAGGAACAGAGTCACCCAGCTCATGGCCGAGGCCACCCACAACAGCTGGGGCCGGGTGCGAGAACGGCACGAGGTCCGCCAGTACTTCGACGGCATGACCATCATCAACCCGCCCGGCCTCGTCGACGTCATCGACTGGCAACCCGACAATCCGCCACCGCCAACGCACCTACGCCCCACTGACTGGGTCGAGTGGGGCGGCGTCGCCAAGATCGAGGCATGAGCTGCCCGTTCCCGGCCACCAGTGCCGGAGCGGTGACACCCGACCACGAGACGGTCAGGCGTCACCGCTCCAGGACGGCCCGCTCAGCCCAGTGCTCCGCAGCGCGTCGTATGGCCTCGATGCTGCCATCGAGTGACATGGCGTTGTCACGGGCATCGGTCAGCACCTTGCGGTAGTTGTCCAGCGAACGCTGCTTCGTCGCGTAGGTCGCGCCCTCGATGTTCTCCAGGTAGGCGAGGTCACCCGGCACACCGTCCGGGAACTGGAGATAGGTGATGGCCATCGGCGGAGACACCGCGTCCTTGCTGATGATCCGCACGTTCACCTTCGGCTTCTCGGCAGCGGCGAGGAGATGCTCCATCTGCTCGCGCATGACGTCTGCGGTCCCCCGCCTGCGCTCCAGAACGGTTTCATCCAGCACAACAGTGATCCGGGGAAGGTCCTGATCGAGGATCATCTGCCGGCCCATCCGCAGCGCAACGATCCGCGCGATCTCCGCGAGCGAGACAGGGTTGGCCTCCATCATCCGGATCAACGCCTCGGCGTAGCGCTCGGTCTGCAGGAGCCCGGGAATCACCTGGTTCTCGAAGATCGTGATCATCGCGGCGCGCCCCTCCATGCGGATCAAGCGCTTGAGGAAGCTGGGCGTCACATCGGCGAACCGCTCGTACCACTCCGAGTTCGCCGCATGGGCCAGGAGCTGTTCGAGGAGGGCCAGATCCTGCCGGGACAGGCCGTAGAAGACGGCAAGGTCGTACACGTCCCGCGGCTTGGCGGGACTCTCCCCCCGCTCCAGCCGGCTCATCTTGGATGTCGAACCTCTGATGGCCCGGGCCGCAGCCCCAAGGGTGTATCCCCGGCTCTCCCGATGCCGCCGAAGCTCTTCACCCAGGAGCTGATCAGCAGGGCGCTCGCCACTCGCCGACGAGAGAGCAACAACCGACGAATCAGAATCCGACTGCCATTGCCGGGCGACGGACATGTGAACTCCGAACAGTACTGGGACAGTAGTCGCCCCAGAATGCCCGCGCACATGCCCGCCGCACAATCTATGGCCAACGCACGACGCTCCGTTTACGCGTCACGCGACGAAGTGGTCGAACTCCTTTCCCTTCGCGCCGTGGATAAACGCGGCCAGCTCCGCCTTGGTGAAGACGAGAGCGGGCCCCTCGGGGAACCTGGAGTTCCGCACGGCCACACCTTCCTCCGGGAGGGAAGCCACTTCGACGCAGTTCCCGTTGTTGAGACTGGCCCGCGCCTTCTGCCAGGAGAGTCCGGGAATCTGGTCCGCCTGCACACCGTTCGCGATCATGTTCGCTCGATCTCCTGTCGTCGCCGTTCCGTCATGCCGGACTGGCAGTTCCCATATGGGAATGCGCAGTTACTGCCGCGCAAAATGCTAGCCACGGGAACCCGACAGGGCATGTCCCCGAAAGAGTGCAGTTCAGGGCTTCTTTTCTTATGAATGTTCTAATCTGCATGGCGTGTGACGCCCATTCGGCACCGCCGCTCGCACCGGCGGAACAGCACCATGCTGGTTTTCACCTGCGGACAGGGCGCCGCCGCCCCCAGCTTCTGTCGTTTGGACCACCGGGCAGGCCAGAGGGAACCCCGCAATATGGAGTCCGGCCATGTAGACGGTCGCGGTCTTCTCGTAACGGGTGGAACTCCCCCGCCACTGGTTCAGGTTGTTGATGCAGCGTTCCGCGCCCACTGCGCGTCAGTCAACGGCACACACCTGGACCAGCGCCCTACTGATCCAGACGAAATGGTCTAGGCCCAGGTAGGGCCGCCCGGAATCAAGGTGCCTGCCCGCGACCCGGTGGAGGGGCCCGGCCGGCCCGCATGGCCCGGGTCAGCCGAGGAATTGCTGGTAGAGCAGTGTGGCGTTGAGGGCGGTGATGGTGGCGGTGGCTGCCCACATGCCTTTGGTGAGCCAGGCCGGGTTGGCGAATCGTCCCATGACGTTGCTGTCGCCTGTGATGAGTACGAGCGGGACGAGGGCGAAGGGGATGCCGAGGCTGAGGACGACCTGGCTCAGTACGAGTACGGCGGTGGGGTCGGCGCCGGCCAGCAGAACGGCCAGGGCGGGGACCATGGTGATCCCACGCCGGGCGAAGAGCGGCAGGCGGAGGCCGAGGAAGCCGGACATGATGACTTGCCCGGCGTAGGTGCCGACGCTGGAGGAGGAGATGCCTGCGGCGACGAGCGCGACCGCGAAGGCGAGTGCGGCGCCGCCGCCGACCAGCGTTGACAGCTCGGCGTGCGCCTGGGCGATCGTGGTGACCTCGTGGCTGAGGGTGCCGTGGAAGAGCTTCGCGGCGATGAGGAGCATGACGAGGTTGACGGCGCCGGCGGCGCCGAGTGCGATGACGATGTCGCAGCGTTCGTAGCGCAACGCGGTGCAGTGTTCCGCCGCTGTGTTGCCTTGGGTGCGCTGGGTTGTCAGGGCGGAGTGGAGATAGACGATGTGCGGCATGACGGTGGCGCCGACGATTCCGGCGGCGAGATATACGGTGCCGTGGCCGCTGAGGTCGGGGACCAGGCCGCCCACTGTGGCGCGCGTGTCCGGGCCGATCCGGAACAGTTCGTAGGCGAAGCCCGCGCAGACGATGACGAAGAGGAAGGCGATGGCGCGTTCGAAGGGGCGGTAGCCGCGTGTCTGGAGCCCGAGAACGAGGAAGGCGGCCGCTGCGGTGATGAGTCCGGCGGTGAAGAGCGGGACGCCGAACAGCAGGTTGAGACCGATGGCCGCGCCGATGAACTCGGCAAGATCGGTGGCCATCGCCACGAGTTCAGCCTGCGCCCACATGCACCACAGCACGGGCCGGGGATACCGCTCGCGGCACAGCTCCGGCAGGGTGCGCCCGGTGACGATGCCCACTTTCGCGGACAGGTACTGGATGGGCATGGCCAGGATGCTGGCCGCGAGCACCACCCACACCAGCTGATATCCGGTGTGCGCACCCGCGTAGATGTTGGTGGCGAAGTTCCCGGGATCGACGTAGGCGATGGCGGCCACGAACGCCGGGCCGAACATCGACCATGCGGCCCGCAGTCGGCCCGGTCGCCGCGCACCCGTCCCAGTCCCCGCCGGCCCGACGGGAGCGGTTTGCGGGAGCCGGTCTGCCGCGGACACCGCAGGCGGCGGCGCGGTGCTCTTCTTCGTCACGACGGGTCCGGCCATGATCAGCCGACCGCGGTGATCAGGAACGCCAGAGCCCCGGCCGCAAGGACGCACACCGATGCGGTGCGCAGCGGGGGTGCCACCCTGCGCCATATCTGAACGCGGCGTCGGCAGCCGGAGGGCAGGAGCGCGAGGCTCACGCGTTTGTATGCCTCCAGGTACACGGTCATGGCGGTGCCACCGAGCAGTCCCAGCTGCATCAGGGTGATCGTCCACTGCGTTGCCTGCACCGTTGCTCCAACCGACGTTCTGGTGGGACCTGCTCCTGCAACAGACCTTTTTGCAGGTCTGGTTGAGGTGGTGACCCGCGCACCGTGCATACGCAGGAGATGGGGTGATGCGTCGACACGGTGCGCGTCGCGTCAGTACTCGGCAGTGCCTAGGGCGATCTCGCGGATCGGCGAGCGACGCGCGGTCGCGACCCGGTCGTGAAGGGTTCTCACCGAGTCGGCGTGTGGTCCGATTCGTTATCGGCTGCGCCCGCAGCGGCGCCAGTTGCCTGGCTGTTCCTGCGGGTAATCGCGGCGGCGCCCGCCACGGTGGCCGCGGCCAGCGTCGCACCGCCGACGACCATGCCGGCCTTCTGGGTGTTCTGGGTGCCGCCCCCACCGGTCGCCATGCCGCCGACCGGGGTGCGGCCGGTGTCGTTCGCACCGCTGGTGTGGATGGAGCCGTTGACTCCGGCGGGGAAGAAGCCTCCGGAGGTGGCCTTCTTCGGTGTGAGGTAGACGATGTTGAGCACCTGCTCGGTGGTGCGCCCGAAGGCCAGACCGTTGTTGTCGGCGGGCACGATGTTCGCCTTGCCGTTCTTCACGATGCCCTGGTCGTCGTCGCTCGGCCCGTCGAGGCTGTCGCGCGCATCCGAGATCTTGCCTGCCTGGTCCGCGAGGTCGCGCTCGTACAGCGCCGTCCGGATGTTCGCGGCGTGGTACGCCTCCACGGCGAGGATCCCGGCGGCGGCACCGAGGTAGGTCTTGTTGCTGATGAGCGGGGCGGCACCTTTGTACGCGGTGACACCGACGTCCTCGAAGATGAACGCCGCCAGCAGGAAGTTGTTGTCGTTGGCGTACGGGTCGAACGTCTGGTTGGGACCGATGAGTCCCGCGGCCCGCGCGGCAGCGGTGAAGCTGCTCTGGATGTCGATCTTCGGCTGTGCGACGGCGGCCGAGCCGAGTGCGCCGCGCAGGAACGCGACGTGTTCCCGCTCGTCGCGGGCTATCTCCTCGGCGTACTGGCGTACCGATTGGGAGCGGAACTTGACCTGGCGTCCGCCGGTGACGCTGCCCCGGTCGCCCTTGCCGGTCGTCAGGGCGTCGGGGAGGCCGTATCCGTTGACCGCGTAGGAGTAGAACTGGCCTTCCAGGTACTCCAGGTTGAGCGCGAAGTTGAGAATCGCGGCATCGCTGATCGCACCGGAGTCACCGCCGCTCGGGCCGTCGGACACGGCTGTGGCGGAGGCCGGCGCGGCGGACGCGCCCACGAGGCCGGCGCCGACCACGCCGAGCCCGGCCGCACCGGCGCCCCTCATGAAGCGGCGGCGGTCAACGCCGTTCTCGGCACTGCGGGTGATCAGTTCACGCACATATTGTTTCCCGAACACAGTGGAACCCTTCCAGTCGATCACGCTTGGTGATGAGGGTGAGAGTCGGCAGATGCGGAGCACACGGACGGGTCGGTGCCTTCTCGGAGCGCGGCAGCCCACGCCGGGCCGGCCAGTGACCGGATGGGGCGGACGCCGCTGCCCCTGCCGTAGCGGGCCTGCGCCGAGCAGCGGAGCCGGTCCTATACATCCCGCGCCGCAAGCACGACACGCGCAGTTAAGGGGCTTTTCCCTCGGTCAGCTCCGTACCGTCCCGCTCCTGGCCCCTACGGGCTGGCAGACGGGAAGAACCTCACGTAGTGGGGCCGCACCGCTGGCCCTGCGCGGGCGCGGACCGAAGAGCATGAGATCTGGACCGGCCCCGGAGGCGCCCGGCCGGCCCTCACCGCCGTGGCAGAGCAAGAGCGCCGAAGCCCGCCTGCGCCTGAGCGCCAGTCAGCCTAAGAGACACGTACATAAGGCGCGTAAGTAATTAAGTCGGTCTAGCTTGAGTCGGGTTCCTTCCCTCGGATCGAAATGGATGTGCGATGCGCAAGATCACCCGAGTCGCCGTTGTCGGTGCACTGGCTGCCCCGCTCCTCATGGCCGCCGCCGGTATGGCCTCAGCCGACGAGTCCTCCTACTGCCACGAGAAGACCTCGGCCAACAAGCACGGAGCCTGGACGGATAGCACCTGCACCCAGGCCCGCACCCACGACCGGTACGAGGACGGCCGCTACGGCAACGGGTACGGAAATGGATACGGGCGCCGCACCGGGCTGCTCGGCGGGCTGCTCGGCATTCTCTGACCTAGCCGAGCATCGGCCGGCGGCGAACGGAAACGCTCGAAGCCGCCATAACCAACGATGCCCGCGCAGCCGTCAGCGAGGCCCAGCGTGGTGAAGCGGTCATCCCACCCGCCAGCACTACGCTGGACGATCTGGCAGCCCGACCCTCCTCCGGCGGGCTGCCAGAACATTGCCACGAGCCGGCCCTCGACACGGAACACGTCCCCTGCAATCGCTGACGGGCCGCTGGGCAAACGTGCCCCGGTCCCAGCCGCGCAACGCTGGTGACGTCACAACCCCTGGTCGACACACGTTCGGTCCACCCCGCGAAGCGCGCTTTCCGGGTGCGAGAGTGAACGGATGAGCACTCTCCGCCCCACGTGGACCGGGCACTCGTGGGATAAGCCCACACCATCCATCGAGACTGCTGAGCGGGCCGTCGCCCGTCACCGCGCGCGGACCCGCGCCGCCACCGTTCGAGCCCTCGCCTACAGCAGCGGCCAGCCCAAGGCCAAGGAACGCACTCAAGGCGCAGCCGCCAGCATCGCCGCCGAGAGCGCTGTCGCCATCACAGCCGAACACGCTGCCCGCCTGGCACACGATGCCGCGCAGCTTGCCCTCAACGCCGCAGTGAACAACACCTCATGCCAGCGCGATACGTTCACGGCAACGGCAAGGGCAGCTGCACAGACGGCCCAGGACGTCATCGAATCCGCCAGCCCCGGTCTGGATCTGCTGACAAACGTCCTGGCCGACGGCTACGAAACACGAGCCGCCGCCGCTCTCACTGACGCGCTGCACATCCCTAGGCGGGGTGGCGAGACTGCCGTGGACGCTGAAGACGAATCGTATGACGTCGTCTACGTCTATCCCCAGGACGTGTCCGCTTACTCGGAGCAGACTCGCGTGCGCCAGCCCAAAAACGGGCTCACCTACCGGCCCCTGCCGTTCCTCTTCTCCGAAGACGCCCGGAATGCATCACCGACCGGCGCACTTTTCGCACCTGGCGTCGGCCTGCACTGGCGGCTCGCCTGGCGCCCGCTTATCACCCAAAGTCCACCACCGCACGCGACTCCCGACTGCAGCCGCTGCGATCCTTGACGTCGAACCGGATAGGTCTGGCAGCCCCGGTGGGCCGGGCGGGCTCCGGGGCTGCCAGCCGTGGCAGCGCGGTACACGAAGCTGCGGGCTTACATGCGCCCGCACTACCTCGTCCAGGGGGCGAGCTCCGGACCGCAACAGCATGCCCCCTCCTGCCCAACCGCACGGCCACGACACGCTGCACTCTCCCGCCATCGGCCCGGCCGCACGGGAACGAGCGGGCAATCCGCACGACTTGGCGCCTGAGACAACGACTCGGTTGCTTGAGAACGGACTGCTGATGAGGAGGACTTCTTTACTGGCAGCGCCGGGGAGCGCCACCCGGACATCTTCCGCCTCGCCCGGCGAGGCGATCGTCGGCTCGCATGGCTGTCGCGATGCCGCCACGACGGCCGCGCGTCCGCCGAGCTGCTGCCCGAGACCGCCAACGACTCCCTCTCTGCGGAGGGGCATGAGTATCCGGATGTAGGCGGATTACGCAGACCGCACGATCCCGCCAGTTCCGTCGACTGGCCATGCCGGGGCCCGCGCGGTGCAACGATGATCAGGCGGTCAGCGGGACCGCGACGTGTGAGTGGGGAGAAGACTGTGCCGCAAGCTGGACCGCGCTCGGGAAGCCGAGTGGGTCTCCGAGGTATACGACCGGCCGATCCGCACCAAGGACGACATCGCCGCCGCGCTCAGGGACTCCGAGCCGGGCGAGATGGTCACTGCTGATCTCCACGGCGACGCGACCGGAGACGGAGCGTGGCTCGGGCCGCACGCCGACGAGCCGTTCCTGAACCTCCGCGAACTGGCCGACGGCACCCTGGGGGCCGCCGCGGTCACCCCGACCAACTGCGCGGGCGCCAAGGACGTCTTCGTCAACGAGGTGTGACGCCTCACCGGACACCCGGTCGCACTGGTGGGCCACTTCAACATCGCCCGGATGTGGGACACCACCCCCGTCGACGTCGTCAACGACATGCTCTATCGGGCCGACGGCGGCCACGAGGAAGACGCCTACCGAGCCGCCCACGAACTCCTGGCGGAGAAGCTCACACTCAGCCGCGAGTGGTGGCTCGCGAAGTGGATCAGACCCTGACGGGTGCCGCCGACGGCCAGCGCTGCCCTGCCTCGTCAACTGAACAACCAGCAGGCGCCGTTGATTGCGCATCTCCCGGCTCGTCATGGCCTGCGACGGCCGGCACGCCACCACCGACAGACCGGATCAGGAGCACGACCGTGGAGAACTTCTTCGTTCCCAAGAAGATCTGGAAGGACGGCGGACCCTTCCCGCACGTCCTCATCTTGCTCAGCGAGTATCCCGAGTTCCGTGAGTACGCCCGCGCCCACCACGAGCTGCTTGCCGAGTACGGCGAGAAGCTCGGCGTGATCCCTCAGGAGTGGCTGCACTCCACGGTCCAGGGCGTGCACCACGCGATCGATGAAGACCAGAGGGACATGCTTCGGGTCGCCGTGCGCGAGGAGCTGGCCGGCATGAACCCCTTCCAGGTCCAGCTCGGACCGGTATGGCCCGGTGTCACCGCGGTTACGGTCGCCGTCTATCCGGAGGACGGGATGGCCGAGCTCAACGGCCGCGCCCGTATGGCGATGGAGAGGGTTCCCGGGATCACCTTGAGGGCCCCCGAGCTGCGGTTCTGGGCCCACTCGACGCTAGCCTACGCGCGTAGGAACTTCCCTGGGCGAAAGCTCAACCGGGCACTGCGCGCGCTGCGGCCCCCGCGGGTTGATATCACCATCAGCAGGGTCCACCTCGTCACCCAGTACCAACACCCCGACCTCGGCTACTACACATGGAAGGTGGTCGAGGAGTTCCAACTTGGCCAGGTTCCAGCAGTGTTGTCGGATCCCGTTTGAGGTCGGCTTGCACATCGAGCGGCCACCGCGGCGGCGTACGTCATCCAGTCCCCGCCACTCGCGCGCTGCCAGGCGACAGCCACCCCCACATGGACGCCGAGCATCTTCGCCAACTGCCCTGCAGGAAGTTCCTGGGCGAGCGCGAACAACGCCGTGCTGCGGCCCTGGCGAGACTTGACGCCCGCACTGCGGAGCCGGCGCAGCAGTTGCGACTCATGGATCGGTTGGCCTGCCGTACGGCCCGGGAAGAGCCAGTCGCCCTCGTGCCGGATCAGGCTGTCCGTGCCCCGTGACGCGACCAGATCGAGCATGAGGCGGTCCAGTGGTGCCGGCAGCTGGATGGGCTGATCGCCCAGGTGGAGGAGGACGTGGTCGCCGTCGCGTGTGACGCGGTCGGTGGTCAGGCGGTGGATGCTGCTGCCCGTTTGTGCGTACAGCAGCACGAGGAGTCCCGCGACACGGTCCGCCGTGGCAACAGAATCGTCGTTCAGCAGCCGTCGGGCAGCTGCCCACCGCTCGTCCTGGTCGTGCGGGCCGGCCGGACCCGTCCAGCGGATCGCCGGGGCCTTGATGCCCGCCGCGGCGTACCTGTGGCGCACAGCCCACCGGACGAAGGCAGCGCACCTTGTCGAGTGCGCGGGATTGGCGCTGAGGTAGCTCTCCACGTCTGCCTGCGTGCAGTCGCTCAGCGACGTGCCCCGGCCTTCCAGCCAGCGCAGCAGGCCGTTGGCCCCGGCCAGGTGGGCTCGGATATTCATGATCTGTTGGACGCTGGCGGGCTTGTCCTTCAGCCGCCCGCGCAGCCTGCGTAGCAGGTGCCACAGGATGAACCCTTTCACGGCCTGCCGGTGTTCGCCCGGTGTGTGTCCGTCAAGGGTGGCCTGCACCTCTCGGTGGAGACGCACCAAGCCTTCGTCGCGGAACTCCAGGGCGCCGATGGAGACCAGCATGGAGCGGAAGTGGTCGAGGGTCTTGCCTGGCGGCATGGAGTCGAGTGCAGCGTGGCTGATCTCAGGGTGCTCACGCACCAGCGCGGTGATGGTGGTCTGGACGTTCTTCTTCCGCAGCCAGGTGATCGCGTAGTTCGGGTGGTCGACCTGGACCAAGCGCTCACGCAGCCGGTCGAGCTCGGGCGCGACGGTGCCATCGTCAGCCGTAAACAGCTTGCGCAGGCGGGCGTCGAGACTGCACCGGGTGCACGGAGCCGTTGTCAGCTGCCACGTCGTGCTGCAGATGCGGCACCGCTTCCAGAAGTCCGGGTCGGGGTTGACGCAGCGGGCGCACAGCGGCTCCTTGAGCGTCCCGCCACGGACGATGGCGCCGTCTCCACACACGGCGCAGACAATCCAGTGCCCCTTGCACAGGTCACACAGCGGCTTTCCGGTGGCCCGGGAGATGGTGCCGTGGCCGGTGCGTCCACAGATGCAGCACACACGCTCGGGCCGCGGGCAGCACTGCAGACAAACCGGGCCAGCCGCGGTCCGTCCGTACACACGGCGCCGATGGCCGCATCCGGTGCAGACTTCCAGGTTCCTGGGGTCACGCGCCCAGCAGGACTGGCAGAAGGGGTCGCCGTTCTCATCGCGATGGTTGATCGGTTTCTGCTTGCCGCAGCGGGAGCAGATCAAAGCTCCCGCTTTCGCGGCGCAGTTGCCGCACACGCGTACCGCTCCGAGCGGCCGCTCCAGCCGTTTTGTGCGACCGCAGGTGGGGCACGGCGGGACAACCACCGACGTAGCCCCGGCCGCGCGCAGCTCTTCGAGGAACCGCAGGACCCCCGGAATCGGCGCCGAGGCGCCGTCACCGGTGAGCAGTTGTGGACGCTCGATGACAGCGGCAGCGATCTGGCGGCGCCCGGCCGCGCGCCGGTGGGCACGCCCCAGAGCATCGAGGACCAGCTCAGCGTTCACCTCCGGGGCGACCCCGGTCACCACTTCGGCCAGCCGCGTCGTCCCGTCGTCGTCGATGAAGCATGCCCGGCAGAAGGGGCGGCCGTCCCGATCCCGCGCACGCACCTCCCGCTGCTGCCCACACTCCGTGCAGGCCACCCGACTCGCAGACGACACACAGCGCGAGCACCCCCACATGCGCCTCGCAAAGGTGAGGGTGCGAAGCCCTCGCCCGCACACGCCACAGACGGGGGCGGCCAGTTGCTCGGCGCCGGCTTGCTTCAGGGCGAGCAGCAGCTTGCCGACCTGGTTGGCCGCGGGCGGTTTCCCCGTGCGCAGCACCTCGGGAGCCTGGGCCAGTTCGGTGGCGAGCCGGCGCTGCCGAGCGCGTTGCCGAACGATATCGGCCGTCACCGCGCGGACGACTCCACGGTCGAGAGAGGTCTCGACCTGGCACAACACGTCCACAAGCGCGTCCAGTGGCTCCCGCTCCGCTACCGTGCTCCGGTCGTGCGTGGTGGCTGTCGTCACTGATCACTCCTGATGATCCTGGCCCGCTTGGGCCGCAGATTCCCCAGCTCCGCTGACGGGGGCTCGGCTGAGCTTCCACCCGCGGCTGCCTTCTTAGGACGAGCACCGGCTCCTGCCGCCCGGATGGGCTCGATGAGGTCGTCCATGCGGCACTCCAGGATGTCCAGCAGGGCCATGAGGATCTTGAGACTGAGGCGCTCCGGGCGCTCCACGACTAGGCGGTAGATCTGACTCGATGAGAGCTGGATCCCGCGCTTCTCCAAGGGCTCCGTGAGGTCGGTGGTGGAGAACATCCCGCGCTCGGCCATGACCTTGCGCAGGTGCCACTGGTAGTCGAGCTTGGCAGTCATCGCGGTATTCCTCTTCTCGTCACACCCCGGTGAAGGCCGGAGCCAGGGCATTCTGGAGAGAAGTGTTCATGAAGTCGTTGCTGACGTGCGTGTAGATGGCCAGAGAGCTGTCGCACTCGTGGCCAACTTGCTGCTGAATGAACATCCGGTCCACCCCGTCCTCGGTCAGGTGCGTGACGTAGCTGTGCCTCAGCGAGTGCGGGGTCAGCTCCTTCGGCAGCCCCAGGGCATCGCGGTACTCCTCGAACCGGTCGTTGATGGAGCCCGGTCTGAGCCTGCCGCCACGCTCGGTGACCCACAGCGCGGGCTGGTCCGGGAAGCCGAAGCGGGACCGGACGTTCACGATGTAGTCCTCGACCGACTCGACGGCCCAATCCATGACGGACAACACGTTCCGGCGACGCGGCGGCTGGCCTTTCTTCGCTTTGCCGTAGCGGACGTTGAGCGTTCCGTACCGGCCGAACTGCGGCACCTTCGGGTTCCTGCCGAAATCCACCAGGTCCAGCTTCGACGTCTCCGTCCGGCGAAGCCCCCACCCGTAAATGACCTTGAACAAGGTGGCATCCCGGTACGCGGCCAGCGCGCCCTTGCGACCGCTGCGCAACGCCCTGCCGACCTGGTCGTCCGCGAAGTCGAGGAACAGCTGCAGTTCCTCACGCGCGAACGGTCGGGCCTCTGGATCGCCCTCGTAGTCCTGTAGGTGCGGGATCGTGTTCCACTCGTGGCAGATCGCCACGGGGTACGTCCCGAACTGCCCGTCGCACGCCAGCGCCCAGTCGTAGCGGCGGTCGATGAGGTACTCGGAGAACAGCCGCACCGTGCCCTGGTAACCGCGCACCGTCGAAGGCGCGAGACCCTTCTCCGTCGTCAGATTGGCCGACCACTCGTCCATGTGGGCCGGCGTCCAGAGCCACGGGTACTCATTCGAGTATGCCTGGAAGGCGCGAACCAGCTTCTCGCGCGGCTCGTAGGTCCCCTTCTTGAGGTTGCGGGCCTGCTGCTGCGACCTCCAGCCGCTCAGCATCGCTTCCCACACCGTGTCCTGCGGCCGGAAGTGCAGAGCCCCGGGCAGGAGCTCCAGATTGGCAGATCCGGCTAACTCTGTACCTGGTCGTCGCGTCATGAGCCGATCCCTTCTGGCGCGCAAATCATGCATCAGAAGAGATCGAGTCGGCAAACGTCCAGGTAGAGGAGCCGAATTGTGCTGTCGTATGAGTAGAGTCGAGGGGCTCGTCTATCAGGCGACCAGCGCGAACGCGCCCGTCTGATGCAACTCCCGAGGCTTGCTGTAGGCCAGGCTCAGATGCGGCCAGAACCGCTCGGGGGCCTTGGGCATTGTGTCCGCGCCGACCACGCTTTCGGTCGCGCGCCGCAGCGCCCAGTACAGCTCCGAGATCCGGTCCTCGGGGTAGATCGCCGGCACGACGCCGTTGTGGATCGCCTGTGCCGGTCCGATCTCGATCTCGAACGGCTCGATCCCGACCAGTGCCAGCCGTGCGGCATCCGCTACCGCGGCCGCCGTCTCGGCCGTCAGCGGACCGACCGACTGGAGCGTGGCGTGCAGCCACTCCACTGGTACCGGGCTCAACTCAGCGTGCTGAGCCAGAAGGCCGGCATGGGCCCGTGCGAAGTCGTGCACGGCGGGCTGGTCTTCGAACAGCAGATGCCAGTGCGCCCGCCGTTCCCCCTCGGGCCAGTGGTGGGTCTCCCAGAAGTCCCGCATCACGCCTCCATGGAGATCTTGGACGGGTCGATCTCGCAGATCACCGGCAGGTGATCCGAGGCTTCCCTCGCGGCCGGGCTCGTGTGCGTGCTGTAGCTGACCAGGGCCGGAACGACGGGCCGGGTGGCGTACACCAGGTCGATACGGCGCGCACCCCACGGGTCGGGATCACCCTGCCCGTCCTCCCAGTGCCCGACCGTCGCCTGCCACGGCACCCCGAGATGGGCGGCTGCGTCGACCATGAACCCGCGCCGCAGGAGGACCTCGCTCTGGCGGCGGTCGGCCAGCTGCGTGTTACCGATCGTCCCCTCCAACAGCTGGTACTCGAGGTCGTCGTGGTCATGGTCGAGGTAGGGCTCGGGATCGTAGTACTGCTCGCCCTCCGGCCCGTCGACGTTCGCGGCGGACAGGGCGTTGAAGTCCCCCAGCGCCAGGCCGGGCTTGGCGCCGCCGGTGGTGCGGAAGGCGCTCTTGATGCGGAACGCCTCGTCCCGGCGCCAGTTCCCGCGGAACGGATCGCCGTGGTACGAGGCGACCGTGACCGGCTCGGCGGACCCGATGTCGAAGCGCACCGTGGTGAAGCCGTGCCAGAAGTCCGGGGCGCCGTACGGGCGGAAGCCTCCTGCGACCGGCTTGACGGTGCTGGGGTTCCACAGGAGTGCCGTGTACCAGCCGCGCGCCAGGTTGTTGGCCATCGCGGTGGGGCCCGGCGTGCCATCGGCGCGCAGGGTGGTCGCGCTCAGCCCGGTCTCGGCGGCGAGCTGCTGGATGACCGTCGATGCCTCGGTCGCCCACTCTTCGGACGGCCGGGTCTCGTCGACGATCACCTCCTGGAGGGCCAGGATGTCCGGGGCGATCTCGCCGATCGCGGTCACGCGCGCCTTCCACGACGCGGTGTCGATCGTGTCGCGGCCGAGCTTGTAGGCGTTGAGGTTGGCAAGACGTATGGTCCGCACGAAGTCCCCTCCTGCTATGGGATGTTGGTTGATGCTGGTGTGCTGGATCTGGACGAGCCGTCGGCACGGGCGGGGCGCGTGCCGGGGCGAACGGTGCGCTCATACGCGCGTCGCGCGGAGTTCGGTAACCGGGCCCGCTGCCGCGCGGGGGATACCCCACCGTTCATGCGCCCAGCGAGCGGCGAGTTCGGCCTGCTGGTAGCCGCTCTCGCCCCAGCCCAGGAGCGCGGCCGCCTGGTCAGGGGTGGCAAGCAACCGAGCGAAGACGCGGCCGGTGGCCGGATCCACCCCGGCCGGCCCGACACCTGTGACGGGGGCCGCCAGGCGGAGGCGTGCGCACGGCCCGATGCCCCCGTAGACCTCCCCCGTCGCGTCATGGACCCAGCCGAGCCGGACGATGTCGTGGCCGATCGTTACCTGAGCCTCTTCGATCGCCTCGCGCCGCAGCGTCTCCTCGGGCGAGGCGTCCGTGGTCTCGACCGTTCCTCCCGGCAGCGCGGGGAGCCGGTTGCCGGGGTCCACGACGAGGATCACGCGGCCGTCCGGTACGAACAGCCACCCCCACGACTGCATCACCGGTAACCCCTCCGGCACCGGTTCCGCATGCCAGGGCCACGTGCGACCGGCCCGGGGCCGGACATACACGTCGTGGCGGTCCAGCGGCGGGACCTCACCGACGTGCCGGCCGCTCTCCAAGTGCGCGGTCGTGCCGGACAGCCGGGCACGCAGCGCGGCGAGCATGATCTGGCCGTCGACCGGGATCATCCGTTCGCGGGCCTGCGTGGAGTCGACGAACTCGAATCCCAGCAACTCGTCGGCGGGCACGCGCAGCGCCGCCATCTCCTCCTCGGTGAGGGTGCCGCCGTCCAGGATGTACCGGGCCTCACCGGGCACGGTCATGCCGGATTCGATGTTCGGATGATCCGGGGGCAGCCAGTGCACGGCCAGAAGCCGACCCGGCGTCCGCTCCATACCGAGTTCCTCGCGGATCTCCCTCACCCACGCCTGCGCGGGGCTCTCCCCGGGCTCGGCGCCACCGCCGGGCAGCAGCCACTGCTCACGGTAGGTGGGCTTGACCAGCAGAACGCGGCCGAGCGGGTCGGTGAACAGGGCCGCGACGCTCATCCAGACCGCGTTCCGGGAGCGGGCGTACTCAGCCTCCGGCATCTGCGGTTGCTCAGGGAGGGCGGGGGCGGTCTCGTGCTCCGTATTCATCAAGGATTCCTTGTCCGCGCGCGGGTCTGGGGGTTCGGGAGTGCCGGCCGGGCTGGGGCACTGCTGCAGTCGGCGATGCCCTCGTGCCGGGTGCGCGACGGAGGGCAGCCAGGTGACGGTCAACAGAGTTCGGTGGTCGGGCGGTTGAGCGGAGCAGGGGTCAGGGTGCGGCAGGTTGCGAGGCACACGGATCAGTGGCGAGTGTGATGTTCATCCACGGCACGGCTTCCTCGCGGAAGGAGTGCCCAACGGGATCGGTGCCGCTGCGGTCGTCGAGGCTGAAGCCGGTCACCATGACCATGTCCGAGCCGTTGGCGACGGAGACGAGATGGGTCCCGCAGCGCGGACAGAAGCCCCGCTTGAGGGTGGGGTAGGTCGCGAACCAGGTGGGTTCACCGCCGGGACCGGTCCACTTCAGTCCGTCCTTGTGGAAGCCGACCCAGAGCACGGCGGGGCCGCCGGAGATGCGGGTTTCATGTTCGCAGGAACACAGGTGCGGGTCGTCCGGCGTGCCGAGCACCTCGTATGCGATGTCACCGCACTGGCAGTGTCCCGTGCGGCGCTCCGGTTCCAGTCCTGCCGCCGCGGCACCCGGAGCGGGCGCGGGCCGGACCGGATCAGCCGTAGGTGGCAGAGCGGGGTCATCAGAGGCGGGCGTTGTCATGCGGAGCGAGGGGTTCATGGGTTCCTCGGGAAGGTGGGGGAGACGGAAGCGGACGGACTACCAGGTGATGGGGTCGGTGAGTTCGGTGACGGGCTGGCGGGCGGCCCGGGGGAGACCGAGTTGTCGGCGGGCCTGGTGGACCGCGGCGAGTTGGTGTGCGGTCGCCGGCCCCCAGTCGAAGAGTTCGGCGGCTTGTTCGGGAGTGGCCAGGATGCGGGTGTAGGTGTGGCCGGTGGCCGGGTCGGGCTGGGCGGGACCGATTTCGGTGAGTGCGGCGGCGTAGCGCAGGTATCCGCGCTGGTTGGCGGGGTCGGTGACGTGTCCCAGGAGCAGCGGGTTGGTGATCCGGGCGGCTGCTTCTTCTTCGGTCTCGCGGCGGAGGGTGGCTACAGGGTCGTCGTGGTCCCGCTCCTCGGGTGTGCCGCCAGGCAGGATGGCGACTGCGGTGGCGGGTTCAAGGAGAACCAGGACGCGTCCGTCCGGCGCGAACAGCCAGCCCCACACCTGCGTGACGGTGAGGTCGTGCGGGGCCGGTCCGGGGTGCCAGGGGTAGCGGTAGGCCGGGCGGGCGGTCCGCAGAACGCCGAGGCGGTCCAGGACCCCGGGGGCGATGGGTTGGCCGTTCTCCAGGAGTGCCGTGCCGGCGGAGTTGATCCGGGCCCGCAGCGCGGACAGGGCGCGTCGAGCGTCGGCCGGGGAGAGCAGCTCGGGCAGCCGTGCGGGTTCGACGAACTCGACCGCGGTGATCTCGCTGGGCGGTAGACGGATTTCGCCGATCCGGTCGTCGTCCCAGACTCCGCCGTCGAAGACATGGAGGAGCTCGCCGGGAAATCGCATGGCCGCTGGCGCGCTGGTGCTGCCGGCGGCGACCCAGTCGACGGCCAGGCCCTGGTTGGGGGCAGCAGTGATCCCGAGTTCCTCGCCCAGTTCACGGGCGGCGGCGTGAGCGGGGGACTCGCCCTTGTCCACGGCACCACCCGGCAGGAGACACGTGTCGAGATAGTCGACGTGCTGGACCAGGACCTGCCCAAGCCGGTTGGTGATCAGCACGGACGTCCCGACCCACAGGGCGGCCGAGGCGCGCAGAGCGCCGTACGCCTCGTAGGTCATGGCGGTGCCGGGCAGCTCGCCGGGAACGGATGTGGTCGTCATGACTCTCCAGGTCAGAAGGGGCTGGTCGAGCCCGGGGACGAGTGAGGCGGTTGGCCGCCGTCAGGCAGTGAGCCGATGGGGAGCGCCGGGGAGTGGCCCGGTCGCGAGCCGGGTGAAGTACTCGGTCGCGATGATGCCGCGCCGAATCTCATCGGGCAGGCGGGCGAGGATGCCGGGCAGCGGCCGTTCGCGGGCAACCTCCCCTCGGTGCGCGAGTACCGCTGCCCACTTCTGCTCCAGCCACGGGGTGACGTCGACGGTGGTGGTGGCGTACGGGTCCGGCACCGCGAGCACGGCTTTGCCGACGGCCTCCAGAAGCGGCCCGAGCTTGCCGACACCGGACTCGGGGTGCGTGGCGCAGTACACGGCGCGCGGTTGCCAGGGCTCACCTGCCTCGGGGTGAAGGTGTGCGAGCCCCGCGTCCTGAACGGCGAGGAGAGCGGCCTGGTGGGTGCGGCGGTGGTCCGGGTGACCGGTCAGCTGGCCCAGGGCGTCGTGCGTGACCACGATGTCGGGGCGAAACGAGCGGATCTGCTGGACCAGGGCGGCGACCACCTCGTCGAGCGGTGCGTCGACGAGCCGGGGACGGCCGGGAGCCGCCCGCTCGTTGCGGGCATCGCCGTATCCGAGCATGCGAGGGGGACCCGCGCCGAGCGCCCGCAAGGCGTCGGCGAGTTCAGGAGCCCTCGGGCTGTCGGGCGCCCACGTCATGGTGACGACAGCGGTGCGCGCGTGCGCGGCGGCGTGCTGGGCGAGGACACCGCCGGCGAGGAGGCTCTCGTCGTCAGGATGGGCGAACACGCCGAGCAGGGACGGCCAGGCGGAGGACGCCGCCTTCTCGGGGGTCAGCTCGTCGGAGTCAGACACGCTGTCCCCCCTGCGGTTGAGAGGCTCAGTGCGTCGGCGGGGGTCCGCCCCGGCCACTGGAGGACAAGCCGTGCGCTGGGCTTCTCGAGCACGTCGCCGGGCGGCAGCTGGTCGTCGGGCGTTGCGGCCGGGTGGACGGTCATCGGCGGGTAGCCGCTCTCGCGCACCTCGCGGTCCCAGACACGCACGCACTCCGCGAAGCGCTCAGCCACCTCTTCGGCTGCGGGGCCGTAGGCGTGGATGAAGAACTCCGTCATGCGGTCGGCCGGCTCCGGAGCATCCTTGACCTTCCGGTACGTCAAGTAGGCGAGCGAGCCATCCGCCAGGATCGCGGCCGCGTCCTGCTGCTCCACGAGCGTGGACCCTTCCGGCGCGGACAGGCGGCAGAACCCCGCCAGGGTGGTCGCGGCATAGACCTGCAACGTCTCGAAGTTGAAGATCCCCTGTACGACGAGGCCCGTGGAGCGCTCGTGCCGGGGCCCGCGCAGAGCCTCGTCGAGGCCGGCGGTGTCGCCGGGCGTCCCGTCCTCCCACCGCACCGTGACCTTGCCGTCGGCCAGAGGGACGGCCGGGGCGGTACGGGCGGCGGCGCCGCGGTCGCGTACGAACCCGCAGTACGTCCAGTGCTCGCAGTGCAGCACGTCGCCGCGCCGGACCAGGGTGAGGGAACGGGTGTAGCCGCCCATCTCCAGTGGCACGACCAGCCGGGCCCCTTCGGCGAGTTGCTCTCGCCATGCGGGTGCGATGTCGGACGCATTGTGCGTGATCATGATCCCGTCGAAGCCGTCGGCCGGGACGTGGCCGGGCGCACCGAGTCCGCCGTCGCCGAGGACGGCGGTGACCCGGCCGCTGCCGGCCTCCGCACACAGCCGTTGTGTTCGCTGCACCACGTACCGGTCGACATCCACAGTCACCACCCGGCCGCGCTCTCCCAGGACGTGCGCCAGGAGCTCCGCGTTGTATCCGCCGGAGCCGACCTCGAGGACGGTCGCCCCGGCCTTCAGCTGGAGTTGCTCGGCCATGTCAGCCTGGAGCCAGGCGGCGCTGACCGAGCTGGTCGCCCGGCCGTTCTCGTCCCGGCGGGTAACGACGGCCAGGTCGTCGTCGTAAACGGTCTTGAGGTCCGTCTCCGGCGCGAACCGGTGCCTCGGCACCGTGCGCAGCGCCTTTTGGACAACGATGGAGGGCGCCCAGCCGCCTGCGATGACGGCATCTGCCATGCGGTGGCGCAGCCGGAGGGCTTCGGCCGGCTCCCCGGGGACTGTAGCCGGTTCGGTGGCGGTCGGATAGGAGTGGACTGGCGGCAGGCCGGGGATGACGCCGGGCCAGACGGCGTTCAGCGCCTGGGCGCTCGGGGTGAACACCGGGCCGAGACATGCCAGACCGTGGAGGTCGTGCCATTCCCAGCGGGTGAACTTGTGCGGCTCCGCGGTGGTGAGGGTGCCGGTGAAGCCGGCGATCCGGATCACGGCGGTCAGCCGCGGGACACCTTGGGCGGCGTCGGTGAGGATGGTCACCACGGTGGCGCCGGTGGCGTGCAGGCCGGTCTCCTCGGCGAGCTCGCGCACCCCGGCTCCGTCCAGCGGCTCGGCGCCCTCGATCTTCCCGCCCGGAATTTCCCACATGCCGCGTTTTGACCAGCCGAGCAGAACGCGCCCGTGCTCGTCGGTGACGACGGCCAGCGCCCCGGCAACGGCGTAGCCGGTGGCCGGCACGGACCGTTCCATGGCGACCGTGTCCGCGCACGGCCCGCGCAGGACCAGTGCCGCCGTTTCGCCGACGGCGATGCGCTGAACGCTCGTCCATCCGCAGGTGAGGGCGCTGACCTCATCCTCGTCCAGTGCGATGTGCCGCTTCTCGGCGGAAGTGCTCGCGGCCAGCGGGGTGATGACCAGCATGGTGCCGCCCTCGCGCAGCCGGCGTCCGAGAGCATGCAGGACACGGGTGCGGTCGTTCACGAAGGCCACCGACATCCGGAAGACCACCAGGTCGTACCGGGTGTCGTCCAGTGGGGCTGGGTCGTCGCGTTCGATGTCCAGGCGTAGCCAGCGCACCTTCGCGTCGGGGTGGTCCGTGCGGGCCCGCGCGAGCGCGGCGTCAACCGCATCGAGGGCGTCCACCTCGTACCCGAGCGAGGCGAGGTAGACGGACATCTCGCCCGTTCCGCAGCCGACGTCGAGCGCGCGGCCGCCCTCGGGCGCCGGTGCGTGCTCGACGAGCAGGGTCTTCTCCTCGTTCCCGAGCCGCCGGAAGCCTCGCCCCTGGGTGTAGTGCTTGGACCAGTCGGTCCGGATGGTTCCCACAGATCGCTCCTTGTTCGTGAAGGGTGGGGTGGTCGGTGTCAGGGCAGTTCGACGGGACCGTAGAGGGCGGCGGGCTGCTGGGTCTGCAGCGCCCAGTACCGGTCGCCGAACGACCAGTGCCACCACTCGGTCCCGTAATTGATCAAGCCTGCGGTGGACAGCGCGCCGGCCAGGGTGGCCCGGTTCGTGCGGGCCCGGACACTGAGGCCGGGGGCGTCGGTGTAGCAGGCGCCGTCGGACTCCTCCGGGGAGGCGTTGACGCGTGTGCCCATGTCCAGCTCGCGGCCCTGGTGGTCGATCAGGGTCACGTCGACGGCCGCGCCGGCGGAGTGCGGCGCGATCTCCGGAGGCGACACGAAGCGGCTGGCTGCCTCCCGGAGTTCGGCAGCGTGCCAGTCCGGGTTGGCGCGCGCGAGCTCATCGGAGTACTCCTCGAAGTACCGGCGCTGCAGAGACGGGGGCCGGTAACCCTCAATGAACAGCAGCCGCACACCGCCGGGTAGCAGCGCTTGCGCCTGCTGGAGCCGCGTGAGCACACCCCGGCGGATGTGGGCCCAGGCGCCCGCAGCGTCCTGCTTGCGGTCGTCGACCATCAAGCCGTGCACCCGGGCGTCGAGGAGGGCCTCGCCGCGCTCTTGGACGGGGATCGCGGCGACCCGCGGGTCGGACATCAAGACGATGCTGCTGGTGGTCATGCGTTTCCCCAGGTGTCGACGTATGCGGCCACGCCGGTGCGGCGGGCCTCCTCCACGGCGCACAGCCGCGTGAAATCGCGGGTCGGCATCAAGGCCTCCCACTCGGCCAGGGGCAGGACGCGGGCCTCGTCGTGCTCGCGCGGGTTGAGGGTGATGCCCCGGATCCGTTCAGCGGTGAGGCGGCCGCCGTCGAAGATCAGCTGCAGCGTGCTGTACGGACGCTGCGCCCGGGGCTGCCCGTACACGGTGGCCAGCAGCCGGGGCAGACCTGCGGCGGTCATGCCGGTCTCTTCCCGGCACTCGCGCACCACCGCGTCCCAGGGCCGCTCGCCCAGGTCCATCGCGCCGCCGATCATGTGCCAGGGGTGGCCGGGGGAGTAGACGGAGTGCAGCTGGAGCGGCCGGTCGTCCTCGTCGGTGACGTAGAGGCACACGTACGCGGCCGCCCGGGGCAGTGCGTCGGCGTACTGCTGCGGCGGCACCCACGTCGATTCCGGCTGCGCACCGGGCACGGCACCGGCCAGATGGTGGTGGCGGGTCATCCGCATCAGTGCCGGGTTGCCGCTGAAGCCGAGCTCCCGGTACAGGGGCGCGGCCTCCGGGCTGGTGTGCAGCTCGAACAGCGTCACTTCCTCGACGTCGGCGAGGTGGTCCAGGAGTGCGGACACGACGGCCCGGGCGTAGCCGCGGCGGCGGAACTCGGGCTGGGTGGCGACGAGCTGTACGCGGGCGGCCCGGCCTCGGGGGTAGGCCGGGGCTGGGAGCACGGGGTGGATCAGGCCGAGGGCGCAGGCGGCCATCGTGCCGTCCGGGGCGTCGATGACGACGGCCCGGGCGTCTCCCCCCGGCGTGAGCCGTGGCGCCAGCTCGTCCGTGCACCGCCGGAGCCAGTCCTCGGTGAACGGTGCGGACAGGACATGTTCGGAGCGCATCCGGGTGATGGCCTCGGCGTCAGCGGCGGTTGCCGTGCGGACCGGCGGCCGTCCGTCGGCGTCGCGCGGCTCGGCCGCGGTAGTGGGTGCCGTGTCGGCGTTCACGTCTCATCTCCTGTCGGTGAGAGGGCTGCACGGTGCTCGGCGCGCAGCCGGGCCAGCGTCCGCCGGCCGCGTTCGACGAGCTCGGGGTCACCGTGGGCGGCGCCGTAGGCGATCCCACTCACGGAATCCAGAGCTGCGTCGATGACCAGCCGGGCCTCCTCGGCGGCGGTCAGGGTCCTGCCGTACCCGGCCAGAAACGCCTCGAACAGGTCGTCGCGGCCGGCCCAGGCGTCGGACAGACGGACCAGATCCCGCACGGCCGGGCCCGGCTCACTACGCTCGAAATCGATCACCGCCACGAAGTCCTCACGGTCGTCCGTCTCGGCACCGGCGTCAGAAGTGGCGAGGACGTTTCTGAGCTGGAAATCTCCATGGGTCTCCACCCACTCCAGCGGTGGCAGGGCCTCGGCCTGCCGCACGAGCTCGCGGACGAACTCCTCATCACCCGGGCGCAGATGAGACCGCGCCCCGGCCAGGTGCCGGTCGGCCTTGGTGACGGCTGGGCCGCTGCCGGCAGGAGCGGGCCGTGGGGGAGAGGCCTGGTGGATGCGGCGGGCCAGCGCGCCGATCCGTTGGAAGACCTCCCTCTCCCGCTCCGGGGCAAGGACAGCGCCGTGCAGCGGGCGGCCCGGCACCGCGGTGAGGACCACCGCCCGCAGTGTCTCGTCGGCGGCGACCAGCCGGGGGGCGGCCGCCCCCAGCTCCCGCGCCCACGTCCGTAGCCCTCGCACTTCCCGGCCGTGGAACCGCTCGTTCTGGTGCACCTTCACGTACCAGGTGCCGCCCTGGACGCCGTGGACGCGCCATACGCGGCTCTCCTCGCGCGCCCATGACGTATCCGTCCACTGCGTGATCCGGCCGACCGCCTGCTCCGCGAACTTCACGACCGCGGCGTCGGGACGGGCGGTAGACGTCTGGCCGGTCACGTCCGGCACGAGGCGCAGCCGGTCGGCGCCGGGGTCGAAGGCGATGCTGTCGCCGGGCAGTTGGAAGTGCACGGCCAGGCGCGCGCCGGCGGTGTAGGCGTCCAGGCCCGCACGGCAGTACGCCACCATCTGGGCGGGCAGGGCGTGAAGGGGTGCCCAGTCCATCGCGTCGCAGACGTCCGGCTCCGCGATCCCGGGCTCGCCCTTCCACCGCCGGACCTCGAAGAAGTGCCCGGTACGGGAGGCACCTCCGGGGCTACGGTGGTGCACGGTCACGGCGGCCCGCACGTCGGCCTGGTCGATGACGACCCCGGTCTCCTCCCGCGCCTCGCGGATCAGGGCGGTGACCACGTCCTCATGCGGACCGTCCAGATGCCCCGACGGCAGGTGCCACAGGCCGGCGGCGTACACCTGCCCGGCCCGCCGGGACAACAGAACCTGAGGCCCGTCGGCGGTCTCCCGGCGCAGGATCAGGTGGACGTCCACCGGCTCGGTGTGCCGCTGCCCGCCGCTCATCGCGCTCCCTCCGGACGCCGGGCGAGCAGAACCCTGAACGCCGCTTCCTCGACCAGAGACCCGTCCACCGCGTGCGCGTGGAGAAGGGCGAGGGCCTCGTCCTCGAACGCCTGGTGCCGCTCTGCGAAGAGCTCAGGCCCGGCGAAGGACGTGGTGCGCAGGTAGCCGAGCACCTCGTGCGGCGCCCACGTGCGGGTCACCGGGAAGAGGTGTTCGGTGACGTCGTTGAACGCCGAGGCGGCGAGGTCCTCCTCGTACGAGCGGCGGGGCTCGGCGTAGGAACGCCGGGCGCCCGCCCGGCGCTCGGCGCCCAGGTAGCGCTGGATCAACTCGCGCAGCGCACGGGTCCAGTCGGCGTCGTGAGTCCACAGGCTCCCGTCGCCCATGATCGCCACCGCGGCGCCCGGTGTGGCGACCCGGTCGGCCATCTCCAGGACCGCCTCACCGTTCATCCAGTGGTAGGAACGGCAGCAGGTGATCAGGTCCGGGCCGGAGTCCGGCTCTCCGGGCAGCGTCGCGAGCGGCTCGTAGGCGTCGGCCGCCGCGTGGACCAGGCTGAGGGTGCAGTGGCCGAGCACGGGGGTGAGGGCTTGCCTGGCCTGATGCAGCATCTGCGGACTGACGTCGACCGCTTCGATGTGCGTCAGGTCAGCGCCGGCGGACAGGAGCGCGAAGGGCACCTGCCCGGTTCCGGTGCCCAGGTCGAGCAGCACCGGGGACGGTCGGCCCCGCAGCGTGTCGGCGAGCAGTCGCACCGCCGCGTCCGGCAGGCCGGGGCGGTGGCGGGCGTAGGTCAACGCCGCGCCCTCGAACATGGCCTCCTGCTCCGGTGCAAGGCCCGGAAGGGGCCCGTCAGGGTAGGTCACGAGGTGGCTCCCTCATCAAGCGGGCGGGCGATGGGCAGTTGCCAGGACAGGCGTCCGCACTCGGACGCGGCCCGCTGCCCGCCGTCCGCGTCGAAGTAGAGGCGGTAGCGGTCGGGGGAGCGTGCGGCCCGCCACCGGTCGGCGAGGTCCTGGATCTCTTTCCAGATGTCCCGCGGCCCTTGGACGGTCACGCTCCAGCGCCGGTGGCCCACCGGCTCCGCGCGCATCCAGGATCCGCAGCCAGGCGCGCCGATCACGACGTGCTCGGCGCCGAAGGGCTCGGTACGGGCGTGCGGCACGGATCGGGCGCTCGGTGCGGCCGGGCGCAGCGGATCGGTCATGACCGGCACCCGGTGACCGCGGTCCTCACTGCCGGGACAGGCCGGCTGACGGGCAGAATCCTGGAAGATGCCGCCCGGCAGCCACCGTCGTGGGTGGCGGGCGACAGCGCCGAAGGGGCGTGGCGGCGCGCCCCGGTCCCGCCGTGGCGGCTGGCCGCTGCATGGGTGGGCTCGCTCATGCGGTCCACCTCGTATCCAGCCGTGCTGAGCGGCGCGCGTAGACGTCGGACGGCCGAAGTCCGCAAGTCGGTGAAGCCAGCGGGGACCGCCGCCGCTGTTCGAATCCGGGGCGATGAGTGGGAGCGGGCTCAGTGTTCATGGTGTGTCCTCCGTCTGGGCGGCTGGTTGGTACTGGTGCTCTAAGAACGCGCCGAATCCGGGGCCGTCACGGCCCCGGACGGGCGAATCTCTCGAACGCAGATACGGGCGAGGCTCTTGAGGCAAGCGGTGCTTGCCTGGTCGCTTTTGAACCCACACGTTCGAGTGGTTGACGACGGGCGACACCCGATCAGGGGCTTGCGCGCTCGTGGCGGGATCAGCCAGGTCCTCCGGCTACCGCGGATGGGTCACGGAGTGTGCAGGAGGTGCTGGGCCTGTGCCCCGGACGCCCCTCAGCTGCGGATGGCCGCAGGGCCGATGTCGTGCGTGCTGCGCGCGCCCGGCAAGGGGAGGCCCAGAAGATTGCGCAGCTGCTGCACGGTGTGTGTCGGGTCCGTGGCGTGGATCGTCGTGATCCCGAGGGCCTGGGCGGGAGGCAGATTCGTGGCGATGTCGTCGACGAAAATGCACTCCGAGCCCCGCAGCCCGAGCTGATCCAGGGCGAGCTGGTAGATGCGCGGGTCCGGCTTGCGCAGCCGAACCTGCTCGGACAGCACGACGACGTCATGGCTGTCCGTCAGCTCCCACCGTTCGTAGGGGTTGAACGGGCTCTGCCCATGCTGTTGGACAGCACTGCGGTCTTCAGACCGGCCCGGCGGATGGCCTGGACGGCTTCCACGACGAGAGGCTCGGGCGCCAGCGTGGAAAGCGCGCGGCGCATCAGGTCGGTTCCGTCGATCCCGATGAGCGCGGCGATGCCCGCGTTCCAGGTGTCCTGGGTGATGTTGCCCAGCTCGAGTTCCGCGTACAGGCGGCGGCCCTCGGGGTGGACGGTGACGGCGTGGAGGTAGGCGTCGTCGGGGAGTCCGCATTCCCGGGCGAAGGCGCAGGCGCTGAGGTCGAGGTTGGTGGTGAGGACTCCGCCGAAGTCGACTATGACGGCTCTGTAGGACACGGGTGTGGCTCCTCGTTAGTGGGCGGTGGCCGACGCGGTGTCGTGCGCGGGCGGCTGGGACGGGAAGGTCGGTGAGGCTGCGCGCAGGATCGCGTGCGTGAGGTGGACGGTTCGGGTCGCTCGTTCGGCGGTGCAGGCCGGGGTCCGCTTCTCGCGCAGTGCCTCGGCGAGGTCCAGCACCCCCGCGCCGCGGGTGCCGGGCAGGGCGGTGGCGGTCTGCGTAAGGGTGCTGGCCTCGCGGGAGCCGTAAGGGTGGTGGAGGACCTGGCCGTCGTGGAAGTTTGGGTCGGGAAGGACGAGGGTGCCTTCAGTGCCCTGGATCTCCAGGTGGGGCGTGTGGGTGGCGGCGGCGTCGAAGCTGGCGGTGAGGGTGACGGGTACGTGGTCGTCGGTCTCCAGGAGCGCGGCGACATACGTCGGGGCTTCGGCGCGGAAGGCTTGTCCCGCGTGAGGGCCCGAGCGGATGTGCCGCTCGGCGTGTGTGCGGGCGGTGGCGGCGGACACCCGCAGCGGCCCGAGGAGGAAGTCGAGGGCGGTGAGGTAGTAGGGGCCCATGTCTCCCAGAGGGCCCGCGTGTTGGGTGTAGAAGGCAGCGGGGGAGGGGTGCCAGCGTTCCGGGCCGGTGCTGAGCAGGGTGGCCGCTGCGGAGCGTAGGTCACCGATGAGGCCGTCACGCAGTGCTGCTGAGGCCGTCTGGAGCGCAGGGCCGAGCAGGGTGTCCGGTGCGACGCCGAGCAGTGTCCCCGTCCGCTCGGCCTGGGCGATCAGTGCGCTCGCCGCGCGGGGGTCGGTGCTGAGGGGCTTCTCGATCCAGACCGCCGGGATGCGGGCGGTGGTGGCTCGCTCGGCCAGCTCGGCGTGGGTGTGCGGCGGAGTGAGGATCACGATGAGGTCGACGCGCTGCGGATTGAGGAGGTCTGCGACGGGCACGGCCGCGCAGCCGTGCCGGACGGCGAACTCCTGCGCCTGCTCGTGGTTCAGGTCGGCGCAGGCGGTGAGGTGGACGCTGGCGCTGGCATTGAGGGTGGCGGCGTACTCGTCGGCGATCATGCCGCATCCGAGGAGTCCGGCACGGACGGGGGCGGTCATCGGATGTCCGCGAGGGTCGTCTCGATGTGGCGGGCCAGGTCCTCTGCCCAGCGGGCCCGGTCGGCGTGTGGCAGCCAGGGGATCTGAACGTCGAGACGAAGGCTGCCTCAGCTTCTTCGACGTCCGAGGACTCGTGCCTCGCCCGCTGAGCATCGTCGTCGCTCACAGCAGCCTCGACGGCTCCACCCACCTGTCGCGGTTCACCCACGGCCTGTCCCGGCTCGTCCACCACGAGGTCGACCACCTGGGCGGCGCGCTGTACCGCGAGCGCATGCGACCGGGTGTGCAACCGGTCCCTGTAGAGGAGTACCGCGGGACCGGCCAGAACTGGACTTACCAATGAGTTCTGGGCCTTCGCAAGCTCCCGGCCCCGATCCGAGAAGTTGCAGATCAACGCGTTGATGAGCATGGAGCTTTCCCCCAGAGATGGAAGTGTCAGCGGACGGGCGTGAGAACCTGGCGGAGAACATCGAGGTCGAAGCGGGCGACCAACAGAGCGTGGTCGGACACCTCCCGCACCTCGTCGGTCGCCAGAACGTCGAAAGCGCGGAGGGCCGGGGCGAGGTCAGGGGTGCCGAGCACCCGGTCGATCCGCTGGGCAGGCCCCTGATCGGTGCGCTTCAGGCTCGCCGTCGCCGCGAGTGCGCCGGGCTGGCCGAGAACAGTACTGGCGTGCAAAGCGAGGTCGGTGAAGACGGGATTGCCGCCGGTGAGGACCTCGTCCGGTCGGGTGTCCGATACGCGCCGGCCGTCGCGCTCGATGGTGCGGTGCTGGAAGTGCACGCGGTCCTCAACCCTGTCCCAGTCCGGGAGCGCCACGACCTCCAACGCCCGCTGGTGCGGGTAGCTGTTGGCGTCCATCCCCACCAAGGCGCTGCGGCCGCTGTCGGCGAGGGTGGTGAGCCGCCTCGCTTCGGTCGCGCGCAGGTCCGGGTCGTAGTGGCACAGGTGCGCCGAGGCGAGGTCGAGCGACTTGGAGCAGCCCTTGAGGCGGACGCGGGGGTTGCAGATCGGCTTCCACGGCAGGTCGTGCTCGAACTCGCCGTCGACGAAGAACAGGGTGGGGTCGACCATCACGCCGACCGGGTTCTTGCTGCGCCCCTCCCGCGGCGCGGCCATGAAGGGCGTGAGGCCGCCGAGCCGGTTGGCCTCGGCGTACAGGTCGGCTTTCCCCCGGTCCCACGCGCCGGTCAGCTCCTGGCGCAGCACGATGTGCGGTTCTATGGAGGCGAGGATGTCGCGGGCGAGGTCGCGGTGGTCGTCGCCTCCGCTCCGGCCGCGGCCGTTGTGCTCGATGTTCCAGCAGGCGACGCGCACTTCATCAGTCACAGACGGCATTCCCTGTTCGTGGTCTCGACGGTGGACGGACGCGTCGGGGCTCACCGGGCGGGGGTGAGGACGCGGCGGAAGGCCTCGCGGTCGAAGGTGGCCAGGACCAGGGCGTGGTCGGAGACCTCGGCGACCGTGTCGTCGGCGAAGACCTCCAGGGACCGCAGCGCCGACGCGAGGTCGGCCGTGCAGTACATCCGGTCGATGCGGCTGCGGTGCCCTTTCCCGGTGCGCCACAGGCTCGCGGTCGCTTCCAGTGCGCTGGGCTGTGCGAGCTCGGTGGCGGCGTGATGACCGAGCTCGACGAAGATGCGGCCGCCGCCGGGCTTGGTGCTGGCCAAGACCTCGTCGGGGATCGTGTCGGAGATCCTGCCGAAGGCGGTGCGGACCGTGCGGTGCTCGAAATGCGCCGGATCCGTCACCTCGTCCCAGTCGGGCAGCGGCACGCTTTCGGCGGCGATGCGGTGCGGATAGGAGTTGCAGTCACCGCCGATGATGGCGGTGCGCTTCTGGCTGCCGAGGGTGAGTAGGCGCTTGGCCTCGGTCTCCCGGGTCGCGGGGTCGTAGGGGCACAGGTGGAACGAGGCGAGAGACAGCGGCTTGGTGGCCTCGGTGTCGCCGCGCAGCGTGAGGACCGGGTTGCAGATCGGGTGCCAGCCGTTCGTGACGTGCGTGTATTCCGCGTGCAGGGCAAAGATCTGCGGGTCGTACAACACGCCCGTGGGGTTGGGGCTCTCAGGGTTGCCCGGGGCCATCACCGCGGACAAGCCGAGCGCCTTGCCCTCCTCGTGCAGAGTGCGCTTGCCGTCGAGGTGGGCGAGCGTCAACTCCTGGCGCAGCACAATGTGCGGCCGGTGAGCACGCAGGACCTCGTGCGCGAGGTGCCAGCGCCGGTCGTCGCCGCCGGCGGTGTGACCGGGCAGGCCGTTATGCTCCACGTTCCAGCACGCGACACGGATCACATCGGCGTCGTCAGCGGTCTCGGGAAAGGTCAAGACTTCATCTCCTTGAGCGGATGGTGGACGATCGTCCTCGAAGGGGCAGGGGTCAGATCGGGGTCTCGCCGCGTACGAGCCACAGCCCGGCACTCTGGGCGGCGTACCAGGTCAGCTGGTCCTGGTAGATGCGGTCGGCGAGGGTGATCGAGGTGCGGCTAACCGCGACCACCCCGCGCACCGGGCAGTTGGGGTCGGCCAGCACCTGCAGTGCGCGGGCGTAGCCGCGCCGCAGGAGGGGGTTCTCGGCGCCGGTTCGCGCGTCGACGTCATCAAGGGCATCCACGATGGGCGGGCCGTTGACGGTCAGGTGCTCTGCCGCGGCGTATCCCCGAACGGCGCTCAGGTCACCGTGCGTTTCCCGATTGGGTCCGGTCAGGGCGTACAGCACCACCTCCAGCGGGCCCGGAGCGGCGAGGGCCACGCGGTTCATCGTGAGACGCAAGGTCTTCAGTGCGTCGAAGCCCGGTGCGGGCAAGGGCTCTTCCGGTTCAGGCCGTTGGCCGTATCCGCGCGGGCGCAGCGTGCGACTGGGCGGTTGGCGGCCCGTCTGCGTCTCGGCCTTGGCTGCGGTCGCGATGGTGGTGGTGGTGGTGCTCATCGTGCCGCTCCCACGCGAGCCGCGGACGGGCCTGGGGCGTTCTGTCCGTTGGTGCCAAGGAGGTCCATGGCATGGCCCCAGGCGACGAGTTGCGTGGAGTTGGCGACCCCTGCAGCGCTGAGGAGGTTCTTCGTGAGGGACTTGACGTCGGCGGGGGCGATGCCGGCGGGGGCGATGCCGGCGGCGCGGGCGATGCCGGCCGTTTTGGAGTGCTCGGCGATGGCCTTCAGCAACTTCTGCTGGTCCTCGTTCGGCGTGAATTTCCGGCGTGACGCCGGGATCGACGGTGTGGGGACTTGGCGGTGCAGGAGAAGCGCGTGCGCGAGGACCGGGCGAGATGCGTGAGGCGGGCAGTTGAGCTTCTGGCGCATGCAGGTGATGTGAAAGATCACTGTGTCGGGGGACAGGCATCCCTCGATGGCGATCTCACTGTTGCTCAGACCCTGGATCACGAGCTCGGCAGCTCGCTTCTGGGCGGGGGTGAGGGGTGTGATGGTGGTGGTCATCTGGGTCCTGGTCAGTTGAGGGTGGTCAAGCGGCCGGGGTGGCCGGTTGGACGGGGAGCTGCAGGTGGCCGTCGGAGATGGGGCAGGGGCTGATCGGGGGCGATGGCCAGGCGAAGGCGGGGGAGCGGGTGAAGGGCGCGTCGAGGGCGATCCGGATTCAGATGCGGGCGAATTCGCGCCCAGGCACAGTGGGGGTTCGTGGCCGAAGGCGAGGTGGTCGCGAGCACCCTCACGGCGGGGGAGCCAGTTGGGCACGGTCAGGGGATGAGGGCCGGGCGTCACGAGCGGTCGCCTCGCTCCACTGCGTGCGGGTCGCTCTTTCCGCGCCCCAGGACGGAAGCGCATGGGTGCGGCTCCTCGTGGCCGGCGGTGGCCGCGTCGATGGCGTGGGCCAGCTGCTGCGCCGCGGGCGGACTCACCTGTCCGACTGTGACCTGGTGCTCACGCGCCAGGTGGCAGGACATGCAGGCCGGAGCGGCCGTGACCGGAACGTCCTCGCCGCACAAGCGCGCGAGCAGTCGCCCCACCAGCGCGGCGATCTCCTCCACGGTGTGCCAGGTGGCGTGGTCCGCGTCGAATCGCGGTTCGGGATGACTGTCGAGCAGGTCCCGCAGCCGCAGTGCGGCCTCCAGGTCCAGGTCCCCGACGTCGACCATGCCGCTGACGACCGCGACCGCGAGCCTGGACGAGGGGACCAGACCGGCATCCCTCAGAGCTGTTTTGAGTGCCAGTGCGGCCCGGTGGGGCGCGCGCATCGTGCCGGCGACGATGTCCGCCAGCCGGTCGGCGTCCTCTGTGCGCGCCACGGTCAGGCGCAGGCGGTGGCCCTGCGCGTGCACCGTGGCATCCACGTTGTTCCGCTGCAGGAACTCGTTTAAGGGCAGGGCCGGATCGGGCACGAGTCGCTCATCGCCGGACTCCTCGTCCCACATGTCCTGGACGGACACCACCATCACGGTGATGGTCTTGTCCTCGTACTGCGGTGTGGCTGGCCAGCCCGCGTCGTTCAGCGCCCGGGCCAGGCTGCCGGTAGCCGTTCGGATGCTGCGCTCCGGCTCCGGTGGAGGTGTCTGGCTGCTCATGATGCCGCCTTCGGCGTTCGAGCGGCGGTGGGCGACGCTGGGTCCGACGGGGTTCCCGGTACGGCGAGGGCGGCGTAGGCGAAGGAGTGGCCGGGGTGGGGTGTACGCAGGCTGAGAGCGGTGCTTTTCCTGCTGGGGGTGGGCCATTGTGAGGTGGGCGTGATGCCGGGTGGGAGGGGTGTCCACGGATCCAGGAGGGTCTTGATCTCGTCCAGCGTGCGCGGCCGGTAGGTGATGCCGGCGTTGGCGTAGTGGTTGGTGAGGGTTTTCATCGCCTCCGGTGCCATGTCGCTCGACGTGTGGGTCACGGAGATGGCGCTGCCGGCTGGTAGCCATACGTGCAAGGCGGTCATCACGGTCCATGCCGACTCATCGGACATCCACGGCAGCAGGTCGTGCAGGGGCACGGCGACCGGCTCGGTGCGGAGGCCCTCGATCCGGGGGTGCTGGAGCAGCGCGTGGATCTGGCGGATGTCGGCCTCGACCGAAGCCGTGCCCGGGACGCTTTCGCACAGCGTCATGCGTGCGTGCCCGCCGACCATCGGGTCGTTGTCCACGTAGACGACATGAGCGTCCGGGTGGACGGCGCTGGCGGCGTCGTAGGTAGATCCGGCTTGCTGGAGTCGTCTGTTCCAGGCAGAGGGCAGCCCGCATCCCAGGTCCACGAACCGGCGGATCCCGAGATCACGCGCGAGAGCGGTGACGGCCTTGGGGCGGTGCTGCTGGTTGATCAGCACCATGTCCGGAAGCCACGGCGCCTCCTCGTAGAGGAGTCCGGCGAGGTGGCGGTCCGGAGGGTAGTGGTCGGATCCGCTCAGGAAGAAGTTGTCGATCCGCGCGACCGAGGGACGGAGGAGCCAGTCTCTGCGCCGACGGGTGGATGACTGGGTCACGTACGGCTCCCCGGCTCCACCGGGGCAGCACTCCCCGTGACTCGGAGCAGGGTCTGTACAAGGCGCGCCACGTTCTGCGCTCGGCGCGCTGCTGCGAATGCTGTGCGGGCTGGCGCAGGACCGTGGAGCCGCCGGCCGGCCTCGCCCAGCGTCTCCTGGGCGCGGCGGTAGGCTGCCGACTGCACCGGCAGTCCGTCGCACCTTTCGCGAAGGTCGCCTTCCAGGGCCTGTCCGTAGGACGTGCACTGCTCCAGCACGTCGAGGCTGACTGCGAGGGCAGGCAGATCATCGCTGCTGTTCAGGTTCCAGCAGAGGGACGTCTTCACCAAGGCGAGGATCTGCACCTTGTCCGGGATGGCGGTTGGGGGGTTCACGCGGCCTCCTCTACGGCCAGGAGCCCGGCGAGTTCCGCGGTGATCTCCAGTTCGGGCAGGGCCTGTTCGATCCACGCGAACATGCCGGAGGGGTTGAGGTCGACGAGTGACCAGCGGCCGTCGGCGTCGGCCAGGAAGTCCATCGCGGCGTAGTGGAGCCGGTAGTGAGCCAGCAGCCGGGAGACTCCGGAGCGGACGGCGTCCGGCACCGGGATGGAGGTATACGTCAGGGCGTCGTAGTCGGCTCGGTAGTCGGACTGCGCGGCTACGGAATGGGTGTCGATCCGGGCGGCGAAGAGCTTTCCGCCGACCGAGGTCAGCCTCACCTCGAATTTTTTGGCTACCTTCTGTTGGAGCTGGTGCGCACAGGCCGTGATGCTTGTGTCAAGTCCGTCGGCACTCAAAGGGGTTGTGAAGAAGCGCGATATCGAATCGCCGTGCAGAACCGTTGGGCTGGCGATCGATTTGCACATCAGGTCGCCGTGGTCGCGCGCGAACTGGCGGGCACCCTCGAGCTGGTTGCCGATCCATGTGGGCGGCACCGGGAGGCCGCACCGCGGAGCCTGCACGAGCACGTCTGGTTTCGACTGCGCGGCATGAGTGGCTGTGGGGTGGTTGACGTGCAAGCAGTCCGGCAGGGCGGCCAGGACGCCGGTCACCCCGGCGGTCGCTTCATTGCTGGCCCACTCGGCCTGTTCCGGCAACATGCCAGCGCCGGCGCGGAGACGGGCGCGCTGCGGGTGCCACCACCACACCGTGCGGATGTCCTCCAGCCGCACGTGGTGGTCGCGCACGCTGAGCATGCCGGCCCAGTCCGGGCCGGATGCGGTCAGCCGCACGTGGTGAGGAAAGTCAGCCAGGTCCAGCCGGACTACGCGCGCAGCGCGCCGCTCGATCATGGGGATGACCAGGTCCGCGGTGACGTTGTCCTGGGTGGTGACGATGACGCATGCAGGGCCCGACTTTGGTGAGGGGCGCTCCGCCGGTAAAGACATGGGGATTCTCCGTACGTAGGAACGAGATCAGCAAGCGCGGGGTGATTACCAGAGGCCGCCGTTGCCGTCGTGCCACAGGTGACCGGAGCGGTCGGGTTCGCCCGTGGCTCCGCCCGAGGACATGGTGGTGGGGAGGTCGTGCCCGGCCGGGCGAGGAGTGATCTGCCGGGCGTAGTCAAACGGCAGGTCGGACTCCTGAGCGGGGACGGGCTGCGGAGCGGTGCACAAGGTCAGAGCGAGGGGAATCACGTTCGGAGCGAGGGGAGTCACGGGTTCTCCATTGGTAGAGGGAGTGTGGATGGTCGCCTCTTCGCCGCGATGCGGAGGCTCAGCGGCAAAGGGGCGAGTGCTCATGGGAGTTACGGGATGCGGCCCGGCAGCATGGCCAGCGAGAGCAGGGCCAGGCAGACGAGTGGGAAGGCTGCGCAGCCCAGCCAGTACGCCCGGATGAAGCTTGGTTCGGGCCGTGGTTTGGGCGACGTGGAGCCGTTGAGGACACGATGCCTCGCGAGGACGTGACGTCCGAGGGCGGCCAGGAATGCGGGCAGCACGCCGTATTCGAAGACCGCATGGCAGATCACGGAGAGCCCCCCGAGGTCGAGCTGAGGACACCCGCGCCCAGGGGGGCCGGGTCTTCCTGTTGGGGGCTGACCCGATGTCATCCACGGCGACCATCACGGCCTCCCGGGGCGGAGGTGACGCTGGACAGCGTCTCGTGCCGTCCGTCGAGCCCGGTGGGAACCAGCTCCGATTTCGCTGAGCCTTCCCCGTGGGCCTGTTCGGGCGTGCTGGCGCCGGGTTCTTCAGAGGGGCCGGTTGCCGGCTCGCTCGCGGTTCGGCGGCGGTTCACCACGTAGCGCTCGAACAGGCCCACGAGGACGGCTATGGCGATGCCGACTGGAACACGAACGGTAAGGAAGGGCAGCGGCATGAGGAACAAGGTCAAGGTGTCGAAGCAGGCGTGGGCGACGGCCAGCGGTGTGAGCCGGTGCCACCGGCGGTACAGGTAGACGCGGCCGGCGGCGAAGGCGAGCATGCCGAGGCCGGGGAGTCCCATGTACAGGTGGGCAACCACTTCGAGGCCGCAGATCAGGGTGTAGATCTCCCAGGCGGGGCGCCGGGCGGCGGACAGCAGAGCGGTAGTCGCGCCGACCATGACCAGGTCCTCCAGGACCACGGTGGCCGGCACGGCAATGATGACCTGCCAGGGTGAGGTGACGCCGATGGCTGTCAGCTGGCTGGTCTGCATCACCGGGCCCCAGTCGAAATACAGCATGACCGAAGCGAGTGCGGTTGCGAGCCCGCCTCCTGCCACGCACACCATCATGGCGCTCTGGCCGGCCTCCCAGGCGCTGACACGGCTCGTGTGCGTCCTGTGCTCCGGGGCGGCGATGCCCAGCCGGTGGGCTGTGATTCCGTGACGCGCGCATACCTCCAGTGCCAGCCAGGCGAGACTGACTGTGGCCGCAGCCGGCTGGATGTATGGGTGGCCTGCACCCGGCGCGGAGAGCAGCACGGCGGAAGCGCCGGCCGCGACGGCGAGCCATCGCTGACAGACCCTCCAGGCGTGGTGACGCCGGTAACTCACCGTCCGGCATATGACCAGCCACCCGAGCCAGATCAACTTGGCGAACGAAAGCACCAGTTCGCCGTATGCGAGCAGCGTCCAGACGCGGGGGTCCTGTACGCCGAGCATTTGTACGAATGCGGCGAGGGCTGCGCCGAGCGGTGTGAAGCACGCTATGAGGAGCAGCAGTGTCACATCGCGCCAGATGCGTGCTGGGGTGCCGGGGGTGAATAACGGGCTGTTCGCCGTGGCCGTGCTCATGGAGTCCGTTCTGGGCGGGGTGTTCGCCCTGTCGTTAGTGATGCCGTTGGTGTCAGTGGCGCGCGACGGGTGTTCCGGACCCGAGGGGGCGGGAAGGTTCAGTGGCGGCTGGACTGCTGAACGAGACAAACGGCCCCACATCGTCGCGGGCTGCGGTTTGGTCCTCGGAGGCCAGCCGGAGCGCGGCGGAGACCAGCGCGAAGTGGCTGAAGGCCTGTGGGAAGTTGCCGAGCTGCCGGTGAGCGACGCAGTCGTACTCCTCGGCGAGCAGTCCGACGTCGTTGGCGAGGGACAGGAGTTTTTCGAACAGTGCGGTCGCCTCCGCGGTCCGGCCGATCATCGTCAGGGCCTCGACCAGCCAGAAAGAACAGGCAAGGAAGGCGCCCTCGTCGCCGGTCAGGCCGTCGGCTCCGGTCACGGTTCCCGCCGTGCGGTAGCGCAGGATCAGGCCGTCGCCACCGGTGGACAGCTCGCGCTGGATCGCCTCGATGGTGCCGATGACCCGCTTGTCGTCCGACGGGAGGAAGCCCACCAGGGGAATGAGCAGCAGGGAGGCGTCCAGTTCGGCGGAGCCGTAGGACTGGGTGAAGGTGTTGCGGACCTGGTCGTAGCCGTGGGCGCACACGTCGGCATGGATGGCGTCCCGCAGCTTGCGCCACTTCTCGACGGGGCCGGTGGCGCGGCCGGCCTCGATCCGGCGGACCATCCGGTCGGCGGCGACCCAGCCCATGACCTTCGAGTGCACGAAGTGCCGCTCGGGCCCGCGCATCTCCCAGATTCCCGCGTCCGGCAAGTGCCAGCGGGCCTCGACCTGGGTGAGCAGAGCGCTCTGGAGGGCGAAGGCGTCGTCGCAGGGAGCGAGGCCGGCTTCCTCGGCGAGGTGGAAGGCGTCGAGGACTTCACCGAACACGTCGAGCTGTGGCTGATGGGCGGCGCCGTTGCCGATGCGTACCGGCTGGGAGCCTTCCAGCCCGGGAAGATGGGGCAGGGTGCTCTCACGGAGGTCGCGGTCGCCCTTGATCGAGTACATGATCTGCACGGTGGCGGGGTCGCCGGCGATGGCCCGGGCGAGCCAGTCCCGCCAGGCGGCTGCTTCTTCCACGTGACCGGTGAGCGCCAGGACGCTCAGCGCGATCGCAGCGTCCCGCAGCCAGGTGTAGCGGTAGTCCCAGTTCCGCTCGCCACCGATCTCCTCGGGCAGCGAGGTGGTAGGCGCGGCGACCATACCGCCGGTGGGAGCGTAGGTGAGGGCCTTGAGGACGATCAGCGAGCGGCTCACAGCCTCCTGGTAAGGGCCGGTGTACGTGCTGCGGGCGGACCAGTCGGACCAGAAGGCGATAGTGCTTTCCAGGGCGGCCGCGGGATCGGGGCGGGGCGGCGCGGGCAGGTGGGAGGGCTGCCAGGACAGTGCGAGGACCTGATACTCCCCGGTGGGGACGCAGAACGTGGCTTCCACGTTCCCGTCCGCGTGCTTACTTAGCGGTGTCGAGGAGTCCAGGTAGAGGGCGTCCGGTCCGGCGAGTGCCGCGTACCGGTCACCGCCGAACTGATGGGGGTGACGCACCAGGCGGGGCGCGACCTTGCCGTAGGCGAAGCGGACCAGGATCCGCGAGGACATCTGCACCAGGCCGCGGACGCCTTGGACGACACGGATCAGCTGGGGGTTGCCGCAGCCGGGAGTCCGGGTCGGCATGAAGTCCAGGACGCGGGCCTGTCCGTTGTGCGTGGTCCAGGTCGTCTCCAGTACGAGGGTGCCCGGCAGGTACCGGCGTCGTACCTGGGCATCGGAGGCGGTGGGGCGCAGGTCCCACGAGCCGTGCTGCGGGGTGCCGACCAGCGAGGCGAACGCGGCGGGGGAGTCGAAGTCGGGCAGGCACTGCCAGCTGACTGAGCCGCGGTGGTGGATCAGAGCGGCGGTGTGCATGTCACCGACGAGAGCGTGGTCCTCGATGAGCGCGGTCATGAAGGGTCCGTTCAGGTTGAGCGCCGGCTTCGAAGCGGCCGGCGGTTTATGCGGGTACGGGCGGTCAGTGCGTCTGCTGGCGGCGGGGCCGCGTGCTGGCGAGGGAGATGGCCCGGGCCAGGCGCCACGCGGTGCCTTCGGAGGTCTCACCGACGTGGTGCAGGTGGGCGGTCAGCAGTGCGCGGAGCACGGCGTCCGGATCCACAGGAGGGGAGGTGCGCAGGACGTTGCGGTACGTGGCCAGTGCCTCGTGGCGTCGCGCCCAGGGACCGTCGACGAGACCGGTGGCGCCCGGGATGCGTCGCAGTTCGGCCCACCCGTCGTCAGGGGCGGCGAGCGTGCGGGCCTGTTGCACCAGCGGGCGGGGCAGCGGCGCGGCAGCGGCCGGCTTGGGCTGGGCGGCCAGCCACTTCATCCCCTCGGTGACGTCTTGGTGGAAGCCGGCCGCGATGGCGAGGATGTTGGCTGCCACCAGTACCGGCTGAGGGGCCGGGAAGGGCGGGCGAGCCAGTTGATAGGCGATGGCCTCCGTGTCGGCGCTGAACGTGTTCTCCGCGGCGGTCAGCGTGTCCCCTGCCCCCCACAGGCCCATGTGCGGCCGGTACGGGACGAGGGTGACCTCGCCGACGACTCCGGCGTCGTTCAGGTGTGCGGTCCACTGTCCGAACCGGCACAGGGCGTCGGCCGCGTCGGCCGGATGAGGCAGACGGAGGGTCAACTCGGTGTGCGGATGGTCGCCTTCGTCGTGGGCGGTGACCCACCACACGCAGTGGGGAAGATCGGCGACCAGCGGCGGGAGGTGATCGGTGAGCAGCGCGCGACGCACCTGGGGCTGGCAGTGCAGGCGGGCGGAGAGGTAGCGGGAGGCGCCGGGCAGGTGGGCATGGTCGCGGCGGACGACCGGCGCGCTGTGCACGACCGGCGCGGGCCGGGCGGGCGCCGAGGACGCCAGGTAGGCGACGAACTCGTGGGACCGCCCGCCGCACCAGCCGTAGGCGTCTTCCGGCTCGGCCTCGGCGAGGGTGAGCTGACCGAAGTGGGGCCGGTCCATGCGGGAGCGCAGCAGCTCACGGTGCGCCGGGTGCTCCAGGTCCAGGCGGAGCCGGTTGTCGTAGCGCTCCAGGTAGACGTGGCGCGGCAGCCTCCACCGCTCGCGCAGTGCGGCGAAGGACTCGTCCCACTCGGCGGTCGAGGCGCTCGTAGTGGGCAGACCGGTGTGGTCCAGGCGCCAGGTGGCCGGGCTGAGGATGCTGCGTCCGGCCCGTACGCGCGGCCGGAACGCCAGGTGCCGGGCCGCGCCCCAGTCCCACGCGTCGAGGTTGCCGATGCTGCCGATGAGCCGGCTGCTCTGGCCGCGCTGGAGTTCGTCGATGAACCGCGCGACCGTGGGCGTTTGGCATTCGAGCTGGAGAGGGTGAGGGATCGCGGCCTCCAGCACGCGTCCCCGCGACAGGGAGACAAGGTGCAGCCGCTCCCCGTGGCAGGTCACCGCAAGATCGCACAAAGGGATGAGGTCAGGGTCCGCGGGCCGGTGCTCGGACAGGGAGATCAAGGGGGCGACCAGACGGGGTGTGCGTGTGATGTAGGACGCCTTCGGCATCAGTGAGGGGAAGGACACCTGAACGGGCAAGGCGCCTTGTACCGTCGTCGGCCGCCGGGCCAGCATTCCCAGCAGGTCACTGGGCGAGCTGTCCTCGGCGAGCAGAGCGGCGAGCCGGCCGCCGCTGAAGTGGCCCCACCCGCGGCCGGTGCGGCGCACCGCGAGGCTGAAGTCACCGGCGTCCAGGCGTTGCACGCTGGCGGCATACACCGAGGCGGTCAGCTCCACGTGCGCCGGCACGTCCTGTGCAGTCGTGGGTGTTTGCCCGGCGGTGAGCCGGTGGATGAGGTCCTCGTCGAGGACGAGCTCCTCTCCCGCTGCCCAGGCGCGCTGGGCGAGCGTCATCAGGAGCCGGTCGCGGTGCAGGGTGTCGGGCTCGGGGGCCCGCGCGGTGCCGAGGAAGTCCTCGGGCAGGCCGAGGCCGCAGTGCGGGTCGAGCAGGTCCGTCAGCGCGACCAACGTGCCCTCCCCGTAACGGTTGCGGAAGCGCTCCCGGTAGCGGAGCCACGCTTGGGTCCCTCGCGGCTCCGGGGTGACCTGGGCCAGGACGCCGGCGGCCGTCTCCGCCTCCCAGGCCACCGCCCTCGGGAGAACGAGCTCCGCGTCCACGCGGGTGTCCACAGCGAGCGGGGTGGGCTCGTCGGCGATCCGCCGCATCCGGGTGACGATCGCGGTTCGCTGCCGGTCGGCCTTCTCCGACACCGGGTTGTGGCCGTCGAGGTCACGCATTTGTGCGTGAATCTCCCGCAGGGCGAGGGCCAGGTCCGCTGCCGGGCCGCTGTCCATGGCACCCACGCGGTCGAGTTCACCGGCCACGTATCCCAGAGTGTCCGTCTCGGTGCCCGAGGGCTGCAGACTGGTCAGCAGCATCCGCCGGGCAATGAGCACGTCCAGCAGTTCTTCGGCTCCGTGCGTGCCGAGGTCGGGGTGGTCGGCGCTGAGTTCGCACACGATGTCCCGGTACGGCACAGGAGTGTGTGCCAGCTGGATGGCCGCCCTGACGGCGGCGGTGTGCCGGACCGACACCTCACGCACAGCCGTGCCCGTCTCCTCCACCTCGCGTGGCTGCCAGGGCAGGACCAGGCGCTCGCCGCGTACGCGCAGCGCGTTGTTGGCGCAGAGCCGCAGGCCCCGCCGGACCTCGGGGACGGCTTCCAGCTGCTGCACGACCGTGGCGAACCACATCCCGGCGGCCCGGGTAACCGTCCGGTGCTCGCTCCCCCACCGGGCTTCGGCACGCGCCCCGAAATGGCCATCGGTGACGCCGGCGTAGAGGCCGAAGGGGGTCGCCCGGTGGGTGAGGCGCAGGACGTAGCTGAGCAGGGTCAGGGCGATGCGCCGCATGGACTCCGCGTCGGCGGGCGTGTCCTTCAGGTTGTCGAGTTCGCGGGCGAGGTCTGGACTTGCGTGCCGGACGGCGGGCGCGATCTGCTGGACGTCCCAGACATCGAGCGCCCAGCGTCGCCACGAGGGCGTCGCGGCGGTCGTTGCCGTGGTCAGGTCCGGCGCCGGCGGGACGGGGAGGTCGTGGAGGAGCACGGACCGCACCATGATGCCGGGCTGGGCGCGGAACAGTGGTCGGGAGCCCATGGCTCTTGGCCTTCCTGCTGGAGACAGCTGTCGTAGTGGTGGGGGCCGGGCGCTGCCGGTCAGGCTTCGGGGAAGAAGTGCTCCAGCGCGTGCGCGGTGCGGGGGACTTCGGACTCCTGGGGATCAAGGACCTTGACGAGGTCGGGGCGCGGGGGCTGGTCGTGCGGGTCACGGTGGCCGTCGGTAGGCGAGGTGGCGGTCGCCGGAGAGGAGACGCGGCAGAGCGTGGGCATGGTCAGGACTCCGGTGCGGGAGAGGTGAAGCGGGACATCTCGGCGGCGATCAGGGTGACGATGGGGTGGACCAGCAAGGGCCGGCTGAGCAGGGGGCCGTCCCGGTTGATCCACCTGGAGGCGTTGTCGTGCGCGGAGAGCTGCGGGACCGTGACGCTCTCGCCCACCCCGAGATAGGTGGTGCCGTGCGGCCAGGCGGGGTCGCCGGACTCTACGGGCAGGAAGATCCCCCACCGGTCGGCGTGCGTGAAGATCCAGCCGATCGCGGAAGCTGCTGCCGATCGCGCGAGCCTGGCCATGACGAGCTGCGCGAGCGGCTCGGGCATGAGCAGGACCTCCCAGTCGGGTCCGACAGTCAGCGTCTGGAGCCGCAGGCCGGGTCGGGTAGGCAGGTCAAGGCCGTTTTGTGAGAGGAGAGTTGCGGCAGTCACGAAGTAGGTCCTTCGCCCGAGGCTGAGGCGCGGGGGCAGAGTTCGACAGCGATGGCGGCGTGGCTGTAGCCCCGCAGGAGGTTGTTGAGGACGCGGGTGGGGTCGCCGTCGAGGGCGAGGTGCGTGCAGCGGGCGGCCAGGGCCCGGAGAACGGCTCGGGCCTGGAGCTCGGCGAGCCGGATGCCGGCGCACAGGTGGGGGCCGCCGCCGAAGGCGAGGTGCTGGTTGTTGCGGGGGCGCCGGATGTCGTAGTCGGCGACTTCGTCTCCCCAGTGGCGGAGGTCGCGGCCGGCGGATCCGTACAGCAGCCACACCTGGTCACCCTCGGTCAGGTGGACGCCGCCGATGTCGGTGGCTTTGGTCAGTAGGCGGCCGAAGCCCTGTATGGGGGCTTCGAGTCTCAGAGCCTCGTGGAAGGCGGGTATGGCCCAGCGGATGGGGTTGCGGCGGAGGATCTGCCACTGCTCCGGGTGCCGGGCGAGCTGCACGAGACTGTCGGTGAGGCCCAGGACGGTGGTGTCGATGGCTGCGGCCGTGTACGCCGAGGCGAGGGGTACTGCGTCGCCTTCCTCGATCTGTCCGGCGTCGACAGCCTCGAAGATCGACGCCATCCATGACCCCGGGGTCACGTTCTCGCGGACCAGCTGCTCGTGGAGCATCTCGACCATGCGGGACGCCAGCGGCAGCGCCTGCTGGTAGCGGTCGCCGTGCGGGCCGAACACGTCGAAGGTGGCGGCGGCACCGGCCAGCTGCACCTCGCGGTCCGCGTCGCGCAGGCCCATCAGCTCCATCACGTTGTCGCAGACCACGTGCCGGGCCAGGGCGGCGGCGTTGAACCTGCCGGCCGCCGTGTACTGGTCCGCCAGGCGCTCGGCGCGGGCGGTGATACGGCCGTCCAGGGCCTTCATCGCGCGGGGAGCGAGCTGCGTGGACAGCACCCGGCGGAGCTTGGTGTGAGCGGAGCCGTCCGAGGCGAGGACCGTGCCGGCGAGGATCTCCTGGTTGGCCCGGTCGGTGAGGGCTATGCCGCCCTCGGACCCGAAGACCTCGGGGGTCTTGAGGATCGCGGCGATGTCGGCGTGCCGGGGAATGGCCCACACGCCGTACTTCTCCAGGTGCACGGCGGCGCCGGCACGTCGCAGATCGAAGTACGCGGGGTAGGGGTCGGCCAGGAGTTCGTCGGTGAAGAGGGGGATGGAGCTGGAGGGAGTGGTGGTCTGCATGGTCTCTCCCAATCGGGGGCTGATCAGCGGTGGTCAGGCGGTCGTGTTGGCGCGGGAGCGAGAGATCGCCCGGTCGAGCACGGCGAGCAGTACGTAGCGAACGGAACTGCGGTCACGGGCGTCGACCATGCAGATGTCGTCCTCGCTGACGGTCTTGAGGGCCGCGGCGATCTGGCTGCGGGTGTAGTCCTGCCGCTCGTCGAAACAGTTCGCGGCAACGACGTACGGCACGCCGCACTGGTCGAAGAAGTCGACGGCGGCGAAGGATGCTTCGAGCCGGCGGGTGTCGACCAGGACGATCGCCCCTTTGGCGCCTTCCACGAGGTCCGGCCACATGAACCAGAACCGGTCCTGTCCCGGGGTTCCGAAGAGCATGAGCACGTCCGTGGCGAAGGTGATCCGGCCGAAGTCCATGGCGACCGTCGTCGTGTCCTTGTCCGGGGTGCCTGCCAGGTCGTCGACGGTGGTGCTGAGCTGGCTCAGGCGTTCCTCGGTGCGCAGTGGTTTGATCTCGCTGATGGCGCCGATCAGCGTGGTCTTGCCGACGCCGAAGCCTCCGGCGACGAGGATCTTCACGCTCTGCGGCGGGTCGCTGCGCGGGTCAGAGGTGTTCAAGTCCGTTCCTGATTCTGAGGAGGAGGTCGGTGTCGGTGTTGCTGGTGGTGTCGCCGACGGTGCCTTGACGGGTGACGAGTTCGCGGTTCTCGAGCTCGGCGACGAGGGCAGCCGTGGGGGTGAGCTTGAGGCGGAGGTTTCCGGCGATCTCCGCCACGGCGACCCCGGTGGGCCGGTCGGCGAGACGCAGGACCATCTGCCACGTCTCCGGGACGCTGGCGAGCCGGCCCGGAGGGGCCGTCGTGCGGATCAACGTCTGCATGATGATCCGTCCGCCCTCGTCCACGCCCATCGCGGCCAGGCGCGGGGCCGTCCAGGCGAAGGGACGGACCCCGCGATGCGAGGGCATCGTGCTCAGCTCCCGACGGGGCGGGGCGCGGTGTCCATTCGGGGCCGGAACGCGGCGGCGATGCGGACCGTCTCGCGCACGGCGTCGCCGAGACGAGCGTCGATGGGGAGCACCACGACCAGCACGGATCCCTCGCCGCACGCGGTAGCAATCACGTGGTACCTCTCCAGCGTCAGGTTCAGGTGCTTGAACCTGCCGCCCTCCAGCGCCTCAGCCATCCCGCTGCCGAGGCTGGCCAGCCCCGAGGAAGCAGCAGCGACCGTGTCGTCCTGGCCGTCGGGCAGCCCGTACGCGCACCGCGCCAGACCGTCCGTGGCCAGCAACAGCATGCCGATGGCCGCGGACACGTTCTCCGCGAGCTGGTTGCGAAGGGTGTCGAACTGCTGCGCCTCACCCGGCTTCTTGGGGGCGACGGAGTTCGAGGACTGAGTGAGGCTCATCGCTGCTCTCCTGTGTCGGTGTACTTGATGTCGTCGAGGGCGTCGAACATGTCGGCGTCGGGTGCGGGCGGGGCCGCAGCGTGCGCCGACGGGCTGGGACTCCGCCTTGGTGCGTCGGTCCGGAGCTCGGCAGCGAGGTGGCTGCCCGGTTGCCGTTCGGGCAGCCCTCCGGCCGCGTTGTCCGATGCCTGGCCTGGGCGCGGGGCGGGCGTCACGGGCGAGGCCGGAGCCGTGCCCAATGCCTTCGCGTCCTGCTGGGTGCGGCGGAAATGCAGGCCGCTGCCCGTGACGAACGGTGCCGGGGCAGGTGCGGGCTCTGTGTCCGGCTGGTCTACGGGGGCTTCGGCGTGCAGGGCCCAGGGCACGAGGACGATGGCCGTCACCCCGCCGTAGGGGGAGTCCCGGAGTGTCACCGTCAGGCCCATGCGCTGAGAAAGCCGGCCGACGACGAAGAGGCCGAACTGGTCCGCCTCTGTCAGCTCCCGGTACAGCGGGGTATGCGCCAGGCGGGCGGTGAGCTCCGCCAGGTGCTCCGGCCCCATCGGCTGCCCGCGGTCCTCGACCTCGACGGCGATTCCTGCCGAGGTGCCCGAGACGCGGATGATGACGTCGAACTCCTTCGGGGAGAACTTCACAGCGTTCTCGATGAGTTCGGCCAGGAGGTGGATCAGCTCGGGCGCCGCTCCGGCCTTGATCCAGGCCTGCGCACGCACATCGTCCTTGGTCCGCCCCATGCCGGCGCTCTCGCTGATCGCGCTCATCACGACATCCGCGATGTAGACGGGGCGGTCGGAGCCCTCGTCCAGCCAGCCCCCGGAGAGCACCAGCAAATTCTCCAGCAGGCGCCGCTCGCGAGTCGCGGTGTACTCAAGCCCATAGAGGAGGCTGACCAGTTCGCGGTCGGAGTCGTATCGCTGCTGCAGGGTGTCCAAGTCGGCGAGCAGGGCGCGGGACAACCCCGCGGCCCGGGTGGCGGCCATCGCGCTGAACCGCTGGAAGCCGACTCGCTCCTCGTAGACCGTGAGCGCCGCGTCAGCGGCCTGACGGGCCAGGGAGTGAACCGCGCTCTCGATGCGGGTGAACTCGTCACCAACGACGATGGGTTCGGCAGGAAAGAGCGAGGTATCGGCGGCCCGGCCGTGCTGCAGGGCCTCGACGATGGCCGGCAGATGCTGCGTCGCCACGGCTGTCGCCTGGTCGCTCGCCTGGCGCGAGCGCCGGATGACGGTCCGCAGGAGCCCGATGATCAAAACCGTGATCACGACAATGGCGAGCAGGCTGCCGCCCACCAACCACAGCACCTGAGCCCGGATCTCATCCGCTCGTTGGAAGCCGTGAACGAGCAGCCCCTGCGTACGGGCCAGGTTCAGCGCGGCGATCTTCTGACTCACCCGGGCGTACGTGCCGTCCCAGTCCCGCAGCGTGGCGATGTTCTGCAGGTCGGCGCCGCCGTCCCCGCTGGGCGCGTTGATCACGGCCTGCTCGGCGCGCAGCAGCGCCTTCCAGTCCGCACTGGCCACGATGGCGTCGTACTGCGCCTTCTCCTTTGCCGGCAAGTACGGGGCGATCCACCGCTCATACATCACCTGCTGCACGCCGAAGGCAGAGGCGAACGCCGCCCGGTTGGCGGGAGTCATCCGACCCGACGGCAGGGAAGCGGCCAGCAGCGTGTCCTGCTGCGCGAGCGCGTCGCTGGCCCAGAACAGACCGACGAGCGGGCGGGTCTCCAGCGCGAGCGGCCCGTCGTCCATCGCGGACAATGCCTGGTAGAAGGCGATCATCCGCGCGATCAGGTCGGTGTAGTAGCCGGTCGCGTCGTCGGTGGTGTCCGTACGGGTGTCGATGTCGTGGCGGATCTGCGGGAGCTTCTTCAGGTGCGTGTAGATGTCCTGGACGTACTCCCAGCGGTGCCGCTCGTCCGTCTTGAGCGTGGTGCCGGACAGCGTCTTGAAGCTGGCTATGCCCTGGTCGGTCAGCCGACGTTGCTTGGCGAGGGCGGCCTTGTTCCCGGCAGTGGGGTGGACCAAGTACGCAGCGGTCAGCTTGCGTTCGGTCTGTGCGCCCACGAAGAGCGGCAGGCTCGCTTCCCCTCCGAGGCGGCCGGTGGCCGAGTCGCGTCGCAGGCTGTCCTGCCGCTGCCAGTCCGGCCATGCGTTCACCGCGACCGCGCCGATCAAGGCGGCGACCGTGATGACCGCGACCAGGACCAGCCGGGCGCGCACGGTCACGACGCGCCGGCGTTTTCTGCGCTGCCTCGGCTGGGTGGGGGAGATGTCGGGGGTCATGGAGTCCTCGGACGAAGGGGTCGGGAGTCGAACGGAAAGCGGGGTGTGGACCGGCTGCCGCGGGGTGGCTCTGGGAATCGCGACAGCCGGGACGGCGGCAAGACGGGGGCTTGCCACCTCGCTCACGGCTTCCGGGATCCGTCCGGCGAGTGTGCGCCGAGCGGTCCCCCAGAGTCGGAAACCGAAGCCCACGAGCGAGCACCGGCGGAGGGGCGGCCGTCGGGCTCGGGTCTAAGCGGGCGGCCCGCAGCCCGGTAGCGACCCGCCGCGGCACTGACCAACTCGGCCACCGGACTTGACTCGCGACGCGAGGGGCCGGTGGGGGTGACATCCGGTGCCGGCGTCCGGCCGAGCACCGCAAAGGAATCTCGTGACGCCGCAGGGCGGTCTAGGGCCAGAACGGAGTCGCCGATGTGTGGTGGCGGGGAGGGTCATCGGAACTCCAGGAGGGACGGGGCTGCTGTCTCGGGTCGCGGAACTCATCCGGAACCAAGCGTGATCGCCTCGTCGTGGCACCGGTACGCCAAAGCGTGGCCATCTCGTGGCCATGTTGAGGGCGCGGCCAGCTGTTCAGCGTCGCTCTAGGCTTTCATCGAGGCTTCAAATGTGGACATAGACCCCCGCTGTGGTGCTCCCGCAAGGCAGTGCGCGGCGCGTGGCCACCTTGTGGCCACCTTTCCGGAACCACTTGACAGTGGCCGTTCGATCGCACTCGCACAGGTGGCGCTTGAAGGTGTTATGGATGCTATGTCGGTGAGAGTGCTTAGCGTTTTGGAGGCATCGTCGTCTGAGGGAAACGGGTTCCGGCGGGCGCGAGCGTGAGTTTGAAAGGTGATATTGCGTGGTTTAGGCGCAGTGCACGCGACCAGCAGCGGGCGCACCGTGGAGGGCGGCGCTGATCGCGTTCCGGGCCCGTTCGATCGCTTCGAGATGCTGCGGCTGTTGCCTTCCTGTCTAGGAGTGGCCGGTCAGTACTTGGGCTCTCAAAGGCGCTCGCACCAAGGGGACTTGGTAGGTCAGCGTCCGAGAGGTCCAGATTGTGATCTTGTCGGCGGGTTGCGCTGCGCCGCGAGCAGGCCAGGGTCTTCCCTCTCGCCCGGGCATCTCGAACTGAATCCGTACGGGAGAGATGGCCACAACGTGGCCACGGTTTGGCGTATCGGTGCCATGGCCGGTCGGTGAGGGTTGGTGGTGGGTCGGATCTCCGGTCCGCGCCATAGGGGGTCTCGATACGCAAGGAGACAAAGGTGCCGCCGACAGCAGCCGATCTGATCCGGGAACTACCCTTGGGGCGACGCGTGGACCACCATTTCTTCGCGCTCACGTCTAAGGAGGAGCCCCTTGTGTGGGCCCGCGCGACGGTCCGCCGACTGCTCCACGGGCAGACCGACCAGGAACGAATCGACGACGCTGTGTTGGTCGTCACTGAACTTCTCACCAATGCAATCCGACACGGGGGCGGGCCTGTATCGCTCACTCTCGACCTTTACGAGAAAGGCGTCACCGTGGGCGTCGTTGACCGCGGGACTGACATCACTGCCCTTCCGGCCGATGTCGTCAGTTTCTTGGCCAGCTTGCAGGACGAGACACCTGGCGAGGCTGATGGATGTGACTTGCACACGAGTGGCAGGGGCCTGCATCTGGTCAGTGCTTTCGCCAGTGGATGGGGGGTCGAACCCGCCCGCGAGGGCAAGGTCGTGACCGCTGCTTTCTGCTTGGCAGTGAGTGCCGCGTGACCGGTCACGACCTCGGGCTCCGGCATCTGTGCCGCGGTATTATCACTCATCCGCTGGGGCTCCACTGCGACATCCCCACGGACCAGATTCCTCCCGACGGATCGGTGAGGGCCAGCCGGTTCCTCGACGGCCTCGCCCGTGCGGTTGGGAGTGGCGCCACGTTCTTCGACACCGCCGACTCCTATGGGTACGGGCACTCCGAGCGTGTCCTCGGCCAATTCGCCCGCGAGCGCCCGGATCTTGCTCTCCAGCTGAGCAGCAAGGTCGGCCAGGTACGCGGCAGTGCAGAGCATCCGTACGCAGGTCGGCACATCCACCACCAGCTCGACCAGACCCTGGAGAACCTGTACGCCGAGGAACTGCACCTCTACACGCTGGACAGCTTCGACTTCGGCCCCGGCGACCGCTATCTGGGCAACGCCATCGACGCGATGCGTACGCTTCGGGACGTCAAGGCGATCAGGGCGATCGGGATGCGGGGGCCCTTCACGCACTACGCTGCCTCCCCGGAAGAATGGGCCGCCGAGGCGGAGCGCTTCCTGTACTTGTTCCGGCTGATCAAGCCGGACGTCGTCTGGACACGGTTCAACGCGTTCACGCCGGCGGTCTCACTCGAAGGCCAGGACTTGTTCACCTTCACGGCGCGGCACGGGGTCGGCCTGGTGCTGGCGGCTCCTCTGGCCCACGGCGTGCTCGTTGGAAAAGGAACGGCGAGTTCCGCACCGCACGAGCCGGCACCTCCGCGACACGCTGGGCTGATGCCCTCGCTCCGAGACCGGGTCGATGAACAACTCCGCTCCCTCCGCTCCCACTTCGGGGACACACCCGGCACGCTCGCGCGGGTGGCCCTGCGCTCCAGCCTGCAACGCGGCGATCACTGCGTGGTCGTTGCCGGATTCAGCACCGCGGGACAGGTGGAGGAGAACTTCAGTTGCTTGGGCGAACCGCTCACCGAGCTGGAGCTCGGCGTCGTCGACGACGTCTATGCCGGGCTGCGCGCGCACGTGCGGGCAGCGACGGCACACTCGCCCGTCAGAGAGCTTCAGCCATGACCACCGCACGTCCAGTAGCGCCGCCTGTTGTTACACGACGGCCCAGGACTGCTGCGCGAGACCGACCGGAACAGCAAATGGAGGCGCCGCACGTCGACCTGACTGCGGCGCGGAGGGGGAAAGAGCCATGGACAAATCGCCAGAGTTGAAGCGTTGGGTGAGCCTAACGAGCTCGTGCACGGTTAGCGGTGAGACGTCGAGCCCTGGATCCTCGATCATGGTTGCGTGGTGGGGAACGTGACGCGCACAGCGATCATCAGCGACCGGAGGATCACGGGCTTGTCGGCCGCTGTGATCGCTGAACTCGTATCCGAGGTAGGGTCGTTGTGGCATGAACGGCACCAGGCCAGGCTTGCATCCCGGCCGCGGAAGCGTGCCGTGGGCGCCGGTGCGAAGCACCGCATGGTTTTCGTCGACCGGCTCCTGGCCACGCTCGTGCATCTTCGCCACGGGGTGACTCATGACGTGCTGGCCTGCTGGTTCGGCGTGGACCGCTCGACTGTCACCCGGGCCATCGGTGAGGTGCGGCCCCTGCTAGCCGAGCGGGGATGCACCATCAGCCCCGACGTGCGTCTGCGCACCCTGGCCGAGGTCGTCGACCATCTCGGCGCGACCGGTAAGGCCGGCATCATCGACGGCACCGAGATCCGGGTCCGCCGCCCGGCCGCCGGCCGCAAGAACCGGGACAAGTTCATCTCCGGCAAGAACAAGCAGAACGCCGTGAAGGCCATGATCTTCACCGACGAAGACGGGCGACTCATGTTCTGCAGCCCGACCAAGCCCGGCAGCTGCGCGGACATCACCCATGCCCGAGAGTTAGGGCTGGTCAAGCTCCTGGCCGAAGGTCCACCGGTCGAGATCCTTGCCGACGCCGGCTACCAAGGACTCGGGGCGCAGACCGGCGGACGCGTCGTGACGCCACCGCACCGCAAGTTCAAGAAGAACGCCCCGGACTGGTACGGGGAAATGCACGAACGCCAGCGCAAGGCACACTCCTCCCGACGCATCCGGGTCGAACACGGAATCGCCCACCTCAAGAACTGGCGGGCGCTGGCCCGTCACCTCGGCCGCCGCGAGCACATGGACGACACCGTCCAAGCCATCGCCGGCCTGCTGTCCCAGCAGCAAATCGCAGACCTGACCCTGGCTTGGCAGACGTGAGCACCGAGGCCCCACCGACGCCTTCGACGTCTCACCGCTAACCGTGCACGAGCTCGTTAGGGCCTGCTGATCGGCGGATTCACCCCTTTCCACGAGGGGCTGCTGCCGAAATCCGCGGTGAGCAGTCCGCCGGCGACGTCTTCCCCCGCGACCTCTGACGAGCGAGAGCACGAGGAGACGATGCGTTCCGCGGGCTACGAGCCGAAGGTCCGGTTTCCCGGTGCCCGTTCGATGCCCTGGCCGAGCGAATGCAGCACGTGCGGTGCGGCGCGCAGACCCTCCCTTTAGGACGTTGAGCGAGGCGTCAGGTGCCAACACGTCAGGGGGTGGCGCTCAGGCTCTTCTCGGCGATGAGACGGGAACGCACGCGCGTGGTGGGACCGCGTGCGTTCTGGTCAGCAGCACTCGGCGTGGACGATGAGTTGGCTGTCCGTGCGCGAAATCCGGGACAGTATGTAGCCGTCCGGGAGCAGTGGGGCGGGGGCCGTGGTCGTGGGCTGCGACGGCTCCGGAGCCGGTATCAGGAGGGTGAGACGGTCGACCAGCGACGTGCTGAGCAGCTGCTTCCCCAAGTTCGACAGGCCGGCGAGCAACACGGTGCGGGCTCCTGCTTCTGCGAGCACGGCCAGTGCGCCCTCTGGCTCGTCGGGCACCGCAATGGTGGGCACCGAAAAGCCACGCCCGTGACTACCGGTCCGGCCCTCCTCGGCTGATCCGTCGAGGGAAATGAGCAGGTCGTGCGCGTGACGCTCGATCTCGATCTCGGCGAGGGCCTCTGCCGACAAAGCGGCGGCGTTGCCCGCAGCATCCGTCTGGATCAGCAGGTGCAGGACGGGACGCCGGTGCGACAGAGCGGCGAGCCACGGACCGAGCACGACCAGGGCTTCCTCCTCCAGGACGTGCGTTCGGACGTCGACACCGGCGTAGCGCAGTCGCGCGGCTCCACCCTCACCGCGGGAGGTGGGGTCCATGACCGCGATCAGCACGCGGGCGATCCTGGCATCCAGGAGAGCCTGGTGACAGGCCGGCGTGAGGCCCTGGTGGTTGCAGGGCTCCAGCGTCACCACTGCCGTGCCACCCGCGGCTCGGCCGCCGGCGGCAGCGAGCGCGTTGACCTCGGCGTGCGGGTCGCCTTTGCGTAGGTGATACCCCTCCGCCGCTCTGTGGCCGGTGGCATCAAGGATCACGCAGCCGACAGGTGGGTTCGGGCTGGTTGCGCCAAGACCGCTTGCGGAAATGATGATGGCGCGACGCATCGCCGCCAGCTCCACCGGCGTGGCCACGGCGCCTCCCTCAGCTCTGTGCGACGGCCCGGATTAGTTCGGCCACCCCGGGGGTGCCAGGGGAAGAGCGCATCGCGTCAACGGCAGCGATCGTCTCATGGAGGACTCGGGCCGAACCGCCGCTTCGGGCGACGATGAGCGCCTGGAGGGCGTGGTCTACGCCTTGGTCCGCTTCGCCGGCCCGAGCGTGGGCGGTGGCGAGGCGGGCCTGAAGGAGGCCGCGGTCCCGCCGGTAGATCTGGGGCATGGCGGCGAGCGCGGTCGACAGGATCGGGACAGCACGGTCCGCGCGCCCCAGGAGCAGCCAGCAGTTCGCGCGCTGCCCCTCCAGGTACGCCGGGGTCGCGAAGTCACCGTGACCGCTGCGTCCGTCTCCTGCGTCTTCAGGTCGCGCGGCGAAGGATTCGGCCTGGTCCATGAGGCGGAGACACGCGACTTCGTCACCGGCCAAAGCGTATCCATGGGCCTCCTGCTGGAGGGCGGCGGCGCGCATCTGCGGGGTGAGGACGTGATCGTAGCGCTGGACGGCGCGGGACAGACTGATACTCGGGGTGGCCTAACCGCTGGCGGTCACCTGTTGGGCGCGCCGGAAGAGGGTCCACGCGGTCATCGCGTCATCGCCGGCCTCGATAGCCCAGGCCATAGCCTGGTTCGTCCAGTGTGCGGCCTGTGCGGCGCCCGCGGCGTCGACAGCGCAGTCTTCGTGAAGCCAGGCCGCGGATTCGGCATAGCGGGCGGCCAGGAGCAGAGCTTCCTCGCGTACGGGTTGATCGGCGCGCTCGAGGAGCTCCTGGAGCACGCCGAGGTTCTGATGCACGCCGGCGAGCGCGTGGAGCGGGCCCAGGAGGTTGCCGCTCTGGACGAGCAGATGCCACATCTCGCGCATGTGTACGAGCAGGGCTTCTGACTGGCCCGGCGTCATCCGGCCGAGGTGGGGTCTCGCACCCCCGGCAGGTCCGGCAAGGAGAGGCAGTGCTGCCGCGGCGCTCCCTGCGCGGAGCAGTTGGCGTCGGTTCACGTCGTCGCCTTCCTGCGGGAGGTACGGACTCGGAGGAAGGATTCCCCTCTGTGCCGATTCCGACCCGAAAGGAAGGCTTTGAAGAGCGGTGAGAGCGTCTGATGCCTGGAGTCGGGCGGCGGCGCGCGCGCCGTCCGCGTCGACCGTGCCGAACAGCTTGACGGCGGGCTGCTGGAGGAGATGCTCGAGGATGGTCCGGGTGTCCCGCTGCGGCAGGCGCTTCAGTTCGCCGGCCATCCATCGGTCGAAGGTGCGGCGAGAGACGGAGATGGCGGCAAAACGGCTGTTGCCGGACTCCTTGGTCAGTTCCCGTCCTGCTCTGGTGAAGTGGGTGTTGAACGTCTCGACCGTGGTCCAGTTCCGCTGCTCAACCAGCTGACGGAACAGCGACATTCGCGTGAGCTTCGTCAAGATCTATGTGGTCCTAGGTCGGCCCTGCTGGCAGCCGGAGGGGAGGGCGGAACCGAGCGTGGGCGCAGAGGAACGCTGCGCACTACCCGCCAGCGGTAGGCGGGCGAGGGGCCGCTCGTGCGCCAGAGTTCGACGAGCTCTGCACTGCTGATCTCCAACGGCACCGGCTCAAGATCGCGCAGGCGGGCCACGCTCTCGATGACAGGCGCTGCAGGACGCTCCCGGTTGCTGTACTGCACGCCCAGGTGGGGGCGGAAAGCAGCGGTGGGCTTGCCCCCGGGCACGTTCGCACGTCGTCCAGCCTCACTGAGAGCAGCGTGCAGACGGATCAACGGCGACCAGGGCGCGAGAGTGAAGCGGACGGCCCCCCTCGACCCCGCCATCGGGTGCGCGGCGACTTCGAAGGCCGACAGCGCCATCTGCTCAGCCAGGCCGGCGAGGAAATGCACTTGATCGTCAGACACCAGGTCGGTACTCCCGATGCGGGCCAACGTCACGTGCAGCCCGTCTTCGGGAACGCAGTCCATGCCCAGATGTGCGAGTGCCTCCTGGCACTGCCGCGCGCGGCTCATCAGCTCGTCGGCATGAGGGAACGTCAACATCCAGTAGTAGGAGCGGACCCCCGCGTGCCAGCCCGGACGTGCCCAGTGGTCCGTCATCCGCTCGACAGCTCGGAACGCCTGCCAGTCGTTGTCAATGATCAGGTCAGGGCTGTCCAGGTCTGATGGCGGGCGGTGGGGGAACGCCCCGGGGAAGACGTCCAGGTCGGGCGTCACGGCTCTCCTTACTACTTCGGTGCCAGCTCTACACCCGAGCCACTGACGATTGATCTGGCCTCAGGGAGTGAGCGCCAGGTTCGCAGTTCCTCGGCATAGTCACTTACATCCGGCTCGGCGTGCCAGCGCTCGGCCCGCTCATACAGCTCGTTCGCCCTTTGCCACACAGAAGTGATGGGTGCGCTGGTACCGGCGTGGAGAGCACGGCGCCCCAGAGCCATGGCCTGTTCCACTTCCGGCTGCCTGTGCTGCAGAAAAGCGGCGGCGACGTCGAGTCGCACCAGTGCCCGGCTCCACTCGGAGTCGGACTCCTCGATCAGACCGTCAATCTGCTTCGCGCAGGAGAAGACCTCGCTGGTGTCGTCAAGGGACAGCCGCGCGGTGATCTCGTTGGCCAGGGTCCGGGCCAGGCTGTACGTCTCGAAGGAGATGCACGACGTGATCCCGGAGGGCAAGGAGGGCTGCTGCTCGGAGAGGTCCAGCGCTCTGCCGATGGTCCGCTCCGCACCCCTTCGGTCACCGAGACGAGCAAGAGCCCGCGCCCGGCCATTGACCAGAAGCCGGATAGCCTGACCATCACTGGGTGCCAGGTCGATTCCCGCCGCCGCGGCTGCATCGGCCTCGGTGTACCGATGTTGGTAATACAGGCTGAGCGATCGGGTTCCCGCAGACCACATCTGCAGCCGCGTATCTCCGATGTACCCGGCCAGGGTCTCGGCCTGCACGCAGTAGGCCTCTGCTAAGGCAGGTCTGGTCCCGGCGTTCACGGCCATGTAGGCCAAGAGGCCCGCCGTCTGCCCGGTGAGCCGGAACAGCTCGGTGTGCACGGCCGGCGAATACTGCCCGCTCTTCAGCCGGGCGCTGAGTTCTCCGTTAAGAGAACGCGCCTGACCAGCCAACGCTTGTGGGCCTTGGGCCTCGTAACGGTCGACGATCTCCTGGATCTCGCCTCTGAAGTGATCCAGTGCTGCCACGCCGGTGCCGGACTGCGTCAGTAACTCGGTCTGGTTGATCACAGCCAATGGATCGTCGAAGACGCCCTCGCCGCGTGACAGACCTGCCGGCTCTGCGCCCTCCGGCGTGGCGAACAACAGAGCGACGGGCTGCTGGAAGAGATGCTCGAGGATGGTCCGAGTATCCCGCTGAGGCATGCCTCTCAGCTCACCGGCCATCCAGCGGTCGAAGGTACGGCGCGCCACGGTCACGTCAGCGAGCCGGTGTTCACCGGTGATTGCGGCCAGTTCCCGCGCTGCCCTGGCGAAGTACGTGTTGAACGAATGGACCGTGGTCCAGTGCCGCTCCTGGGCCAGTTGACGAAACATCGTCATCCGTGTTGTCTGCACTTCAACCTCCATGGCGCTCGGCGCGTACCAGCATTGCTACGCCGTACCGGCTTGCTCTCCGGGGTCCAGCAGACGAGCGGTGGAACCACACTCGTCTCCACTCCGATCTGGGCACAGCCGGTCGTGATAGCTCTTCTCGCAGTCCGGGCCGGAGACGTCGAAGGGGAGTCCAAACAACTCGGCACAGGGGTACCCCAGGAGATGTTCCAGGACCACCTGGTGATCACGGTGCGGCAGGCTGTCCAAGTCACCGATCATCCAACGGTCGAACGACCGCCGGGCAACGAATACCCCAAAGAGGCGGGGTTCGTCGGTCTTCGCGGCCAGGTCACGGGCTGCCCGTTCCAAGTGGCTAGCGAAAACACTCCAGTTGTCCCATTGGCGCTCCTGGACGAGCGGACGGAACAACGTGGGGCGGGCTGGCATCTCGAACCTTCCTGTGGCGAAGGCGGGGGAGCGTGCTTCTGTGCTAAGTGAGCTGCGTCACTACGCAACTATGGTCACGACCCAACCCAGTTGGCAAGCCCCACTTTGCAACCTGCATAGTTCGAGCTGCAGTCTGTACGCCTCGTGGGCGGCGTGGCACACTTCAGAGAGTGACCGCTGCGGGCCGAAGGGGAGAGAACCGGCGTGAGTGAAGCGAGGTCCGCCCCGACCGTGCTGGCTATCGTCTTGGGCCGACGCCTGGCCGCTCTGCGCGATGCGGCCGGCCTCACCGCCGCTCATGCCGCCAAGCAACTACGGATCGCGCAGACGACGGTCACCAGGATGGAGAAGGCCGAGACTTCTCTGAAGTACGCCATGGTGAAGACTCTTCTCGAGATCTACGGTGTCCCGCAGGCCGAGATTGAAGAATTCCTCGCCCTCCTTGACCAAGCGAGCACGCCTGGCTGGTGGCAGAGTTTCCGCGATGTGCTCCCCGGCTGGTTCGGAGTCCACGTTTCGCTGGAGACAGCAGCGACGGAGATCCGCGGCTACGAGCCCGGAGTCATCCCAGGCCTGCTTCAGACGCCCGATTACGCGCGCGCCGTCATAGAACGAGGGCTACCTCGTATGGCGCCCGACATCCTTCAACGAAGTGTCGACCTGCGCACCAAACGCCAAGAGCTCCTCACGCGCGAAGAACCAGCTCCTCCCCGACTCTGGGTCCTGACGGACGAGACGAGCCTACGGCGCCCTGCCGGGGGCGCAGCCGTCATGTGCGAGCAGATCGAGCACCTCTTGGACGTGGCCGACCTCCCGAACGTGACACTGCAAGTGTGCCCCTTCGAAGCAGGTCTCCACCCGGGCGCCTTCGGTCCTTTCACTATTTTTCGGTTCGAGATTCCGGAGCTTCCGGACATCGTCTGCACCGACAGCCTAAGTCGCGCCGGGTACAGCGAAGAAAAGGAAGAAGCGGCCCTCTTCCGCGAAGCGCTGGGCCAGATGAGCGTCTACGCATTTTCGAAGCAGGAAACCAAGAAATTTCTTGGTGATATTCGCAAGGAGCTGTACCTATGAGTCACGTCCTCCGCGCTGCCGCAGAGCTCGGCCACGAGCAGTGGGTAAAGCCTTGGAGCGGTAGCAATGCGGGCAACTGCGTGGAGGCGAAGCCTCTCGATGATGGCCGCGTTGCGCTGCGCCAGTCGACCGACCCCGACGGGCCCGCACTGATCTACAACCAGGGAGAGATCGCAGCCTTCATTATCGGGGCTAAGGCCGGGGAAGCCGACTTTCTCCTCACCTGATCTTTCTGGTGTAGCCCGCCATCCCCATTTCGCAGTTCCGACACGAAGGATGCCGAAGAACAATGGCGTTAGATCCCATCGATACCAGTCGGCCCCACCCGGCCCGTATGTACGATTACTATCTCGGTGGCAAGGACAGCTACTCGGTCGACGAAGATGCTGCCGAAAAGGTCATATCGTTCCTGCCAGCCATCAGAACTGCCGCCCGAACCAACAGAAAATTCATGAATCGCGCAGCCCGACTCTTGGCCGACCGCGGCGTGAATCAGTTCCTGGACATCGGAACCGGAATCCCGACCGAGCCCAACCTCCACCAGGTCGTCCAAGCGGTCAATCCGCAATCACGCGTAGTCTACTTCGACAACGACCCCATCGTTCTCCGTCACGCAGAGGCACTCCTGCGCAGCACGCCCGAGGGCGCGACGAAGTACATCCAGGCAGATTTACGCGAGCCCGAGAAAATCATCGAAGGCGCCAAGGCGGTCATCAATCTCGACGAGCCAGTCGCCCTCTCGCTCGTTGCCCTCCTGCACTTCGTCTCCGACGAGTACCGTCCTTACGATCTCGTCAACAAGCTCCTGGCTCCGCTCCCCTCCGGTAGCTTCCTCATGCTCTCGCACGTGACCGGAGACTTCGACGCTGCCAGCTGGGATAGAGCCGTCGAGATCTACCGCAAGAGCGGTGTGCCCGCTCAAGTACGGTCACGGGATGAATTTGTGCGGTTTTTCGCGGGACTTGACCTTATCGACCCGGGGGTCCAGGTAGTCACCAGCTGGCATCCGGAGCCGAATCAGGAGTTCGGCGATGAGCAGGTGCCTCTATACGTTGGCGTCGCGCGGAAACCATAGCGTCAGCCTACAAATTTCTCCCCGAGCCGCTAACCGCCCCGGATCATCGGAACGATCGCTTCTGCCCAATATCGAGGCTGGCCACACAGGCGTCTCGTTCGAGGCCGTAGGCGCGGCCCATCACACTGAAGGCCCGTTGTCACCTCTATTCGGGATAGAGCTTCCGTACGCAGGGAGTGGTTCCCGGATGACCGAGCGCGTTATACCTGCGGTTGAGGCGGCCGCCGTCCCGATCGAGTCGCACTTCCCCCGTCGCAGCCCTGCGTATCAGCGAAGCGCGTAACTCCCACTCCCAGTAATTGAGTTCATGACGACGTACCAGTGCACCATAATCTATCACCCGGATGATCTTTGAAGGCGGCCCCCCGTTTCTGTCCGTCTTGAAACGAGCCCGTCCTGCGGGCTGGGTCGGCAGAGCCGACCCGGGGGCAAATTTGACACCCGCACAACACCCGGTGCCGCCTACCGCTCTGCCCCCAGGGCTGCTCGTGAACGTCTCAGCGGCACGCGAGGAGATCAGCGAGAAGGCGACCCCGGCCGTGCAGTGATCGCAGCCGCGGCACCAACCTCATGAGACGGCACGATTAGCGATGCCGTAAGAGAGTGGAGCGCAACATCTGAGTCGCACAGGAAGGTCCGCGCAGGTTTGAGGGTCCTCTCGAACGACCGAGGACCTGGATCCGGCAGTAACCAGATCCAGACCCTCACGCAGTCAGCGAGCCCGGTCGCGTAGCAGTAGACCGGGCTCGCTGCATGTACAGCACCCAAGTGAGGCTCGACGGTGTCTCCGAAGAAGCATCCTCCCCCCATCGACGGACGCACGGGCTACGGCAGCGGACACCGAGGCACCGAGCCGAACACCGAAGGGACTCGGCGGAGTCCAAGTAGGGGCATCTGGCGGTCACTACTGGACACCAGGTGGAACCGGGGCCACTCGAACGTCTCTTTTTCGCTGACTCACGGATGGTGTGCTGACCCGGTGGTGAGGCCGGCGTTCGCGACGGTGACGTGCTGTACATGCTCCAGCCGGCGCGGCCCCGCCAGCGACCGTCAGACGAACTACTTTCGGTCGCTACTGCGGCGGCACTCCGGAGCGCCGACTGCTAAGACGTCGTTTCCTTTGGCTTGATCGTTCGTTGTGCTGAGCATGACGACTCTCGCGGAGCGGTTGGTGCCGGACGAATTGTGGGAGTTATTTCGGCGGGTGGTGCCGCCGACGGAGGTCATACGCCCGCAGGGCGGCGGGCGTAGGCGGGCCGGCGATCGCGAGGTGTTGACCGCGATCGTGTTCGTGGCGACGTCCGGCTGCTCCTGGCGTCAGTTGCCGCCGGTGTTCGGGCCGGCCTGGCCCACCGTCTACCGGCGCTTCGCCCAGTGGACGAAGGCGCGTGTCTGGGCGCGGCTGCATCGCGTCATCCTCGACGAACTCGGTGCCCGAGGTGAGCTGGACTGGTTGCGCTGCGCCGTCGACTCCGTCAGCGTCCGCGCCCTCAAAGGGGGCAGCTGACGGGACCGAATCCGACCGATCGAGGAAAGAACGGATCGAAAATCCACCTGATCGTCGACGGGTCGGGCCTGCCGATCTCCGTAGCCATCTCCGCTGCGAACACCCACGACAGCCTCGCTCTCCAGCCTCTCGTGCAGGGCATACCCCCCGTCCGCAGTCCGCGTGGGCCACGGCGTCGTCGGCCACACAAACTGCACGGCGACAAGGGCTATGACTACGAACACCAACGGCGATGGCTGCGTGGACGCGGCATCACACCCCGCATCGCCCGCCGCGGCAAAGAGAGCTCCGCCCGGCTGGGCCGGCACCGCTGGGTCGTCGAACGCACCATGTCCTGGCTGGCCGGCTGTCGGCGCCTGCACCGCCGCTACGAACGCAAACCCGAACACTTCCTGGCCTTCACAGCCATCGCCACCAGCCTCATCAACTACCGCAGACTCACCAACTGAAACGACGTCTAAGACCATCCGGACGTACGTGAACGCTCTCCGCAGGGACGACGAAGCCGTGATCTCGGCGAGCAATACCCCCCCCGACATTCAGTTACTTGCAGAGGCCGGGGAGTGACCACATGAAGCTGACTGCAGCGGGACCGTCACGTTCCAGGCCACCAGTGGTCCCGTCTTCTGCTTCCCGTGCTCTGGAACCGGCAAGATTCCATTCGCTCGGGACCAGCGCCGCCTCGCCGCCGAAGAGACCCGCCGCTACGGCCTGCTCAAGGTCATGTACGCACGCGCCGCAGAGCGCGACGGATGCCGTGCCCGAGACATCGGCCTCCAGACCCATCAGGGCTACGGCCGACTGGAGCAGAGCGAAGTCCAGCGCCTCGACGCCTTGTTCGACTCACTCGTCGCCGGGCTCATCGATGACGTCATCAGCACACTCAGCGCCTACCGCAACTCTTATGCCATTAAGGGGAATTGACCATGACAGACACCTCGATGACCGCGGAACGCCTGGCCGAGATCCGAAACCGCAATCTGGACGAGGTCACGGCTGGACCATGGCTCGTAGCCGACAATCTCGTCTACATCGAACGCGAGGGCGAGGGCGGGAGAGTGCTGGGTCTGCCGCTGCTCGTGCCTCGCGCGGCGACCGAGGCGGACTTGCAATTCATCGCGAGCGCCCGCCGTTCCGTTCCCGAGTTGCTGGCCGAGGTCGACCGGCTACGCGCCCGAGTATCCGAGTTGGAGGGCACCCCGGTCGATGAAGAGGTTGAGCTCGCTTAGAGCCAGGCTGACCTGGACGCGATGCGGCAGGAGCACCTGGCCCCGTGCCGTGTCCCCGACTCCCCGGACTGCACCTGCCCGGGCACCGACCCGTTGTGAGTGTCGGTCGAGCAGGAGCTTTGTATAGGACGCGACCGTCTGGAGACGAACACCAAACGCGACTGCAGCCTTCCGCCGACCCGGCACCTCGAGTTCAGGACCGACACGACCACGTACGACGTAGCTCTCAAGGCCGCCCAGTAAGGACGGGCGGCCGCAGCACGCCCATGCCTCATATGTCAACAGATGGAGTCACCGCGTGAGCACCCCGACCACCCTCCCGGCCGCCGTCGCGTTCGCCCAGGCGCTCGCCGAGCTGGCCGACGGATTCCCGACCGACCCCGAGGGCACCGCCCTCGTAACCGTCACGATCACCAACCCGATGACCGGTGAGCAGTACCCGGTCCCCATCGAGCCCGGACAGCTCGACTGGGTGACCACTCTGGTGCGTGGCGAGCTGGACACCATGCGCAACTCCCACCCCGACGAGTCTGGCTACTGCGGGCACTGCCAGGGCTCCGGCTCTGCGGGCGGACCCGGCGGCGCCGCCCTGCTCGACGAGCTGCCCGCCGACGACGGGAGCCGCCCGTGAGACCAGTGCCCCGGCTTGGCGAGCGAAGCACCATCCTGAAGGAGTTGCCCGGCGCACACCCGACCGAGGGTTGGACGACCTACCGCATGAGCCACCAGATGTGCGTGCCTGGGGGCTGGCAGGACATCGCGACCCTTCAGTACCGCGCCCGCGAGACGCTGGCGGGCATCTATGCTCCCGACGGCGCCGACATCAAGGACATCGCACTACGTGCTTCTGCGGAGATGCTGTTCAGCCACGCGAGCACCGTGATCGTCACGCATCCGTACGTCCGTTTGGACAGGCTGGTCACCACCGTGGACCCCGAGCAGGGAACCGAGGGCGAGCCCGGAGTGGCCATGGAGATCTGCCAGCTCTTGCGCGGCTCGAAGATCCTTTGATGCGCCGGCCGGCCCCGTACAGCCGACTCGGCTCGCATCATGGCGATATCGCGAGGCGGTCCTCGCTCAGCACGACCGACAGAGGGCACGTCCAGCAGGACCTTACCCGGATCGTGCGCTGCCTGAGCCGTCAGCGCCGCTGATATCGCGGCGTCCAAGTCGGCTTCACGCCCCGTGACTTCCGCGCGAAGCAGTTCGGCCCCGTAGTGAGCCGGCTGATCCCTGAGGAGCGTCTCCGAAAATCTCCATAGCTCCAGCTTCCCACAGCGCCCCAGTGCGCGTCTCGGCTCCCTCGAGGGCCAGGCGCTGCCCCGGGGCGCTGTTCTAGATCGCCGACGGGGGGCGGGAATCAGCGGAGCTGATACGGCCGCAGCCTCGGAGATCGCCCAGCGATCCCGGGTCCGGCGCTCCAGGCATGGGGCGCACAGCACTATGTGCGAAACCGGAGACATGAGATCCAAACCCATGGTGAATGGCCACTCCAGATGAGGCACTCCACGCGCCTCCGCCGGGAACGTTGGTACCAGTGCACCGCGTGCCGCGCGGCCTGGCCTACCCAAACCGCGGCCCACCGCTCGTCATTTGCCTGCCCTGGGGTGTGGCTCGCCCACGGGCTGACTCCCGAGCATCGGGTCTTCCCGAAGTCGGGAGACCGGTCATGCCGCAGCTGGGGCTGCGAAGAACCCGATCCAAGCCACTCTCACGGCCCCGATCCTTTCTGCGACGACATCAACTGCCGCTACTGCTGCCACGACTGTGACTGCGCAGTCTGCGTTGGCACCCTGCACGCCCCGCGGCTCACCGTCCTCGAAGACATCCCCGAGCACGAACTCGCACAGACTCCCAGACAGAGGAATGCCCGTATGAAGACCGAACTCCCCAAGTTGGTCGACGGCTTCTCGGCCGGTGACCACGTCACCACCACCGGTTCCGACACTCGTGGTCACGAGGTCACCCGCACCGGCTACCTGCTCGCTGAGCCGAAGCTCGTCAACGCGCGACGCGACGGCTCGTCTGCCAAGGGACTCCGGCTGTGCGTCGGCGCCAAGGGCACCGATCCCAGCGAGCGCAGCACCTGGACCACCCTCTTCTCCGACGCAGGCTCCGTGGAACGCACCCCGGAACCCGAGCCCGGGAAGTGGTCGATGACCGCGCTCCGCTCCGTCCCCGGGGTGAAGGCCAGCAGCCACAGCACCCGCATCCTGTACGGCGGCAAGGGCGGGGCCCGGTTCACTGAACCGACCCAGGCCACGCCCGTGACCGTCACATACACCGACGAGGGCTACTACGTCCTGTGGGACCCGGACACGGACACCACCCACGCTGTGATCACCCTCGCCACCAAGATCTGGTGGGCGCACTTGTCCCGGGGTAGCGGTCCGGACGTGCCGTTGGCCCCCGGCGGATCCAAAGGTGAAGTACCGGCCGGTCCGGTCTCCGGCTCCTGACCGGGCTGATTGTCACGCGGCCCGCGTCGAGACTGAGTCATGTCCGGTGTCGGCGAGCGCGTCGCCCGACAGCAGGCTTCTCACCTCCGCCTTCACACCTGAAACCCCCGTTGGTCACCACGCTCCTCAGCGACGGGCCCGCGGGGGCTCCTGCTTTCTGGCTTCTGCTCACCGCCCGCCCACGCCATGCCGGGCCGGTTGCCGGGTGAACGGCAGCTGAGCGAAAGGGGCGGGGGATCAGCGGAGCTGATCCGGGTCTGGCGATGGAGGCCATCATCACGCCTGGATTCACCTCGACCAACCTCCCGGCCGGCCGTACGGCGCTCCAGTTCTGTGGCAGAGCGCTCGGCGTTCTGACTCAGTCGGGATTCCCCGTCCGCGATCAGTGGTCCGGTAAGCCCCGGGCAACAAGCCCGCACTCGAAAGCGGGCGATCTGATACGCCCTCCGGGCGCACGGGCAGGGCCGCGGGTTTGATCCCCGTGAGCTCCACCAGTCTCCCCGACTTCCCATGTGCGTCGCCCTGCCCGGAAGAAGCACTTGATGACTGCCTGTCCCGCCGCCCGCCGTACCGACGATATCTTCCGCCGGCGCATCTATGGCGCGATGAACGCATACCTCGACAGCACGTCGACCTCGGCCAGCTCTCCCCGAAGCGGCAGCTCAGCACCCTCGCCGACACGGTCCTGGCCGCCCTCCGCGACCACCCCGAAGGAGTTCAGATCATGAAGCGCGCCGCCGAAGGAGACCGGACCGGATCCATGCGGCAGGCACTGCGCCGCGAAGCACCGAGCACCGTCGGCCTGCTGGCCGACGAGCAGGACTTCGCGGCGATGCGGCGCTACCGCACCTTCACCTTCGACGACCACACGGCCTACCTCCAGCAGGTCGAGGGCCTGCTGCGGGCCCTCACCGCCGAGGAGGTGCACACGACGGTCGCACTCTTCGACCCCGAGGAGTACGAGGAGTTCTGCACGGCGGCCGGGCTCGACCCGGACTCGGCGGACAGCCGGACGCGCTTCACCGCGGGCATCGCGGCGGTCGGTGCGACCGTCCCGTACACCGGCCAGCCCATCGACCGACTCGTCCCGCTCCTCATCAACGCCGCGGTATGCCGGGCCACCCTGGAGTACGCGACCATGGTGCTGGCCGAGGCGGGGGAGTGCGCCGACTGCGGCCGGGACATCGGCACGACATCCTTCGACCGGGCCTCCCGCGCACTGAAGAGCCTGCTGGACGGCGCGGAGTGCGGAGTCCACCATCTCGTCTGCAGCATTCCCACCGAGGACGAACCGCTCCTCGCCGTCCTGCACGCCGAGAGTGGGGAGGGCGCCCGTCCCCGGCTCGACCACACGGAGGGCGCGGCTTTCGTGACCGTGCTCGCCGCCGGTATGGCCCTGGAGAGCCCCGGCGGGATCGTCATCCGTACGACGGTGCCGGGCCAGGACGACAGGGTCAGGGGCTGGCGGCTCCAGCGCGGCCGACTGCTGCCGCTCACCGCGGGCGAGGTGTTCAGCGCCTACTGCACCGATGCCGACACCGGCGATCCGGTGGCACCGGAACCGGGCGTCGACCACTGCGCGGGATACGCCATCCCCGACGACGACCCCCACCACTGAGCAGCACACATGAACCTCCGTCACGCCCTCTGCATCGCCCGCGTCATTCTCGGGAGCAGACAATGACCCCCCACCTCCGCCGAGCGGCTGCTCCGCGCACGCCCAGGACGTATCCCCGTCAGTTCCGAATTCCGTCCAAGCCCTCCAGGCCAGCACGGCGCAGGAACTCCGCCACGTCCATCAGCCCGTACGCGAGCCCAAGGATTTCTCCGTCCACCCGGACACGCCGCTAGCGCGATCGCGTAACAGCTCCGGTGGCTTCCCCGCTGCTCAGTCCAGACACCAACACCTCCCGTTGGTGTCTGGACCGGCCCCGTGGTGGCTCAGGTTCACGTGGCCACACCATCCCCGCAGTTCCGCTCTCACCGCAGGTGGTCACTCCATGCCCTTCTCTGCCCGTGCCGGTGACTTTCTCACCCGGCCGACTCTGATGCGCGCCAGCGACGCGCTTGCCACCAACGTCCTCATGTACGCGGTCCCGCTCCTCGTGCTGACGACAACCGGTTCCGCCTCGCTGACCGGTGTGGCCTTCCTGATGGAGTGGCTGCCCAGACTGGCCGCCTTCACCGTAGGTGGTCCTCTGGTGGACCGATACCGCGCGGACCGCGTCTTCCGAGCAGCCACCGCTGTCCGCAGCCTGTTGCTCATCACCGCGGCAGCCGCCCTCGCTCTGCTACCTGGCTCTGGCACTCTCACCACCGCCGTCGTCATGGCCGTCGGAGCGATCAGCGGGTTCCTGGCGCAGGCTGCGTTCCTAGCCGTGGAGACGATCGGAGCCGAGACCAGCCGGAGAGCCGGCGAGCGGGCCCACCGGGTACAGAGCATCCAGATCGGCATCGATCAAAGTGCCCTGCTCATTGGCCCGCTCCTGGGCGGCCTCCTCCTGCTGGCCGGGCCGTCCTGCCTTCTGATCGTGGTGGCGATCCTTTCGATAGCCGCGATGCTCGCCACCACCCGGCAGACCGACGCACCTGTCGCTCTGCCTGCCAGGCATCCGTCCGTCCTATCCAGCCTGCGCACCGGGTGGCGCACCGTCCTCGCCATCCCGGCTCTGACATGCCTCGTTGCCGGCCTGATAGCCAGCAACCTCGCCGTCGCAGTCGCCCAGGCGAGCGCACCGATCACAGTGCTGCAGGCATTCGGCGGCTCCTCCCTGACCGTGGGCGCCGTGTGGAGTGCGGCAGGCGTGCTCTCACTGTCGGCCGTTGCTGTCTCTCGCCAGCTCGTCGACCGGTACGGGCTGTGGCCCGTCGGAGCCGCCGCGGCCGGGACCGCCTGCGTGGCCTGCTTTGCCATTGCGCTGGCTCCCGAACTGGTCAGCTATGCCGTCGCCATCGGCGTCATGATGGCCGGCGAGGGTGCGCTGACCGTCGTGCTGCGCACCCTGCGCGCACGGTTGATCCCGAGGGCCGTCTTCGGAAGCACCCTGAGCGTGACGATCGTCCTCGTCGTCATCCCCATGCCGCTCGCCGGCGCCCTGGTGGCCCTGCTTCCTGCCTCCGCGCTGAACTCCTTGCTGCTGATCTGCGCCGTGCTGCAGGGAATGGCCATGGCTCTTGCCTTCCGTGGTCTGTGGCGCCACCGCACCTCGTACACCTACCCGGCCGTCGGTTCATAGCCCACCCCTCAACCGCAGGCGGCGCGACGCAATCTGCACGACGCCGCATGACCCCGTACTCAGGAGAATCACCATGGCTCACCCGACGCTCCTCCTCATCGGTTCCGGACCGGAGCTGATGCGCCACTACATGCTGCAGGCGGCCGCCACCGATTTCCCGCTTCTGCTCATCGACACCGTGGCACCGACATGGCAGCGTCCGTACGTCGTCGACCACCAAATCGCCGACCTCCGCAGCGCCTCCGCGGTGATCCGGGCCGCAGAGGAGCTGGCCCGTTGTTGGAACATTGCGGGTGTCCTCACCTTCGATGAGTACCACTTGACGGCCGCGGCCCGGCTCTGTGAACACCTCGATCTGCCGGGGAACTCAGTGACCTCCATCGCCGCTGCCCGGGACAAGGCGGCCAGCAGGCAACGCTTCGCGGCGGCTGATGTTCCCTCAGCCGCCTCCACCTGGGTGCACAGCCTCGCGGCGGCAGCCTCCGCGGCCGAACGGATCGGTGGCTTCCCTGTCGTCCTCAAGCCGGCCGCGCAGGCTGCCAGCATCGGTGTCGTACGCGTGGATAACCTGACTGAGCTGCCGACCAGGTGGGACATCGCCAGCGCCGGAGCGGCCCACCAGGGCTCCGAAGGAGAGGGCGTCCTCCTGGAGGAGTTCCTCGACGGCCCCGAAGTATCCGTTGAGACGGTCACCGAGCATGGCGTCACCACCGCAATCGCTGTCACCCGCAAGTCCACCGGCTTCGCACCGTTCTTCATGGAGACCCGACACGTCGTCACTGCCGACGACCCGCTCCTGGACGAAGTCGCGCCGATCGCGGCGGCCGCACTGCGCGCTGTTGGTATCACCCACGGCATCAGCCACGTCGAGATGAAACTGACCAGTTCCGGGCCCCGACTGATTGAGGTCAACGCCCGCCTGGGCGGCGACCGCATCGGCGAACTCGTCTGCCACGCAACGGGTGTGGACCTGGCACGTGCTGCGGCCACACTGGCCTGCGGCGGCAGCCCGAATTTGGAGCGCACCCGCAACCGCAGCGCAGCCATCGGCATGATCTACCCCTCTGCTGACGGCGTTGTGACCAGCCACGTACTGACCCCCGGTGACGACACACACCTGGAGCACCTGCAGTGGCTGTGCGACATCGGCGACCACGTCACCCTCACCCCTTCACCGCAGACGCCGAACAACACCCGGGCGGGCTTTGCCATCGTCACCGGCGACACAGCCGAGGAGGCCTGCGCACATCTGGACGACGTCCTGGACCGTGCCGTCATCGGTGTCCGCTCGAACCTGGCTCACGCCGGATGAACACCCCAGTGCACTTCACTCCATACGCCGTACCGTCCTGACTGAACGCCTCACCGGCCACCCACGCCCTCCCAGCTCGGAGTGGTTCTCCCCGCAGGGTTCCCCGCCCCCGGATCCGACGTCGTCGCATCGCGGACTTCCACCACCTGCGGCGCCGGGATCCTGGAAACCGGCCTCCCAGAAACCGCGATGTTCGGCGCCGGCCTACCTGACCCCGTTCGGAAGGCCGAAGGACCACCACGATCCTCGCCCCCTCCCTGCCTTTCGGCAGCGCACGGCCGCGTTAGGCCAGGCTGCTTCCGTTCGCACGGATGCTTCCGCGGCCTGGAGGTGACGGGCGAAGCCCCCGCTCGGGGCAACCGATCTGCCCCATTCAGTGCGGCGCACCAAGCGCTGCCCCCCCCTCAAGAGGAGCACCCATGTCCCGTCGTCACCGGATACGCCCCCTGATATTCACTGCCGTCGGCACCACCGCCGTGGCCGTTCTTGCCGGGTGCTCGAGCACCACGCCCAGTCAGGATGCGGCACCGACCAGCAACACCCACAAGGTCCGTGCCACGCCTCCGCCGACCGGAGCCGTCACTACCACGCAAGCCAAGGCCATCGTCGACCACTACGTGGCTGTCAATAACAAGGCCAACGCGACCCGCAGTCCGAAGCTGCTGAGCACGGTGGAGGGCGGTCAGCTGTTCCTGCGGAGCAAGGCCGATTTCGAACAGTGGTCGACGATGAAGGCCAAAGATCAGAGGGAATATCAGCGTCCGTTCTACTACACGGACCGCACCTACATCATCCCCGCTGGCCAGAGCTGGTTCGCCGTCAAGACGAAGGGCAGCCGCAGCAAGGTCCCGAGCTTCATCATCTTCGACAAGGACCACTCTGGTGGGTGGAAGTGCACTGCGGCGCTGGCGTTGTGGAGCCCTCTGCCGAAGATCGACACGAGTAATCACAAGCTGGCCACCGCAGTGCATGTGACGAAGGAGGTCAACGGTCTCGCTCCTGAGGGGCTGAACCAGGCGTACGAGGACCTGTTCGTGACCGGAGGGAAGGGAGCCGGGAAGGCGCTCTCTCTCACGAACGAAACCGCCAAGAGTGCGCTGAAGGTCCATCAGGAGCGGCCCGCGGGGCGGGACGGGAAACTCACCACGAAGTACTTCACCCAGCAGGCGGCGCAGGAGGACAAGGTCTACACACTGAAGCTGAGCGACGGCGGGACTCTGGCCCTCGCCCCCACCGCCCACTCCAGTACCTACGCGATCAAGCCCCAGTTCGCGAACCAGTTCGAAATCACCCCCCTGCGTGAGGAAGCCATCTACACCCCCGGTCGGCGCATGGAGGTCGACGACACGTTCCAGGGCGAGGTGCTCGCGGTACTTCCTACTCACGGGAAGGCCCGCCTGATCAGCAGCGAGTACCAGATGACTGATTCACACTGACACCAGCCCCTTGATCCTCTGGCCTGGCGGCTGCGGGAGACCACTCAGGAACACGGATTTGCCCTGCCATCTGCGACGGTGTGAGCGTGCGAAGCGCTAGTACACAGGAATGGCAGGGCAAATCCAGGCCGGGTCCCCCGCTCAGTGCCTCCACGCGGCCAGCTCAGCACCTGTGGTGACCGGTGCCCGGTGCCTGTTGCGCTCGCCTATTCCCCACCCGGAAATCCGCAGCGTTCTCCTGCGCCCGGTGCGTCCCCGCGCACGGTCCCGGCCACCGAGTTCACCCAGGCCCTCACCGCTGGACCCGCACCCACCGGCACGCCATCGCCCCCGCCGACAGCGACACCACCTTCGTCCCCATCACCGTCAACGCCACAACCATCGTCGAGGTCCACCCCGGACTTCTGCGCCTGCTGTCCCTGCCACTGAAGGAGCCTGTCCCCATGGCCGATCACGACGACGACGACGAACTGGACGCCTCCGACCGCGCCGCGGAACGACACCTCGCGGAACGGTCCGGAATCATCCCCACTCATCGCCACACGACACGACCGACCGCCCGCGAAGCCGCCGCCGAGACCCACCCCCGTCCCAGCAAGCAGAACCCCAAGACGCTGTAGTCCCTGACCCCGGGCGCGGCCGTGTCCGCTCGCTCCGGTCCCTACTCGGCCGCGTACTGAGCCGAGATTGACCTCGCGGAGGCGCTCCCTGGCCGCCGGGCCGCACCGCCCTCCTGAAGCGTGGCGCCAAGCCCTGTGTCGGCTGGGGCACCAGCAGTCGGTGCCCCCTGGTGGCCCCGCCTGCCATGGCCCGCGCTCGCATCGGGGCAACGAAGGCGCTGACCACTGCGGTACTGCACTCCCGCACTACCAGACCACCGTCTCGGTCGGCCCGCCGGCCGTGATCATCGCGATCCGCCGACAAGACCCCGCCGTACGGAGCGCCTCTCGCTGCGGCGGGGGCCCTTCTTTTTTACAAGCAGATCGGCGAAGCCGATCTCGGGTGCCCCCCCGAAGAACACGGCCCACCGAACAGCGCCGTGCCGTGCTCTCACATTCCATATTTCGGGAGGCAACCATGTCGGAGACTAGCGAGCGCGTGCTGGAGCACATCAAGTTCCTCAACGATCAGTTCGAGCCGACTACCGAAGGCGTCCACACCGGTTCGAGTCTCCGGGTCGTCGTGCGTACTACGCCGAGTGGCCGCGTCTCGGTGTCGGGCTCCGTGTCGTACCGCGTGCACCGGATGCGCGCCTCCGGCAAAGTCTTCCGCTACTGGCAGACCCAGCAGGCGTTCTCGCTGCTGCGTACCAAGGCCGGTCTTGTCGTGCTGCGCGTGCTGGAGCACAGCAGCAGGAGGAACAGCACCCAGCATCTCTTCGCCGGAGGCGAGCTCCAGCTCCAGGGCCTGCTGCACCGCTTCCTACTGGACCTCCTGCTGAACCCGATATACCACTACGGGTGGAATCCTCAGAACATCCGTGTCGTCGAAGGCCCTGAGGTCCAGAACTTCGCCGCGAGATTGATGCAGGCCCAGATGACTTCGGTCCTCCGGGACCTGCAGAGCGAAATCCTGCGTCTGATCGGCGATCTTCCGATCGCCGCAGACCGGTTCCCGCTGCTGGAGGCAGTCTCCCCCCTGAGGCTCGCACACTCGGGCCAGACACACTACCTGGACGCGACCGACTTCAAGGCCGTCGCGGAGAACGTGTTCGGCAAGTCCCGGTACCGCAGGCCCCTGGCGCGCGAGACCCAGCGCCTGACCGAGTGCATGAGGGCCAACCGGGACTGGCGCCAGTCCCATGACCTCAGCGTGCTGAATTGGTTCCGCCTGTTCCGCGGACTGGTGCCGATCGACTGGATCATCGAGTCGATGCGCCGCACCGAGACGAACCACCGCATCGGCCTCACACCGGCCGAGCTCGCGCAGGCCCGGGCGCTGTTCCGCCGCGTGCCCCAGCCGATCCTGGGACGGATCCTCGCCGAGCCGGTCGCGCAGAGCGTGCGACCCATCAAGAACACGGTGCGTGACCTTGGCAACAGCCACCTGCAGCTGCGCGACCTGGGCCTCCTGCCCGAGCTGATCAAGGCCCGGGGCCAGCGCCGCATCCGCGATGCGCGGGATCTGGAAGCCCTGGTCCGCTCGATGCCCCTGACGCAGTTGGAGGACCCCCGGTTCACCCGCTCGAACCGGACAGTCGACGTTTTGAGCAACGAAGCGAACGCGCTGTACCACATGAACGACTACAACCAGCACATCGCCCAGCTCGAAAACTGTGACCTACCGGTTGCGACCTGGGAGCAATGGAAGGATGCCGAATTCCGCGAGGTCGCCGAGAAGTTCCTTACCGAGCACCGGCGCGAGCTGATGACCGCCCAGGAACGTGAGTACCAGATACATGCCGAGCGGATACGCCAGGAACGCATCGCCCGCGAGAAGGTCCGTGCCGCATGGGCAATGGATACGGCCGAGAAGCTTCACGGCGTCCGCGTCGGGGAATACGGGCTAATTGCCGCCCAGAGCTCAGACGACTTGGCCCGCTGGGGATCACAGCTCAACAATTGTATTGCCGGTTACGCCGACGAACTGGGGCTGGACGTCTTTGTCGGTGTGCTCGACGGCAGCGGCCGCGTCCGGCTCAACATCGAGATTAACCAGGAGCGCGGCATCTGCCAGTTCCTCGGTACGAACAACCGCGACGCGGTCAAGGAGATGGGGAAGGAGACGGCGCAGCAGGTGCTCGACGCGATCTCTGGCGTCGGGATCCCGGTGGGGAAGCACGCGCTCGGACTGCGGCAGCTCGTACTGTCCGCCCAGGATGTGGTGGGCGCATGACCGAGCCCTTCCCGGCTGCATGCCCGTGCTGTGCCGGGGAGGCTTCCTTCCTGTGCAGGCGGGGATCCGCGACCGGCTGGCCGCCATGACACCCACACCCGACGGTGCGGACGACCGCAGCATCACGCCCGGCGTACCACTCCGGCCGGGCCTCCAAGGGCACCGCTGCAACCGTCCGACGCGCCTGCTCCATCCGCACCGGCAGCGACTCCCACCAAAACATCCCCGCCATCACGAAATTCAGCGCTGATGGTCCGAGACGGCTTCGGCTCTTCCTCTGCAGCTTCGACGAGACGACCTTGGGGATGCCCCTGCCGGCGGCGCAGCCGCCCCGCACCTTCGCCAACTTCCTCGAACACGCCCGAAGCCGACGCCCGGTGCACTCCCCGACTGGCGGGACCCATCGCACTGGTCCTGGACCGAAAAGCTCTGCCGGTACTGCGACCGGCCGACTCACCTCCGCGACAGCAAGCGGTCTCCGGCGCGCAAGCTTTGCGCCGAGACCCCATCCGGTAACAGGCCGCCGACGCCTACCAGCAAAGGACAACTCTGATGGCCATCATCGCCCGCATCAATGACCGCCTCAACACCACCCTCCTCGGCGAAACCGTCGCCATAGAACTCAGCGTCAGCAACGAAGAAGGTGCCCGTGCCGTCCGGGCCGTCTTCGATGTCATCACCCGCGCTGTCGTCAGCGGACACACCGTCGCCATCACCAACTTTGGCACGTGGGTGCCTGTCGACCGCCTGGTCCGGACGGTCCGAAACCCGATCACCGGTGAGCCGGTGTCCATCCCCGCCCGGCAGGAGCTGACGTTTCGGATGTCGCCCCGGCTGCGCGAGTTGGTGGCCGCGAAGAACCCGGCGGCGGCCACGATCCGCAAGCACCCGAAGACAAAGACCGCTGCCTGATGACCGCTGACCCGGACCTCCGAACCACACTCACCGCACCCGACCCCTGCTGGCGCGAAAAGTGGCCGACGCATCCGAACAGCGCGCCCACCGGTTCGCCGACGGCACCCCCAGCTGAGCAGGCCGGTGTCTGACCAATTGTCGCTCGTTCCAACGGTATGCCTCTGAATGATCCCGTCGTTGACCAACCAAAGGACCGGCATGAAACAGCCCGAGCCCCGTACCGCTGTCGGGCAACCGCACGACTGGGCCGCAGAGTTGTCCGATTCGCTCGCCAACGCATGGGTGCCAGCCTGTCGACCGAGGACGGCGTGCAGCAGTGAGCGCTGAGAACTGGCCGTTCGGCACTGATGCCGACCAGCACGACCCCCTCACCAAGCTCCGTATCCCCGTGACGAGCACACACCCGAAGTGGCGGTACATCGCCGCCTTCGACCGGGACTCCGGGGCCCGGCCCACCGATGCCGAAGCGGCAATGCTCGCCTCATACATCCAGGAATACAAAGCGCGCTGCTTCAACGACTGGTACAAGGTCAAGCTCCTGAAACGACCCCTCGACGTCGACGCTGTCACCCGCATCTTCCACAAGTGGGATGACGACGACTGGTCGTACCGAGTGGGCACCTGGCAGTACGGTCCGTTCTGGCTGCCGGCCGCGCCACGACTGCGCGGTAGTCAGCGCGACGATGCCAGTCTCCCCGCCATGACGCTGGTGCAGGTCATGGATTGCTCCCACACCGTCGCAGACGAGCCCATGCAGCACTGGCTCAACTGGAAAGCCAACCATCCGGAAGTGTTCCCGGCATGAGCCAGAACCGTGCCCCACCCGAACGTCGTGTTGACCGCACTCCTTTCCAGAGGCCGCTGCAGAAGCAGGACGGCAAGCAGCAGCAATACATGCAGATGGGCCCGACGGAGTCGCCGGGCCCTTTCGATTTCTACGGGCGGTTGTGATTTACCGGATCGCCGAGTCCGTACGTTCCTGCCGCGAGCACGATCACAGCACCCTGCGGGAGGACTTGTACTGCATGAACCTCACCTCGTGGATGGGCGAGCGCATGGGCCCGGTCCTGCGTCGGCTGCTGGACATGGAAGATGAGGTCGACCGGCTCCGCTCCGCGATTGCTCGTGGCGTAGGGGCGGCCACTCGCAACGTCCACCAGCGTGGCCACGAGGTCGACCTACCCCTGGAGTTCCTGGAGTTCCTCACCGGCGGCTGCGAGACCGCCGCCCTGGACTCATCCGACGCGCTCCCTCGCGACAAGTTCGAGATCGTCAACTCCGCCCTCAGCAGCAACTGCGATGTGGCCGAAGGGCCGGTGCACGAATTGCGGCTCCATCACCACCCAGGCAGGCGTCGACGGCAGGGGATGGACGCTGGCCCGCCTCGACCTCATGGTCGACCGCCACCGGTGTCTGCCACAGATCCCCAGCGCTCCCGCGCGCACCAGTCTGGACGAAATCTAGGACTGCACGTGCGTGGAATTCTGCGACGAGGACCCTAAGACCGCCTGCAGCCTGTCCGGCCGCCGACACGTGCACCCGATGAGACAGGGAACGGGATTCGGCCCGTGCACTGTGCACCCGGACGCTCCCGGCGACCACTGACCCCAGCGGACACAACCACGATCCTGCTGAACCCGTCCGCTCGTTGCCGCCATATGCAGGACGGCAGACGGGTTCCTTGCCCCACACCCGCGAGAGTCCTGGAACTCGCGCGCTTCACGCCGAACGCCGCACAAGGGAAGGGCTGTCCAAGAAGGACATCACGCGCTGCCTCAAGCGAGCCGTCGCGCGCGAGGTCCACCGCGCCTGGACCAGCACACCGGCCACACAAATCACTCAAAACGACTCCAGCTGCTTGACAGTTGTAGGAGCATCTCGAGAACGGAAATCCGATGGGCGCCAAGCTGTACGACGGGCTGCGGCTGACAGCGCACGCGCCCGACCTTTTCGAACTCACCCGCGCGATCTCCAAGCGCATGCGCGAGGTCTTCCGCGAGCTGGCTGTACCCATCATCGCCAGGAACGTCGCCCGCGTCGTCGACGACGCCGAGGTACGCGAACGCGACATGGGCGGCCCCCTGCACAACTACCTCGTCCACCGGGCCCGGAAGCTCTGGCTCGACGAACAGGCCGGCCTGGACGACCGGATGACATTCCACGACCCGCTGCGCTTCAGCATCGTCTTCGGCGAGGTCGACGATGAGTGGGGCACACGCCGGCTGGTGTACCCCTTCGCCGCAAACCGCGCGTATACCGACGCGCTCATGGCTCTCGAAGCCAACGGCCAGCCCCTCTTCGTCAACTACCACTACCAGACCCAGACCGACCAACCGGGTGGGATACATGTCAAGGAGTGGAAGCGCCGCCACGATGACTGGAACCATCTGCTCGACGCCGACGACCGAGAGACCGACGGCACCTTCGGGCATCTGCCCGGCTGGCATCTCCCGGACAGCATCGACGGTGTCTTCGACGGGGCGCTGCTCGGATACGACGGCACCGACGTCGATCTGGACCTGCACTGCGCCGTCGAAGACCGCATGCGCCGGGCACTCAACCGGGCTGTGCTCCTCGCCCTGGGACTCGACGAGATCAACGGCATCAGCAGAGTGCTGACCCGCAACAGGCGTATTGAGCGCGCGATCGAGCTCTACCTGCGCACCGCCGACGGAGCAGCGATGCCGCGGCCCGCGCTGTTGCCAGATGCCAGAGACCTCGACATCGCGATCAGCAGGCTGCCGCCGGTCTACGAACCTCCAGCTGGAGCCGTTGCCCGGATCAGCGAGCTCTATCGCGAGCGGGCGCTGACTGGCGACTGATCTGGATCGACACATTCGATCCGGAAGTAGATCTGTAGAGGCATCTGCATCCCCTCGCCCACGGGCGCGATCGCTTCGTGAGCCCTGCGACAGGTCAAGGTCGAGACCGAGTGCCTTGCCGCCAACACCACCACGACGGACGAAGACACCACGTGGTGGCTGAGATCGGCGCGTTGCTCGGCTGCGCCGCCACTCTGTTCAATCTCGCCATCCGGCGCCGCCTGATCCGTACATCGCACTGCGGGTGGTGCGCGACTGCCTCGAAGGAGCCCACCTACCGGCACGATGCCCTGCTCTGCCGCGGCTACGTCCAGGATCGCCGCCGCGAACGGCTGCGCGACATCCGCTACGGACGCCCCATCGATGAGCCGAACCCGTTGGAGCCGTGGCCGAATTACCCGGCCCGCAGACGGCACGCGGATCGGTGCGCACATCAGCGAGGGCGGCCACCCGACTACAAAACCCACCTTCCCAACCGCCAGCCCCGGAGGTTGTTGTGCCCCAAGACGTCCAAAGCCCCACGACCCGCTACGCGAACGCCGACGGAATCTTCGCCTCGTGCGGTGCTCCGTACGTCGCCTACCGTCGTCCGCACCCCCCGGCCGTCGTCGACTACCTCGCGAACCAGTGGGGCCGGGCGACGCTCCGGCCCAGCATCCTCGACCTCGGGTGTGGGCCGGGAACTCTGAGCCTCGACCTGGCCGAGCGCGGAGCCTCGGTCACCGCAGCCGACGTGTCGGAGGAGATGCTGGCGGCCGGCCGTGGCTGGGCCCAGACGCGCAACATCACGTCGGTTACCTGGAAGCGCGCCGATGCCATCGAAGCGGCGGCCCTTGCGAAGGACACGGGGCTATTCCACGGCGTGACGATCGCGGACGCCTTCCACTGGATGGACCGGCCGCAGGTCCTGGTAGCCCTCGACCAGGCCGTGCGTCCTGGCGGGTTCGTTGCCGTTGTCGGATACCGGGCGCCCGGCACCCAGCGCGAGTGGTGGCATCCGCTCCTTGAACAGCTGCGCCTTCGCTGGCTGGGATCGGTCAACCTCGCGGGCCCTGCCACCGCGTATGTCGAACCCGCCGGCGGACACGAGGAGGCCCTGCGGCGGTCCGCGTTCAGCCAGGTGTCCGTCCTGCGCACGGACTACCGGCAGACCTACACCCTCGAAGAACTGGTGGGCCTCCAGCGCACCTACGCCTACTCCTCACCGGCGACGCTCGGGGACCGGCTGGCCCCCTTCGAGGAGGAACTGCGCCGCACGCTGACGGCCGTGCGTCCCGACGGCGTCTTCGAGGCCGACCTTCAGGCCGCCGTCATCGTGGGTCGCCGTCCGGCCGAGGCCACCTGAGAACGCCCTCTACGCCCAACCCGCCCCCTCTCGGAGCGCCGCCCCCGGGCTTAGCCGCGACCACCCTCCCGCGCGCTGTCGCGGGATCACCATCTGGGAGAAGAAGATGAAGATCACCGTCATCGGTATGGGCCGCCTGGGCGTGCCCTACCTGACCGCCCTGGCCGAGCTGGGGCATAACGTACTCGGTCTCGACATCAACCCCGAGACGCTGGCGGCACTGCAGGCCGGACGCTGTCCGTTCGACGAGCCCGGCATCACGCACTACATCGCCAAGCACATCGCGGCTGGCCAGCTGCGATTCACCGACTCCTACGACGAGGCCGCCGCCCACGGCGACGTGTTCTTCCTCGCGGTGCCGACCCCGCAGCGCGAGGGGGCGATGACGATGGATCTGAGCGCGGTCGAGGAGGCCATCGTCTCGCTCGCCCGCCGGCTGATGCGGCCCGCGGTACTGATCGGAAAGTCGAGCCTTCCCGTGGGGGAGGGCGCTCGCCTGGCGGTCTTGGCGGCCGCCGCGGCCCCGGAGGGAGTGCCGCTGCGGGTGGGCTGGAGCCCGGACTTCCTGCGCGAGGCGCTGTCCTTGGAGACAAGCCTGAACCCCGCGCGGCTGGTCCTGGGATCCTCGGATGCCGACCGGATCGCCGTCGAGAGCACCGCGCGGCGGGTGTGGGCCGGCTGGCTGGACGCCGGAGTGGTGCTGCTGTCCACCGACTTCGTGACGGCCGATCTGACGAAGGCTGCCTCCAACGCCTTCCTGTCCACGCGGATTTCTTTCGCCAACCTCGTCGACGACGTCTGCCAGGCGGCTGGCGCGGACTCCCGCACGGTCGCTACCGCCATGGCATTGGACCCCAGGATCGGCCCGTTCGGTCTGACGGCAGGCCTCGGCTGGGGAGGCTCGTGCCTGAGCAAGGACATCCGGGCCTTCGCCGACCGTGCCCAGTCGCTGGGCCAGAGCGCCGCCGCCGACTTCTTCTCCGCCGTGGAGCAGACCAACACCGCACGCCGCGAGCTCGCCGTCGCGCACGCCGAATCCGTCCTGCCGGGAGGTCTCCGCGGGGCGGTCGTTGCCCTGTGGGGAACCTCCTACAAGCCGTCTGTCGGAGACATCAGCGACTCACCCGCGCTGGACATCGCCGTCCGGATGCACCGCGCGGGCGCTGAAGTCCGTGTCCACGACCCCAGCGTCAACGACCTGGTGCGGCGCCACTATCCCGAGCTCATGGTGGTTGACGCCCCCGCCGAGGCGCTGGTCGGCGCCGGGGTGCTGATCGTGGCCACCGACTGGCCGCGCTACACCGCCCTGGACCCGGCGTCCCTGGCCGACAGCACCACACGGACCGTCATCGACGCCCGCCGCTGCCTGGACCCCGACCGCTGGCGGGCCGTCGGCTGGGACCACCAGCAGCTCGGGGCGTTCCGCCACCACACCCCCCAGGAGGCTTGAACATGGACGAGTTGTTCGAGAACGCGGCGACGCACCGCGGGGTACCCGGAACACGCGGCTGGGCTGTCGCCCCCGTGCGAGGCCTCAACGACCCAGCCCCGCAAAGCCGGTACATCCTGGTGGCCGCCGATCTGACCCCGGCCGACACCGCTCGCCTCGACCCCGCCTTCGTGGCAGGGTTCTGCACGGCGAGCGGGGGCCCCACCTCCCATACGGTGCAGGTGGCGCACGGCCTGGGCATCCCCGCCGTCGTCGCGGCCGACGCAGGCATCCTGACCCTGGCGACGGGCACCGTGTGCGCGCTTGACGGCGGCGGCGGCCTCCTGCACGCCGGACTGAAGGGCCCAGACCTCCACCGGGCGATTGCCCGCGAAGACGCACAGGTCGAGCGGGACCGGCTGCGGCGCGAAGCCGCTCTGGCCGCAGGCCCTGCCCCGGGCGGGATCGTCCTTTCCACCATGCTCGTGAAGCCGGCACAGGCCGTCGAACTCGCACGCAGCGCCGCCAGGGGGATCGGCCTGCTGGCCACCGAACTGCTCTTCCTCGGCCGTGAGCACGAGATCACCGACGAGTCCGCCCACTACCGGGCCTACCTCGACCTGTCCCGGGCGGCGCGCGGCGCACAGATCACCGTACGAACCCTCGACATCGGCGGCGACAAACCGTTCCCCGCCCTGAACCTGCCCAAGGAAGACAACTCCTTCCTCGGCGTCCGCGGCATCCGTCTGGCCCTGCGCCGCCCGGACGACCTCCTGATCCCCCAGCTGCGAGCCATCTACCGAGCGGCCGCAGACGGGGCACAGTTGCGGGTCATGTTCCCGATGGTCACCACCATCGAGGAGTTCACCCAGGCAGCAGCGATCGCCGAGGACGTCCGTCTACGACTCGCGGCACCGAAGGTTCCCGTCGGAGTCATGGTGGAGGTGCCTGCCTGCGCCCTGGCCGTCGACCTCTTCATTGAGCACGTCGACTTCCTCAGCATCGGCACCAACGACCTGACCCAATACCTCCTGGCAGCCTCGCGCACCAACCCGGCCCTGGCTCGCGACATCGACGCCCTGCACGTCGCGGTGAACCGCACCGTCGCCCACGTCGCCGACACCGCCCACTCCGCCGGCGTTCCGGTCACCGCCTGCGGAGGACTGGCGGCCAGCCCCGTGGGCGCCGCCGTCCTGGCATCGCTCGGTGTCAGCGGCCTGACCGTCGCGCTCCCTGCGATCCCCGCCGTCCACGAGGCCCTCACCCGCCTCGACGCCGCCGCCCGCCAGTCGATCCGGCACTCATCTCTCACCATCGGCGGCACCAGTCACCTCACGGAGTACGTCACCACCCTCCTCGGCCTCTGACCGAACGGCTCCCGCGACCTCGGCGCACAGCATGTGTGCCGGGGTCGCCCACCACCTCATTACCGGAAGGGTCGACTTCGACATGCCCTCGACCACGCCCCGCCCGATCAACGTCCTGCTCATCGGCGGCTGCGGCCACTGGGCCGCCACCGAAAACCACGTCCCGGCCATCCTCACCCTGCAGCGCTCCGGATTCCCGGTCCGAGTCAGCGCCATCTGCGACCTGCGCGACCCCTACGACGAGAACCTGCTCCGCCACATGCCCGACCTGCTCGATCTCCTGTGCTACGACCGGCCCCAGTGGATTCAACCCCGGCCGGGGGAGAAGGCCGAAGACCTGGAGCGCCGCCTCGATGACGCGCACGCACACAGCACCTTCGACGTGGCGATCGTGGCCTGCGACCCCGTCGCCCACTACCCCTACCTGCACTGGGCGACCCTGCGCGGCATCCACGTCCTGTGCGACAAACCGATCCTCGCCGTCGCGGACGCCGCATGGGACGTGCACGCCGCCGCCACCATCGACACCCACTTCGACACCCTGCTCAAAGCCCACCTCAACAACCCCGGCCACCTCTTCGCCCTCCCCATGCGCCGCCGCGCCAACGACGCCTTCGTCGAGTCCTCCCGCCTGATCACTGAGGTCTATGAAAATCACGGCCAACCCCTGACCATGGCCAACTTCACGGTCACCGGCGGCCACTTCCGCCTCCCCGAGGAATACGCCTTCGGCAACGCCCACGGCTACACCCACGGCGTCGGCGCGCTCGCCTTCTCCAGCTACCACTACATCGACCTCATGGCCTGGTACCTGCGCCAGGCCCAAGGCCCCGTCACCGCCCTGCGCATCACCAGCCACTACGTGAGGCGCGTGGGCGACTACCTCGCAACCGGCCAGAACCGCGCTCTCGAAGCGCTCCTGCGCCCCCTGTCACCGGAGCCGGCCGCAACCGTCGGCATGGACCGGCGCACCGCTCTGGCTGAGATGGACTTCGCCTTCACCCTCGAACTCCTCGACGACGCCGCCCGGGTCCACGGCTACCTCACCTACACCTTCACCTCCAACAGCTACTCCCACCGCCAAGTCGGCCTCCAAGAGGCCGACCGCGCCGGACACCTGCCCTTCAGGGAGAAGGGCCGCATGTCCCAATTCGTCGTCGACATCCACCAGGGCCCGCTCCAGCACGTGCGCATCACCAAGAACGACGTGGTTGGTGACCACTACCGCATCCGGCTCGAACACCGCCGCAACCCCCTGATCGACCCTTCCGGCGGGCGGTATGCGGACACGGTGTACGAGAACGCGCACAGCGCCAGCACCGTCACCCCCCAGTCGATGACAGCCGAGTTCCTGCGCGCCGCCGCCGGCTGCCCCCCGGACGAGCTCGTCGCCAGCCGCATGACGCACCTCGCGGACCAGACGCTCACCCAGCGGATCTACGCGGCCATGTACCGGCTGATCGCGGCCCGCCACGAAGCCGACGCCGAGCACCGCACGGCCTTCACACCGTCGCTCCGCATCGACATCCGCTGACCTCCTACGCCCACTGGAAGGACACCGGCATGAACCCGCTCCCGGCCATCGACCACGGCATCCTCTTCTTTCCCCGCGGCGGCTCCTCCCTCGTCGTCAAGAACCTCACTGAGCAGACGCTCGCCGCCGGCTGCCCGGCCCGCATCTTCGCCGGCTCCCTCGGACAGCCCGGTGCTTACTCCCACGCCCCCACGTTCTACGACGGCCTGCCCCTGACAGTCACCGACTACAACCCGGCCGCTACCGCCCACACCCACGGTGCGGACGCCCTCTCCCAGACCGTTCCCCTCCACCCCAGCTACGAGGACCGCACCAGCGCCCCCGACCGGGTCTTCGCCGCGGTCGCCCCCGCCACCGCCGACTCCATCGAGGCCTACTGGCGGCGCCACCTCACCACCCACCACGCAGGCCAGGCCGGACTGCTCCACCTGCACCACCTCACCCCCCTGCACGGCATCGCCCATGGCCACGACAGGCCAGTGGTCACCACCCTGCACGGCACCGAGCTGAAGTTCCTCGCCAACGCCCTGCGCCGCCTGCGCCTTGCCGACGCCTTCGACCTGTCCATCGCCGACCTCGGCGAGCAGTACCGCAGCGAGCCCAGGGCCACCCTGCGGCGCATCACCCAGACCGCGGGTGCCCCCGGTCTCGACGAGGCCGAGACCCTGCTCACCGACCGCTGGCACATGTGGATCCACGCCCGGTACTGGGCGGACCGCCTGCACGCCTACGCTGCAACCAGCGACCGGACCGTGGTCATCTCCGAACAGGACCGCTCCCTCGCCCAGTCCCTCGTCCGCATCCCCGACAGCCGGATCGACCTCGTACCCAACGGCGTCGACACTGACCTCTTCACCCCGCCCGCAACCTTCGACGAAACCCACCGCTACAAGATCCTCCACCGGTGGCTCGTCGACGACCCCCAGGGCTGGCTCCCCGGCCAGGCACCCGGCACCATCCGATACACCACCGGCGACCTTCGCCGCCTGCTCCACGACGACCAGGGCAGACGCCGGCCACTGCTGCTGTGGATGGGCCGCTTCCTCGCCTTCAAGCACCTCAACCTCCTCCTGAAGGCGGTGGCCGTCCTGCGCGAGCGCACCCCCCTGCGCCCCGCACTCCTGATCCTGGGAGGCAACCCAGGCGAATGGGAGGGAGTCCACCCCCACACCCTGGCCGGCGACCTCGGCATCACCGACGACGTCTTCTTCGCCGGCTGGCGCCCCCACAGCGACCTCATCGACGGCCTACACTGCTCCGACCTCCTCACCGCGCCGTCGGTAGACGAGCCCTTCGGTCTCGTCTACCTGGAGGCGATGGCCTCCGGCACCCCCGTGATCGCCTCCGCCAGTGGTGGCCCCCTCGGCTACGTCACCACCAGCGGCCTTCACGCAACCGGCTGGCTTCCCGCCCCCGGCGACCTCGCCGACCTCACCGCCACCATCGAACACGCCCTCACCAACCCGGCCGAGCTGGCCCGCCGAGGCCAAGCCGCCGGCCAGTTCGCCCGCGACCACTACTCCTGGCGCAGCCTCGCCCCCCGTTACTTCGACATCTATGACGGGGTCCTGGCCAACCGGAGTTGACCTGAAACCCCGAGCTGGCAGTCCGTCGCGGCAGTTCCACCACCGGGACACGGCACGATGCCGGACGTGAAAGCGCAGCCGAGTAGGGTGGCGCCCGAGATCCGGGCGCCACCCGGACAGAACGGAATAACCCCGTGAACCAGCACGAGAAGGATGGACAGAACATGGCAGAGCGACGCATCACGGTGTTCGGCGCCGGATACATCGGCCTGGTGACTGGAGCATGCCTCGCCGAGCTCGGCCACCACGTCACCGTCCGCGACATCAACCCCGAACGCGTCCGCACTCTGCGCGCCGGTGACGTCCCCATCCACGAGCCCGGACTCGGCGACATGATCGCCCGCAACAAGGAACGTCTCGCCTTCACCGAGGACCTCGCAGAGGCCGTCACCGGCGCCGAGATGGCCTACGTGTGCGTCGACACCCCGCCTTCCGCCTCCGGCGACGCCGACCTCTCCCGAGTGTGGTCCGTCGTCCGCTCTCTGAGCGACGCCCAAGACCTGAAGGCTGTCGTCATGAAGTCCACCGTCCCCGTCGGCACCGGAGCCCGAGCTCGCGCCCTCCTCGACGAGCTCGGCATGACCCACGTCGGCTACGTCTCCAACCCCGAGTTCACCGCCGAAGGCCGCGCCATCCAGGACTTCATGGCCCCCGACCGCATCGTCATCGGACAAGACAACAACACCGCTGGCGCCCTCGTCGTCGCCCTCCATACCGGCATCAACGCCCCCGTGGCCACCATGGACGTGAAGTCCGCTGAGATGGTCAAACTCGCCGCCAACGCGCTCCTCGCCACGAAGATCAGCTTCGCCAACGAGATCGCCACGCTCTGCGAGAACACCGGCGCCAACGTCACCGACGTCCTTGGCGCCGTCGGCATGGACCACCGCCTCGGTGCACACTTCCTGCGCCCCGGCATCGGCTGGGGTGGCTCCTGCTTCCCCAAGGACAGCGAAGCCCTGCGCCAGATGGCCTCCAACACCGGCTTCCACCCCCAGCTCCTCACCGCCGTCATCAACGTCAACAACATCCAAAAGCGCCGCGCGATCCAGCACCTCAAGGACGAGCTCGGTGACCTCGCCGGCAAGAACATCGCCCTCCTCGGGATGGCCTTCAAGCCCGATACCGACGACATGCGCGAGGCACCCTCCACCGTGCTCGCCAGCCGTCTGCTCGCTGAAGGCGCACACGTACGCTCCTGGGACCCCCTGGCCCGCCCAGCCGCCGACGAACCGTGGGACGCTGTGACCCGCTTGTCGACCCCGCAGCAGGCCCTCTCGGACGCGGACGCAGCAGTGATCGTGACTGAATGGCCCGAGCTCGCCGAAGTCGACTGGACCGAAGCGCACGGCCTCATGCGCACGCCGGTCATGTTCGACGGCCGCAACCTCCTCGACCCCTCCCGCCTGCGCGAGATCGGATTCCGGTACACCTCCGTCGGGCGTCCCTGACCGTTTGTCCCTCGCGGGATATAGACCCCCGTCCTCGGCTGGCCCCTACTGCCCCCTGACCGGACTACCCGAAGGTCATTGCCGACACCCCACAGCGCGAACTTCCGCGTTTTCCCCACCCTGCCTGCTGTGTCTACGGGATCCTCGTCCTCAGAAACGGGCGCATGCGTCCGGACCGCAGGTATGGGAAGGGGGGACGACGAAACGTGTACCGCTTCGGGCGCTGGAGCCCCCACCACTGACCCGCCACCGCGCGTGGTGGCCCGCCCGGGCCGACGTGCGAAGGAAGACCCGGGCGAGCTCCACCGCCCAGCCTGCCAGCGCACCACGCACGGGACACAAAGGAGTTCATCTGGAGGCCAGGTTCCAGCGGCATGGATGTGTGGTCTGCCACAGCGCCCCTCCCGCCGCTCGCCCCGCCCGGCAGAAGGCCGTGTGCCGCGGCTACGTCGACGCCTACGGCCTCCCAGCCGCTGTAGAAGAAGCCCTCGCCTCCGGGTACGGTCACCTCGTAGGGGTCCCCGCGCAGGTCGGGATCCATCATGAGCAGCGGGCCCGTCTCCGCCCCCGTGTTCGCCGAGTCGCTCCTCGACCGGCTGATCGACGCCATTCACCAGCTAGTAATGGACGGCCTCGGCTACCGACTCGACGAGCGTCCGGAGCTATAGCCCGATGGTGTTGCCTACTGGGCGGTTGAAACTTGTGCGAGCCACTCAGGGCACCACGACTCATCGGGCACATACAAGTGCAGCGGAACCTCGCGCACACCGGAGGAAACCGCCAGCTCCTCCCCTTGACTGCACACGATCGCCTGGAAGTCCTCAGCCACAAGACCGACCGGCACATGCCAGACCCTCTAATCGGGGCTGAGGCCGCGTCCACGGACACGGCCTCACGCCCGCGCCCGGGTACGTCTTCATCAAGGACTGGTCCGAGCATTCGGGCCCGACGGCTCGCCTGGAGCGAGCGGGTGTGGTGAAGCCCGTGCACACACTCACCGTCGGGCCCTTTGGGCCTACGGTCTACGAAGTGCAGGTGACGCTGTGAGTTTCGGGATCCTCATTGCCGTCGGGCTGGTCCTGCTGCTGTTCTGGTTCACCCTGACAGCCGTCCACAGAGGCAAGATCGTCGATCTCGGAGATTCCTACCGGCGCGCCTGCAAGGTCGGCGACACCGCACGAGCGGACCAACTGGAGGCCGAGTTGCGGGATATCTGTTGGCACCACGCCGGGGGTCTGGTCGGGGGAGTGGCCGGTAACCCAGTGAAGAACACGAGTCTGATCGGCAAAGCCGATTCGGGACTCGGAATGACTAGCATTCGATCAGCACAGCTGATTCGGAAGAAGCACTGGAAGAGGACGTCATCTGATCAGCGAACCTGATCCGGATGGTGGCATGACAGACAACTGAATATCTCAACAACCCACCCACTGTGCGCGGACGATGACGTCGATCCGGGCGCTGCGCTGTATTCAAGGAGGATCCATCATGTCGAACCCGAACAGCACTGCTTCCGTCATCGGCCGCCTGGCGAACGACCCGAAGGTCTTCGGGAACAAGGACGGTTCCAAGAAGGTCATGCTCACCGTCTTCGCCGACCGCGGCTACACCGACGCCCAGGGCAACCGTATCTCCGACGCCCTTCCGTTCGAGGCTTTCGTCCGCGCCCAGACCCCGGGCACCGGCCCCTTCACGCACGTGCACAAGGGCGATCTGGTCTCCCTCAGCTACGAGCCCCGAATGAACCGCTACACCAAGGACGGTGTGGAGGTCTTCGAGGTGAAGCTCGAGATCCAGAACATCTCCTTTCTGGAGTCCCGCGCGATCACCCAGGCCCGCCTGGCCGGGCGCGTTACCAAGGCCGAGGCCCAGAACCAGAATCTGCAGGCCCAGGCTCCCGTCCCGGTCGCGGCTGCCGCTCCGGCCGTCGCGCACGCCAGCGCCGTGGATGAGCAGCTGCCGTTCGGCTGAGCCAAGCCACCACCGGTGATGGAGCCTGCCCCGTTCGGGCAGCTGCCACAGACTTCTGTACGGAGCGGTTCGAATCAGCAGTGCGCCGACTGATCCTCGGCGTGCGTCAGTGGGCACACCGTACAGACCGACCGCGGAACGGGTTCGATTCCTGAGCGCTGTAGCTGATCTCTGCGGCGCGCCCTGGAGATCTCCGCGGCTCCGGCTTCCCCAGCACCCCGGTGCGCGCTCTGCCTTCGGGCAGCAGCTGCGCCGGGGTGCTGTGTTTTTCTTCTCCGTGGCTCGCCTTGCTCGTCCCGTGAAGGAAGTGAGCACAAGGGATCAGCGGAGCTGATCCGGATCTGGCGTTGAAGAACATCCTCGTCACGTCAGGAGCTGAGCCATGAACTGCCCGAACTGTGCCATCGACATGGCGTCGAACGCCCACGGCGTCCGAGCCGGCAAGAAGGCCAAGAAGGTCACGCACACGTGCTCCGAGTGCGGTTACAGCGAGACTCGCTGAGTAGCAGTTTCTTCTTCCCTTCCCCTCTCTCTTCCACTGCGATCTCGAAGGAGACCGTGTCGATGAATGCGGTTCAGACCATGCCCGGCTTGCCCATCATTCTCATCGTCCTCACCTCCACCCTCGCGACGATGGGACTCGCCTTCCTCCTGCCGGACCTGATCGGACGGAAGCCGAAGGCCAAGACCCACCGCAGCAAGACCGAGCAGCGCGTCCGGCCCGCCGTCGGCAGCTACGTCCTCCTCGCCAGGCCCAGCAGCTACCTCGAATGCGAGTTCGGCGCAGTCCCCGGCAGCATCGGCATCATCGCCCGGCATTCCTGGAACCCCATTGACGACACTGGGGTGTTCGTCCACTGGCTGACGAAGCCTGGCGACCTCGTGCACCCCTTGGAGGCCGCACGCATCTACGGCGTGCGCTGCGAGCTCGACGAGCTCGCCTTCTTCGAACCCATGCCGGCGGCCTACCCCCAGCACAAGCACTGACCAAGGAGCACTGACCATCATGAGTTTCCTCAGCTGCATCGGCTTCATCGAGACCGAAGAACAGGAGCAGGCCCGGCTGGCCCAGGCCTCCGAGGGCTCGATCAACCACTACCTGTCCACCCTGCCCGTGACCATCGAAGGCTGGCCCAAGGACCTGGTCGTCGAGCTGCCCTGGCAGCAGCCGCGCACCGATCAGTCGTACCGCGTCGTCGTGGTGCCGATCGAGTTCCGCAAGGATGTCCTGCCCGAGGGGGTCGAGGCGGAGCCGCTGCCGTGCAAGCGCCACTCCGGCTACTGGACCTGCGCCGTGGTGTTCTCCAACCACCCGAGCTACCCGGTCGGCGGCTACCGCATCGTCGTCCCGGCCGCCGAGCTGGCCCGCGGCCTGAGGGTCGACCTCGCCGGGGTACCGGCCCAGGCCTGACCCCACGAGCGCAACGCATCCGCACCATCAGCCCCCGCAGGGATCAGGCCGTGCGGGGGCTGCCTCGTTCTCGCCTCCCCACTCGGCTGAAGCAGAAAGCAGACGCCATGTCCTGCACCAGAACCTCTCCCGTCCTCCTCGTCCTCGTAGTGCTGCGCACTGTTCCCTGACCCCACGCCCCTCAACACCACCCAGCAGAAAGCGAGTTCCGATATGTACACCGTTGGTGAAGAGCAGAAGATCGACGCCGTCCACCGGCACGCGACCGACCGGCGTGCGGCCCAACCCCAGAGAGGACCAAGGCAGATGAGCACCACCGCCGAGACCCGCACCTGTCTGCACTGCGCCCGCGAAATCGAGTACATCGAGGCCGACGGACAAGGCGCCTGGTACAACTCGTCCAACCGGACCGGGTGCGTGGACGGTGAGCAGCCGCACGCCCCGGAGCCGCTTTGCGGCTCGTGCCAGGACTACGGCCTGATCGAGATCCGCCACGCGTCGACGGACGGCCTGATCGGGCACCGGCCGTGCGACGACCCCGCGTGCACCGACCGGCGCGAGAAGGCCGCAGCGCGGGCGGCCGAGAAGCACACCGGCGAAATGGTGATTGGGTCCGAGGAGTTCGGCCCGCAAGTGTGCGCGAAATGCGGCTGGGGCGGCTACACCCCCGTTCCCGGCCTGTACGCGCAGGGACGGCCGGTCTACGTGTGCACCGCTACCGGCTGCGGCTACAGGGCCGACGTCTCCGCGTTCGAGCTGGGCGACGGTGAGCGCCTGGCCGTGCACGACGGCCGCCTCTACCTCGTCCACCCCTACGACGGCGCCCCGTTCTAAGCATCACAGCTCCCGCCGTAGACGGTGTGCAGCCCGATCGGGTCGGACTGGGGAGCACTCAGACCCACCAGCTACCAACCCCCGGGAGGAACCCCGCATGTCCCGCACCTTCGACACCGTCTCGCCCGCCGTCGGCGACCTCGTCCACCACACCACCGACGAGCCGTGGGACAAGCCCGGCACGATCACTCGCCTTTACGAGGAAGACGGCGACCCCTGGGCCACCGTCGAATGGCCCGCCCCCCGGGAAACGTCGCCTTCGCCAACGACCACGCCCTCGATGAACTCCTGCCGCCAACTGACCCACCACCGATCACGACAGCAACCCGAGAGAGGGACCCGAGAAGATCATGAGCACCGAGCGGACTCAGCCCAAGTACAGCCGGGACGGCAACGGCTACGTCTTCCAGTACCGCTACAAGGGAGCGACCGGCGTGGACACTACACGGTCCGTCCGCGTCGCCAAGATCAACTCATCGGAGTGGCAGGCGTCCGACTACTACAGCGACAACCCCTTCGAGGGCACGGTTGAGGCGACCCGTGCCAAGTCCGCTCACGCGGCGATGGACGCCATCGACAGGGAAGTCGAGGAAGAGAAGGCCATGCTCCAGGTCGCCGCCGAGGAGAAGCCGGCCGACGGCATGGCGAGCACGGCCGTGAACATCCCGGACATCACCGGGCCGTCCCCGCTCGGACCCCACGTCCTCGGCGGCAGCCTGCCGCCGGTCAAGGTCACCCGAACCGTACAACCGGTCCCGGCGCCTCAGGCGAACGTGTTGCCGCACCTGCGCCCTGCCGACCAGGCCCAGCAGGACGAGGCGTGGCGTCGGCGTGAGGCGGTTGAGGGCGCGGTGGTGGGCCGGTGGGAGAACGGCACGAAGGGCAGCCTCCCCAAAGACGCCGACCATAAGGACGTCCGCGCCGCCCTCCGCGTCCTCGGCGGCACCCAGAAGCACCACATGTCGCTGAAGCTGGCGCTCCTGCGCGACGAGTACGACGAGACCGAGCCCTCCACCTACGACGAGAACGAGGCCCGCGGCGCGTGGGTCGTCCCCGCCGGTCAGCCCGGCATGGTGAAGATCTACGCACTCCTCGCAGGCAAGCACACGCGTTTCGCGCACCGCTACCCCCGCCTCTCCAAGGACGCCGCGCATCTCCAGGAAGCGACCTGGACGATGGAGAAGAAGATCTACGCCGACCGGTTCCACGAAGCCGGATGGTTCGTCGAACAGGACCACACCCCTGTGCGTGGTCGCCTGGGCCCCCGACAGCACCGGCGCACCCACAGGCACCACCGTCCGGACCACGAAGCCCGCCGCCGAGACCGGCACCCCGATGCCCGCCGCACCGGCCGAGGCGACGGGCGAGCCGGAGCCGTCACAGGCCGGATCATCGAGCCTGCTGGGCGGCTCGCTGCGCGAGCACGCCTACTCCGGCCACATGCACATCTTCGAGGCCGCCGTACGGCTGGAGGACTTCCGCCGCCACCGCGACCGGCAGTACCTCGCCCCCGCCGCACACATCGCCCGCCACGCCACCGCCACCTTCCACGCCCGCATGGGCGACGGCAGCGAACTCACCTGGGACCTCGTCACCCGCTACCTCGTGGAGATCCGCTCACACTTCTACAGCGCCGACCGCGACAGGTCGTTCGACCCGAACCCGCCGGCCGGGGACATGTTCGCCCGCGAACCCGCGACCCACCTGCCCGACCTGTGCCCTGAAGGCCACAACGCGGTCATGAACGCCGCCCGCCACCTCGACTACGCCGCACAGAAGAAGGACAGCGCGGCGGCCGACTGGGCGGACCGTCAGGCGTGGCTGGCAGCCGACCATTTCCGTGACGCGCTCGCCAACGGAAGCCGGGAAACATGGGTGATGATCTGCCGTTATGCGGCCGAGCTGCACGCCGCCACCCTGGCCGCACGCCGCGAACACCGGCGCGGAACCAGCGACTGCCCCCCGAAACGTGCCGGGGCCGTCACCGGCCTCGGTCTTGGCCCTGCCCGGCCGCCGAAGCGCGCGCAAAAGCAGCCGGGCGGACGCAACTCATGCACGACCGATCATAGGAGAGGATTCCCACGATATGAGCAGCGAGGCCCGCAGCATCGTCCGGGAGATCGTCACTCGGTCTTACACCCGGTACACGCCGACCAACGGCCGTGCGCCGGCGGGCACCGAGTACGGCGTCGACGGCTGGCTGTTCACGCTGCCCGGCGAGACGCTCAACGGGCGCCGGTTCCCACAGAGCACGTATGCCGCCTACCAGGTATCGGAACGCGGGATGCTGTTCTGGCAGATGCGCGAAGTCGGCGGCGAGCGGCGGCAGGTCGGCAGCCACAGCACCACCCGTAAGGGCGCTCTCGCGCTCGCGGTCGGCGCGGTTGCCCACGAGCGGGAGAAGACGGCCGCGACCGTGACGGCCGCGCCGACAACTCGCGACCAGGTTACCCGTGCACACGGCCCCGCGTGGCGTATGGCCGCCGAGGGCGGCGAGCGTTCTCAGGTGTCGGCCACCATGACCGAGAGGCTGGAGCGGATGCGTGCGGGCCAACCCGCCGCCCTGCCGACCGTCGCGGAAATCCGGATGGCGTACCCGCTCGCCGGTGGTGGTGCCACGCTGCGGCTGATGACCGCCGAGGGCAGCACGGCGGAACGCCACATGATCCCGCTCACGGAGCGGGGTGCGGCCGGGCGGGAGAACGACCCCGCCGGGATCTACCTGGACGCCATCACCGACGGCGCGAACACGGAAGGGCTGAAGATCGCCGCCGGGTGGCACCTGATGCGGCTCGGCTTCAACTACGCGCGCGGCGCGGCCTGGGCGCCGTACACCGGCGGCGCGAGCAGCGAGGCGCAGTGGAAGGAATGGGCGCCGATGCTGCCCGAGGGGCATCGGTGGCCGCACACGATACGCGTCGCCATCACGGCGACGGCCGAACACCTCGCCTACATAGACCGCGCGTACGGCCCTGAGCCGGAACTGCCAGACCTTCCGGCCGGTGTGAGCGCGCACCCGTCGGGCCCGCGTTCCTGGCAGATCTGCTACGCCAACCGCCGATTCTGGCAGCTCTCCTACCGGCCCCGGGTGGGCGGCGACGTGTGGACCCTGTACGCCGACCCGGCCCGAACCAAAAGCGAGGCCCACGCCGACAACGCCAGCGAACTCCTCGCCACCATCCCTGCCAGGGACGCCGAAGTACAGGCCCGTGCAGCGGCTCGCAAGGGCAACTGAGACGGGATCCGACTCGATGACAGTCACCACGATCACCGCGGAGCGCAGCCGGTTGGTTCGGCGCCACGCGGCCAACACGCGTCCCAAGGAGACTCGATCCTCCGCCTCGTCTGGGCCTAAATGAGCTCCGGCTCGTCGGCTGGAGTCAGCCCGAACGGTGAGCCGTACTGGCTCAAGCTCAACCCGGAGCGTACGGCCGTACCGCGCCAAGACCTGTCCCGACCCGTGACACGCACGCGCGGTCAGGATTGCCGCCTCGTCGTTGTCGATTTTCTTCGACCACAACGTCGTGCCGACCTCGTCAACCACGGCTGCCCAGTGATGACCCTTGCCAGCATGAACACCAGCCCAGGCAGCACCAGTTCGCTCGCCCCCTGCCCCTCCTCGCTCCGAACAGCGTGCCGTCGGCCCGAGGAACACCCCGCTGTCATCTCCGTAATCAGCGACCGCACATGGCGCGCATATCTCAATCAGCAGCCAGGGCGCCCCGGAGAGCCGGACGGCCACTCCTGGGGAGCGACAGAAGGCAGAAACCCGTCAGCCACATCCGGCCCTCCCGGGCCGACTAACACCTTACGGAGAAACCCGTGACCCAGCTGGAGCCCGAGCCGTACACGTACACCGACGCCGACCTGGACACTCTCGAGATCTGGCCCACCCGCCTTCTCCGCGTCCCCACGGGCAGCGTCTCGATGACCATCACCGAGGGAGGCAGGCGCAGCGCCGTCTACGTCGTCGCCGACCGTGTGGAGGAACTGGTCACCGCGGTCCGGGCCGCCGCCGGGAAGCCAGCCACCGTGTCCTCGGCCACCGACCGGGCCACGCTCCGCGACCGGATCCGCTGCGCCGTATGCGAGGCCGAGGGCTTCGGATGGGATACGGACATGCTGGAGCCGGACGAGTACGGGGAAGTCGCCGATGCGGTGCTGGCCGTACTCCCCGAACCCGTCGAGCAGGCCACCGTGCTGCGGGAAGCTGCTGACGAAGTCCGCCACGTCCTGGAGACGGAGCCCGTCGTAGACCGCACCGCCTTGGAGTACAGGGGGTTAGTCAGCGCCGCACTTATGGCCGACGGGGCGCAGCAGGGCGAGGATCTTGCGTCGGCCGACAATCCGACACCGCTCCGCTGGGGCCTGAACGATGTCCTCTGGGGCGATGACGACACCGTCACCGTCCTGCTGTCAGGACCGGACGGAGAACCGTACGGGCTGGAGTTGACCCCCGACCGGGCCACTGTACTGCGCCAGGACCTGGCCGGCCCTGATGGCCACCACGAGGTGACTCAGTGAGCGCCGGATTGGTCCACACAATCCGATGCGACGCCTTCGTCAACGCCGAGCAGCGCGGCAACGAACGCTTCAGACCCCGTCACGGTCGCCCATCACCGCGAGCTCTGCCCCGATCACACCACCACGGAGACCAGCCGATGACCCAGGCCATTACGGCGGCCAGGGTGACCGTCCCCGATCGGGGTGACGTGCCGGAGGTGATCCCCGGTCAGGTCGCTCTTCAGCTCAGTCCCATGCACCCCAGCCCCTGGAGCCTCTGATGACTCAGCCCACCGCACCCGCCCTCGCCACCAAGCAGATCACCGAACAGCTCATCCAAGATGCCGCGGCTTTCATCGAGAAGCACCGCGCCGACATCTACGGCCAGGACGAAGTGCCCTTCTCAGAGGCGATCTGTCGTCTCTTCGCCAGCCGCAACATGCTCACCAGTCACGACCAGCGCGAAGCAGAACGCGAGCAGCTCAGTACCGAATTCGCCAACTACCGCCAGGCTCACGTGGTCCTGAATCACGTGCCCGTCAAGAAGCATCACGCGGAACTGAAAAGGGCAGCCATGTACATCGCTGCTCTGGAACGTGTCACAGCTGTTCTCCTGTCGCAGATCGACGGTGTCGCCGACTTGGCGGGAGTGAAAAAGACCGCCAAGGGACGCATCTTGCTGGAGCAGTCCATTGCAGCTCGCACTTATGCGGATCAAGCCCACTGCCACTACCGGGCCGACGGCGAGGGGTAGCGCCTCGTACCGCGACGAGCAGTGACACGCGTATGCCCGCACCGGGGTGAATCCGGGGCGGGCACCCCACCACCCCATCACGTCCCGACACCCAGGAGAAGACCGTGACCGATCAACCGCAACCTGCCGACCTCCGCCAGGGCATCGCCGACGCGCTCGCAGACGCCGACGGATGGGTGTGGGCTCAGGGGTTCGACAAAACGAGGAGCCCCAGCTACCAGGACTACCTGCGTCAGGCCGACGCCATGATCGCAGTGCTGCCCGACTTCGGCCCGGCCTACGTGCGGGTCGCCGGCGTCACCGTCGCGGACCGCCTTCTCGGCGGCTTTCCGGCCGATAGCGACCGGGCCGCGCTCCGCGGCCGCTTGGACGCGGCCATCGACGAGGTGTTCACCCGTTGGGAGCGTGGTCTCGGCGAGCAGCGGCCGCAGGACGCAATCTGTGACGCGGTGCTGGCTGTCCTCTCCGCGCCCGCCACCACGGAGACCAGCAGATGAGCCGGCCCAGCCGACTGTGCCCGCCGGAGTTCCGATGAGCGGCGCGCTCCCGGTCTGCCAGTGGTGGGGGCTGCCCGTCTCCGGGACCCCGCCTTGGTGGGACGGGCAACCCCAGTGCCCCGACCCGCACGCCTGCACCCGACGTATCGCGTGCACTCGAAAGAAGGAGCCCCAGGCATGACCGATCTCACCCCGGCCGCCGCGCTCCGCGCCGCCGCGACCGCCCTCCAAGACGTAGCCCCGGACATCACCGGTCCCCTCGCCGGACTCGCCGACCCGGTCGCCGATTGGCTGGACGCGGCAGCGCACGCGCACGACGCGATGGCCAAGGGCGCCGCCAGCGTCTGGCCCGAACCGCACGAAGCCGCCGAGCGCGACGCCTGGGTCGCCAAGCAGACCGACCAGCCCGCACTCACGGTGGCCCGGACGATCCTCGGAGAGCAGCCGTGACCGAGCCGTACCGCATCTTGGTCACGGGATCCCGTGACTGGGCCGACCACGACCTCGTCCGGGACGCCCTCGCCACCGTGACCTATCAGCACGTGCCCGCCGTCATCGTCCACGGGGCGTGCCCGTCCGGCGCTGACGCGATGGCCTCCTGGTGGGTCCGCCGCTACCAGCTCCTCGGCATCACCGAGGAGAAGCATCCTGCGAAGGGTCACCCCACTGAGGACTTCGGGCCGTGGCCAGGAGCGGGCCCGCGCCGCAACCAGCACATGATCTCTCTCGGTGCCGATCTATGCCTGGCGTTCGTCATGCCCTGCCGCAAGGCCAGCTGCACCCGCCCTCAGCCGCATGGTTCGCACGGCACCACCGGCTGTGCAGATCGAGCCGAGCGCGCAGGCATCACCGTCCGGAGGTACACCGCATGACCGACCCAGATCTCCAGCGGTACGACCTGCTCGCGCAACGCGTCTACACCGAGCCCCGCGCCCCGTGTCAGTGCACCTGCCACCATCCGGGCCCCGGCACGGCGGTGGAGGGCTGATGGCGGCCGCGGAGCCGCTCCCCGGCGTCGACCAGTACGTCGACCGGCTCGAGACCGCGCAACGCGCCGGGCTGGCCGTGTACCTGCACACAGTCGCCGACCGGATCCGGGCCACGAATATTGTGTGCTCGCTACTCCGGTGCTCCGGCCGGTGCGTCCCCTTGCAGACCTTCGGGGTCGCGAGCATCCGTGCCGGGGGTTAGCCGTCTTCGGGTACAGAGCGAGCATGGTGCCCTTGAGGAGGAGCACACCTACCGCGGCAGAGGCCAGGCACCGCTGTGCCCTGCCGCCGAACCGGCTCCTGCCCTGCAGCTGCTGCCCACACCTGGTCTACGAGGACTGCGAGCGCTACGCCCACACGTGCGAGTGCGGCACCAGCAGAACCGCCCCCTCCCCGCCCAGCCCGTCGGTGAGCGATGTCCCAACGGCCAGCCCCGCACGGAGTGCTCCGAGAGTGACCCATGCGAGCCCTGCTGGCGGACCAGCAGGAGGAGGGAGACGCGATCGAGGCCGGCATGGGCCTGCGCCGAACCCTGTTCCCACGGCCCCGCCCTCGGTGTACCAAACGGCCGACCGCCCGCCGGTTCCTTGAACACCGCAGAGCCCCCGCCTGCTGAGCATCACGCTCGCTGGGCGGGGGTTTTTCTTTGTCTGAGTATTTTGCACGCTCGGCCCCGGCTTCTCACTCCGAATCAGCCGGGCTGCGCATTCCCTGTCGAAAGGTCTTTTAAATAGCATGGCATCGAATCGACAGGAAATCCAAAATGGTCTGACGGGGGGCGAGTTGGGGGAGAGGGAATCGGATGAGACGTGGGCAGTGCGCTGCAAGGCAGCGCCGGGGGTCTCACTGCCGAATCCATTACATCGTTCCCGGGGAGACCACCATGCCCGAACGCACCGAACACACCCTGCTCTACATCAAGTACGTCGACGACGCCCTTGCCGAGCAGGGTGCCACCGCAGTCGAAGGCGCGATCTCCGGCATCAGCCTGAGGATTCTGGCGCGGGCTCTGCCTGACGGCCGGACGTCCGTCGCCGTCTCGCTCTACAGGCGCGTGCACCGCATGCGCCCCTCGGGCAGGGTATTCCACTACTGGATCTCCGAGAAGCTCACATCGATGGCCCGCACGAAGAAGGACCTCGTCGTTCTGCGCGAGATCGACCGCCGCAATGGCAAATCCACCACCCGCCATGTCTTCTCCGAGACCATGGTCGAGTCCTGGATTCACGGACTGTCCGAGACGCTGCAGAGCTGGATGCGCAGCAGCCCGCAGGCCCGCCGGCTCGAAGGACCGGACCCTGAAGGAGTAGGCAACGCTGTGGACCAGGCGATCGCCGCGATCCGCGAACACATCGGCGAGCTGCCGCGCTGGAACGACCGCTTCCCGCTGCTCAAGGACGGCCGGCAGGCTCGTCCGGCCGCCGCCTACCTGCCCTATCTCGATGCCTACGACCATAAGCAGGTCGCGAAGAACCTCTTCGGCGTGCGCGCCTACCGCCGGCCGCTGGCCCGCGAGGTGGAGCGTCTGGACATCGGCACCCTGAGCTGGTTTGCCATGTTCCGCGGGTTGGTGCCCGTGGACTGGCTCATCGACGCCATGCGCACCACGGAAACAGCAGGCGGCCGCAACTTGATGCGCCAGCCGTCACTCTCATCCCTGCAGCAGCGAGGCATCCGCTCGATCCTGCGCCGGACTCCGCAGCCGGTGCTGCGACGGATCCTGAAGGAGCCCGTCCACCAGGCGCGGCGCACGCTGGCCGATGCAGCCGACTGCACGGCTCACCGTTTGGCCGTCACCCGTGACCTCGACCTCCTTCCGGAGATAATCACTGCCCGCGGGCAGCGCCGCGTCCGCAGCTCCCGTGACCTCGAGCACCTGGTCCGGGACCTGCCCGCAATCGAGCGCTGGCACGACCCCCGGGGCCGCACGGCCCAGCGTGTCATGCAGGAGGAGATCTACGCCCTTCGCGAGATGGAGCACTACAACCGCGAGATCCGGCTGCTTCCCGAGGGCACGGCCCAGGTCGCTGACTGGGACCTCTGGAAGGACGAGGCATTCCGCGTGCAGGCGTTGAGTCTGATCGAGGACCGTCGGCGCGAGCTGATGGCTGCCCGCGATCGTGAGCGCTACGAACGCGAGGAGGCCCGCCGCCTCGAGCGGATCGCGAGGCAGGCCCAGCGCCACCAGTGGGCACTGCAGACGGCCGCACTGCTGGATGGTCGTGAAGCAGCCCCCGGTCTGAGCTTCGTCGTCGCCCGTGATGCCGAGACGCTCTCGCGCTGGGGTGCGATGCTCAACAACTGCATCGGCGCATACTCCGGCGAGCTGGAGCTGGACGTGTTCGCCGCGGTCTGCGAAGCGGACGGCCGTGTGCGTCTGAACGTCCAGATCACGCAGTCGCATGGCGTCGAGCAGATCCTCGGGAAGAATAACTGCGACGCCGTGCGTGAGCTCGGCGAAGCGGCCCAGCAGGTCGTCGACGGGCTGGGAGCCATGGAAGTCGGCTTCCACTCGGATGCTCTGGGCATGGACGGGCTGCGACTGCCCCAGAGGACTCACTGACGCCAAATCTCTGCATGGACCCCGGCCTGGTGTTCCGGCATCAGGCCGGGGCTCTTCTCTTGCTCATCGCGTGCTGGGTCATCCGGCGCGAGCTCCGATCCGGCGCACCTGAACAACTGGCCCCCGCGCGCCAGACACGAACACCTTGTCCCTCCCGTTGCCGACATACCCGACTGGATGCAGGCACTCATCGATCAGTACAAGCCTGATGGGCCCGCCTTCCGCCTCACCTGAACGTCCCTCCACCTCACCCGGTCGTCACTGCCCTGGAACTCGACGCCGGACCAGCACACACATCCCGCCCCGCCTCTGGAAGGACTCTGATGACTACCAATCACCCCGTCGGCTGGACCTGCCCCACTCACCCCTTCGGCCACCAGTGGGCTGCGGACAAGCAGCACTGCACCGGTTGCAATCACGTCCGGCCCGCGAGTGAGGCCGTCCTGTTGATCCTGTCCGGGGCCCGGGGATGCGGCGCGGCTTCGGCCCGGACGCTGCTGGACGCTCTCGTCGCCGAGGAGACCGCTGCGCTGCGCGCCCGGGTTGCCGAGCTGGAGGCGGGTCGGTGAGCACGAAGAAGCCCGGGAAGCCGTGGCGCGTCATCATCACCGGCCCCGACGTGCGGGCCGAGTCCGCGCATACCAGCGAGGACGCCGCCTACAGCCTCATCCGTGCAGCACTCGGCGGTGACAGCCCCGCTGAGGAGGCCCGGGTGGAGCAGTGGTCCGAGGGGCGCTGGTGGCACTTCGAGACCGTGAACGCCGAGGACGTGCCGTGACCACCCGTATCCGTCACCAGGCCGCGCCGAACCCGTCCGGCTGCCGGTGACCGGCTCGCACATTCCCAACTCAAAAGAGGTAGCCGTGACAGACGGACAGAGACTCTCCCTCGGAGAACGCCTCCAACTCGTCTACCAGCGCTTAACCGCGGTACCCCCGGCAACAGGCCCACAGGAAGCCCTCACCCAGCTCGCCGAAACGCTCACCAGCGTCGAAGACGAACACAGCGGAATCCCTGAGGACCCGAACCCCGGGCTCGCCTTCGACGGCCGGATGTACCCGCCCCGCGCGGACTACACCACCGAAGAAGCGGACGGCACGCTGGTGGCAGTCACCAAAGGCAACGTGATCCACGCGAAACCGGACGGGGCACTGATCATCACCAGCAGGCGGACCGGCGAAACGGTCTACCAGCGCCCCGGCGCCTAGACCAACCGCCCGCCCCGGCCACCAGTCGGGGCGGGCACCCTTCCGTCACAACTACCGCCACCAGGAGACCCATGCACACCGACCTGACCGTCATCTACACCGAGCGCCTCGACGACTGCCACACCTTCTACGCGGGCCTGGGGCTGGACTTCGACAAAGAGCAGCACGGTACCGGCCCGGAGCACTACGCAACTGTCCTCGACGGGGGGATGGTGTTCGAGCTGTACCCCGCCGGGGGCCGGCCGCCCACGGGCAGGTTGCGGCTGGGCTTCACCGGCCGGGCCAGCACGGGCTGGCGCCCTGTGGGCCGGCATGTTCTGACCGACCCGGACGGCCGCACGGTCGTCCTCACCGTCACCCCGGAGGAACCCATGACAGAGCAGGAAGCCCTCGACACGGTCCGCCAGACCCTGGGCGGTGCTGCACGCGCGGAGGCGAAGATGTTCCCCGCGGGGAACCTGTCCATCACCGTCCATACGGGCGGGCACGCGGCGACGATCGACGGGCACCCGGAGACCGGGTGGGCGTGGACGCTCGACCCGGGCGAGGACGACGGGTTCTCCGGCCACGACCAGACCGCCCCGAACCTCGAGGCTGCGCTCGCCGCGGTTCGTGACGCGGCCTCCGCCTGACCCCCGAGTACGTGAAAGGGCCGACAGGGCCGGGTCCGAAGACCCACCACCCGAGGGTGGGGAGCAAGCCCTGTCGGCCGCACATTCCTCCAGAGGAGAACACCTGATGGTATCCGCCGGACCGCCCGTACCACCGCCTGGCCGGGACGGTGTGACGTTCCCGGAGATCGCTGCGCACTACGGGCTGACGGCCCGCTACGTCGCGGAGAACGCCCGCTGGGGCCGGCACCCCGAGTGGCCAGCCCGGGTGGGGAAGCGCGGCAAGTCCGGCGAGTACGACCCGAGTGCGGTCGAAGCGTTCGTTGCCGCACATCACACCCGGGTGCTCTTCGGGATCGAGTCGAAGCGGTCTTACACGGTCAAGGAGATCGCCGCCGTAACCGGACTCGCCGCAGACACCATCTACGCAGACATCAGCCGTGAGCGCTGGCCTGCCCCCGACCAGACAACCGAAGACGGTACGCGGCTCTGGTTCGGGCAGACCATCTCGCGGACGATGACCGCACGCCGCTCGTACCGTGGATCTCAGACTTCCCGAGCCGAAAATTAACCTCAGAAGGAGAACGACCATGAACTTGAGCTGTAAGTGCGGAGCCCGGACGTACGAGGGACACCTGAAGAAGACAGCGAAGGGCTACCCCGCCCACTGCTACAGGGGCGTCCCGCCCTGGTCGGACAAATAGCCTCAGTGAGTGCCTGCGGACTCGCCTCCTCATGGGCGGGTCCGCTTTCGTGCTCTGGGCGTGCTGTGGCGGGGCTGTCATAGGCACCGTTTAGGCTCCGGACCTGTGGCGAAGCAGAAGACACTGAGTGCAGAAGAGCAGGCCGAGCTGGCGGCGAGAGCCCTGCTGGTCGAGCTGAAGCGCACAGCCGAGCAGGCGCAGGCGGCCGCGCTGGCCAGCCCGTACTCGGCCAAGGGGTGGACGCCGTGGCGGGAGGCGGCGCAGGAACTCCAAGCGGCGATCACCCAGCACGCGGCCGTGCACGGCGTGAACCGCTTCAAGGTCGAATCGTGGGTGACCTACCAGGCCCTCCACGCTGAGGACGACGGAGCGGCATGACCGGCCAGCCTGACCCGGAGCCCACCACGGCCGAGCGTTTGCAGATGCTGCAATTCCTCTTGCGCGTCCAGCTCCAGCAGGTCGAGCAGACCCGCCGGTGGATCGAGGCCGCCGAGCGCGAGGTCCAGGAGGAGCAGCGCCGCCAGGAGCGTGCCGCGCAGCCGCCGCCGGAGTGGGTGGCGCAGAACGGTGTCGGTGCTGGCCCGCCGACGATCCACACGACGCTCGGGGACTCTGCAGACACGTGCTGGGATGCCGAGGTGGACTACGCGCGGGTCCGGCCGATCAGCCGGGAGCAGGCGCTGCGCGCGCTCACCGTGGAGGGCGCGTATCCGTGTATCCAGTGCCGTCCGGACACGGTGCTGGGGCTGCTGTGAGCTGCACCTGTCAGGCGGGGGTGTGGAGCCGGCGGTGCATCTCTCGCCGAGGTTGTAGGGCCTGATGGTCAGGGAGTGGACGAGTACGGCGGCGGGCGCACGATCACGGGTGCCGGGGGCGCATCTCGGCTTCGGGCGGCAGGCCGCGCTCCTGGAGCCCCTTGATTTTGAGTGGGTGTGGAAGTTGATGGGGGATCCCTGTTGACACTTCGCTGTACGTACAGCATAGTGGAGTCATCACCAAGGGACAGGGGAACCCGATGAACACCACTGCCGCCGCCGACACCGCCAAGGTCACCGTCGCCACCATCCGCGACTGGGCCCGCCGCGGCGTCATCGAGGCCACCAAGACCGCCGGCCGGTGGGTCATCGGCAGCGCCTCCCTCGCCCGCCGCATCGCGATCGGCGCCATGAAGCGCCCCGCCCGCAGGGTCATCTACTCCATCGAGACGATGCTCGCCATCGGCGGAAACCGCTGGCAGCGCAACGGCATGGACCGCGTCTACATCAACGACTGGGCCGCCTTCGCCGGGATCGAGACCACCCGCTACAACACCGGCAGCATCAGCTCCGCCTCCTACCAGGGCCAAGGGATCTCCAACTCCCAGGCGGGCCAGCTCCTCGGCTCGATCGACAAGGTCTGGTTCGACGCCGCCACCGGCAAGCTCCACGGCCGTTACGGCTACAGCGAGTCCCGCGTCGCCACCCGCGACGAGGTCTGGGCCGCTGTCATCGCCGGCATCCGTACCGCTATCGCCGCCCTCTGACCACACCACCCAGAAGGAGTACCCCAATGAGTGACACGACCAAGAGCTACGGCACCTGGTGCAACCGGATCAACCAGTACTCCACCAGTCCCGACGCGGACGTCCTGAACGTCATCAACGGCGGGGACAGCGACTGGCGGGAGCTCCTGGAGAACTCCGGGGCCCTGGCGCTGATCCGGGACGAGTACCGGAACGCGATCAACGCGGCTCTGCCGCCCAGTATCTCCCTGTGCGGGGATGAGTTCATCGGCCCCGCCTACCCGGACGACGACGAGTTCGACGGCTACGCCACCGACAAGCACGGCGCCCTCGACCTCGCCGCGGTCCTGGAGGACATCGATCTGGAGCCGATCGTGGAGCGCAACGACCCTCTGACACTGGAGTCGATCGGCCGCCATGAGCTCAAATCCCAGTCGAAGACCCCCGGGAAGGTCGCGTCGGCGGCCATGGCCCGGTACGGGGTGAAGGCGTTCTACCACGGGCCGAACCCGCAGTCCGGGCGCGCCCAGTCGTATTTCCTCGCCGGGGAGGTCCGTGCCGCTCTGGAGGCCCGCCTCGGGCAGGGCAAGCGGACCGACAGGGACGCGGCGTAGCGGTTCTCGTCGACCGGCCCGGCCGCGCCCCGCTCGCTCGCTGAACCGGGCGGGGCGCCATCTCTCATCATCAGCTTGCTGGAGGAGAAACACTGTGGACCGCAACACCGGCACGGTGGAGCCCGTTCTGCGCCCGTATCAGGGCGAGGCGGTCGCGGCGATCACCACTGGTCTCGCCGATGGGGGCAGAGGTCAGCTTCACGCGGCATGTGGCAGCGGCAAGACGCTGATGTCGGTGATCTCCGCCAGGGAACTGGTCCCAGGGAGCGGGCTGGTGATTGTGCTGGCCCCGTCGCTCTCCCTGGTGGCGCAGACCGTGACGGCCTGGCGGACCCTCTCGCGGATCGACGCGGTTCTGGCTGTGTGCTCCGACGACACGGTCATCGACGCTCCGGTGCACGTGGAGGACATCGAGGGCGAGGTGACCACAACCCCGGCGGAGATCAAGGACTGGCTGTGCACCCATAGCGGCCGCAGGCTGGTCGTGGGCACCTACCTCTCCGCCCACCGGCTGGCCGAGGCATTGACCGACCAGGACGTGCAGGCAGACCTCCTGGTACTCGACGAGGCGCACCATCTGGCCGGGAGAATCGACTACGCGACCCGCCGGGTGCTGGACGAGGCGTTCCTGCCGGCCCGGCGCCGGCTTTTCATGACGGCTACCCCGAAGATCGACGAGGTGCGGGCCGAGACGGCTGTGGGCCTGGTGTCGATGTCGGACACCACCGTGTTCGGACCGGTGCTCTACGAGTACCCGTGGGCAAGAGCGATCCGCGAGGGCTATCTGGACGACTACCGGGTTGTCGTCATCGGGGTGACCCGGGCGCAACTGGTGCAGGTCCTCAACGATGACCGTCTGCTCGTCGACGGGCCGGGAGCACCCGACCTGCGTGTCCTGGCGGCGCAGGCAGTGATTGCGCAGGCAGCACGGCAGTACGGACTGCGCCGGATCATCGCCTTCAGCAGTCGTCTTGACGCGGCGGCGGAACTCACCCGGACGTTACCCGCCACTCTGGCCCGGCTTTCCGCCGGCAGCCGCCCCGAGGGCATGGTGTACGCCGAGCGGGTCTCGGGGGACATGGACCACCGTCAGCGGGAGAAGGCGCTGGCGTCCCTTCGGACGCCCCCTGGAGGCCCGGATGGGTGGACCGTGCTGACGAACGTGCGTTGCTTGTCCGAAGGCGTGGATGTGCCCACCGTGGACGCGATCGCCTTCACTCACCCGAAGACCTCCCAGGTCGACATCGTGCAGGCGGTCGGGCGTGCCGTGCGGCGTTCCGGCAGCGAACAAGGCATCGCCACGGTGATCGTGCCCATCGTGGTTCCCGACTCCGCCGAGGAGGTCGGAGACCTCGACCCGGGCGAGTACCGGGTGCTGTGGCAGGTATTGCGGGCCATGCGCGCTCACGACGAGAACCTCGGCATCGAGCTGGACACCCAAGCCTCACATGCGCGAAGCGGCAATCCGCAGCTGCCGTCCCGGATTACCGTGGAGCTGCCCCCGGGCACCAGCGACGACGTACTGGCCGGGATCAAAGCCCTGACGATCAAGCAGGTCACCTCCCCGTGGTGGGAGGGCTTCGGCCACGCCCGCGCCTACTTCGAGGTTCACGGCAATCTGAACGTTCCCTCCGGTTACGTCACGGAGGACGGATTCCAGCTGGGCCGGTGGGTGATCAACGCCCGCCAGCACCGCCGCAAGGGATGGCTGCGGCCCGAACGCATCGCGGCTCTGGACAGCATTGGCATGGTGTGGAACACGGCTGAGGTGCCCTGGAACCGGTTCCTGAAGGAACTGCGCTCCTACCGGGCGCAGTTCGGGCACGTCCGTGTCCCGCAGTCCTACGTCAGTCCGACCGGCTACACCCTCGGATCGAAGATCAATAAGACGCGCACCGAGCCGACCCGGACACCGGCAGCCGTACGCGCCGTCCTGGACGAGCTGGGAATGATCTGGGACAGCCGCGACCTGGTCTGGCAGGAGTTCTTCACCGCCTGCCAGGAGTACGTCCAGGAAGGGGGAGACCTGAACAGCGTGAAAGCCGGATGGAAGACGAAGGACGGCTACACGCTGGGGAGTCGCCTCAAGCGGTACCGGACGAAGTGGCAGCAGGGAACCATCGACCCGGCAGAGCTGGCGTCCCTCGAAGAACTCGGATGGAGGCCCGACCAGGGCGGAAGGGCCGGCGCGTGGGCACGGTTCCTGGCTGCCGCGGACCGGTATGTCGCCCTGCACGGAAGCCTCAAGACGGTCCGGAAGGACTACGTCGATGATGAGGGATACCCCCTGGGCAGCTCTGTCATGTATTACCGGAATCTGAAGAACGGCACGAGAAGCAAGAACGGCAGACAGGCTGCAGTCTCTCCTGATCGCGTGCGCGCTCTGAACGAGCGGGGCATGGCCTGGGAATCGGTATGGACAACGAAACCGGGCCGCGACGCGACCCAGGACGAGGCGAGAACCCTTGCGTCTCTGCCCCCGTCCGGTCTCGGAGCGGAGGTCATGCGACTGGTTGACGACCTCAAGGTCACCCAGTCCAGCATCGCGGCCGCGCTGGGGATGAACAGGTCGCAGCTCAACACGAAAATCCAGGGCTACCGCAAGACCGGACGATGGCCGATGCGCGCTGCTCGCCAAAGTTGCCCCGCGCACACCGGCCTTCACTCCAACGGGTGACGGGCCCGCGCACTCGCGGTGCTGTTTCCGGCAGGCTGGCGTCGTGCGGTCGCCGCCCGGGTTGCCCAGGAGGTTCCAGGCCTGGCCGTTGCCCGTGCCCCGCAGGGGAAGCGTGACCGACCAAGAGTTCTTTGTAACAACGAAAGTGGTGTGGCGACAATGACTTCATGCAAGGCCCCCCGCACAAGTTGCGGGACCCCGTCAGGCTGGAGAGCCGGCGGGCGGTGCCCTGCGTGCCGGGCCGCCCACAACCGGGCCGACGCCGCACGCCGCGGCCTGAGCGACGACCAGCGGAGCCGGGCCCTGAGGGCGCTTCGGCGCGACGGTGGGACCCCGGGGGAGGCTGCTGACGCTGCGGGGGTGAGTCCGCAGTCGCTGTCGCAGGCGGCCAGGGCGGACGGAGAGCTGCGGGCGGCGCTCGACGGGATGCCCCAAGCCGTCCAGGTCATTGCCCGGAGTTGGGACTGGCTGGCGGCACTCACGCGGCTGGGCGGGGACCAGAAAGCCGCCGCCCAGGCCATCGGAATCCACCCCTCCATGCCGCATAGCTGGCGGCATGCTGACCCAGAGTTCGACGCGGTGGTCGTCGCCGTTCTTGCGTGGATCAGTACGGCGAACGCGCGCCTCGTCAAACGACACCGCGTCAATGGGCCGAGCCGACCCGTCACCCTCGACCAGCTTGATGCGGCTGCCGCCCACTTGGAGCAGGGCGCGAGCGTCGCGGCGGCGAGTCGGCTTGCCCAGGTGTCGAGGCAAACACTGTTTAACCGGGCTGCGGACAGTCCTCGCTTGAGTGCCGCTCTGAAGGCGCGCGGAAGGGGGTCTTTCCCGAAGCAGCACGCCCGGAACACGGAAGCGGCCCACTCCGGCGAGGGGCAGGCCACGGCCTAGTCAGGATGGCCGGGTCCAGGCCTGGCTATCGCTTACAGACCTCGCGGTTGCAGGCTCCGGCTGCCGTGAGCGTCAGCCAGGGAGATGCTGGGGGCATGGACAGCGCGTCGCTCGAGGTCGCCCTGGCGCGGGCCGCAAATGCCTTGCCAGAGGGCGAGGGTTGGGCCTACGAGCCGAAATTCGATGGTGACAGGACGACGGTCCAGCGTGGCCAGCACACGGTGACGATGCGGTCGCGGGCGGGCCGGGTGGTGAACGGGTCCTGGCCGGACCTGGTGACAGCTGCCCAGCGCCTACCTGCCGGAGTGCTACTCGACGGTGAGATCTGCGTCTGGCGCGGCGGCCGGCTGGACTTCGGGGCGGTTCGGAGCAGGGCGTCGAGTAGCAGCCTCCGTGCCCGGCAACTCGCCGCATCCATGCCCGCGTCCTTCGCGGCGTGGGATGTCCTCGCTCACCCGGACCATGGGGAGGATCTGCGGGGCTGGCCGTACTCGGAGCGGCGGCAGATTCTCGTGGACCTGCTCGCGCCGCTGGGGCCGCCCTTGCAGCCGGTGCCCATGACCACGGACCTGGCCGAGGCGCGCATCTGGTTCGAGGTGCTGCCCGAGCAGGGTCTCGAGGGCATCGTCGCCAAACGGCTGGACGGTCGGTACCCGCGGGGGCGGTCGGGCGGGTGGCAGAAGATCCGGCACTCGGAGACCGTGGACTGTCCGGTGGTGGGTTACATGGGGACACCGGCGAGGCCGACGCATCTCGCGGTCAGGCTGCCGGATGGGCGGGTGGCGTTGACTCGTACGCTCACCGCGGCGGTGCGGGTGCCGGCCGCGGCGTGGCTGCGGGACTCGGGTCCGGGCCGGGCCGCTCGGACTACGGCGGGGGAGAAGTACCTGACGTGCACGCGGGGCCTTGTCGTGGAGGTGCAGGCGGGGACAACGCGGCACGCCACGGTGTCTGCGACCAGGGTGAAGGAGTAGGGCGTGGTGCCCGGCGGTGGCATCGGCTTCGGTGATGGGCGCCGCCGGGCGATTCCCACAGTGTCAAGGGGTACTGAGCGATGGCCTCCTGGTGGGTCCGCCGCTACCGGCACCTTGGCCTCACGAGTATGGGGGCTCTCCCGGTTATCCGTACCCCCGCCTGCTGCGATCCCGTGGGCTGTCACGTCCCTCTGGCAGGAGGGGTGGTCTGTTTGGCGACCCAGGCGTCGCGTTCGGCGACTGTCTCGGCGTGAGCTGCCATCTCGCCCTTGACCTGCAGCGCGTAGGCCAAGCCGCAGTCCTCCAGGCCATGGCGGAAGTCGGCGTTCGCCCCGTAGCCGGCGTCCGCGACCAGCACCGCCGGCCGCAGCCCGACCGTGGCCAGTTCGTCGAGCATGTCCAGCGCGAGCTGCCACTTCGGCCGGTGATGCTCACTCTCCGGGACCCGGCACCGGGCCCGACGACCGGCAGCCTCGCTCCCGTCCCAGCTGCCCGGCAGGAACAGCCGCCAGGACAGCGGACACGACGCGGCGTCGGACGCCGCGTGGACACTGACCCCGATCTGGCAGTTCCCGACTTTGCCCAGGGTGCCGGAGTACTGCCTGGCCACCCCGGGCGAGGACGTACCGTCCTTCGGGAACCCGGTGTCGTCCACCACCCACACCTGCGGCCGCACCACCGCCACTGCCCGGCGGGCCAACCTGGCGCGGACGGTGTCCACCGGCCAGGTCGACGAGGTCATGAACTGCTGCAACTGCTGATGGTCCATGCCGAGCCGGCCAGCCATCGGCTGCATCGACTTCCGACGCCCGTCCAGCAGCAGGCCCCGCAGGTACAGCCCGCCCTTCACCCGCTGATCAGCACGCGCCAAAGGCGCGAACACCTCCCCAGCGAACTCCTCCAACCGAGCCCGACACGCAGCGAGTTCAACCAACCTCATACCATCAGGAAACCACCAGAACGACCACCTGCCTAGAGACATAACAAAGCCCTACTAGGGCCCGCAGGAGCCCGTGGCGGCGCCTGTTGGCGTTGCTGGGTCTCGGCGGGGCTGCGGTGGCCCGTACGGACGCGCAGGCGGCCCGGTGGGCGCACGGCGCGGCGGGGGAGGAGCCCTCGCGGCGGCGGACGATCCCGGACGTGTCCGCGTGAAGGTTTCCCGAGTACGCGGCAGCCAGCACGTCGGCCAGCCCCGTGCACCAGCCCATACGGGGCAGTTCGGTTCAAGCATCGCGTTCATCGAGCCACTGCTCCGCGCTTCGGTTCTCCACCTCTGCACCGGCTGGCTCGCCACGGGCGGTGTCGGTGCCACCCATTCGAGCGGTGTTGTTGGCCCGCGCCGCACCCGACGTGGCCACTACCGGAGCACACCCTCATGCCGGTCCTCCTCCGCTTTCGCAGCATCCTCGAAGGCGCACCCGTACAGGTTCAGCGTCTCTTCACGGGCGGCCTCGGCACGGGCGGCAGCGTCCTCCATACGCGCGCACTCGGCCATGTAGTCAGACAGAGCACCCGCCTCGCGGTAGACCTCTGCCGAGTCCTCATAGTGTGCGGCGTCCCGCTTCGCACGGTCCACGTCGTCATACGCCTCCTCGCAGGACCGGACAGCCGACCACACGTCCCCGGCGAGCGCATCACCCTCGCGGACCCGGTCTCCGCACGCCTGCGCCCGTTTTAGGTCACCGGCGGCGAGCACCACCGCCTCGTGCACACGGACGCGGGCCGTCGTCAGCCGCTCCACCGCCGCCTCCCACGCGGCTGCCCCTCGGCCGGACGCCGCGCGCTCGGCCCGGGCCTCGTCGCGTCCGGCCAGCCCGGCACGGTCGGCCTCCGCCCGCGCCTCAGCCCGCTCGCCGGCGTAGTGCGCATCCCAGTGCAGGGCACGCTCGAAGTCTCGAACGCCGTTGTACGCGGCCTGGGCGGTCTCAAGCGCCGCCCACTCGACAACGGCGTGCTCGGCAAGCCGGGCCGGCTCCCCGTAGCTGTTGTGCGGGTATTTGGCCCAGTCGGCCAGGCGCTTACGCTCGTTCCCGGTACCGAACCCCTTCGGGTTCCTGCGGACGGCGGCCGCCGCCTTCCGCAGGTTCTCAGCGCCGCGCCCCTCGATCCGGTCGACCACGGCCAGTGTGTACACCACAGCGGCTACGTCGACCCGGTCACCGGCGATCAGCGCTGCGGAGGTGTACCGCGACGGGTAGTACACCGACCGGCTGGAGCGCTTGGACTTCACCCAGGCGTCGTACTGTGCCACGAACGACCGCGAGGGATCTCCGTGTCCGGGGTGCGGGACGCCGTCGTAGTCGGTGTGGCCGTCGAACCATGCACACCAGGCGCGTGAGGAGTCCTCGAACATCACGATCAGCCCGGCGTACCCGCGCGCCGACGGCTCACGGCCCGACTCGGCCAGCTGCCTGCGCCACTCGGCCTCCTGGGCGTTCAGCCGTTCCTGTGCCTCCTCGATGATGGGAGCGGCAAGTGCCTCCCGCTCCGCGCGCGCCACGGCGTCGGCGATCGCTTCGCCGGCTTCCTTGACGTGCTGCCCGGCCAGCACGATCGCACGCCGCCACGACGCGCACCCTCGCGCGTCGTGGCCGTTGGTCTCGGCCAGCCACGCCCGCGTCGCCTTCACGGCGTCGGCAGCCGACCACTGTGCCGTCTTCGCCTCCGTGTAGGCGCCGGAAGCGAATTCGACCGCCCGGTCACCCGTGGCCGTTGAGCCGTCGAGGGCGTCGAACGCATCCTGCGCGTCGCGCAGCGCGGCAGTGACCTTGTTCGCGGCCTCCTCTATCTGCCGGACCCACTCCGCGGCGTCGCGCCCCCACACCGTCCGACCTGTGGCCTCCTGCTCTCGCGACACGACGCGCACGGCCCTGACTGACTCACGCACAGCCTTGAACCCGCCGGTCGAAGCGGACGTCACGAACTTGCCCGTCGCCTCGTTCCACGCGCACACGTGCTCGGCCTCCTCCACCCCGGCGCGCACCATCACGAGCCCGGAGACCACTGCGGCGCGCACCCACAGACGGCCGGTCCAGCGGCGCTCCGCACGCACGTCCCAGCCCAGCTGCTCTGCCGCGTGCACGAGGGCGCGCGCGTTCTTGGGCATACCTTCCAAAGCGGCCGCCGCCGCTTCGGCACCGATGGCTGCGGCACATCCGCCGCAACGTCCAGAGCGGACTTCCCTGCACTGGCACGCCGGACACGACTCGGCTGCCGGATCCTTCCCATGCCGTGCCGAAGTATCGTCGCTCTCGGCGTCAGAAGGATCGGTTCGTCCTTGCGCGATCGTCATCGCTGCACCTCCAAAGCGTCAGCAGGTTTTCCGGTGATGTCCTGAGGCGACGCGACGATCAGCCGCCGTGATCCATCGAACGCCCGGGCCAGCCTGAGCTTCCGGCCCCAACCACCCAGGACATGAGCGGGAGTGGGCCACGCGTCAAACGTCTCCAGCGTCAGGACATTGCAACGGCGCACAACCGCGGGGATGTGCAGCAGCGTCAGGTGGACGTAGATCATGTGCATGGCCTGGGGAGCTATATCCTCCGCCGTCACGTGCAACTGCGTCTGCGGGTTGAGTCCGCGCCCGAGCATCGCCTGCGACAGAGCAACCACGAACGCGCCCGCGCCGCAGCTTGGTTCATACACATTGGCGAAGCCGTCCCTCTGCACCTGCTCGACCACCGAGTCGATCTGCATCTCGGCCATCAGCCGGGCAATGTCGTAGGGCGTGTAGAACTGGCCCAGCCTCTCGTTACCGAGCTCCAACTCCATGTAGAGGCGGCCAAGCACGTCACACGGATCGTGCTCCAACTCCATGGTCACCAGCGCCAGGGCGTGCGCGAAGCGATCCAAGTCTGTTCTGCTGAAGCCGTCGACGATCTGGAGGTATTGCCTTTCACGCGCGTTCCAGCACTCGCTCGCGCGGACGTCCACGGCGTTGCGCAGAGCCAGCGCCGCCATCTCGACGAAGTTGTCGAAGACTTCGCTCATCCGCTTCGCGCCGGTGCTCGCCGCCAACAGCTTCCCGATCTCGCGATAGCTGCTCATGCGCCCGGCACCACAATGGCCGGAACCTCGGAGACCCGGACGACACAGTGGACCTCCGGATCGAAAGGAACGACGCGCGGGTTCCAGAACCCTTGAGCGGCGAGCCGCAGGAACCCGTACGGGCATACGTCGGTCATACGGCGCCCTCGGCTGTCGTGGCTGATTCCGCAGGAGGCTGTGAGTCGTCCTTCTTCGCCTGTTCGGCGAGTATCTGTTTCACCTGCCAAGCCGGTGCCCGTGCTGCCAGGGCGATGTCACGCTGCGTGGCACGCCGCAGAGCCAGGGCGTGCACCGCGGCGCGCAGAGCCTGTTCGCGTGCGTCGTCGGCGGCCCGGAGCGTCTCCAGCTCCGGTGTCACCGGGATGAGCCTGACCTCGGCGCTTACGCCGACGAGTTCGAGCCCCTGCGCGGCGTTCGCCTCGACCGCCCTCAGCGTCCGCCCGTGTGCGTACACACCGTGCTCGGCAAGGTGCGTCACCCATGTCTGGGCGCGCCGGTGGGCCTGGCCCTCAATAGTCTCGCTCACGCCGCGCTCCCCAAGTCCTCAATGACCTGCTGGACGAGCGTTTCCGGCACCGGCGCGGGCAGGACGATCTGCCGGTTCCCGATCCGGTACAGCGTGTGCATGGCGTTGCTGCTGACCGTGGTGACGGTGAGCCCGAGCCTGGAGGCCGCTGCCCGGACCCGCAGCAGCGGGCCGCCTTCGACGCCCGCGCGCAGTCCCGCGGTGACCTCCTGGGCCTGCATCCACTCCTCCAGGCTAACCACCGGCTTGTGTACGACCTTCGGCGACCACACCCACTGGGAAATGGGGTTCCGCTGCGAGAACCCGGCGCGGCCGGTGCGGGTTGCCCGCCGGTTGTACACCTGATAACCCGTCAGCTTCGGGTTCGAGACCAGACCCTCGACCCTGTTGTAGGTCCACTCGCCCTCGATCGGGTACCGGTCGGGCTCCGCCTTGAGGATCGCGACGATGTCCGGGCCCTTCAGGTGCTCCTCGCGCCGGAGGCGGCACAGCTCCCGGGCGGCGTCGAACCGGCGCGGGTCGGGGTGCGGAGCGATCTTCTTTTTCGGCCGCTCCGCGCCGAAACGTCCCTTCCCCTGTACCGGGGCGTTCTCATCGATCAGCGTGATGTACGGGTACGGCGCATAGCCGTGGTTCCAGCCGTTGATGGCGTGCTGGATCTGCCCGCCCATCGACATCTCGTTCAGGACGGTGCGGTAGACCTCCGCCTCGACCTGGCCGTAGCGGCGGCTGCGTAGCTGGCCGGACTTGGTGCCGCCGACCGGTTCGTTGGCGTACACCACCTCTGCCCCGAGGCGCTCCAGCTCGTCCTCCACGGTGAGGCTGGTCAGCATGGCGCGTGCCATGCGGTCGGAGCGCTCAGACAGGACGTGGGTGACACCCAGCTGCTCGACACGGTCCACGAGGTCCTGGAGTCCGCCGTCCCGGGGGGTCGGTACGGCGAGGGCGTCGTACATCTCCTGCGGCCCGAGGCCCCGCAGGTCCGGGGGCAGCATCCCGGACTCGACGTCCCAGAAGTACGCGACGAACTCCTCGCCCTCCTCCAAGCGTTCGGAGGCGAGGACCACCTGCCGCGGGATGGACGAGGCCGGGTTCTGGTTGTCCTTGGTGGAGACACGACCGAGGAACACAGCGCGGCGAGGACGCGCGTCGGCCTGCCGGTAGTTGGGTAGGTGGCTGAGGTCGATGGGTGGGGCGAACGGGTTGGCCATGACGTTCCTACGGACTCGGAGTGGACAGTGGTGCTCTGCTGGGGCCCCGGCGGCCCCCAGGCGGCCCCCCTTGGGGGGCGTTCACTGTGTGGCGTACTCGTTGTGAAGGGTGGCGGCCTTCTTCCACCAGGCCTCGCGCACGTCGGCTTCATCGCGGGCTCGCGCGCACTGGCCGCGCTGGTCGCCCATGCCGCCGGCCAACGGCGCGTGCAGGTGCGGGACGGACGGCAGAAGCAGCGCGGCGTAGTCCTGGCCGCCGAGGAAAATGACATCCGCGTCGTCCAGGCCGAGACCCGCCGCCTGCCAGTAGATCGTCTCCGGGGTGACCGCCTGCTCGTCTTCGAGGGTGACGTCGTAGGGGAGCAGGCGTCGGTCAAGCGGTACGAGACCGTGGAGCGCGGAGAGGATGAAGATCAGCGACGGGCCCGTCAGAGCGTCCGCCGCCTCGCGAAGGGAGCGGTGGTAGTCATCGGTGTACAGTTCGCCGGCCGGGTGGCCCGGGAGCGGGTTGCCTACCTCGTCGAAGCCTGGATGCGGCAGCTTCTGCATGCCGCAGGCAATGACGACGACACGTCGTCGGCGGACGTCGATGCTCCCGCGTTGCCGGGCGTAGATCCGCCCCGCTTCGGTGAGGTAGAGCGGGCGGCCTGTCTGCTCCCATGTTGCCGGACCCCTGTCGTACCGCCCGGGCCGGATGGCGGCGTAACCGCTCGCCGCGATCTTCCGCAGGGTGGACCCCCGGAACCATACCTCGCCGGCGCGGTAGGCCGGATCATCCTGGCCGGGGACGTTTTGGTCGGGGCGCCGCGCGGCAGCGAGTACCGCCTCGTGCTGTCGGCCGGGCAGCTTCGGCAGGAAGCGTGGGGCGTCCGCCAGCGCAGCACGACCCGGATTTTCCTTCCGCCAGGTGTCGAGGGCCGTCCGTCCGAGCGCGGACATCCGATAGGTACCGCGGTCGGCGGTGTGCGGCACGACCAGGTCATCGGACATCAGCTTGGCGAGCGCTGCGGGGTGCCCGGCAACGAGACCGTCGTCGTTTGCCTCGAGGATCTTCGCGCCGGTAGGGCTGAGGCCGTGACTCATCTGGTGGCTTCCTCGTATCTCTGGAGTAGACGGTAAGGGGGAACGGGGCCCATGTCGTGGAGCTGGAAGTGCGGGCCCAGCTAGCAGAAGCTGCCTGCGCTGCGGGCCGATGGTCCGCGCGTACTTGTGGCAGCCGCCGTGGTACAGCGCCGTTGCCCCGACATCTTCAAGCGCCCGAGCGAGCCACCACCCGCCGTCTTCCTCAGCTCGGCGGGCGGTGGCTCCGAGTGCGATGAGTCGCCGTTCGACTGCCGCGTGGCCAGTCTCGTCTCGGCGAACCTTGGCTGCTGCGCGGTCGCTCAGCACGGTGCCGTCAGGAAGTACAACCAGACGCCGGGCGCGGGTACGGCCGAGATAGGCGAAACCCTGGCCGTGGCCGTAGACATGGCCGATGTGTCCCGGCATCACGTGGGAGGGGCCGTCGGCTGTGAGTCTGACACGCGGGACGGGATCGGCGTGCGCGACGATCCCTCGGATTCCCTTGGCGGCGGCGTCCTGGAATGCTCTCGCGCAGGCCCAGGATTCGCCGTTCGAAGCCACCGAGTCAAGAAGACACATACGCGAGAGCTCAAGCGATTCCTTGAGCGGGACCAGGTCCGGGAACACATTGAGGACGGCCGTGTTCATCGGAACCCCGAGGGCGAGCACCCCGACCAGACGGCCGCCTTCTGGCTCGCCGGGGCCAGGAAGCTGGTCGACACGCTGGAGGCCGTACGCGAGCCGTACGACCGGCCAGCTCGCACTGTAGTGATGGGCGACAGTGAAGCGCTTCGCCGGAGCCTCCGGGATCCGGACGACACGGTGCACCTCCGGGTCGAAGCCGCCGTCCCGGGTCCGTCTCCACGTCGGCAACCGGTGGCTCCAACGCTGGCACCAGGCATCGGCCCCTGGCTGCTGCAGCTCGATTTCCTTGGCGGGGACGCAGTCACCCCACCCCCCGTACGGGCCTCCCGCCCGCGTCCTTCGAGGAGTCTGCAGTGACCTGCTCATCACACCACCTCCCTAGTGCGCTTGCCCGTGGCCTTCGCGGCGAGGGCCTGCTGCTCAACGTGACGGGCCGCGATGTACAGGCCCTCCCGGTTCAGGTGCCGCGAGTAACTCGAGTCGAGGTAGAGCACAGGCACGTCGCCCGCGGCCTTCAGCAGAGCCGGGTGCAGCAGGTGCTTGATCGGACCCGAGCCGCCGCCGTAGACGTAGACGACCTCGGTCGTCGCACCGGCCTGCGAGAGGACGTCACCGAAGGAGGAGGCGATCTCGGCGACCAAGTAGCTGGCCTCGTCCTCGACGAAGCCGGCGGCACGCTGGTGACGATTTTTCACCAGCACCGACGGCTCCGCGTGGAGGAAGTCGGCCAGCTGCTTGCGCGAGGAGAACTGCAGGTTGGCGTCGGACTCGCTCATGCGCTCCATGGCGTTCATCAGCGCGGTGCCGTAGCCCTCGTCGAGTGTGGCGGCCGCCTCGGGGTTGAACCGGCCGTCGGTGAAGACCGGGAAGTTCACGGTGCCTTCGCCGACGTCGACGCCGATGGTGTGCTGGACCGCCACCAGATCAGATGCGGAGACGCCCTCGACGACGGACGCGTCTCGGGTGCGCAGATCGTCCAGCAGCGCCTGGGCGAGCGGCTCGCCCTTGTCGGTGATGGCGAACTGCGCGGAGGCACCCTCGGCCATCACCTGGACGTCGACGAACTGCAGACGCACCGAGACCGGAGTGCTGAAGTTCTTGATCGTCACCAGGTGCACTGTCGGGTCCGCGCTGCCCAACAGACCGATGAACTCGGCGGCGTAGGCGTGACGGCGCGCGACGAACTCAGAGATCGGCAGCGCCAGGCCGGCGCGCACCTGCACGCGGAGCTCGTGATCGGGCAGTGTGCCGTTCTCGCGGACGTAGTCGCGCATGGCCTTCGCGGCGAAGACACCCAGGACCAGAACCTTGCTCAGCTCCTGATCGGCCTTGGAGTGCTTGCCCAGCACCTCGAACTCAGTGAACTTCGAACCGCGCACGGACAGCGCCGCCCGGCCGAAGATCCGGCGGTCCGATGCCGCTACCAGGGGAGTGGTGAGCGAGCAGTCGATCTGGTTGTAGAAGTCGCCGGCCAGCACGGAGGCCGCATCCGCGTCGGGGAGCGGCACCTTCGGCGAGGTGCGAGACGTCGAGACGACCGCGCTGGGTAGATCGATCTCGTCGAAAGTCCCCTGCTTCGTGTTCTGGATGACGCCCTTGACGTAGCCGTTGCCGACATCGATGCCGCCGGTGAGAGTGATGATCTCGGAGGTGTTCGTGCTCATGAACTCGGCCCCTCGGTGTCTGTGTTGTCTGCCTGGAAGGTGAGAGTCACCGCGTCACTCAGCGCCGAGTGCTCGCCATGATTTCGTCGATGGATGACTGTTTCGGTGGCCCCAACGCGGGAATAGGGGCGCTTGCCGCGGGCTCCTCTGCCGTCTCGATCTGTGCGGGAACCGGCTCGGGCTGGGCTACCGGCGCCGGTGCTGTCTTCTCGACGACGGCTTCCGTGTCGACCTCGCCCTCGTCGGCGACTGCGGGCTGAAGCTGAACTGCCCTGGCGGTCGGACGGCGCTCGCTGACCGCCTCGTCGTCCTCGCGCTGCTCGGTGTTTTCCAGCGGTGGCCGACCACGACGCGGCAACTGGTCGACGGGCTTGTAGAAGACGTCGATGTACCCGTCGCGCTGAATGGACTCCCGAATGAGCAGCCGAATCGACTGCGAGATGTCCGCCTGCTCATTGAGCCAATCGATCACCGAGGTGTCGGCAGCAGGCACGGTCCAACGGACCTTACGAGGTTCACCCGACTGGTTCGCCAATGTACTCACCTCGCCCTGCCACTCGCTCGTGCATCTCATCCGGTCGTTCGCCGGAAGTCTCTTGCTCGTCCATGTGGATTCGCACCCTTCCACGTTTTCTCTCGCATGTGAATCGATGCGAGTGCACTCTAGTGTCCTTTTCTGGCTCTATGCAAGTCACTCTCGATACGCTCTAGTGACACCATTGGTGTCGCTATCGAGTACTGGTGAGGGCGCTTACGGGACGCCGTGGCCACCCGCGTGGGTCGACTACGTACAAGCCGTCGCCGCCATGCACCTTTGGGCCCCACATGCGACGTACCAAGGGCTCTCATGGGCCACTTGCGAGACACCTAGGGTCACGGCGTCGTCCAGACGGAGTCGCATGGGAGTACTCAAGAAGTCCCATCGGTGTCTCGACTGTGCCTCCTGAGGGACGCCACCCGGCACCCCTCAGTAGATGCGTCCACCGAGGGTGTTGTCTGCGACACGGTCGGAGCGTACGCAAGACACCGTGAGGACGTACGCGGGACTCTGAGGGACTTATGGGTAGCAGTCGGTGTCTTATTCGTGTCTCAGTAGCGTCCCCATTTTGTTTTGATAGATCACTTTGGAGACACGAGTGGGACACCGTTTCGCTGCTTATTCATAGAGCCGAAATGCTTAGCCGAATCCCTTGTCGAAGCTCGTACGCGGACGTGGCGACACGGCCGTGAACCGTCAGAGGACCGAGATCAGCACGTCCGCCGACGAGCCATCAGCACGGTGACGGTGCAGCGCTGGTACGACGGTCGGTACAGGGATGTCATCGGGCCGTCATGGTCGGGAAGGGGGAGGGGAATGGGCCCTCGTGCGCAGCGAACGTGCGGATGCCGGAGCAGCCAGCTCCGACATCCGCCACATCAGCCCTTCCTGCCGTCAGCGGTCACGGTCTGCCGGTGATAGTCGATTCAGCATCGGCGGCTCCACAGGCCTGGGCAGCGGGTCGCCACACCGGATGTGCGCGTCGGCGCGGACCCGAACCGGCCCTAGATCTTGATGGAGTGACGACGAATCAGCATGAGGTACGGCGGTATCACGGACGTCGAAACAGCAGTACACCGAGAAGATGTGATGACCAGGCGAAACGGTCGGACCCGTACCCCCGCTGCGCGGATAAGGGGGAGGGGTACGGGTCAAGTGGGTACTGACCGTTTCCCCTGATGTTCCAGGCATCCGTAAACGCTCCAGCAGTGGGACAGCGATGACGACGGCAAGGAGGCAAAAGGGCATAAGGGAACCTGATAACACGTGCCCTACGGGCCCTCGCTCCGCTCGGCCTCTCCGCTGCGCTCCGAGGACGTGTGAGTCGGCATAGCCGACGGGTTCCACCGCTCGCTTCGCTCGCCGGTCCGTCCGTCGCTGGCGCTCCCTCCGGCTATGCCCAGCGCTGCGCTTGAGGAAGGAATCCCCACCGCTGCCCCGCTGTAGTTGTCCACAGATGTGGCCAGCAGCGAAGGGTGTGCAGCAGTGGTGGATCGCCTGGCGCTGCGCGCAGGGCTCAGGCGAGGAACGACGACCCGGCCGACGGCTCGCTGCACGAGCCGTCCGGGAGCAGATCACACCTGCCAGATCTTGCCGGGACGTCGAGCCAGCAGAGCTGGCACGGGCGCACCGTCGAACATCGAGACCACATCCCACCGGGGTTCGCGCTTGATGCTCGCCACCCGCACCCGAGACCAGGAAGGGGCATCGCCATGACGCAGTCCCAGTCCGAACTCTCGCCCTACGACACCAGGACCCACTGCGAGCCGAAGCTGTGGCAGCCACACAGGGAAGCTGTCGCTGCAGCGATGCGCTCCGGCGACGAAGATGCCATCGGCAACGTCGACTTCACCGACGACGAGGACAGCGCGATCGTCACCGTGCACGTCTCCCGCGGAGACGACGGGATATACACCATCCACCTCATGCCGATGTGCAGCGACGATCAGATCCGTGTCGAACTCCACGCCGAGAAGGGCACGGTCACCATCGAAGCCGACACCGGACGACAGGCGTGAAGCGGCGGAACTCGCCAGACCATGAACGTCCGACGAGCGGCCTGGGTGCCGGACCTCTGGCTCTCGACTCCAGCTCCGGAGACCGCCGAGTCACAGGGAGAGGCGACTTGAATGATTGCTGAAATGATTCCAGAACCGTTCTCGCACGCCGTGCTCGTCACAGGTTCCCGCAGCTGGAACGACGAGAAGCGCATGGGTGAGACGTTCAACGATGCTTGGCGCGACTGGGGGCCGAGAACGTCACCCGGCCGGTACTCATCTCGGGGCATTGCCACAAGGGTGCCGACGCCATGCGAGCGCCTGTGGCGGGCCGCCGGCTTCGAGATCCGCACCTTCCCCGCCGCCTGGTCGGCTCATAGAAAGGGGGCCGGCTTCCAGCGCAATCAGGAGATGGTCGACGCAGCCCACGTGTTGCGCGACGCCGGAGCTCAGGTACTGTGCACGGTCTTCCTCGGCCTCTGCCGGAAGCCTGGGTGCACGAAGCGGAGCCAGGAGCAGTTCATGCTGCATACGCCGGGGCACTTCTCGCACGGCGCGATCCACTGCCGAACTCGCGCGCGAGCCGCCGGGATCAGAACAACCGACGTGATCCGTCCGTCGCTGCCGCCGTTCTGAGGATGCACGAAGGGTCCTGCAGCATGCCGCAGGACCCTTCAGGGTGGGACGGGAGGCGAACACCAGGGACCGGTACTACCTGCTCCGATCGATGTCGTGCGCCTCGTCGTAGGCCTTCATGACCCTCTTCGGGATGCGCCCGCGGTCCTCGACCTCGTACTTGTTCTTCTTGGCCCATGCGCGGATCCTGTCGCGCTCCTCGGGAGTCGTCTCGGGCACGAATCGCTTCTTGGGCGCTGACTTTTCGGCTTTCCGGCCGACCTTCAGGTACGGCTTCAGCGCGTCCTCAAGCTTCTTCTCCTCCTCAGAGGTGAGGTCGACCTCGTACCAGGTGTCACCCAGGCCGAACGTAGCTGTAGCTGCATCCGGTTTCCCGCTGAGATCTGACTCGACAATGCTTCGTTTGACCATGTCGGCGAGAGTAGCCGATTGTCAAGGGCCTTGAAAAGCCTGTCGCAGTCATTCGAGATAAGCGTGTCATTGAGAACCCGAATGAAACCCACAGGCGCTGCTATATGAGCAGATTGCTCAAATGGAACTGCTAAAATCACAGCAACATTGAGGGGTGTTACATACCCCATGCTCCGCCGATTAACGATCAGATCGAGAGGTCCCTGCCATGTCCACGCTTCATACCGTCGACGACCATTCGCTCACCGACGAGGACACCGACCTCTTCGAGCTGCTGTGCCGGCGCCGGGATTGGTCGGACCAGTATCTGAAGGAGATCGAATCCACCGAGCATGATGAACTCCTGGACCTGGCCGAGATGGTCGAAGCCCTTCATGACGCCCGGACCACGGGTAAGAAGATCACCATCGCCCCCGACTTCGACATGGATGGCATCGCTTCCGGCGTCCTCGGCTACGCGGGCCTGGCCGAGCTCGGCTTCAATGTTGAGCTGCACCTGCCCGACTACCGCCGAGGCCACGAGCTCGCGCCCGAGGACATCGCCGAGATCCACGCGAAGTGGCCCGACACACGGGTTCTGCTCACCTGCGACGGGGGAGTGAACTCCCACCGCGGCGTCGCGGCCGCGCGCGCCCTGGGCTGGACGACGCTGGTGACCGATCACCATGAGGAGCTCGCGCCGGGCTCGACCGCGGACGTCACCGTCGACCCGTGCCGGATCCACGAGACCTACGCCCACACTGGGATCTGCGGTGCCCACGTGCTCTACCAGGTGATTGAGGCCTACGCCCGCGTACACCGGACCGTGAAACTCTGGGAGATCCGCCTGCTGCGCCTGTTCGCCGGCCTCGGCACTGTCTCCGACGTCATGCCCGTGCTGTACGAGAACCGTCAGCTGGTGCGTGACGCGATCTCGATCGCCCGGCTGCTGCGCGTCGCCGCGCCGAAGACGATTCCCAATCCCTGGGGCGGGTTCGACGCTGACCCCGATGCCATCGACGTCGAGCAGTCGATCCTGATGCAACTCTTGCGCACTGAGCCCCACCACCCCGTATTCCTGCGGACCTTCGAGGGCTTCGCGATCGTGCTCAAGGCCTTCGCTCAGATCGGCAAGATCCGCGATCTCGACGACCTCGACGAGGGCTTCTTCGGTTTTTACCTTGCCCCGGCGATGAACAGCCCGCGGCGCACGGAGGCCTCGCTGGAGCCGTGCTTCCAGGTATTCACGGCCGCCGGCGCTGACGAGAAGCTCAAGGCCGCCCACCAGGTGATCGAGACCAACGAGCTGCGCAAACAGCTAGTCATCAAGCACATGAAAGAACTCGGCACTGGGGAGCAGCCGTTGGCCCCGTGGGTGTACTTCTCGGACGCTTACCCGGGCATGTACGGGCTGCTGGCCAACCAGATGATGGAGCGTAACGGTCATCCGGTAGTCGTGGTGAACCGGCCCGCCGGTGCCGACGACTTCGTCTCGGGCTCCGGTCGCGCGCCGGGATGGTTCAACATCATCAACAGCCTGGAACCCTATGACGGGCTGAGCGCTATCGGGCACCAGCAGGCCTGCGGCGTCCGCGTCGCGAAAGCCAAGAAGCTGGGCGACCTCGTCACGGTGCTGCAGGAGGCGACTCAGGTCGCCCTGCTCGCCGTCAGCACCGATGGCCCGAACGGTGATCTCGTGCTCGGCCCGGACGACGACTGCGACGCCGGCCTCGAGGACCTGCAGCCGTTGTTCGAGCTGGTGCGCCGGACCGAGGGGCTCAAGCCCTTCGGTCACGGCTTCACCGCCCCGGTCGTCGAGATCGCGATCGAGCCCCTGGGCCTACGCGTGGACCGGATCGGATCCGAATCGCAGCACCTGCGCCTGGTCACCCGGTCCGGCCTGTCCTGCCTGTGGTGGAACGTCGCCGAGGAGAAGTACGAGGTGCTCCAGAGCCTGGGGCGGCGCGCCAGCCGTACCGAGCTGGGAACGCTGCGCTTCGTGGCCTCGCTGCAGCTGAATACCTTCCGCGGTGACACCCGGGTACAGGCCGTTATCGGCGAGCAGATCACCACGGCTGCGTGAGATGCACGAAGGGGGAGGGGAGGCCATGGCGGCGTCACCGATCATTTCGCATCTGCTCAGCATCGCCTGGTGCGTCCTCGTGCCGTTGGCCGTCGTCGCTGTCTACCTCGGCCTCGGGACGGGCGCGGTCCTCCTCGTCGGGGAGCCGGTCCTCGCGACCGCTGCTCTGGGCATGCTCGTCGTGGTCCTCGTGGGCGCGACGAGGATCCTGCGGCCGGCGTGGCTCGCGCATGCAGCGGCCCCATGCCCGAAGAGAGAGACCCCCGGCTTCGGATGGACCGTCCTGGGCTGTGCAGCCCTGGCCTTCCTCGCCGGCCAGTCACTGGCCTTGTGGATCTACCGCACGGCCGGATCCACCGGCTTCGACGCCTCGAACCAGACCAGGCACGCGGCCGGAGCGGTGGCAACTCTTCTGCTCACCCTCGTCGCGGCGCCGGTGGGGGAGGAATTCCTGTTCCGAGGGTTGATCTACCCGTTGCTGCGCAAGCGGATGGGCGTCCCCGTCTCAGCGCTGGTCTCTGCCGTGGTGTTCGGCTTGCTGCACGGCAATGCCGTGCAGTTCGCCTCGACCCTGCCGCTGGCGGTACTCCTGGCCCTGCTCTACGAACGCACGCGCGCACTGTGGCTCTGTGTGCTCCTGCACCTGGGCTTCAATCTCACCGCGACCCTCGCTCCGGCGCAGGCGATGGGCGCTCTGGCGAACCCGGTCTCTGCGATGTTCCTGTGCCTGGCATTTGCCGGGTGTTCTGTGGGGCTCTACCGGCGGGTCGCCAGCGGGACCCCGCCGGGCGCAGTCCCGGGCACGGGAGACGAGTCCGTGATGCCGTAAGCGAGGTTCTCAGCCTCTTCTGGAAGACGATGGTGCTCTCTGCGCAGGACCTGACGGGCTATTTGTCCGCTGGTCGCTGGTGCGGAGAGCCTATTCGTGGTGACCGGAGTGATCCGATCACCGAGGTATGACTGAAAGTAACTGTTCAGTCATACTCATCAGGAGAGGAGAGGATCTCATCATGGCCATCGTCAGTACCTGTACGTACGATTCGCGAGGACGGCTCGTCCGCCCCGACCCGCTCGATATCAGTCGTGCGAAGATCCGTCTGGACCTCGACATTGGTGAGAAGCCGACCTTCGAGCGCGGTCACACGCACGTCTTCGTCGTCTCCGACATGGGCGTCACCGCCGAGCAGGCCCGTGGGCGCGTGGGCGCGAGGCTACGCCAGTTCTTCGATCGGGTCGAGGCCGTTCGCGGCTGCCACAAGATCACTGTGCAGAAGCGTCAGAGCAAGAACCCGCTCAACCTCAACACCACGATTTCCTACGAGATCCTGTACGTCGTCGAATCGGACGAGCGATCCCGTAGCCGCAGTTCTGTGTCCCCCAATGAGGGATACCGGCGGGGCTGGAGCACGGTCACCCCTTAGGTGATGCGCGCCGTCCGCGCCTCGTAGTCAACGGCACATGCAAAGAGGCCAGAGAGTTCCCTTCCCACGGGGAGACTCTCCGGCCTCTTTGGTTTCACGTTCCAGTGCAACATCGATCACCTGGCGCCAACGATAGCAGCTGGCGCAGATCACTCGCAATGAGCGGCGAATGCCAGTCCAGCCCCTTTCGCTTCGAGTGAAGTCTCGTGAACGAAGCGACTCTGGCGCAACTCTGAATCATGTCCGGAGGGCCCGTCAGGGGCTCTCGATGAGCCTAAGAGCGCCGAGGCCGGCCCGCTTTCGCGCTACACGAACCAGTTACACGATCTGGTAGATCGTGTAGGCCGGTCCAGGCCAGCGCGCGGCGGTCCCTCGCTCAGATCTGGTCGCGCCGCCTGAGAGCCGCGCAGCAACCCGACGCGGGAGGCTGCCTCAGGGTGGTCGCCAGGAATGCGCACCGGGCCGCTGAAGCCCCGCGTGTACCACGAGACGTGGTACACCTCCGGAACTCACGTCTGACGTGGGAGGACACCTGTCCCACGAGGGTCTGCCTCGCACCGGGTGTACCACGTGGGAAAAGCGAGGTGGTACGACGTTTTGCCTGGTCAACCTGCGTTTCCCATCGATGTACCACGTGTACCAAACTTTTTTCATCGTTTACATAGGGACGTGTTCGAGAGCGCCGACCGGCTCCAGCGCTGGCTGGACGGCCTGCTTCGTTAGCCCCCTCTTGCGCATGTATCCAGTCTCTATTTTCCGGTACAAGTGGTACAGGGGGTATATAACCCCTTCCCGACCTGGGTAAATGCCTGTACCACGTAGAAAATGTCACGTGGTACACCCTGCTCTTGGGCTCCCGAGATTTCTGCTCTGACCTGGGAAAATAGGTGTACCACGTCAAGTGGTACAGGCACCGATACCCCTGCAGGGTATGAGGCGTTGGAAACCGTCCTGGGGGGACGTTCGGTCGGTGTGCTGGCAGTGGCTGGCCCGGCTGGCCGGAAGAACTCCTCCGGACCTCGACCAACGGGCCGGGCGGCTCACGCCGCCCGCGGGTGCATGGTCGAGCATGGGAAGTCGGTAACTCCGAAGGTGTGCACCCCCGGGTCACTGATTCTCACGTCTGATCCAGGTTTGCGAGGCGTGTGGTACGGCCGTGGCGGTCGCGCGCGTCCCCTCGGTGCCTGTCGGTGGCCCATCCGGATCTCTTTTGCGCGCCATGGAGGACCCCGGTATTCCTCTTGTTGAATGATGATTGAATCGTTGCGATAGGATACTCGGATGGCATACGGTTGAGATCACGTTCCATTCGATTGCGAGTCCAATCGGCTTCCCACGCATCGCCGGCAGGATCTCGATCGAGAAAGCAGCGACATGACGCCTCCTGATGCCCCCACGTCTCTACCTGCCGACGGCTGCATCGCCGGACCGCGCACCAACCCCGTCGCCGACGTCCTGTCCAGCGTCATGAAGTACTTCTCGGGCCGCGACGACATGGCTCCGCAGAACGAGATCATCACGTACGTCACTGCGGTCTACCTCGATCACATCGATCTAGACACCCCTCCGACGCCTCGCGTCCTGGAGAAGCAGCTGCTGGCGATCGTCAATGGCGTCTGCAAGTCGGAGAACTTCAAAGCGGCCACCGCCACCGAGAGGCTGCCGCTGCTGCGGTGTCTGACGTACTGGCAGGTCGCGCAGATCTTGCTGCGTCTGCACCACGTCATCCGCATCGCACCTAACGCCAAGGACACCGACCGCGAGTACGACCTGCTGGCGATGTACCAGGCCAACGGCCGCGCGCGCGGAACGTATACCACCAGCGAGGACGACATCCGCACCGCGGTTCGCATGTACAACACCCAGTTGACCCTCAAGGAATTCGCCGAGGTCCTCGCCGTTCTGCGCGAGGACAGCCCGCGCCGGCACCAGAGCACGAACCGTGACTTCATCGCCGCGCGCAACGGCATCGTCTTCTACGGCACCGAACCACTGGACGTCACGGTCTTCGGCAAGGACTTCCACTTCGAGCCCAAGCAGGTCCACCCCTTCGACCCCGCTATCGTGCTGCTGACCAAGAATGATGTCGATTATGTGGACGACGCCCCGCAGCAGATCATCACGCACCCCGAGGACGGAAACTGGGACGTCGTTTCCTGGATCGAGGAGCTCTTCGACCAGCCTGGTGACGAGGGTCTCGCCGATCTGATCTGGGAGATCATCGGCGCGATCATCCGGCCGCACGTGCGCTGGGGCAAGACCGCCTGGTTCTACTCGGAGCAGGGCAACAACGGCAAGGGCACGCTCTGCGCGCTCATGCGCAATCTGGTCGGCAGCGGTGCGCACACCTCGATCCCGCTCTCGGACTTCGGCAAGGACTTTGCGCTCGAACCGCTGGTGCGCGCCAACGCGATCATCGTCGACGAGAATGACGTCGGCACCTTCATCGACAAGGCGGCCAACCTGAAGGCGATCGTGACCAACGACGTCATCCAGATCAACCGCAAGTACCGGATGCCGATCGCCTACCAGTTCTTCGGCTTCATGGTCCAGTGCCTGAACGAGTTTCCGCGCGTGAAGGACAAGTCCGAGTCGTTTTACCGGCGGCAGCAATTCGTGCCCTTCACCAAGAGCTTCACCGGAGCCGAGAAGAAGTACATCAAGGACGACTACCTCCAGCGCCCCGAGGTCCTGGAGTACGTCTTCTGGCACGCGATCAACCGCGCCGGCACGTCCTCTCCGGGGGACTACTACCAGCTCTCCGAGCCGGTAGCGACCAAGGCGGTCCTGGCCGAGTACAAGGAGGCCAACGACCCCGTGCGCGCCTTCTGGGAGGAGTTCCGCGGCCGGCTGGTCTGGGATCTGGCACCGTTCACGTTCCTCTACGACCTGTACAAGGCCTGGTTCACCGACGTCTCGCCCTCGGGCTCGCCGGTCGGCAACAAGCAGTTCATCACCGACCTGGTCGCCATCGTCCGGCCGGATGCCCTGTGGCACTGCCCGGACAAGACCCGCAAGATCCGACCCGGCCCGATGATGAGCAGCCCCGAGCCGCTCATCGCCGAGTACGAGCTGAAGAAGTGGGCGAACCCGAGCAACAACGGCAGCAATGCGCTGAAGACATCCCAGCCGAAGCTGCAGCTGTCCGCCAGCTACCGCGGCCTGCTCCGGCAGACGGGCGCGCCGGCCCCGACCGACGGCACGACCGCCGAAGAGGACTGATGCGGCCAGTGCCAAGGCCGCTGGCGCACCCGGCGAACTCACCCCGGCCGCTTGCGAACCTGCCTGGGGGCATGAGCGGCGATGTCCGACGTCGTGCACGAGCAGCGGATCACCAACCTCGTCGTCAGCTCGCAGATCACGGCGGACCCCGGGGAGATGCCCCGGCTCAAGAGTGAGGCGTCCCGACGTACGGATGCCCTGCACCGGCCCCCTCTCGACTCCCTCTGAGGCCGCGTGCCTCCTCCCCAGATACCGGCCGTGATGGTCGGACCGACGAAAGGAGATCCCCGATCATGACCACACAGCGAACACCCGTCACGGCTTCGAGGGCGCGCTTCAGCTTCTACGACATCGAGTCGTTGTCGGACGTCTTCACTCTTTGCGCGTACACCCCGCGGCCCGACGGAGCCGTCGACGACCTGGAGATCTTCTTCCTCGCCGACGCCCAGCGGCTCTCCGATGCCGTGGACCCGCAGGCACTCTATGAAACCGTGGTGCGCTCCAACCCGGGCCTTCCCGCAGTCAGCATTCAGTTGTGGAACCTGCGCGGCGAGCGGGGCAACCTCCGCCTTGCCGAGCTGGTGGGCCTCTCGAACGCCGATCTGGTCAACGACCGTGCCGCGGTCTCGTCCTATCCGACAGGCCTGCGCCCGGTCTGCGACACGGATCTCGAGTACGACCCGTTGAAGCACCCGTTCCTGGCTGGGTACAACTCGCTGAACTATGACACGGTCATGCTCGCGCTGTATCTGATGGAGACCTTCCCGGCTCCGCACTCGGGTCGTCTCTTCCAGCCGACCACGGCGCGCGAGATGCGCGAGCACAACGACAAGCTGTTCAACGAGCACATCGAGTACATGCCCGGCTACCTCGGCTGGGACGCCCCGGCTGCCAAGATCCGCCGCGCCATGCTTCACTCGGGCCGGTATCTGGACGTCGCTCGTCTCAACGAGCTCCAGACCAAGGTGAGCCTCAAGCGCCTGCTCGGGATGCTCGGCCGCCAGATCAAGGAATCCGAGAAGCTCAGCCACGACACCCAGATCGCCACGATCGAGGATCTCTACGAGCTGCTGGCCTACAACGTCTCCGACTGCGTGGGCCTGGCCCAGCTCTTCCAGCACCCGGCCTACGCCAGCAACTTCGACCTGAAGGCCGGCCTGCTGGCGCAGTACTCCGAGACGGTCTACGCCAAGAACGGCTCCGTGCGCCGAGACCGGTTGACCATCGACTCGTCCTCGGCGAAGTTCGTCGGCCGCATTCTCGCGCCGTACACCGCGCTGAATGACATCGAGGCCGTGTCCTACCTCTACCCGGACGCCCAGGTGGCCAAGGAGCGGGGAATCTGCCCGGTCAACGTACTCGACGAGTGCCTGCGCTTCTTCGAGGAGAACGTAGCTCCGGACCCCGCCGCGCACCCCGAGGCGACGCCGGAGCAGCGCGCAGCGCACCGCCAGTTCATACAGGTCGTCGACTACTACCGCTCGATCGAGGGGCAGAACTTCAACGATTCCGAGGAGTACCGGGACCTGTTCAGCCTCCCGGCCAAAAACCTGCGCGAGTTGCCGAAGACGCCGAGCAACGTGCCCTACTTCCATCGGGACGCCTCCCCGTCGTCGTGTTTCGCCACGTTCAGCACGGGCGGTATACACGGAGCCGAAGCCGACATGAGCGTCTTCGACACCGACTCCTTCGAGCACCGGGAGCAGGCGGCCATGATCGGCATCGCCCGTCTCATCTACCCCAACGCCAGAGCCTTCGTGACCGAGGCCAAGCGCCAGCACAACCGGCTCTCGCTGCCCGACGGCACGTCCGTCGACAAACGGCTCGTGCTGCTGGGCTCGGATCCGGAGAAGGTGAAGTACCGCAAGCCGAAGAACGCGGACCCGGATCAGGCCGAGCAGCTTGCGCGTGCGCAGGCTCAGGTCCCGGATCCGGCGGGTTTGTTGGCTGCTCAGCGACCGGAGGCCGAAGCGCTGCATGTGCGCCTGGCCGACGGGACGGTGCTCGACGGCAAGCTCGTCCTGGCCGTCACCTCGGAGGCCAAGGCCGCGTACCGTGACGAGCCGTCGAAGAAAGCCCCCGAGCTGTTCATCGCGAAGACCGACAAGTCAACCAAGCTGCACCCGAAGTTCGCCCGGACCTCGGCAGGTCTGGTGATCCACGAGGACTTCACCAGCTACTACCCGAACCTGCTGCGCAACATGAGGGCATTCTGGAACCCGGAGCTGGGCGAGGACCGCTACACGACGATCTTCTTCGAGAAGGAGCGCCTGGGTCGTGCGATAAAGAAGCCGGGGATCTCCGCTGAGGAGAAGGCCCGGCTCACGACCCTGCGCAACGGTACGAAGCTGATCCTGAACTCAGCCTCTGGTGCCGCTGACGCCGCCCACCGGACCCCGATCCGGATGAACAACCGCACCATCTCGATGCGGATCCTCGGCCAGCTGTTCAGCTGGCGAATCGGGCAGGCACAGACGCTGCGCGGCGCACGGATCATCTCGACAAACACCGACGGTCTCTACTCCGTCGTCGGGGAGAACGACTTCGACGAGGCCACCAACAACCGCGTGCTCGCTGAGCAGCAGAAGGCCATCGGCATCGCCATCGAGCCGGAACTGATGTTCCTCATCAGCAAAGACTCGAACAACCGGCTCGAACTGGAAGCACCCGGGCAAGGCCGGACCGTCGCGGACAGCCCAATCATCACTGCTTCCGGTGGAACGCTGGCCTGCCACGCAGGTCCGACCCCGACGAAGTCGCTGGCCCACCCTGCTGTGATCGACTTCGCCCTGGCTCGCTACCTGCAGGCCGTCGCCGGCAGGGGAGAGGGGGCTCTTGCCGAGTCATTCGATTCCGCGCTGGGCCGGAAGATGATCGAGGAGGCGATTTCCCCCGACGATCCGGTCAAGACGCTGCTGCTGTTCCAGAACGTCATCGCCGCGTCCCGGAGCTCGATCACCTACCCGTTCGCCGCTGACCCTCTCAACGCTGGATCCGTGAGTGGCGAGGCCGAAGACGTTGATACTGATGCGCAGCTGGTGAACCCGCGCGCTCTGCAGATGGTCAACAGGGTCTTCATCGTCCACAACGGTAGCGATGGAGCCGTGAGTCTGCACAACGCCGGCGCGTGGAAGGTGAACCCGGTCAGCCAGGCCAAGCGTCGCGAGTCCGGCAACTCCGGGGTGCGGCGCGACCCGATCGCGCTTCAGGTCCTACGTCATCACGGGTGGGCGAAGAACCGCAGCGAAGCCAGCACCTCCGATGGCCTCACGCTGCTCCCCGATGACCAGGACGTCGTGATCCGCCGGATCAACAGCATCGACCCGAGGTGGTCGATGGTCGTCGTCAATGATGACCTCCGCACTCTGCCTGCCTCCCGGGTCGCGCAGCTCATCGGGGCGCTCGACCTCGCCATCTACGCCCGGATGCTCGACGAGACGTTCACCAAGAACTGGAAGAACGCCTCCTGATCAGCTCCCCGCACCACCATCCGACCGCAGGTGCCGGGTCGTGCCGACACGACGCTGCTCGGCACCCGAGTCCAATTCGAGTCGAAGGCGAGTCTGGCTCGCCACGGCAAGAGAATCGAGAGACGTCATGTTCCGGACCACACGTCCCGTCCGCACCGTTGAAGGAGGCGACAAGTTATGAGTGCCGCCCCCGAACCAGTCCAGCCCGGTCAGCGCTGGCGGCGCAAAAGTGATGGGGTCCTGACCAAGGTCCTTCACGTAGATTCACCCTTCCAGTTCCGGCGCTCGGTCCATCATCGAGCGCAGCGTCGGACGGTCACCAAGCTCGGCTCGTTCCTGAAGAAGTACGAGATCGTGTCCGATGCCGTGCCGACCGACACCTCCGCCCAGGACGACGACGCCCAGGCCCAGCAGGAGAAGAACACGACCCGCGAGGGCATCCTGGTCCGCCGGGGCCAGATCTGGGAAGACCTCGACACCCGACAGAGCAAGCGCCGCGTCGTCGAGTCCGTTGCGGACGGGGAGGCCCAAGTCCGGGATCACTACGGCACGAAGTACTCCACCCTCAGCGTCTCCCGAATGCACAAGCACCCCACGGGCTTACGCCTCGTCGGGCCCGGTGAGCTGAAGTACGGCACGCCGACGGCCTCGTCGGACGAGAAGACTCAGAGCCGATGACGTCCCCGCGTGAGCGGGTCATCGAGGACTACCTCCTGGCCCAGTGCCGGGCACACGGCTTCCTGTGTCTGAAGTTCGTCTCGCCGGCCCGCGGGGGAGTGCCCGACCGGATCGTCGTTGCCCTGGGCCGCGTTGTGTTCGTCGAGGTCAAGCGCCCTGGCGGCCGGCTGCGGAAGCTGCAGCAGCTCATGCACGCCAAGTTGCGTTGTCACGGAGCTGAAGTCCACGTCGTTGACGACATGCCGGGCGTCGACACGTTCATCGCGCACCTCCTCCAGTCTCCATCCGATTAACAGAGAACAGCACCATGACCCGCAAGTACCCATCTGCGCCCCAGCGGCCGCAGTACGAAACCAAGGACATCGGCCGCCCGCGGTTCGCACCGTCCCGCCTGACCCGAGAAGTCTCGATGCCAGAGCGCGTGGATGAAGGTCACGGGCGGCTCCCGGGCAACGGGATCCGCGACGGCAGCGAGGGCCTTGTCGAGCGCGTCGCTGTTGATAAGGGATGCCGGTTCGTTGGTCAGGCCATGACTCTAGGGGCCCTGGAAATTGGTGGATGTCAGAATGAACTATGACAAATCAAAGTAGGGTAGGCGATCAGGATGCCGAGGCTTTCCGCTGCCGAGACCAACGTGATTGGCGAGAAGGTCAAGACTTTCGAGCTCACTCGCGAGATGCAGGGCCGCCTGTGCTTCCCCGGTGGGACCATGGCCCTGGAAAGGGCCTGGCAGAACGAGGGCAAGAAGGCCTGCGAGATCGAGGTGGTCACCGCGCAGGATCGGTTCCGCAACGTTGAGGAGGCCTGCGAGTGGGGGGCTGACAGGGCGTTTGACCCCCGGACCGGACGGCAGATCGAACTCTGAGGCCCATGGTGTGGGGCCCTTCCGAGGCAAGCGGGAGGGCCCCACACCATGGGCCTTACTGGCCGTCGACACATCAGCGCAGCCCGCCACCGAGCGCGACGTCCGCGAGTTGGCCAACTGGCCGGTAGGCGCGCTGCATCATGGCTACGATCCAGCGCATGGACATTCCTCATCAGCACGTCACCGGGCACTTAGTCGCCGCTGGATATCGGCAGGGGTGCCCGGTCGGCCCGAACGTCCCGATCCCGGGACCGAGCTGGGCAATGCACCATGTCCGGCGAGAACGCTGGCCCGAGGGCGCTGTGGAGTGCAAGGAGATCCGCTACACCCTCGACGACTCCTGGGCCCGCCGCTCAGCAGCACTGCGGGACCAGGAGGCCGCTGACCAACTGGCCATCGACACGAAGGCGGCGTACGGGGAGCTGACGGCAGTCCTGCAACGAGTCGGCTACACGGTGGAGTACGTCGAGCAGCCGTACCACCTCGGAACGATGGAATGGCTGTTCGTGCACGCCCTCGCGGGCGATGTAGCACCGCCTCCGACCGAGGCCCACACCGCCGGATAGCCCGCAATACCCAGCCTGTGCGGTTCCTGGGGGAGGAGCCGTACAGGGCGGAGTGCGTGCCAACCTACTGCTCAGGCAGCTCGGCCGGTGATTGATCCGGAACCGGCGGGCCGCAGCCGGACCCGTGCTGTGGGTTCGATCTCGACGCCGGCGGCGCTGGTGCCGAGGTGCCGGTAGCCGTGTTCGCCAGGTGTCTCGTACTCCCATTCCAACGAACGCGTGACCACGCTGGTGATCGGGTGGTCACGGTAGTACCGCGACCAGTCCGACCAGAGCCAGGTGCGCTTTTCGGAGGCCGCGGTGGCGAGTCGGAGCCGCTCTGCGGCCAGGGTCTTCACGATGCGTTGGGCGTGACGCCGCACACCGTCGACGCTTTCGGCTCGGGTTCGCGTCTTGTAGCCGGCGGGGGATCGGAAAGGTGCCGTGGTGCGCGTGTGCGTTGCGTTCTCGTCATCTATCCAGTCGACGGTCACCTGGCCACTGTCGTGGACCGCGATGACCGCGTCAAGCGCGGCGTTCCACCAGTGTGCGCCGCGCCCGATCCAGCCGAGCGTCAGCGTTCCGTCCGGTTCCAGTCCGTGACGCGGCACCGTGCGTTCGGCCAGCTCGTGGGGTGGGACCCCGGCGCGGGTCGCGGCCTTCTTTACGGACTTCACCAGGACCTTGTGCGAGTGCCGGGCCGGAACGACCCAATAGTGCAGTGCCCATAGTTCCTCCAATGCGTCCCGGCCGGGCAGTTCGCCCAGGGCCAGGAATGCAGCGCCAGCGATGTCGTCGTCCACCCGGTAATGGGTGCTCATGGCCTGCGCGTTCTTGCGGCCCACTACAGCGAGGCTTTCGGCGAGTTCGCTTGTGTCCCCAGCGAGCCATCCTGCGGCGAGCGTTGCACCGATCGCCAGGCTCCGAGCCAGGGCAGGAGGCTTCGTCTGTCCGAGCTCCCTGATGACGTGTCGCGGATCGGTCACGCCGTGGAAGGAGCCTGACTGGGCCAGTTCCCGGACGGCGTACTGGACCAGCTCGCGGGCGCCGGGTGTCTTGAGCAGGGCCTTGGCTCGACGCTTCCAGACGGTGTCGACCTTGTAGCGGTAGTCCCAGAACTCGGAGGTGGTACCCAAGTGCAGGACCAGGTCAATCAGCTCTGGTGACAAGCCAGTAAATCGGTGCCGTGTGCGATTGCTCCAGTCGTTTCCGGGGTCGAACAGGTTCTGTACAAGATCGGTCATCCTGCAATCCTGCCCCAGGGCACTGACACGAGCGGCGCCGCTACGTCAGGCGCGACGAGGAGTCAGGGGCGGTGGCGTGAACAACTGCCGGGCCGACCAGTGCAATCCGTCAGTGTGCCCGTCGGGGGCGGCAGGTCAGCTCAAGTCGTGAACGAGTAGCCATCCGGCCTCGGACATGGGCGGTCAGGCCGAGGGACTGGCAGCTGCTCTGCAGGGCTGCGGCCCAGTGCGGGGCGGTGGAGAAGGAGGCCAGCAGGCGCCAGGACCAGGGTTCGATGGACTCCGTGGCGACGGTCCCTTCCACGACGACGTAGCCCACGCGCTCGCCCCTGTCTCCCTGGTGCAGCCTGATGATCCAAACGAAACGGCCTAGATCCGGGAACTCACCCGCACCTTCCAGCGGCTGCGCGCCCTGCGTGCGGCTTTCCCCGGCGACCTCCAAACCCAACCTTCTGCGCGCTGAGGGCTCCACCCGGCACCGGCCGTTACTACGACAGACAACGCGTCGGCTGCTTAAAACCCGCACTCACTACGACGAAGCAACCGCGTGGTCACACCACACCTATTCCCAGCCGGCTTGACACCCCAACGACATGGGGTGTCTTACCATCCACTGAAGAAAGGCAGGACCAGCGATATGACCGTGGCTGTCGTCCCGGCTACCACTCCATCCTCGATCTCGCTGATGCCGCATCAGCAGCAGATCCACGACTTCCTCGTCGACCGGCCCTTCGCCGGCGCATGGCTCGGGGTAGGGGCCGGCAAGACGTTGACAACCCTCAGTGTTCTGCAGACGGTCCGCCCGATGGGCCACATTCTCGTCGTAGCACCCGTGGCGATCGCCCGATCCACCTGGATTGACGAGATCGAGAAGTGGGGCTTCCCCATCCGCACGAAGTCGCTCATCGTCAACGAGAACGACAGGAAGCTGGCCAAGGCCAAGCGCCTCCAGCGCTTCCAGGAGGTCTTCACTGACCCGCCGACGATGTACTTCATCAACCAGGAGTTGCTCACACAGTCTTCCCAAAGGAGAAGGCTCATCACCCCAGTGCCGGGTGCCACGGCTGCCCCGACTGTCTCGTCCGAGGCCATCGATATCCTGGATCTGCTCCGAGCACGGGGGCCGCTGAGCCAGGACGAGCTAATCGCCGATTACCGGGGCCTGGTCGCCGTCGACGTCAACAACCCGATTTCTAAGTCCAAGGTTCAAGCCTGGATTCAGGAGCTGGTCAAGTCGGCCCTGGTGACGCACGAAACCCATGCCTGCCGGACCTGCACCGGAGCAGGCTGCGCCGGATGCCGCTTCGGTCTGGTCGACCAGCTGCCGTTCCAGAACATCAACGGCCAGAACACCATCATCTGGCCCTTCCAGACGGTCATCATCGACGAGTCCCAGGGCTTCAAGTCGCACGACTCGCAGCGCTTCCTGGCCCTGGCGACGGTGCGGCCGGCCATGAACCGACTCATCGAGCTGACGGGAACGCCCAGCCCTAACGGTCTCCACGACTTGTGGAGCCAGGTCTACCTGCTCGACCAGGGCCAGACGCTGGGTCACAACATCACCGCGTACCGCAACCGCTGGTTCACGCCGAAGATGGTGCCCGGCACCACGACACCGGCGAAGTGGATCCCCACGGCAAACGCCGAAACCGAGATCCATCAGGCCATCTCGCACCTGGTGATGAGCGCGCAGAACACGAGCCTGCAGCTTCCGGCGCTCAGCATCCAGGACGTCAATGTCACGCTCCCGCCGGACCTGCTTCAGACCTACAAGGACTTCAAGCGCGACCTGGTCCTGGACATCGTGCAGACCTACACCGACGATGACGGGAAGCTGACGCAGAGCGTCGAATCGATCATTGCCGCGAACCAGGCGGTGCTGACGAGCAAGCTGATGCAGTTCGCCTCGGGCACGCTCTACACCGCGGATCCTGACGACCCGAACACGAAGGGCCGGTACGAGGTCATCCACGACAAGAAGATCGAGATGACCGAGTACCTGGTGCGGAACAACGGCGGCGAGCCCGTGCTCATCGCCTATCACTTCAAGTCCGACAAGGAGCAGTTGCTCACGCGGCTCCAGAAGGTCGGCATCGACGCGCAGGCCTTCGACGGCTCGCGCGACATGGTCCGCCGGTGGAATGCCAAGCAGATCCCGGTGATGGTGCTTCACCCTGCAGCCGCAGGGCACGGCCTGAACCTGCAGCAGGGCGGCTCGACGATGATCTGGTACACGCTGCCGTTCTCGCTCGAGCACTACCTGCAGACCAACGGCCGGCTCTTCCGCACTGGCCAAACACAGCCGGTGACCATCCATCGGCTCATCGCCAAGGGCACCCAGGACGAGCGGATGCCCTCGGTGCTCGCTGACAAGCAGCAGGTCCAGGACGACCTCATTGAGGCCGTCTCCGGGGACTTCGCCGCCGAGCAGGCGCTCCTCGCCGCGCTGGAGGAGGAGATCCGCGAGGACCTCAACGACCTCTGGGCTTCCGAGCGGTTCTGAATGCCGAACCTCTCCCATCTGACGACGGCCCGGTTGTGATCTCTCTGCTGGGCCGTCGCCTTCTCTCACAACGGGGTTCGATCGACATGTCTTTGCGCCCGTTTCCCCACATGATAAAGCCCAAATCGGGGCTGGTCGGCGCGGCTCGACTCCGGTTCGTCTACCGGCGCGGATTCGCGCACTCTTCGCCCCCGCCGCGAACCGCTTGACTCGGCTTCGCACCCTTACGCCAGCCTGCGGGAAGCACCCGGCCACCCGTCCTCCCTGGAAGGTAGACCCGTATGCGCACCCTCGACTCCGTCAGTTGGGTTCGCACCCTCGGTATCCTGCGCGGCGCAGCGGAGGGCAACGACACCAAGTACATGCATGTCCTCGGCGGCTACGAGCTGCACGTAGCGCCCCTGCTCGCCACTGGGCTCGTCAGGCGTCTCGCCGACGATGAACAACCCGAACTCGACACCTTCGTCGCCCCGACACCGGTCGGCCGCGCCTTTTACGAGGAACAACTGACCGGCCTTCCAGCCGTCACCCAATGCCGGGCCAACATGTGGAGCACCATGCACGAGATGTGCTCTGCACTCACCGCGCTAGAGAACACGTGCGCAGCCCGGTCCCCCGTTCCGTAGCCCCTGGCCCGGCCCACGCGGGACAGACGGACGCCTGCACCGGCCATGACAGCGGAGCAGGACCGCGACGCTGACCCCATGCCGGTGACGGAACACCCGTCCTGGGCGTCGTGGCGGGCCCGCAGGACTGACCGGTCGGCGCGGACGTCTCGGCTGTGGGCTCCGGGTCAGGGCCATCAGCCGCCAGTGAATGCCACCTCAACGCCGGACGTCGCCTGCAGCCCCTGGAGATCGCGCCGGCCGCATAGTGCTGCTGGAACTCATGCAGCGGATCACCGCCGGTCATGAAGGGCGCAGGCGTCGGCTTCGCGCTCTGTGGGCGCTGGCCTCGGGGGTCTGGGTCGGCATGGCCGACCCGGGAGCGAGAACGATACCGGAGGTGCTGGGTGTTCGTGCATCCGGCCCGTTCCCTTCTCCCCCCTTGACGTCTCGTCAGGGGCATTCCCCGGTAGCGGTGGTGTACCTGACGAGACGCTGCAGCAACCACTCGCCGGAGACGAAGGCGACGCAGGTCGCCGAAGCCCCGAAGAAGACGTCGATGAGACACATCAGCACCCTGGCCAAGACGCGTATCGGCCGCCAATCAGGCGCCGGAGGGCTCCTCAGGAACGTGCTCCGACGGCGCATCTGTCCATCGGTACGTAGGACCTTCCTCATGCCCCCACCGCGAAGCGTGACTTCCCGAAGACCACGCACGCGATACTGACGATCACGGCCTACGGCCCGCACGAGTGCCCAACTGTGACGCCGCCATGAAGCTGTTCGACCGCCGGGGCATCCACCCTCCACACGAAGATCGCCTTGCAGACCGACGATGCGAACCACCGCCCTGGAGAACCTCGGCTGCCAACAGGCCCCGGTGATCGGTGAGCACAACCGCGAGGCGGGCGCCACCGGCGTAAAGCCCGCGGGGTGCAGCCGAGAGTATGGCCGTCTTGCCTCCAGACTCCGCAAGCGCACAGTAACCGCCAGCCACCTGAAGAAGAACTCCTGTGCCGCCGACGACGTGCTCGCGCTGGATCCAGGTCGGCCCCGCAGCCTCCACCACACATCACGCCCTTCGAGCAAGGACTGAAGTATGGCCCGCAAGCAGAGGATTAAGAAGTACCAGGTCGACCACTGGAAGATCTCACTGGAACAGCTTCTGGAGGAGGGCAACTTCAGGCAGGACGGCCGGCCGCTGAGCCCTGAGGGCATCGCGGAGCGGAAGCAGCTGGTCGCGACGCTGCGCGGACTGAACTCCCTTCGCGTGGGCCAGCTCGTCGACCTGGACACCGTTCAGCCCATCCACGAGGACGACACCGAGAGTGAAGGCAGCTCCGGGGCCTGATGAAGCAACACTGCGTCTCTCCGGACCAGTGCCCTCTCGACCAGCTGAGGCGATGGCCCCCAGGGGCAAACGCAAGCATCAGGAACGCGACCGCGAGTCCGTCGAGGGCTCCTGCGGCACCCAGAACCGGCGTTGGCCCACTGGGTGCGCGAGCCGTCCTCTGAAGGCCTACGAGGAGTTCGTCGACACCACCGATGCTCTTGAATCAAGGTCCTCGCTCAGCGGAAAGAGACGATTTTCTCCCTGTTTCCCGGCAGATGGCCCTCCGAGCTCCACCCCTACTGCAAGAGAAGGAGGCACCTCGTGTCTTCATCATCGCAAGACCGCGAGCCCGGGATCGCCCCGGCCCGTGAAGCTCTGTACCGCGCCTTGACTGGCGCCTGCTACTCGGATGAAGCGGCTTCCAAGCTGATCGACGAGTGCGAGATGGAGGTCCTCGACGACGAGGACGCCAAGCGTGGGCTCACCTCTCGCTTCAACCGTGGAGCCCAGTCATGCGCGGCCCGGCCGTCGGAGGACGGCCCGCTGTGGTCGTTGCTGGACTGGTCGCTCTGGGGCGCCGGGATGGCCGACACGTTCCGCGAGCCATTGGCGGACATCATGCTTGCCGCTGTTCCGGCCGAGACGGTCGCCCAAGCCGAAGCTGCGATGGCGGAGTTCATCGAGCGTCGCAGGATCGAGAAGACCGGCGTCACCGTGTGGCAAGAGCAGCGCGACGAACTGAAGCAGCTGCGAGCCCAGGTCGCCGAGCTTAAGTCGAGGCTCTGCACCTGCAAGCCGGTCCGCGAGAACGACGACGTCACCATCCCTGTGGTGTACCACCACGTTGCCGACTGCTTGCTGAACGGGGGTGCGCGATGAACTGTGGAGAGCCGAAGCCCGGCGGCATCTACGAGACGTGCGACAAGGATCTCCGTCACTCCGACGACCACGCGTACCTCAACCAGCGCTGGCCGCGTCCCGTCCCGGCAGAACCGAACTGGAACGTCAACGAGTTACTGCAAGCGGCCACCCCCCGTAACGCATGGGGCATCGAAGATCGCAGCTTCCCGATCATTGTCGTCGAGACGACCACGAAGGTGATCTGGGTCGACGCCGAGGACGAGGATCAGGCTCTCGCCCACTACGGCGACGACTGGTCGGACATCCCTCTGCAGGACGCAGACGTCATCGGAGGCGATCTTGAGCTGAGGCGGCCGGAGCAGTGGGAGCGCCAGGATGCCCTCGCTTCCCGGGGCTACGGCAGAACGATCGGCCCACAGATCGCCTGCCCCGGCTGCGGCAAACTCGCCTTCCGCCGGGCGTGGTTCCACAACCCGATGCGGAAGTGCCACGGCCCGATCAAGTGGCTCGAGAACACCACTACCAAGCCCCAGTGGCGATATCAGCGCAAGTTCGACGCGACGCCCGTGTACGACGCGGCCTGTCAGGTGGTGGCGTCATGACCACTCCCACGGACTCGATCGAGAGCCTTGACGTGCCGGAGCCCTGCCTCCGGAACCAGGTTGGCAACGACTCGGGCCCGCACTTCTTCAAGCACAGCGCGTTCCTTGTGGACGGCAGACACTGCGTCTACTGCGGCACCAAGCCAGCGGTGTCGTCATGACCGCCATCGGTATCCCGGCGCGCAGCAAACAGGACTGGGACGTACCGGCCGCCGTGGTCGAGGCGCAGACGGCGGGGCGCTGGGTGCTCAGCCAGCCCAAGCGCACCCGTGGAGGGGTGCCATGAACAACCCGCAGCTCGCGGTCGTGTACGAGAAGGCGGCCGATGTAGTTCAGACGAACGGTCACTGCAAGAACTGGTTCTACGACTTGCACTCCGAGGGCAAACAGCCCCGCAGCAGCCTCCGCGTGTGCGCTCTCGGTGCCCTGTCCATCGCGGTGACGGAGGATCCTCAGCCGCCGGAGGAACTGGACGGGCTGCTCGCGGAGGCTGTCGCCGACCTGTCGCTGCGCATCGCTTCGGTGACGGTGGACGAGAACCCGGTTGAGCGGATCGCGAACTGGAGCGACTCGGTTGTCCGCACACCCGCTGAGATCGTGGACGCCCTGTTGCTGGCCGCGAAGGCGGCCGCGGCATGAAGATCCAGATGTCCCGCGCCGAGAAGGTCGAGCAGGCCCTCGTCGCTGTCCCCTGGGGCTTTCAGAAAGGCCGTCAATTCCGGTAGGTTCTGCCGCCCCGGCGGGGAAGGAAATCAGGTGCGTCCTCAGACGTTGCGATCGTCTCTGCAGCCAAGTGGAGCTCCGCTCGCACGGCCGCAGACTGCAAGTCCAGGTGCAGGGCGTCGCCAATCTTGGAAAGCCACTCGGTAAGTGTGCTTCTGCTCAGCCTCAGTTCGGAGGCGGCGGGGGCTGTACGGCCGCGGTGCTGGAGCCAGCTCCGAAGAGCGATGCGGAGCGGAGCGTCCAGGGGTTCGAGAACATCTGCTGCCCACTGGTAGGCGTTGTCGGGACTTAGGAGTTCGGTCGGTAGCGGTGGGTGGGTGATTAGACATGCGGGTGATCGGGCCTTGATGGGAGCCGTAGGCGTTCGTACCGCGAGAAGCAGTTGCGCCTGAACAGTGGCGTTGTCCAATTCGACGGCCAGTGCGCTGCTGATCCCGCGCAGCCGGGTGCGTACCGTTCCCTCGGACACATCGAGCGCTGACGCGGCTGCTTGCGCTGATCCAGACCGCAGGTACGCCTCCAGAGTTCGGTGCTGGTCGCGACCCAACGGTTGGAGAATGGCTGCCGACCAGGCGCTCAGCCGGTGCACGGGGACGAGCTGGAGGAGCCCCTTGGCTCCCATTCCCGTTGCGGAGATGATCTGGCCCGCACTCACGTTGAGTCGTGCGGTCCCTGCTTCGGACCATGCCGTGGCGATTATGTCCAGGGGGACCGGGTCTGATACGCCGCCGGCCAGATGATGCCGCTCGGCTATCGCGCTGAGGCGGGGGAGGACCTTGCGGATGTCGGGGCTGCCGCTGTGAAGGAGGACGATCACCAGATTGGCGCCTTCTATACAGATCAGCGCGCGGGGGGTGTTCTGTGGCGTACTGGCCTGGGCTGTTCGCCACAGGGCTTGATGAGCTGCCTGAATGGCGGTGCCGGTGAAGCGGCACACGGTGGCGTGCGTGACGCCGACGGTTCCCAGGACCTTGAGGGCCAGCACCACCTGGCCGTTGAGGAGGAGGTGCAGTGCGGCGCTGTGCAGCCGCTGCTCGGCGCGCAGAGTCTCTTCAGCTCGATGGACGCGGGCCTGTATGCGCAGGAGATCAACACAGGTCTCCGCGATGAGGGCGACGCGGGCTGTGGCAACTGCGGGACCGGGGCTGACGACGAGCACCGCGTCAGTGGTCCTGCGGATAGTGAGGTGGGGAAGGGGCCGGGGGTGCGCGGCGGCGCGCACCCCCTCGGGTCCAGCGGTGCGAGGGGTGCTGCAGATGACGTCGCCCATGAGGTCCACCAGCACAACCCAGCCGTCGGCCAGGGCCGCGGCCTCGGTGATCAGTTGAGCATCGGAGTGGGCCGCCGCGCGGGTGAGCCGTCGCATTACCTGATACCGGCTCTCCTCGGGCGAGGCGGGCTCCGCACTGCTCGTGGTCACGGGATCAGCGCCACCCCTCCCCATCCGGCGCGGTCGGTGAGGGTGCCTGTGTTGGCATCCGGACGCCAGCGCGGCCAACTGGTGAATCCGGGCTCCACCAGTTCGGTGCCCTCGAAGAGCTCGATTGCTACGGACGGCTCACGCAGCAGGTACGGGATGGCGCCCGAGCTGTTGTACTCGTCCTGCACGACCTGGTGGGCGGCGTCGGCGGCCGTGGAGTGGCTCAGGGCAAGGTAGCTGCCCGAGGGAAGCCGGTCGACCAGCCGCTTGACCAGCCCGCGGGCCTCCTCCCAGCCGACGATGTGGCCGAGCACGTCGCTGATGACCAGGCCGATCGGCTGCGTCATGTCCAGAGTCTCAGATGCCCCGCTCAGTACTTTTTCGGTATCGCGCATGTCTGCCTCGACATAGGCGGTAGCGCCTTCGGGGGTGCTGGTGAGCAGTGCATGGACGTGCAGCAGCACGATCGGGTCGTGGTCGACGTAGACGATCTTACTGGTGGGGTCGATCCGCTGCACGACTTCGTGGGTGTTGTTGGAAGTGGGCAGCCCCGCTCCGAGGTCTATGAACTGCCGGAGTCCGGCGTCCCTGGCCAAGAAGGTGGTGGTGCGGCGCAGGAAATCCCGAGACTCCCCGGCGAAGGGGGCGATGAGGGGGTACTTGCTGCTGTAGGCGTCGCCGGCGGCCTGGTCGGCAGGGTAATGGTCCTTTCCGCCCAGCCAGTAGTTCCAGACTCTGGCGGAGTGGGGAACGGACGTGTCGATCTGAGGAGACAGTCGGGTTGGCTCTGTCATGGGGTAAGTGCTTCTTTCGATTTGTCTGGATGAGGTGCGATAACACACGCGTGATCAAGCAGCATGTGATAGGCCGTCACCGTATGGAGGCTGTTGGAGACATCGGCGGTTCCAGGCAGGGTCCCCTCTCTTACCGCATGGTCTGGAATCTCGGGAACGTCGACGCGGTACAGAGTCACGGTCGGCATTCCGGTCATGACGTGGAGCGGTCCGTTGAGCGGGTGGATCTGCAAGGCCACATCCGAGCGCTCCGCGGCGGCGCGGAGCGCGAGTCGCTGGTCGTTCATCACCTCTGCGTCACCCACCGTGGTATTCAGGGCGGCGGCGGACATGAGGGCCCAAAGGCGCGTCTTGCGGTCCCGTAGCCTTCTTTGCCGTTCCATCAACAGATCAGTTCGTTGATCTCTGGCCTCGGGGGAGAGGTCCGGCCGGCGAACGTCGTCGACGGCGCGGGCATAGGCCGGGGTGCGTAGCAGGGCCGGAACCAGCGCTGGTTCCCAGACGCGGATGATGCTCGTCGCGGACTCCACGCTCATCAAGTCGAGCTGCCAGGAGTCCATGACTGAGCGCCAGGGATGCCACCAACCGGGCAGATTGGCCCTCGCGAGTTGCCCGAGAACCTCCTCAATTTCCGCGAACCCTGCTCCGTATGCCTTCAGCAGAGTATGGACTTGCCCCTCGTCCAGAGAGGTCTCAGCCAGTTCGATACGGCGGACAGTTGCCGTGTGAGCGCCGAGTGCATCGGCGGCCTCCCCTCTGGTCATCCCCGCGGCCTCACGCAAGGTTTTAAGCCGAGTGGCGAGAACTAGGTGCGCGACGGTCCGACCAGACCTTTCGCGAGCCACGAACTCTCCCTCCGACACTTTCTGCATCCTGCGGACATTGCATACCTTGTACCTTGCATTCTTCGTGCGCAACCCCTGAGTATGGTCAACCTGCCGCAGCTACCGCGTAGTAGGGCGTCCCGCGATCTTGTCTATGACCGTCGCCGGATCCCGCTGCTTCGCATACGCCGCGTTGAACGGGTCTTTGGCTGCACCGAGCTTGGCCGACGAGTTCGGGAATTCAGGGCGGGGGGAGAGCAGATGAACAGGATTGACCAATGAGCCGGCCCGTGGGCCTCTTGGAACGATGAAAGCTGCCATCGCGGCGTTCGTTGAAGCGATGCTGTGGGCCTTCTGGCAACTGGCAGGGGCTTTCGAACGGGTGCGGCACGATGCGGCTGGGTCAAGGTGAGCGGGCTGGTCTCCCTGACGGGGGATGCAATCAAGGCCGAACAGATGGCTGCTGCCGAGACATCGGGTGCACTCGTCTTCCTTGCCCTGGGGCCCCGGCCGCTGACAGGCGCCACGGTGGACAGGCTCGACCGGCTCCTGCGTCGGCTGGCCAAGCGCAGGGCGGCCGGTGTGATTCTGTCTGCCCATTCTTCTTCGCGTGGATATTCCGCCGCGACCCGAGCCAGGCTCGCTGCATCAGGCATCCAATACGCCCCTGGCAGCACACACCTCCCGGATCTTGCATATCAAGGAGTCGACCGATGACCGACCCTCATACCGACGGGTCCACTTCTGATGAATTCAAGGGTTTCAACGAAGCCAGACGCCTCATGTGGTGTCATGAGGCTCGCGCCCGCGTGCACGAGCAGTTAGAGCTGACGGCCTTCATTGCTGACGCCGACGTCGCAGCAGTCCATGTCGACAACACCACCAGGGCGGACCGTGTGTTCCTCGTGGCGTTCAACCAGACCGGCCAGCAGGTCGGTATCGACACCCTTTACATCGACGAGCCCAGCCAGCGCCTCGACATCGCGCCGGAGTTCGACCACGACTTCACCAACATGGACGTTGTGCCCACATCTCAACTTGAACAGGCAATCGCCCGCGAAAACGGCTGGGTTGTCAACCTGAAGGCGCTACGCGAGTACGATCCCTTGGCTGATCGTCGGGCAGCGCAGCGCGCAGTGTTCCTCGCGCATCTACAGGACATGATAAAGAACGGCGATGTCCGCGGGTTCCTGTTTGGCCGGGGTGAGTCCGACGACACCGATACGGCGTGAGAACCACGACCTCGTGCCTCAGGAAACTCCGCCAGCTGCACGCCTGGCGTCGCGTTCCGATGGCTGACGGAGTGGCCACCTCAGCTTCGCGCCCTAGGGTGTTGGCCTCGGGGCTGGGCCGGCGTAGCCGACCCGGGGACGGAGAAGAAGCCGAAACGGGGCGGGTGTTCGCGCATTCAGCTCATTCCTCGCTTGTACGTCTACGTCTCATCAGGGGCATCGGTGATGCTCCTGATGAGACGTTTTACTGCCACTGGCTGTACGTGAGGGCGACGTCGACGACCGATGTGCCGAGCAAGACACCGACGCGTCTCGCCGGTTCACCGGTCGGGCCACGCATCGGCCGTCAACCAGACATCAAGAAGGCTCGATTACCTAACGTTCCATTCCGGCAGCGCCCGCACGACTACCAGCACCCGCTCATGCCGCACTCGTGCGACGGGTGCTGGTGTAAGGGAGAGAACGACCGGATCGACTACGGATGGGGCCACCACACGAGCGTGCCGCAGGCCTCCGACCGGGACTCGTTGGCGGATGCCGGGGGCACGCCCGGCTAGTTTCCCAGGTAGCAGCCGGCGAACGGTAGCGCCGGCGTCTTCTCGTTCCGACGGGCGAACATTGAGGTGGACGCGGTGCATCACAGCTGATGATCGCCTGCTCGACATCATGTCGATCCCTGGGTTCCTCGCATCCGGCCACGACCGAGAGCTCGCGCAACCCGAGGGGACCCCGGCGCTCACGACCCGGGTCTCAAACCTCTCACCGGTCTTCGAGAGCCTGCCGAGGAGATCACCCAGATCGTCAGCAGACAAGCCGACCACATCCTGGAGCACGGCTGAGCCATCACTCGAACCATCACCACCGAAGACGGAGGCATCCATGGGAACGCAGGTCCCGAAGAAGCACACCGACTCCTGCCACGCCCAGGGAACTCCGGAATGGCAGGCGTGGGACGCCGAGCGCCGCGCCGAAGCTGCTGACGATGGTTTTTTCCTCGCAGCTTCGATCGGAGCCGAGCCCTCGATGTACTTCCCCGAACGGGACGGCAAAGCCGTCCCGGAGGACGGGGCTTGGATCATCGTGGTCGAGGAACCTTTCACCGAACTGCGCTCCCGCTTCCGGGTGCCGCCCCTGAGTATGTGGCGAGCCCGCCCACACGAGCTGAACGCCGAGGCCATCGTTTCGAGGGGCGTGAAGATCCACCCCAAGCAGGCGATCATCGCCACGCCCGGGGGAGACCTGCACCTGTGGCCGCACGAGTATGTCGTCGTAGACCGCCCCATGACGCTCGTATCTGATCCCGACGCGATGCTCCATGCCCTGGACAGACAGCCGGTCCTCGACAAGGACGCGCTGTTCTACCTGATGAGCCGTGGTATTCCGCGCGACGAGGCCGTGATGCTCCTGTTCGGCACGGTCACGTCCCTCGACTTCGTCTACGTGACGTTCCCGGAGTGGATCACTGATGCCCTCGCTGGTGCAGGGCAGAGCCTGCGCCGGTACATGGCGCTGAACCCCAGGAAGCCCACGCCCTGAGCATCGGGCTACCTCGTCACCGAGGGGATCTGGGCCGAGTAGTTCGACCACGACGACACCGAAGACCCCGACGAAGAAGACGCGGATGACGAGGAGATCTGACTGTGCGCGAGATTATGACCTGCCAGGACACTGGTACCACGATCGACTTCCGCAGTCAGGGCCCCTGTGAAGTCCGGCACCCGTGGCCGGCCGAGACCGCGGTCTGCGCAGTCAGCGGTGTCGTCCTCATCCGCAATGCCAAAGAGGGCGAACGCACGTCGTACACCATGCTTTTCATGGAGGTGTACCCGCCGGAAGCCGCCTTCATCCGCGGCGAAGGCGCGACTCCTGAGGCATGCGAAGACACCGCATGGGCCAAATACCAGCGCGCCCTGAACTGCTCCGACGGCAGTGGGTCCCACAACTGGGAAGCTCGTGGCTACCGCAATGGCGCTGGCTTCTGCTCTCGCTGCGGAACCTTCGGCTCGCAGATCATCACCAGCGAGCAGCTCGACCAGTTCTGCCGGGTCTGCGGCACGGGCACCACGTACCACCGGGACACCGACAACGCAGCCGGCACCACGACGTTCCTCTGCGAGGAGCGCTACAAGACGCACAAGCCGACCTGTCATTTCTCCCACGACCGCCCCCTGGCGCAGCTGCTGGCCGCACTCATAGACGAAGAGGACTGATCCCAGCGCCACGGCGCAGAAACGAGGACCGGCCATCTCCGACTCCACAGACCGCAGGTCTTGCGTCCACGCCGCCGTCGCGAACCACGAGCACCGGGCCATCCTCTACCAGGACTTTGAGGCGGTGCCCGTCGGATCCACTAGCTGCTTCTCGCCAAGCGGGATGGATGCCGCTCGCACTGCTACCGGCTGAGCCCCATAGGGCCGACGCTATTCCCTGGGACGACGAGGTCTTCACCCTGCACTGCGGGCCGGTCAACGACGAGAGGCTCGTCGAGCTACTCGTCGCGGGCTCGTCACCGGGTGTGGCTCTTCGGGGGAGGGCAGCCTCCCGCACGGGCTATGCTCCGACCCCGACGACATGGACCATGGGACCGTAACCTCGTGCGGTGGGAGATCGGCAGCAATGAGGAGGCCTCGCCGGCCCAAGTCGCCCTGGGTGCTTGGCGGAGGAACTTCCGACGGGGCACCGCGCAGCTTTCTGCCGACGGCGGCTGCGTCTTCACCGTCATCGGCCGGTCCACCGGCCGGGACCTTAGGATCGACTAGAGCGACGAACACTTCCGCTGATCCAGCACGGCTGGCGACGCGCTACGAGCTCTGTACGGGTCCCGACGCCGGTGCGACGCAGCGGGCGGCGCAGCCGCCCCGGACGACGTATGGGATGCCGAGAAGCCCTGGGGGACCCGTGTTCCCTAGAGCTTTTGTATTCCTGCGCCCGCTACGAGTACTACGAAGCGCTGGCTGTGCCAACACATGAAAGAGGGATGACAGCGCAATGCAGGACTTCACCGCAGGCAGGCCCCGCAAGAGTTCCAAGCCGAACCCGGCAAATCAGAGCGTCACGTTCACGGGCCTGAACGTCGATGACGACGACCCGAATGTGGCAGCCCTCAAGAAATCCATCGCTGGGAACCTCGCCCCGACGGGCGCCAACAGCAACAGCATCACCTTCGTCGAGCCGGCTGACATCACCGATGCCCGCAACCGGATCCGAGGGCGAGAGCACGCTTACATGCACGTGAGCGACGGCACATTCCATGGTTGCCTGTGCGGCTACACCGTGCAGCGCGCCGTGCCACCCGGGGCACCTGAGTGTCCCGTCTGCGTGCTTCTCGACGCCTGAACGGCGCAGGGCCGGCCCTGCCGCTCGTGCCACCACGTTCGTGTCCAGGTCAGCGAGTCACCGGCCTGGTCCTGTGGTCCTAGCCCATGGCGGATTCCCTGAAGCTCCGCGTGGCTGTCTGATTTCCGCCGTGCTCATGGCCTGGATCGGGCAACGGCATCGGGCAGAGACAGACATTCGCGGGCGCTGTCTACACGGAGTCCGATGAGACCCCGATAGGGCCCCAGAACAACGGCACTGCTCCAGCTCGCTTGAAGATCACCTCGACTGGTCCAGCGACGCACTCTGGTGACGTTGTCGCATGAACGCAACTACATCCGAGGGAGATCGTTGCCATGCCGAACCACATTACGACCGAGATCACCGGTCCTGCAAAGCTTGTCGACACCCTGACCCGCACGCACACCGAGGCCGAGCGGGAGGCCGCACGGCTTGGCGTCCCCTTGACCCGGGTGGACGTCGTCGCAATCGCGCCAGCCGACGAGACCGAGGGAGACCGAGCATGACCACGCCCAACCCAGGCTTCCCGGTGGATTCCAACCTGCGCCCCATGTACCGGTGCGTCCAGGAATTAGCGAGACTGGAGCCCGAACTGCCCGCCATGATGTTGACGCGCGAGTTCGTGACCCGCACGGTCGAGTCGGCCCTGCTGCGCATCCCGCTGCCGCCCGCCGTGCTGAGCTACGACCTTGCCGCGCATCGGTACGTCGTCCGGTCCGGTGGGGGCACGCTGGCCGCCCTGCACGAATTCATGCGCCCGGATTCCGAAGCTCGGCTTGTTGGTGTTGAGTTCGTCCTGCCTGACGGATGGGCGGGAGCCACGTTCACGGAATTGCCCGGTCGGGCGAAGACCCGCATCCAGGAAACTCCCCTGCGCCTGTTCGAGGTTGCCCCCACTCTCCCGGACGCCCTGGTGGTCAACCTTACGCGGCGCATGAACGGCTGCCCGGGAGGTGATACCGCACGACGTAGTCGGCTAGACGTACCAGGCTGAGAAGCTGTGCCCGAGCTGCACGCTGAAGGTGATGCGGGCGAACGGCATCAAGGTGCAGAGCGGCAAGCCGCACGAGGACGCGATCCGCCGCACGGCGCAGAACCTCAATGTCGACTTCGACGATGAGTGCTCCTATGACTCCGACAGCTTCCCGAAGACGGTCACCGAGCAGCAGTGCGAGACCGAGCTGACCGAGCGGCCAAACGGGGAGAGCGGCAGCATCTCCGACGAGCGGTGCACCGGCGACAGGTGCGGGAAGTGGCTCGTCCTCGGCCTGAAATCGCCGACCGAGGCTGGGCTGACCCGATGGGTGAGGGGCAAGCACGAGCTGCCACCGGCCCTCGCCCGCGAGGTCGCCGGGATGCTGCGTGAGTGGAGTCTGTCGCATCCGGAGTTCATCACGGAGGACAACGTTCACGAGGCCGCCGCGATATTCGCCCACGAGTACGCCACCGTGCACGCGGTGGGGACTCCGCGAGACATCGTGCTGCTGCACACACCTGAGTACGACAGCGACACCTGCTTCTACTGCGAACAGCCCTGGGAGAAGCATCAGTTCATCTGCACGGTGTGCAGGGAGACGGTGCCGGCGGCTGGTGCCCACTCCCACCAGGACCAAGTCAAGGGACAACTCAAGTTCCGGAAAGAGAAGGAGCAGAAGTGACCGAGATTTCGATGTCGGGTATCGCGTAGTCCGCTGCCGACCAGCCCGACAGTGCCGCGCCGCAGTTCACCGGAACCGGGAATGAGGAGATGCAGCATGGCTGATATCACAGCAGACACGATCGGCCTTGAAACCGGTCATTACCGGCTGCCCTGCGGCTGCCGGATCTACGTGTTCGGCCGCGCCGAGGTCATCCACCTGAGCGGTAACACGGTCGGGCAGTGCGACGAGTTGCGCGGCCTGTGGACTGAGTACTCGAAGGCGTACTGGGACGGGCACGGGCACAGCTGTACGTCCCTGAACCTCTATCTCGCCTGCCTGCGGCATGTGGGTGCAGGGGAGAGCACGTTGCACGCCATCACGGCCCTCCGCGACAGCTTCCAGAGGCCAGCCGATCACAACCGAGAGTCATGAGGTGCGAAGTAGTGGCCTCTCACGCCGCATCAGTGTCGTCGGACTCACCCCGGCCAAACAGGGATCCGCAGGCAACACCGTTCCTCTTCATGTCCCGTACTCCTTCTTGTGGCGGCTCACCGCACTGGCGGGATGAGCAGTGAAGCACCGGCGTAGATGAGATCCGGATTTTGGATCTTGTTTTTCTCGACCAGGATGCCGATCGGCACCCCCGTCGCCCCCGAGATCGCGGTGAGAGTGTCGCAGGGCTTGATGATGTATGACTTCGCCTTCGGCGCAGGCTTCACCGCCGGCGCACCCGACCCGTTGGCCTTGTTTTCGTTGCCGCGCCCCGGCGTCGACTCTTGGCTCGCTCCGCTCTCGTCCTGCTTTCCCCTTCCGTCTCCGCCCGGATGCTGTTCGCTGCCGTCCTCGACATTCTTCTCGCCTGGATTCACCGGTATCTCGACCGGGGCGTGATGGCCCTGCAGCGCCTGGATCACGCCGCCGTCGGAGGAGGCGAGCTGCGTCAGGCCCCATCCGGCGAAGAGTGCTGCGCAGCCCACCATGACGCTGGCGGCGACGACAGGTCCGTTGCCGAAGCCCATCGGGCCGGCATGGCTCCCGGCATCTGCTCTCGTCTGTGCCGATGACTTCAATACCGTCTCTACTGACCTCTGGGTCGTAGCCGACATACCTGTCTCAACCCCTCTATCAATAGTGCCGCGAATGGCGCGCACAATCATTCATGTTCGGCAATGGCATTCTACTCATAGTCGAACCCAATTTGATAGAATAGGTGGAAGAAAGGCAGTGTGAATCTTGTCCGGAAGCCCCTGTATAGAACCCTGAATCATCGATCGCCAAACCGAACGAAGGAACTGCATCACCATGGCCAACTACTCCATCTCCGCCAGCCACATCACCGAGGGTAAGAACGTCTTCATCCGCGGGAAGCTCGGCTTCGCCGTGCTCGCCCGTCTCATCGAGGGCACGGAGCTCGCAGCCAGCGACCAGCGCAAGACGCAGAACGGCATGAGCCCCGTCGGCAAGCCGCACACCACCGCCACGATCATTCACGCCGAGGTCGAGTTCACCGATCCGAACAATCCCACCCTCGAAGAGCAGTTCGTCGCCGAGCGCCGCTACCCCTCCCCGAAGCGACCTGAAACCGGACTCAACTACTCCATCGATTCCAAGGGCAGTACCCTGCCCGGCATCGCGATCCCTTCTCCGAAGGGCGACGGCACCTTCGACCAGGACACGTCCGGCCGGGAGCTTGCGCAGGGCCTCGACGTTACTCTCGTGCTGCGTACCTACAAGCCCAAGAGTTTCAGCAACCGCGGCCTGGCCCTGGAGCAGGTGATCGTGCACGAGAGCCCGATTTACTACAACGCCGGCGGCGTCGATCAGGCCGAGCTGGCTGCGCGTGGCATCGTGCTCAACGGCACGCCGCGCTCAGTTCAGGCCGCTTCTGCCAGTGCTGTCTCTGTCGCTGCCGTCCCGGTGGCAACCGAGGTCGAAGGCGACTTGGCCTTCCCGACCCCGCAGCCGGCATCTGCACCTGTGGCCGTAGCCGTGCAGGCTCCGGTTCAGGTTCCGGCCGCTGTCGCTCAGCCGACCGCCGTCGCTGCTGTCCCTGTTCCGGCCGTGGCTCCCGCTTCGACCCCTGCTCAGCAGGAGACCCTGGAGCAGAAGCTCGCGCGTCTGGAGGCCGAGAACGTCTCCCTCAAGGACGCGGGTTCGGCCGTGGGCTCGCCTGTGACCAACGGCTCCGGTCAGGCCGAGCAGGCGGGGATCACCTACCAGGGGTGATACGTGCTGACCATCGATGAGACCCCCGTATCGCACGCGTGCAGTACGGGGGTCCTGTCTTTCTCTTCCTGTCCCTCCGATCGAAAGCACGTGTCCCACGATGACTCCGGCCGACCCCCACGCCTGGTTCCCGCAGTTCTACGGCAACCTCGCGATCCGCACTCTCGCCGGTGCCTGTCGGTGGACCATCTCCGGACAGATCCGGGAGGAGGCCCCTGACAATCCCACCAAGCCGCCGAGGCGTAAAGCCCCGATCGACGTGCGGCACCTGCTCTCCGGTTGCACGTCCAGCTGCAAGCACGCCGGCCCGCTGCGAGGGGCCTTCGCCCTGGACGAGACCTGCCTGCTCACCCTCGACGAGCTCACCGCGGCGATACCGAATGCTGCGAACACCGCCTTCTACCTTCAGGCCCACACGGACGGGCTAGTCGTCCTTGACATTGAGCCTGACTGCCCGCCAGGAGTGGCCACCGACCTGCTGCGACTGCCGGGCATCCTCTACTCGGAGCTATCGATGTCCGGCCGGGGCTTTCATCTCATCCTGCCGATGCCGACCAACTTCCACGACTTCCCGGTGGCCGCCGGCAAGCGCGTCCTGCGCGAGGAGCACGGCTGGTACGAGCTGCTCCTGGACCACTGGACCACCTTTACCCGCCAGCCGGTGCCCGGTCGCGACATCGCTCAGGAAGACGCTGTGCCCACTGCGCCGGCCTTCGCCTCCATCGAGGATCTCTATGCGGAGCTGGCTGTGAATGCCCGCGAGAGCTCGGGCGCTTCGGCATCAGCTGTCGACACCGCCGAGGACATGCCTGACATCCCGTACTCACAGGCAATCGTCGAGCAAACACTGTCTAATGCACGCCATCAGCTTCGGGATCCCAGCGACTTCAACCACGACATGTCCCGGTGGGAGTTCTCGGTTCTCGCCTCGCTCTACGGCTGGATGCGGACGCAACTGCGCGCCTACAGCGCCCTTGGAGTCGAGTACTCGGCAGGCGACACCGCGTGGCTGCTCTACAAGACGGCGCTCGATGTCATCCCGGCGCGCCCCAAGCACAGCGAGCGGCGTAACGGCCGGCCCTTCCTCCTTGACCGCGCGGCTGCGCTCGTGGCCGACCGCGAAGCATGCGCCGCGTCGGCCAACTGACGATCTACGACTGTTCCTGCTGCTGCTTCTGATCCTTGTTCACCTGCTGCCTCCGGTAGTGAGTGGGGTGGGTGACGGGTGCTGCGACAGGGCCGAGCTCAGGTGGGGGACAGTGCTGGATCGCGCGGAGCGCGATCGGGTGGCGATGCGCAGCGGGGCTCCGTCGCCACCGATGACGGGGGTGCAGGTCTCCGCCCGGCTCCGACCCCGCGGCCCATGGCCTGCGCCGGGGCGTTCACGTCCTGTTCAGCCTCGACGACGCCAAAAGCAGCGCAGCGCCGTCCTCCGACATCTCTTCTCCTTCTCTCTTCCTCGCCCACGCGCAGAAAGACATCGACATGAAGTTCACCGACACCCTGACGACCCTCATCAAGCAGGCCCTCGAGGTCGGCGCGACGCCCGCTCTCATGGGGGAGCCCGGCATCGGCAAGTCCAGCTTCGTCGCGGCCCTGGCGTACTCCATGGGCACTCAGGCCTTCACACTGCCGTGCAATCAGCTCGCCGACAAGGCTGACCTGACCGGTGCCCGCCTGGTGCCGTACACCAAGGACGACGGCACCGAGAGCTACAAGCAGGTGTTTTATCCCCACCAGGTGATCCAGGAGTGCATCGACTACGCCGAGGCAAACCCGCGCGAGTGGCCGATCCTCTTCCTCGACGAGGTCAACCGGACCACCTCCGACGTCACCTCCGGCGCGCTGACCCTGGTCACACTGCGCCGCATGGGCCACGTCGCGTTGCCCAAGAACGTCCGTATCGTCGTGGCCGGCAACGACAAGGGCAACGTCACCTCGCTCGACGAGGCCAGCCTGTCCCGCTTCGCGATCTTCCACGTCGAGCCCGATGCCGCCACCCTCATGTCGGTCCTCGGCGACAACCTGAACCCCTGGGTGAAGACGGTGCTCACGCAGTACCCCGCGCTGATCTTCCAGAAGTCGACGCCCGGGGCCATCGTCGTCGACGGCCAGGACGACGACGACAACGGCAACGTCACGATGGCTGATCTGTTCGACGGCGGCGAGGAGATGAATCAGCTCACCACGCCGCGCACTATCGACAACCTGTCGAACTGGCTCAACGTGGCTGACCAGCAGCAGCTGGCGCAGTACCTGGCCACCCCGGTCCAGGTCGGCGACCGCGAAGTCTCGCTGCTGAACGAGGCCATCGAAGCTTTCGTCGGGGACACCACGTTCACCACGCAGCTCGTGGCCACCATCGCCCAGGACCTGGCGAACAACGTCGGCGGCATACAGCAGACCCGGGTGAACGTCCCTAAGCCGAATTGCTACCCGAGCCTGAAGGCCGCAGCGACCGTGACCGACATGACCGCCATCATCGCGACGCTGACCGACAACGAGAGGTCCGGGTCGCTGCTGTACGCGCTCAAGGAGAGCAAGGACAACGCGCGCCTCATCGAGCAGCTGGCCTTGGCGACCACTCAGATCGAACCGGGGCACACCCGCACGCTCATCGAGATGGTGACCAGCCAGCAGTTCGACCGTCAGAACCTGGAGGCGTTCATGGGGACTGACGCACCGATCGTCAACCAGGCCAAGCCGATCATCTCGGCGTTCCTCTGATCGATCACCGGTGGTGGGGGCTGCTCTGCGGTGCAGTCCCTGCTGCAACTCCCCACCACCGGCGGCTTTTTGAGCTGCCTTGTCCCGGAAGGAGACCACGACCCATGACGATCAACGTCACGAATCAGAAACCGGCCGTGCTCGACGCACTGCACACCATCGGGTGCACAGGCGACTATGACCCTTTGCCGGCGATCCAGCAGACCCTCGTCGACCCGCTGCTGCAGCCGCTGAACCCCAGTGTCCCGGCGAGCATCACCGATGCCCAGGGCGCTGATCTGACGCCGGACGTCCCGGACCTGGTCCTCAGCTGCATCGGCGACACGCCGAACGTGACCGGCGAGCAGACCGTCAAGGAGTTGCTCGGACAGACCCTGATCAACTTCGACCAGGGCACACCGTTGCCAGTCACCGAACTCTTCGCCGTCCAGGCCGGGCAGCAGAACAAAATGCCTGCGCCCTCCCCACGGGTGCTTTACACGGCGCAGGCCGACATCCTCCCGGCCGCGAAGACTCTGTTGGCAGGGACCGGCGACGAGAGTGCCTTCTTCGCCTCGATCGCCTACACCTTCCATCCTGACACTCTCGGGTTCTGGTTCCAGTCCTCCGCGGCCTTCGACGACTTCAAGGTCCTGTTGGCCCAGCAGACCCAGGTGATGGCCTCGACCCTGCCTGGAAGCACCGTCAAACTCCTCGGCGACTTCGCGGGCCTCTCTCTGCAGGGTCTGACGGAATCCCTGCTGCTGCGCCAGGACGACGATGACAACAATGACGAATTGTCCTTCGCGCGTCTGATCGTCCATGTGCTCATGCAGTACGTCGAGCAGCAGAGGACTCAATTGAAGGCTGGCGGAACGCAGGTCAGCGCCGGCATCCTGCCGTTCACGATCGGAGAGCTGTTCTGCCCGCGTTCCCTGGTCCTGGTCAACGTCGAGGCACATGCCCGGGCCAGCGCCGCGAAGATCACGCAGGAGTGGAACCTCATCAACCAGTCGCTGGCTTCGCCGGTGCAGATCGTCTCTAACGCCTCGCTGTCCAAACTCACGTCTTTGCCGCGGGCCGCCGCCCGGGCCGCCGCCATGGGAGCCAGGCAGCAGCCGGGTCAGCCTGGCAGCCGCAGCGCCCAGGTGACGTTCCGCAAGCAACCGCCGAGCAAGCTCGACCTGTTCAGGGACATCACCCGCGTGCTGCGCCGTATGGGCAAGGTCGGCAAGTCGCAGAACATATTCCGCGCGACGAAGGCGACCTTCCTCAAGGCCAACCGCCGGAACCCGGACGACTTCAACAAGCCCGGCCGGATCACCTCGGTGCAGTACATGCCCGACCTGCACGTCTACGTCGACACCTCCGGCTCGATCTCCGAGGAGAACTACCAGGAGGCAGCCATGATGCTCATCCGGATCGCCAAGAAGCTCAACATCAACCTGTACTTCAACTCGTTCAGCCACATCCTCTCTCAGGAGACGCTGCTACGGGTCGAGAACAAGTCGACGCGGCAGATCTGGAAGGAGTTCCGCCGCGTACCCAAGGTCACCGGAGGCACGAACTACCAGCAGATTTGGGACTACATCAACGCTTCCCCGAAGCGCAAGCACCAGCTCTCGCTGATGATCACGGACTTCGACTGGCTGCCGCCAACCACGCGTCAGGACCACCCGCAGAACCTGTACTACGCCCCGTGCTCTGCCATGGACTGGTCGTTCATGGTCAGCAGGGCCAAGCGCTACGCCGACTCGATGAAGCACATTGACCCGAGCGTCCGGCAGAAGCTCCTCGGCATGGTCGTCTGACCCTGCCGCCCCCAAGAGCCGCCGAGAGCGGTGCCGCGCGACCAACACCCCGTGCCCGGCGCCGCTCTCGGCGACCCCTGACTCTCTCTCATCCATCCAATCCCTGCTCGGGACACCGTGGCGCACCGCCCAGCGCGCCACTACGCCGAGCTACCCGCACCGCGAAGGAGGACCCGATGGGTCTCAGCAACTTCATGCCCCCCGGTTCTGACGACGGCACGGGCAACGGCGGTGGCGGCGGCCTCCCTCCGCGCTCTCCGTCGATGGGAATGCCGTCTAGCGGTGGCCCCCCCGATGACGTCACGGACCTTCTTGTCGACTACAACGAAAAGTTCAAGAACGCCGATCCCACCATGTTCCGCGACACGCTCATCGAGCAGGTCCTTTCGGTCGTGATCAGCAAGACGAAGCCCAACGCTCTGCTGGTCGGCTCCGCCGGCGTCGGCAAGACAAAGATCGTCGAGGACATCGCGCGCCGCATCGCCCTGGGCGACACTCTGATTCCCGACCAGCTCAAGAACCACACAATCTACGAGCTGCCCATCGCCAACATCATTGCCGGGACCGGCGTCGTCGGCTCGCTGGAGGAGAAGGTCAAGGCGATCGTCGAGTTCGCCTCGGACCCCAAGAACAAGGTCATCCTGTTCATGGACGAGATGCACCAGATCACCGGCGGTTCCAGCAGTCACAGCGACGCGACCGGCCGCAAGATCTCGCAGATCCTCAAGCCTGCCTTGGCCCGGGGCGACATGTCTGTCATCGGTGCGACCACCAGCACCGAATCTCGGGCCTTCGACGAGGATCCGGCCTTCGCCCGCCGCTTCTCCCGGCTCATCGTCGACGAGCTGAGCGTGGAGCAGACGCTGGCTGTATTGACCACGGTCCGCCCTGGCCTGATGGCGCACTACCTGCACCGGATCGGAGTTTCCGACGACGTCCTGGGCTCGGTTGTTCAGATCGCCGAAGCGATCTCGCGAGCAGGCCAGCACCGCCCGGACCACGCCATCACCCTGCTTGACCGGGCGATGGCTGATCGGGTGTTGGAGCAGAAGAAGCTCATCGTCCAAGCCGAGAACGCCGGTGATACGGCACTCGCGCAGACCCTGCGGTTCATCCCACAGGTGCCGCTGACGAGCACCCGTGTGCTCGATGTCGCCAAACGCCTCATGACGGGAAACGCCCAGCGCAAGGACCTCGACATTGCTGCACTGGGCGCGACGCTCACCAGCCGGCTCCAGGGGCAGGACGAGGTATTCGCCACGCTCATGGACCGCCTGACCCGCGAAGAGCTCAATCTGTTCCCGACGAAGACACCCACGACCTGGCTGTTCGCCGGAGCTTCGGGCGTGGGTAAAACCGAGACGGTGAAGCTCATCGCCGAGGGTATGACCGGTATGGAGCCGATCATTCTGAACATGACCGAATTCCACTCCGCGTGGTCGACGTCGAAGATCTTGGGCGCACCTCCCGGCTTCGTCGGATCGGACTCCAACCAGGAGCTTCCGTTCGACACGCTGGAGTCCAACCCCCACCGGGTGATCTTGCTCGACGAGTTCGAGAAAGCCGACAAGGCCGTGCAGCGTCTGTTCCTCTCTGCGTTCGACGAGGGCTATATCCGCAACGCCCATGGCAAGATGCTGGATTTCTCTAAGGCACTGGTCATCTGCACGACCAACGCCGCGCAGGAAGCGCTCGACGGCAGAATGATCGGCTTCGGCAGCAACCCGAAGTCCATCTCAAACCAGAGCCTCACCAGGGCGCTACAGCAGGCCTTTGACGCCGAACTGCTGGGCAGGTTCTCACTGGTCGTGGGGTTCAACCCCATCGACCGGGAGACCTACCGGCAGATCATGGCCGCCGACTACGAGCGGCAGCGCGAGCGGATCGTCGAAGCCAAACCCCGGCTTGCCCAGACGCTGCCAGCTTCGATGCCCGACGACGAGCTGCGCGCCATCGAGGAGGCCACCTACGTGGAGTCCCAGGGTGCGCGCCCGGCGCGCAAGGCTGTCCGCATCTGGATCGAGGACCACCTGCTGGTCGCCCAGACCGGCAGCACAGCCGTAACATCTCCGTCGGACGACTGAGCAACGGCCTGCTCCCTTTTTGTGAGCCGGGCGAGTAGCTCCATCCCCCGAATGACTGCACTCCGCTATGCGCAGAAGCGCAAGCGACAGCGGCCTATTCCGCGCATTCGGTGACCACTACAGCGCTGATGGTCTTTTGGAGGACCACGCGAGCCGTACTGTGCTACTCGCCCAAAACCCGGGGGCTGTGGGTACGGGCAGGCCGGGAGCAGTGGAAGCTCACCTTGGACGTGCTGCCTGACCACTTCGCCGAGGCCGAGCGCCAGAAGGCCGGCCTGCGCGAGCTGCTCAGCGATGTAACGATCCTGCGCGAACGCCGCCAGGGCGTCGCGCACGTCCTGCCCCTGTCCCGGCTCCTGCAACGAGACGATGCCGCAGCTGCATTGTCCCTCTGTTAGGACAATCCGCAGTCCCAAGCTCCCAACCTCCCGGGGTTCGCGGTCGCCGCCCGTCCGACCGGCCGCTCGACCTGGCACGGATGACCGCGCCCGGCGCAATGGTGATCCGGCCAGAAGGACGCCCGCAGCTCCTGGCCGTGGAGCGGTCGTCGGCCCTTTGGCTGTGACCTCGCCAGAAGGCGGTCAAGAACCCTCTACACGGGACGTCTTCGGCCATGGGCGACCGGGCGTCGTCGGGCGAAATCAGCGAACACCAATCAGAAGGAGGAGACACATGGCCACCGACCAGCGCAGCGCGTTTGCCGCCGAGATCGGCCGCCTTGCCAAGAAGCACTGGGGCCTTGACAGGGTCGAGGCTGTCACGAAGAACGGATACACCGTCCTCCTCACCGGCATGCAGGGTGGGCACGTCGATGCCATCGTCATCACCGACCCGGACGGCCATCAGGTCCGCCGAGCCGACGGCTGGAAGGTCGGCAGGACCGTCGAGGTCGCCGAGTTCCTGTGGGATGACCTGGAGAAGGGTAGGGCCAGGGCAGCCGAGCGTGAGCGCCTGGCGGGCCTCAAGTCCGTGAGCATCACCTCGGCGGACGCTACCGGTCGGGCGTCCGGCAAGGAAGCCAGCAAATACCACCTGACTCCCGAGCAGCTCGCCCAACTGCGCTCGTTTGCCGAGCAGCTGGCCTCCGCGAATGCGGCCGTCACTGCGGCCGGGTGAAGACAGGCTGCCCCCGGGCCCGCCTTGCCCACGCCCCCTCCATCCGACTGTGTACCCCGGCCTGCTTGCCGGTTTCGCTGCGCCCTGGTCCGCAGCTTCGCGTCCTTATCCCCAGTAAGGGAGAACAGCCATGTCCACCATGCTCCCCGAACCTGTGCTCCAAGAGCAGCGAAAACGAGCCCAGGAACTCGCCGCCGCAGCCCGAGCGAACCTCGCCACCCATGTCCGGAGCACCGATGAACTCCGCGAACTTGGCCTCATGCTTGGCCTGATCGAGGTCGATCCCACCGGATCCCTCGTCACGGCCTGCCCCTGGGATCTCGATGACGGTAACGCTGCCGCCGATGGTTCCGACCGGCGCTCGGGATCTTCCGAGGAATAAACCGAGCTGCCGCTGAAGAACGACCGCGCGCCTGGGTAGCGCGCGGTGTCCGGGGTGTGGCGTCGTCACGTACCCCGGATTCAGGGGCCTAACGGCCCCTGACGGGTGGGTTGAGAGGAACACGGGCGGGGCTCGCCATCTGACGAGAGCCCCGCCCGTGTTCATACCTGCGCCCATGCCCCAGCCCTACCGCTGCGATATCCAGCCGAATTCGGACATTCGACTGGCGATCGGCACTTGTCAGAATTGCTATGTTGCGTCATTTGTATTTTCTCTCAATCCACCTATCGATCCACTGATGAAAGGTGTTGTCATGCCTGTCCTGCTTGACGACCTCGACCTCTCGGCCAATGCCGTTGCCCAGAAGACCGTCGACCCGAAGTTCTTCTCCTCAAAGCTCACCGGCAACGGCAAGAAGGTCGGCCTGCTCAATGAGTCCCTACTGCCGATCAACACTGCCACCAACACCGCGTACGCCATGGCCACCGACATCGAGGTCAAGCAGAGCTCGACGCAGCACGACATCACCACGACATTGATCCCGCTCGCACCGATCACGCGCCGCGCCCTGAACGCCGGCGGGTCCTTCACTCTGCCTGTCCCGCACGTCGATGACCGCTTTGCCGTCGACACCTCTTCCGGCCGGTTCGACGACTGGGACGTCGTCTTCGACATGACCCCGCAGGCCCTCGTGTTCTACGAGGACAAGTCCGGCGGCAAGTCCACGCGCGACCTCGTCATCCAATACCGGATGGAGCTGTACTTCTTCAAGCAGGGGCTGCCCGAACCGGAGTACGCGACCGCCGTCCCGCGCTCGGCCGGCTACGGCAACCACGCCGCCGCCGTCTTCCTGCAGTGGGACACCAGCCCGCTGGAGAACGCCCGTGACTACGTCCAGGACGTGCTCACATCCGCCGGCCTGACGGCCTCCAACCTCGGCGATGAGTTCGACGAGTGGATACGCCAGTACTCGATCTACGAGCGCATCACGCGCCTGGCCCAGATCTGGGACTCCGAGGCGATCGCCGACGAGGTCTGCCGCTACATCCAGGACATGCCCGCGGGCCCGACGGAGCAGCAGCTGAACATGCTCGCCGTCCAGCTGCGCTACCTGGAGAACTACAACGTCCCGCTGGAGGCCTACCGCCAGATCCATAAGCAACTGGGTACGACCTTCTCCGACCAGATCGCCACGAAGCTGTCAAAGCAGAACCTCAGCCTGCTGATGAACCACACGCTCGACCACCTGGAGCAGATGAAGGCTCAGCTGATCGTGCCTGCGCAGCCGGCCACGCCTCCGAATCTGTCGCCCCACCTGTCCAAGCAGCAGCTCAACGCGCTCACCACGCACGAGCCGCTGGTGATGACTCAAGCGGGAGCGGGCACCGGCAAGTCGACCGTGATCCTGGAGCGGATCAAGTACCTGGAAGCCTGCGGCGTTCCCGCCTCGGACGTCACGGTGCTGAGCTTCACCAACGCCGCGGCCGACAACATCACGTCGAAGAATCCGAACGTCGGCTCGATGACGATCGCCAAGATGATCATCGACATCTACTCAATGAACCACCCGACCCACAAGGTCTCGGTCATCGACACGATCATCAACTCGATCGACATCTTCTACCCGAACAGCCAGTTCGGGGCGACCTTCCGCCATCGCCTGTTGGAGGTCGACCAGAACAAGGCCGGCGCATTCACAGCCCTGAACACCTTCGTCGAGAGCCACTTCGACGAGGTGATCGCCCTGCTCGACCGAATCGAGCAGACGTCGCTGGAGCTGCAGATCATCCTCTGCTACCAGAAGATCGACGACATGACCGAGCCGGCTCACGTGCAGTCGAAGTACCTCATCATCGACGAGGTCCAGGACAACTCCGTCTTCGAGTTCATCTACGTGCTGAAGTACATCACCAAGCACGCTCAATCCCTGTTCATCGTCGGCGATGCCTCGCAGACGCTGTACGAGTTCCGCTCGGCGAACCCGAGGGCGCTCAACACGCTGGAAAGCTCGGGGGTCTTCGCGACCTTCAAGCTCACGACGAATTACCGGAGTAACCAGGAGATCCTGGACTTCGCGAACGTCGTACTCGGCGGACTGGAAACCAACCAGTTCGCCAACATCCAGCTGCAGGCGAACTCGCTCGCGATGCCCACGGCCGACTCGTTCCAGGAGAAGGTCACCCTGGAGTACCGCGAGGTGGCCAGGCTCACCGGGTTCGTCACCCAGGATCTACCGGCGATTGTGCGCAACACGGTCATCCCCGACTACGTGGACAAGTGCCTGGACCGAGGCGAGCAGGTGGCCTTCCTGGCCTACTCGCGCCGTGAGGTGGCTCTGCTCCAGGACGTGCTCGAAAAGCGCTATCCGGACCGCCACATCGCCTCGCTCGTCAGTGACCAGGTGTACGCCACGGACATCTTCTCGAAGTACATCAAGTTCTTCTGGAACGACGTCCTGCAGGCACCGCCGGCCAATGCCGCGTTCGTGGTCTCCCAGGGGATCAAGGACAACATGGACAAGCTGACAAAGAACGCAGCCAACGCCAACGTTGAGAAGGCGATCCTGCGCACGATCTCCGAGTGGTGGATCGAGAACAGCGCGACCATCAACGGCTGGGTGACGCTCTGCCACCAGGGCACGCTCACGCACGCGGCGTTCTTCGACCGGCTGCGCGACAACCTCCTCTCCTTCGAGATTCAGCGGAACCAGAAGAAGCTGAACATCAATAAGCAGAAGAACCAGGAACGCAAGAAGAAGAACCTGGAGTCCAAGGCTGATCTGGTCGTTTCGACGATCCACGGTGCCAAGGGCCTCGAATTCGACAACACCGTCGTCCTCTACAGGGAGGACACGAAAATGCCCCAAGACACCAAGCGGATGTTCTACGTCGCCTTCACCCGTGCGATGACAAGCCAGTACGTCCTCGCCTACGGCACCGTGAAGAAGCCTCCGATCCAGAGCAGCTACGAGCAGATCGTGACGGCTCTGACCGAGCGTGACAAGAGGAGTGCCGCTCGCGCCCTCGGCATCGATCCGGATCTCATGGGCGAAGACGACAGCGCTGCTCCCGGCAGCGCCGACGACCGCTCCGCGGTCACCGCGACCGTCTGACCAACCGCCGCCACCACCCCATGCCGCAGGGGCGAGTGTCCCGCTCCTCAAGAACATCCGCCCCTGCGGTCTTGCACACGTCACACCGCTGAATGACGCGGCCCGAAGGAGCATGCCATGCCCGCGCTTGGCACACAGGGCGACTCCGACGAGCTCGTCTGCGGCCCGCCGGCCACCTACGACCTGATCATCTGCCACCAGGACCGGATCGTCTTCCACGACCACTACGACTCGCCCCAGCAGCGGCCCCGCTGCTTGCAATAGCTGTCCGGCGCAACGGCCAAAAGGCTCTCTGCCCGACAGATGGCGGCGCTCCCGCCCCGAGAAATCCGCAGGCGCCAAGCGGCGACGCATGTACATGATCTGTTATTCCGCCCCAGCCCAGGAGAGGCAATGCACTCCCACATAGATGACCTGCTCGACCCCGTTCTTCTCGCGCGTAGCCTCCATGCTGGCTACGTCCGCGAGCAGACCCACCCCGCCCTGCCGCTGCGTATCTTCAACTACGCGGAGAAGGCCGTGTTCGAGCGGGAGTGGAATGAAGTCACCCGGCAGTGCCGCGGGCTGGTCATCGACCGCCAGGGACGGATCCTCGCCCGGCCGTACGCGAAGTTCTTCAACTACTCCGAGCACCCCGAGGGCACCTTCTGCCTGGAAGACACGGTCGTGGTGACCGACAAGCTCGACGGCTCGCTCGGCATCCTCTACCCGCTGCCCGACGGCGGCCACGCCATCGCGACCCGTGGCTCGTTCGCCTCCGAGCAAGCGCTGCACGCCACGAAGATCTGGCAGGAGCGCTACGCGGGCACCGCGTCGATCAAGCCCGGCGTCACCTACCTCTTCGAGATCATCTTTCCGGAGAACCGGATCGTCTGCGACTACGGCGCCCTGGACGACCTGGTGCTACTCGGCGGCGTCGACATCGCCACCGGCACCCCGCTGCCCGCAGACGAGCTGCCGTGGGACGGCCCCCGCGTCGACACCTTTGCCTTCAGCACGCTCGCCGACGCCTTGGCCGCGCCGCCGCGCCCCGGCGCCGAGGGCTTTGTGCTGCGCTTCCCCGGCCACGACAACACCATGATCAAGGTCAAGCAGGACGACTACGTGGCACTGCACCGGATCATCACCGGGCTCAACGCCCGCGCGGTCTGGGAGCGACTCGGCGCGGGCGACACCGTGGCCGAGATCTGCGACGGCCTGCCCGACGAATTCCACGACTGGGTCAAGGACGTCGCCGCGGAACTGGCGGGACAGTGCAACGAGATCCTCGCTGAGTCCCTCGAAGAGCATCAGCGCATCGTGGAGGCGCTGCCGAAGGGGCGGACGCGCAAGGACTACGCCCTGCACGCCAGCCGCTCGCCGATGCGGGCCTGGCTGTTCATGCTCCTGGACGGCCGCGACCCGTCGGCCCGGATCTTCCACACCCTGCGGCCCGAGGCCGATGTCCGGCCCGTCAACACCACCGAGGGCAACTCCTGATGCCCACATTGCACTTCACCCGCGGCCTGCCTGCCAGCGGCAAGACCACCTGGGCGCGCAGCTGGACCGCCGAGAACCGCGCGGGCCGGGTACGCGTCAACCGGGACGACCTGCGCGCCATGCTCAACTCCAGCGAGCACATCAAGGGCGTCACCGAGAAGCGCGTGATGGCAGTCCGCGACGCGACGATCCTCGAGCTGCTGCACCAGGGCTACGACGTGGTCTGCGACGACACCAACCTGCCGCAGCGCGTCGCCCGCGACCTGGCCCGCCTCGCGGACCGCGCAGGCGCCGCGCTCGACGTACACGACTTCACCCACGTACTGCTGGACACGTGCCTGGAGCGCGACGCGGCCAGGGAGGCGTCCGTCGGAGAGGACACCATCCGCGGACTTCACCAGCGCTTCCTGGCGGGGAAGTCGTCGCCGCTTCCCCTGCCCGAGGACAGCCGCGCGGCCGCCCGGGTGGGGCTGCGGTACGAGCCGAAGCCCGACAGCCCCAAGGCCGTCCTGGTGGACATCGACGGAACCGTCGCCCTGATGGACGGCCGCAGCCCCTTCGACGAAACCCGGGTGCACCAGGACCTCCCCAACGCCCCGGTGATCAGCGTCGTACGGGCCCTGCACGCGGCAGGTCAGGCCATCGTGTTCCTCTCGGGCCGGTCCGACAGCTGCTGGGCCGTCACCAAGGCATGGCTGAACGAGAACGTCGGCGTCCCGTACGACGGGCCCTTCATGCGGCGCATCGGCGACTGTCGCAAGGACTCGATCGTGAAGGTCGAGCTCTTCGACGCACATGTACGCGACACCTACAACGTCACCTGCGTACTCGACGACCGCACTCAGGTCGTCCAGGCGTGGAGAGCCATCGGGCTGACCGTCCTTCAGGTCGACGACGGCGACTTCTGACGTCGCGGCCGTCAGGGCGGAAGTGTGCAGGGAGTTCGGACGCCGTGGGCACACCTGGACGATCGACGAGAAGGGCGACTTCGTCCTGTGGCGGGCGGCCCTATGACCCCGGACGCCGCCGAGGAGTACTTGGTACACCCTCTGAACACCGACGACGAGCGGATCCGCGACAGGCGGGGGCCGACCGGTGTGATCCCGGTCAGCGACGGTACCTGCCTGCTCGTGGGCTACGCCGCCTCTTGAACCCGGCCCGCCGCTGCGGCGAACCGCCCCGGTAGCACCCCGCCCAGACCGCCCCTTGTGATGGAGAGGAGCACGACATGAAGCAGACGACCGACAGCCTCTGCGCGCCCGGGCCGTTCACGCCCTCGCTGCGTGTGGAGCGGTTCGACGAGGTGGTCCAGTACGACGACGTAGGGACGGCCAAGCCTCCGCAGCGGACCTACGAGAAGGTGTGGCAGGGCCGGTGCGGCCCGGACTTCACCATCGAGGACGGCGAGGACAGCCACCGCGTCCGGCCCGTCCGGCTGCGTATCCGCTGGTTCCAGGACGGCGATGCCACGCCCCGCTGGAACAGCATCGAGATGACGAGCCACGTGATCCTGCCGGACGGGAGCCTGGACCGCCGCCCCGTCCGGGACATCTGGACCCATTACCACGCCGAGCTGGGCCAGATACCCAACCGGTTCCTCCAGTTCGTCAACGCCAACCCCCCGGCACCGCCGACCTTTCCGGAGAGCTGATACACACCCCACCCGTTCGCCGATCGCCGGCTGCGGCCGCAGCCGTCCCGGCTCCTGTCGTCCATGGGTAAGACGCCGGTCTTTCAGTCGGGGAGCGGGGTTTGGATCCCCGCAGAAACACCGGCCCGTACCGCTGCCCTTGTGAGGAGCACCCCCTGTGGCCCGTTACCGCTACCGACCGAACGTCATGCTCGTCGCGCCGATCGGCACCCTGCCTACCGCGATCGCCCGCCACGTGTGCGCCGAACTCGGTGGCCGGCCCAATCCGACCTGGTGCCTGCTGGGCCGTCTCATGGCCGCCCAGCTCCTCCCCGGCAGCCCCCATCACACTGTCACCCCGGCCCTCGCGACCTCGACGACCTGCTCAGCGTCCTGCTGGACATCTCCATCAACTTCTCCCATGGCCCGCTCACGCCCGAGGCATGTGGCTTCACCGAAGCTGACATCCACGAAGTCATCGACCTTTACCAGTACCACTACGGCCCCCTCTGGGATTACTGACCATCTGCGGTTCTGCCGCGATCGGCCCGCACTGGCCAGCAGGGTTCGGCGTCACCACACTGAGAGGTCTTGAATGGAACTCCTGCAACTCGGTGCCCCCGCCGACCCGGGCTTCCGCCTGGACGTCGACGGCACCGCCCACTTCCTCCATGAGGGTTACGCCGTCGCGCTCCAGGTGCACCGTGCCACTCCCGAAAACGCCCGGTCGTACTACGGGCTGCTGGAGATCGACTGCCACGACGTCCTTCTCACCGGCACGGTGACGCTGGAAGGCGTCGATGCGGGCAAGGCCTAACCTGCCGGCCTCCTGCTTCGGGGCCAGACGCCGCCACCCAGCGCGCAGCTTCGTGTCCTTCTTCGCCCTCACGGGCTTTGCCGTGGTCCTCTTCACCGTCGCGACCGTGTTTGTCGGGGCGGTCGTCTCAGTCTTCTCCAGGGGCTGGGTCGGCATACGCTTGTCCTTCGTCTCGTCGGTGTCTGCTGGGGCGCACGCTGAAGCGGTGGCTGCTTCACTCACCCGCCCGGCGTGGGGGAGGGCTGACTCTCGTTGGCGGCAGAGAGGGTGTCGCGGGCCTTGTTGGAGGCCCGGTAGGCGTCAAACGACGTCACCGTGCCGTCCTGGGGGGTGACGTAGGTGAAGACCACGAGCTCGCTCTTGGCCGGGCTGTTCTGCGCCGGTCCGACGCGGACAGGATCGAGCCAGGCCACCCCCGTGTAGGAGTAGTTCAGGCCCTGCACCCGGCTCACATCGATGTCCAGGTCGGCGAGCGTGTACCTCGTCCCAGTGCCCTTCGTGGCCCCGGTCACCGTCATCCACTCCGGTACGAACTCGGTAAGGACCCGGGAGGTGTGGTCGAGAAAGCCGTAGCGCGCATCGAGCAGCACCTGCTGCTCCTTGACAGTCCGGGCCGATGCCGAGCTGTCAGTGAGGCTGAGCAGAAGGGACCGGCCCGTCGCCCTGTCACGCTTCACCCGTTCGATGTCCATGCCCGGCAGCTGAGTCAGCAGCGCCGTGTGCTGAGTTGCGAGTTTGGCCTGGGCGTCACTGAGCTTGCCTTCGAGCTTCCGAACGGCTGCATCAGCCTGAGTACCCGACGCGGCCGGGCCGTCGCTGAGCAGACTGGCGCCGAGCGTGACCACCGAAAGCGCGAGCAGCACCCCGGTGCCGCCGAGCAGGATCCTCCCGCCGTGCTGGCGCAGCTTGTCCTTGATCTCTTCGTTCACGGTGCCTTCACCTCCTGCTTCAAGGCCTCGCCCGCGACTGTCGTGCCGGTCTGGATGTTCAGGAACGCCTTGCGGACCAGGTCGTAGTCAGCACGGGCCCAGGCCAGCACTGCCGGCTTCTCGCCCGCACCCGTCCTGGTCTCCATGGCCAGCCAGGTCACCGTGATGGTGCTGTCGGCGTTGACCAGATAAGGCACCTGGGCGACCCATCTGAAGCCGGAATTGAAGCTCATCGGGACCCCGGCGCCAGCAGGTACGTCCTTGTCGCTGGCGAGCAGGTACCACGGCCCCAGGCCTGCCTGGTGCACCGATGGTGCGAAGTAGGGGATGAGGTTGCGCAGCGTCGACTGAGACGTCCCAGCGTCGAGCTTGCCGCCGGCTGCCGCCACTCTGGGCGTCAGGAAGCGGTAGTCGTTCTGGAACTTCGCGACCTGACCGGCAGCCGTCAGCGCCGCAGTCAGACCGCGTTCGGCGTCGTCGACCTTCGGCAGGCCCGCCGCTTTCGCCTCGGTAGTCCGAATCTGCTCCTGCAGAGTGGAGATCTCCGACGCGGCCGTTTCACTCACTGCGCTCTGACCGCCGGAGAACCCCGCGGAGAGGACGAAACACAGCAGTGTGCCCGCACCCATGCTCACGCCGGCCACGATGGTGCGCTTGTGCAGCCCGCCCGTGGGCACCACCTGCTCTGAAGCCTCTGCGCCGTCATGTGAGGACTTGGACGTCGCGACGAAGCGCGTCTTGCGCACCACGCTCTCGCCCGACTCATCGTTCTGTGTCGATGCCATCAGTCCTCAAATCACTGCTCCACTCGAATACCAGGGCAACCTTATCAATAAGATGAGTCGAAAGGGAGTCGGTGTCATCCGGAATGGCTAGTCTCGCCACTCGCCGGAACGCCGGAGAGCTTCGAGACCCTGCCCTGGGTGTCTATCGTGACGAAGAGCAGTGCACGGCGGTGTGCCGTGATGCTGGCCTTGCTCGCCTGGTTCTGGGTCACCGCGTCGGAGGTGGCTTCGACGTCGGCCAGGGCGGCATAGGTGTAGACGCCCGCCTTGATATCGACGACCTCGACGTCCAGATCTGCGCCGAGGGCCGAGTTCAGACCGACCGCGTCGATGTAGTAATAGCGCCGTCCCTGCGAGTCCGCGTTGTACCGCGACGGAGGCATGAACGACTTCAAAAACGCCTCGTTCTCCGTAAGGCCGAACTGGCTCTTCAGGCTCTCGCGCGCCGCCTCGTAGCTCTGCCCCGAGTCCCACGAAAAGGCCGTCGAGAGCAACGACTTGATGCGCTCACCGTCGGCGCTCAGCCGGTCCTGGCTGACGCCCAGGGCCGCCATGACGTCCGCGTTCTCCTGTTCGGCGTCCTTCTTCTGGACGCCTGCCAGCTGCCCCTCGGCCTTTCTGATCTGTGCTTTCTGCTCGGCCAGGGCCGCGTGCTGGCTGCTCCAGGTCGCGCCGGCAACGGTCCCGACAACTGTCAGGACCGTTGCCGTCGCCAGGACCCAGGCGTTGCGCCTGAAGAATCCCCGCCGCGTGGGCGTCGCCGTCTGCTCCGTCATCGCTTCCCGCCCCTTTTCTGTGTACCCGAGCTGTTGAGTTCGGGGACCTTGGATCCGTCCGTCTTGATCGCTGGATTCTCGTGCTGTGCCCCGGTGGCGGTCACCACGCGCGCCAAGTGGTCAAAAGTCCCCATCGTTCCGTTGTGCACGTAGCGCGCGCTCGCCCAGGCGAGAACCTCGCCGCTCTTCGTGTCCCGGCACAGCCAGACGACCTCCGCCTGGTTCGTCACGCCCGAAGTGTCCTTCACGCTCAAGTCGGGCATCACCGTCTCGACCTTCCAGGCATACGTGCTCGGGGCGGCTGCATTCGGGCCGTCGTAGCGGATGTACCAGGCGTGGCGCGGATCGATCTCAGTGGTCGCGTCGAAGGGTGTCAGTGACGATGTGCTGTACGCCTCCTTGTCGCTGGCCAGGAAGGATTCCCTGCTGAACAGCGTTGCCATGTCCCGGCGGTGCTTGATGATCTCAAGCATGGCCTTGTTCGGAGTGCCGTTGTTCGGACTGGGCTGGACACTGGCCTGGTGATACAGGGTGGCGAAGGTCTGCTCCCCGGTCGCGACCTTTTTCGCATCGGCGGCTGCCTTCTCGGTGAGCTTGGACAGCCGCACGCCGGCGTCCGCCTTCACAGGCGTGGATCGGGCATCATCCAGCTGCCCCCTGAGCTGAACGACGTGAGCTGCATGGTTCACCGTGCTCGCCTTGAAGCCCTCGCCGGACACGCCCGTGGCGACAACCAGGGCGAGGGTCCCGACCCCCATCACCGCAATGACGCCGCCCCGGATCAGGCGTGCGTTGTCCTCCGAAGTACGAGCCCGGACCTTCTCGCGCTGGCGCATCGTCCAGCCCTCGAAGCGCTCTTCGAGCTGGGCTCCGGTGAGCTTCCGGCGCGTCTTCGGTGCCGCCGACTCCTCCTCGGGGATCGGCCCGCTCTCCTGCTCTGGGCCCGTGCTCTCAGCCTCGTCGTGGACTGTCGTCACGGAACACACTCCTCACTCGTATTGCACTCATAAACTACCCAAGTCTATCTCGAAAGGAATGTGTATACGAGTATGAATGGATTCGATAGGAGGTTGAAAGGTGGTACGCCGGCGTACAGGCTCTGCCCGGGCATCAAGAAGCCGGTGCCCGGATCGCTGGGCACCGGCTTCTTGCTTCAAGATCAAATGCCGTGCATCAGGCCGTCTTGATCTTGTCGGAGGAGAGCATCGCATCCTTCATGTCCACGAACTTCCAGCCCGCGGCCGCCATCCGCGCCGCGCTCTCGACGCGCACCCGGCCCATGAAGGCGCAGTAGCCCGCCTCGCCGACGATGATCTTGTCGCCCTGGACGCCGAGTACCACGAGGGTGTGGCCAGCGGGACCGGAGCCCGGACCCGAGCCCACTGAGTACGCCGTCGGGGTCGAGGACATCTGTTTGCCGGTCTCCCTCGCGATCGTGTAGGCCGTCTCCTTGCCATCACCGGCCGGGTAGGTCTGGAACGTCGTGTACTTGTTCACGAAGTAGGTCGAGAACGACGTGCAGTTCATCGCGTGGTTGCTCTTGCACGAGCCAGGGCCGCCCTTGTCTCCGTAGCGGTCGTCGAGGAACTTGTCGCCCTCTTTGTTGAAGAGGTCGACGAGGGCCTGGGCCTCTTCCTGCGTCATTCCACCGTCCTTCAGCGAGACGGAAGTGCCGCCCTTCGTGCTGCAGTTGTCCAGGATCGTGTTGATCCCGTCGCTGATGTTCTCGATGCTCCCGCCGACGATGTTCTCGACGCCGCCCACGACGGAGCTGTCGACCGACCAGCCGCTCATCTTGCCGAACCACATCTCAGCGTTGTCGCCGCGTGCGGTGAGCCCGGCAGCGCCGTCAGCGGAGCGCTCCCACTTTTCGTGAAAGTGCAGCGCCGCCGCACGCGGGGAGCCCTGCGCATTCTTGAGCATGTCCTTGAAGACCGTGACGTCGCCCGGGTTGTCGCCACTGGCCATGAAGGCCAGCTGGGCCTTGACGGTGTACCAGTCCACGCCCTTGCCCTTCGCGTACTGGCGCAGCAGCGTATTGCGGCCAAACGTCCACTGGCCGAGGCCGATGCCGTTGTCCACGTTCTTCGCGGCGCTGGCCTTCTCGGCGGTCATGGCGTACGTCCTCGTGGGGAAGCTCTGCACGCTCGTCGGATCGATCCCCGACTCCTGCGCCCAGTTGCCGAGGATGCCTGCGATGTTCTCCTTCGGCATTCCCCAGCTGCTGAGCACCGAGTAAATCTCCTTGGCGTTCTTCTCCACGTCCGCCGGGACGGTGGCGCCGGAGCCGTTGCCAGTAAGACCCGCGTTGACGACGCACGCCGTCCCGTTCGCGTTGATGCTGCCCTCAGTCAACGCCGTTGAGTTGAGGACGCTGGTGAAGACCGTGCTCAACAGAGCCACGGTGGCTGTCATCGCAACCACACCTGACACCGCGGCGGCCACAGGGGCCATCGTCGCCGTAACGGCGATGCCCAGAACCGCGCCGGCGGTGTTGGCTATGAAGCCGCCGATCGCTATGAACGGCGCAGCGATCGCATGACCGACCCACTTGAGGATGCTGACAAAGAGCGTCCACAGCAGCTTGCCTGCGTTGAGGGCCATCGCCATGGCGGCGAAGAACATGGACTTCAGCCAGTTCAGGAAGGCCATGGCCATGACCACACCCGTGGCCGGGGGGGCAGCAGCCGCACTGCCGCCGACGGCGACGCCCTTGGCCGCCTTCGAGCCCAGGCCCCCCTCATCCATACCGGCGCCACGCTCGTATCCCGTGCCGCCTGCACCCAGGCGCTTGCCCGCGGGTTCAGCGACGGGACTGCCGCCGGTGACCTTGGACACACTTTCAATTGTGTCCTTGACGCTCTCGACTCCAACATTCTTCGCTGCGCCGACCGCGGCTCCAAGGGGCCCGCCGACCTGTGAGCCGGCAACGGCACCAGAGACGGCCGCTCCTGCGTAGCGCCCGGCGTGACGCCGGGACGCGCTGCTGCCGTCCCCCTCGATCGCCCTCTGGGCCGCACCTCCTGCCATGCCCCCGGCGACACCGTTCATGCCCTGCTTGAGCTTCGCCCCGGCACTCGCGGCACCAGTGGCGTTGCCCGCGGTTTCCGCGGCGCCTGCCGCATCCGGCCCCTTCGAAGCGGCGATCGCCGCGCGCGGAGACTCGGCCCCGGCCCCCGAGAGCTGCTTAGGCATGCGGGCCTTGAACTCGCGAGGCCTCTCAGCGCCCTCCTCAGGTCCGAGGCGCTTGGTCCCGCGGCCCTGCCGGGATACCCCCTGACTCACCGACGTGTTCGGCTGGTCCTTCGGCGTCCCCGTCCTGGGACTCCGATTCGGCTTGTCGGTGGCCATGTCGTTTCCTTTCCGGATCAATGCCAGGCCGTGAACCACATCACTTATATGCAGCACTCAATAGAGGGTGGTGAGGAAGTTCTTATCTTCGCGGATGGTGCTGTTGGACTGTACGTCCCGCAGGCTCATGTCCAGTCGGAGCAGATCGAGCGATAGGTCCGACTCGTACTGCAACTTGTTTCTGGAGTAGTCCTGATACGCCTGTGAAAGATTGTTCATGATGTTCATGAGCGGGCGCATCGTCACGTCAGAGGACTGGTAGTCCTTGGTGAGGCTGGTGCCGTCCGAGAGGATCCACTGCATGTCCGAGATCTGCTGGCTCGTCGGATCCAAGCCTTCGTCCCGCTTCTTGGTGAAGAACTGGGCGTAGCTAAGCCCGGCTGGCACGAGGGCGTCGAGGTAGCCGTTATAGACGTCGCCGGCACGCCAGTTGAGGTCGAAGCCGCCCGGGGCGACGTGCTTGGTCTGCAGTGCCAACGTCGAGACCCCGTCCTTGGCCTCGACTGCGGAGACGCCCGTGATCTTGTCAGTGGCGATCGAGGCTGGGACAGTCGGCGGACGCAGGAAAAGGCCGTCGATCTTCGTCATCTGCAGGTCAGACGTGTACGTCTGAATCTGCGTTAGATTCGAGCGCAGCTCGACGAGCTTCTGGTCCAGGGCGCCCCGTGCCTCGGCCTCCTTCTCCTTGAGCACTACCTCGTAGTAGGCATGTGCCGGATCGAAGTTCAGGGCGTCAAGCGCCGCGATCCTCGTGACCCCCGACGCACCGGGGTTGAAGAAGACCCGCCACTGGTCGTACTTGGAGAAGGTCTCGTCGCCAGCCAGCTTGCCGGAATCCTTGGTCTGCCCCGCTCCAGGCATGGCGAGTTCGGCGTTCGCGCGGACTGTCAAGTTCAGCACCTGGCGGTCGAAGGGCCGATCGGCCTTCAGGAGAACCCCGACGTAGCCGGTCGAGCCGAAGGCATAGAAGGAGCCTGTGATCCCGCTGGTGCTAACCGACTCGCTGTTCAGCGAGGTGTCCGACCCGAGCAGAAACGCCTTGTAGTCCGCGGCGTTGTACGAGATCTGAGCGGTTGGACTGAAGTGCATCATCACGAGCGCCTTCTCACCGCTTTTGTTCGTGTAGACCCCATCAACGGTGCCGTCGAGATCCGTCTTCGACGTCGTGAAGTTATTGGTGTACAGCGCCGTCTGCGACAACGAGTCACGCCCCGCCTGGTACGCCGAGACCCCCGATGCGCTGATCACGATCGCGCCCGCGACCGCGAAGATGCCGAAGAACACCCCGAAACGTTCGATCGCGTGATGCGAGTCGAGCTTGAACTTCCTGTTGAAGGCCAGTGCCTTGTCCTTGATTCCCATGATCCGCTCTCTTTCGTGCCTGCAGCACAGCGCCGGCCCGGCTACGGCGAACCGGGCCGGCGGAGGCCTCGCCCCTCAACTGACCCGGTTCGCGCGACGCCTCTGTTCCCGTTCGTGTGCACGGTTTGTGACGGCCCCTTACTTGGAAGGGCCGCTCAGGAACCCGCTGACCTGATCGACGGTCTGGACGATCACCGTGCCGCCGCCGAGGTCCGTGATGGTCTGCTGGCCACCGGAGCCGATCGTCGAGATCAGCGACCACCCGCCGGAGCCCAGAGCTCCGCCGACGAGGATGAGGAGCGCGATGGTGCCCCAGCCCTGCTGCTGACCCGCGGACTGCGGGTTGGCCATCAGCTTTTTGATCAGGAGCATGCCGCCCCAGACCAGGCCGACAGCGCCGAGCAGCATGAGCAGAAGGCCACCCCAAAGCTGGATCTGGGACTTGGCGTTCTGCAGAAAGCTGGTCAGGTCCCACGCTGCATTCGGCAGCGAAGCCTGTGTGAGGACGGTTGCCTCGTAGAGCTTCGTCATGGTTCTTCCCTCTCCCCTTTGGAATGATCCGGTGACATGGCAGTGAGCCACAAGGCAACAAGCGCAGGTCGCCCACCCGTACGGGCAGTGATGGGATCTGGAGTGATCGGTGTCACTGTCGATTACTCCTCCACCGACTCGTATATGTGCACATCTGTAATAACTAATCTACCCCATTCGAGTAGCGAGTCTCAGGGACTCAAAAGGTTTGTCCATAAGGAGCCGAGAAGAGCCTAGAGATGAGGTGAATCAACGTCGTGGTGCGCGACCGCAGGGATGCGGCGCCGACCTGTGGAAACCGCAGTGCGAGATGTGTAATGTGCTGCTCCAGCGCTACTGCGACGCTGGCCTGCTCGATTTCGAGGCGGCCACCCTGTACACCCGTCGATCGCGATCTTGACCAGGAAGTACCAAACCGCCATGAGCCCACTGCCCGGGGACCTTTTCGCCCGCCGACTTCGTGAAGAACGCGAACGCCTTGGCGTCAGCCAGGCGGAAGTGGCACGCCGCATGGCCGCGCGGCTCGGCTCCAACGTCGACGCCACCGCAGTCACGCGCATCGAACAGCAGACTCGGGCCGTCAGGCTCGACGAAGCCGTCGCCGCGGCCGAGGCGCTCGGGGTCCCGCTGATCACGCTGGTAACCGACAACTACGCACGGGAAAACGAAGCAGAGATTCAGAACCAGCTGGCCGAGCTCGCACTGGCCGAGCAAGAGTGGGAAAGGCTGCGTCAGAAGATCCACAGAATCACCCAGACCATCCATCAGCTCTCCGCCGAGCGGGAAGCCTCCCGCTCCCACGCCCTGGGCGTCGCCCCTGACACCGCCGGCGACTACAACCTCAACCCTGAGACCCAGGCCGTTCTCGACGCCCGGATGAGCTCCACCCGTAACAGGCCGACCAACGAGATCGCAGACCCAGACGCATAACGCTGTTGTGGACGACGGTGTTGAACTCCCGGTCGTAGACGTTCACCGACTCGGCCCGGGGAGGGCCCGCGCCACGATCAATACCGTGCCGCCGGAGCTGCTGACGCCCCTAAGCCCAGAAGCCGTCCTTTAGCATCTGCCGGTGGACCCGTACGGCGATCCCGTCGCCATCGAGGTGACGTGCCGCGGTGAGAGCACGTCGAGCCGGACTGGGAAGCCATCCGAGCCCACGAAGAGACCGTGATCGACGGCCGGACGGTCGAGAAGGACGACCCGTAGGCCGCGAGCCAGCGACTACTCCTCGCCCTCAGCCGCCGACTGGGCATCCACGCCGGCGCGCTATGGGACGGGCGCCCGGACGGGGCGTTCACCCTGCGCTGCGAGCCGGACGAGGCACGATGTCTCCTCGCCCTTGGCATCCCCGCAGCCACACCACGCCGGGGACGTCAGCGCCACCGTCGCGTTCACCCTCACCGACCCGGAATGCCACTTCTTCGCCGATAAGATCGCCGCCAAGCGGTAGAGATCCGCCGGCCGGACGCCTCAGTCCTAATCCGGACCTCACCGGTACACCGCCGTGCCGTACTCGTCCTGGCCAAATACGTACCGGCCGCAGCCGGCCGGGCTGCGCATCTCGATCATGTCGATGAAGCTGTCGAGACTCGAGCCCCCGTCGAACGGGCCACCGACGTACCGTGCGCTACTCATGACCCGAGCGTAGACGGACCGCGGGGCCGACGGAATGTTTCCCATCGGCCCCGCGGCTGGTGGAAGATCAGGCGATCGGGTACGAACCCGTCACGGTGATGATCTCCCCCTCTTTGGCCCCCGCGCTTTCGCCGCAGAGGAATCCGATGTTCTGCACGGCCGCACCGGTTCCCGCGCCGGTCACCCGCAGCAGATCGACCTTCGATCCGTCCGACCCCGCGTAGATCTGAGCCTCACCGGTCCACACGCCGCTGTCGGCGTCGCGGCCGTCCAGGGACAGGTTGAAGACGTACCGGACGCCAGCCTTCGCGGCCTTCGGCAGGGTGAGGCCGAAGCCGTGCTTGGTCGCGGCGTTCGTCTCCTTCTTCGCCACGATCTGCGCGGTGAAGGCGACAATGCCGTTCGCCTCGGCATACTTGCCGGCGCCGTTGGTGCCGTTGGTGCCCTTCACGTTCGTCAGCTTCGGAGTCCAAGCGGTCAAGATGCACTTCGCGCGGACGTACCGGCCGGAGCTGAGCAGCGTCAGCATCGCGATCTCGTCAATGAAGGGGTCCGGGTTCGAGGCCCCGTCGAAGGGGCCACCGACGAACCGTGCGCTACTCATGACCCGAGCATAAACGGCTGCGGGGCCGACGGAGAGTTTCCCGCCAAACCCGCAGCTGGTGGAGGATCAGGCGGTCGGGTACGAGCCCGTCACCGTGATGATCTCCCCCTCCTTGGCACCCTCGCTTTCGCCGTACAGGAAGCCGACGTTCTCCACCGCCGCACCGTTGGCAGTGCTGGTCACCCGCAGGCGGTCAAGCTTCGATCCGTCCGACCCCGGTGCCGTTGGCGCCGTTGGTGCCCTTCACGTTCGTCAGCTTCGGAGTCCAAGCGGTCACAGTGCATTTTCTCTCGTAGGTGTCTGCCAGTGGGGCAGACACCGCGGAGAGTGCACATTCACACGTCCTTGCGTCCCGGGCCCCGGCTCAGTAGGGAAGACGTCCGCAGGAGAGCAGCGAACTCTGGGGACACCGTTGAGCGCGGTCGGCGCGCTCGACGGTCACCTCCTGGTCCTCGTCGACCGGACGGAACAAAAGTTGCAGAAGATGCCAGGCCGCCCGCCTACCGCCCACGGCCTCGGTGGAAGCCCTGGCGTCCTGCTGCGCGGGCAGCTCCGTGACGTCGCTTCCTGGCTTCCTCCGGGATGTCGGCGACGTCGTCCAGGGCGGCGCGGATGGCGTCCGCGTCCGTCGGCGGACTGCCCGTGCTGCTCTCGTAGTTGGCGAGCAGCTCGTGGACGAGACCGGCAAGCCGGGTGATACGCGGATCCCGCAGCCGTTCGAGCGGCTCCTGGACGTACGTCGCCTCGAACAGGGCCGCGTCGACCTCGACCGGGAAGGCGTTACGGTCGGAGCTCCACTGTCCGGTGTCGGGGTCGTAGACGACGGGCCGGAGCGTGACGACGGAGGGGCCCGCCCTCTCACTCCAGGAGAGCCGGAAGTGCTCGTCGCCCGGGGAACGCCAGACGTCGGAGGCGGACGTCATGCGCCCACCTTCTCGCGGCCGCCGCGCGGCAGGGCCCACCGGGAGATACACGGCTGGGGCCCGCCGGTGCGTTCGACGGTCACCTCCTGGTCGTCGCCGGGCACGGCCGGCGCCTCCAGGAGCAGCACCTCAATGAAGACCCGGGCGCCGCCGTCGCGCCGGTTCGGTACGACGGAGACGTTGCCGACGACGACCTCCCCGGATGCCTCCAGGGCGCTCGCGTGGCCTGAACACCGTGGCACTCACGGGTCGTCATGCGCTGTCTCGGCGCAGGTAGTGGTGGGTGAAGGTGTAGTTCACCCACTTCGCTGCTGCACCCATCAATGTGCCGCCGGGATCGTTGTCCATAGCCGTCAGCTCGAACCCGCCCAGGCTGTAGGCAAGCGGCGGCCGACAGACGGTGAGACTACGGAACAGCGAGGACAGTTCGGAGTCGTCGTCCAGGTCGTGCCGCCGCTCAATCAGGCATTCACGGACGGCGTCTTCGAGGGACGGCGCGCTCGGGTCAGCCAGGCGCGGGGTGAACGCTTTCGTAATGTCGTCCACCGACACGAGCTGCGGGGCATCGACCTGGGGGACCGCGTACAGGAATAGCGCGATGGTCGGGAGAGCGGAGATAAAGGGGCCGCTACTGAAGGTGGAGGTCTCGGGCCAGACCGGCTCCAACAGCGTGGCGGAGCGACGCAAGGACCCGGCCCACCGCCTGTTACGCAAGTCGCCTTGCTCCGCGACGTCGAAGGCCATTCGGCCCGTCGCCCACCATAGATTCCGCGTGTCAGCCATGCCCCCCAACTTACGGGCGACGAGCTGCCATGTCCTCCCTTCCGGAAGTTCTCGAAGGCTACCCTCACCCGCCGTTGAGCGACCACTGTCACCCGCGCCGCCCCTCGCAACAGCCTTCTTCGTTTGGCTCCACCCGTGATCGCCGGGACAAGCTCTAGGCTCGTAGCCATGGGGATCGACTGGGAGAACATACTCGGCACAGGCGGCAACGCCCTCAACGACGCCTACGACGGCACGGTCTCCGCGGTCATCTACAACGAGGATCCCGGGGAGGACCGTCGGCCATTCTCAATCGACGAAGAACATGACGTCACAGACGGCCTGCGCTGAACTGAGCGCGTGATGCCAACCACCCTTCACCGATTGCGAAGTTGGGCGGATCTGCGCCAACCCGGTATGTCGACAGGTAGGCATCCGCCCGGCCGGCCCCCGCCTAGAAGCTGCGGCTGGGCGGGGGCGCTCCGCCGCACCGGAGACCCGACACCGGCCCGGATTGGCACGACTGCCCCAACGTGCCCCCGTCGATCATCCATTGGAGCTACGGAGGCCCTTGCCATGAAGACTCTGCCTGATGCTGTGGCCGATCCCCGCGGTCCCTCCTCAGAATTCGCCCCCCCGAGAGCTGCTCGCCGCAACCCCTGATGAGGAGAGCTGCCTGGGCCGTTCGTTACGTAGATCGACCAGGGCGAGTGGGCGAGTCCGCCCTTCCCGGTGGCGGACTCGCCCCTGGTCTTCCTCTGTCCAGATGTGGGAGTGAAATGGGAGACGGATGGGAGATGATCAAGTCGGGAGAGCTCGAATCGCCTCTGGAAAACTCTAGGTCGGAGGTGTGGGACCCCCAGGGCCTGCACGCGGTCAGCCCCCGGCCGGGCCCGCGTCCGGGCTCAGCGCGCCCGTGCCGACCAGGAGGAGCAGGGCTGCGCCCAGCAGGATCCGGTAGACCACGAACGGCATGAAACTCTTCGACGAGATGAACTTCATGAACCACGCGATGACCGCGTACCCCACGGCGAACGCCACGACCGTCGCGAGCAGCGTCGGCCCCCAGGGAGCCCCGCCGCTCCCGGCCGCGTCCTTCAACTCGAAGGCCCCGGAGGCGAGGACCGCGGGGATCGCCAGCAGGAACGAGTACCGGGCGGCTGCCTCACGGGTGTAGCCCATGAACAGGCCGCCGCTGATCGTGGCGCCCGAACGGGAGACGCCCGGGACCAGCGCGAGCGCCTGACAGAGCCCGTAGACCAGCCCGTCCCTGACACTCAGCTCCTCCAGTGACCTCCGCTCCCTGCCCGCCCTGTGCCTGCCACCGCTCTCGTCGCGGGCGGCCAGCCGGTCGGCGGTGCCCAGCACGAGGCCCATCCCGATCAGGGTGCAGGCGATGACCCGCAGATCCCGGAACGACGTGTCGATCTGGTCCTTCAGGAGGATCCCCAGCACCCCGATCGGTATCGTCCCGACGATGACGAGCCAGCCCGTCCGGGCGTCGTGGTCGCCGCGCAGCGAGCGGTCGGTGAGCGAGCGGAACCACGCCGAGACGATTCTGGCGATGTCCTTGCGGAAGTAGATGATGACCGCGGCCTCGGTGCCGATCTGCGTGATCGCCGTGAAGGCCGCGCCCGCGTCCGGCCAGCCCGCGAAGGCAGAGGCGAGGCGCAGATGGGCACTGGAGGACACCGGCAGGAATTCCGTCAGCCCCTGCACGAATCCGAGGACGAACGATTCGAACCAAGACATGGGTGGGTGCCGTCCAGAGGATCAAGGGGCTGATGCGCAAGGAACGTAACCGCCGGAGGTGTACGGCCGGTGACCCGCTCACGTACGGTCGGCCAACTGCCCCCGCCACGACCCCGGTCGGTGTCAGTGACCGCGCAGCCGGTGCCGCTTGCGCCAGGCGATCCACGCGGCGCCCGCCCCCGACACCACGATGAAACCCATCGAGATCAGGAAGGCCGGTGAGGTGGGGGACGACGCCTGGCTGCCCGCGACGACGTACGCCGCCGTGTTCGGGACCGATCCGAGACCGGTGGCCAGCAGGAACGGCAGCCACCCCATACGGGACACCGCGGCGCAGTAGTTGGCGGCGGCGAACGGCACCCCGGGGAAGAGCCGCAGCGCGAGCATCGAACGGAAGCCGTGCCTGCTCAACTGCCCGTCGGCCGCCTTCAGCCAGCGCCCGCGCAGCATCGGCCGCAGCGCGCTCTGTCCGAGCAGCCGGCCCAGGCCGAAGGAGACACCGGCCCCCAGCACCGTCCCGGCGACGGCCGCGCCGAGCCCGACCTGTCCGCCGAAGAGGGCGCCCGCCGCGAGATTCAGCAGCGGCCGGGGTACGAAGGCGGCCGTGCACGCGCCGTACGCGGCGGAGAACAGCACGACGGCCGAGATACCGCTCAGCTGCGGCGGCCAGCCCGCGGCGAGCAGCCGCTGCGGCTGGAAGAGCAGCATCAGCGTCGCCGCGGCCACCAGGAGCACCACGAGCAGGGAGAGCCGGGACCACGGCGAGGCAAGTGCCCTGACGCAGCGCGCGGTCAGGCCGGCGGAGGGTCGGGCAGCGGGCTCCAGCATCCCGGGAGACTAACCGACATCCGTGTGTGATCGCCGTAATGCTCCGGCTCTCCAGCTCGCCCCCGCGCGCCCGGCGGGCCGTGAGCGAGCCACGCACGGGCGGAAGAGCGGTCGACGTGCCGATGACGCCGAGGGGGGAGGGGCAGCGACATGTTCCGCCACGCTTCGGTATTTCCCGAATTTCGCGAGGAAGAAAAAGGCCATGCCCAAGACGGCATACGTGCGCACCAACCCCCACCTCGGCATCGGCACCATGGGGCGCTGCCCACGACGTCGGCCGAGGTCCTACCCGGCCTCCGAACGCGCCGGGCGGGAGGGGGATGTTGCGAATGCCGTCCAATGGGGCAGGTACCGCCCCATGACACTGACCCGTCGCTCCCTCATATGCTCCGCCGCCGTCACCACCACCGCGCTCGTGACCGGCGGCGGTGTCGCGCGCGCCGCGACCGCCTCGCGGGCCATCACCACGACCGGCAGCGACATCCCCGCCGACTGGATGGGTGCGCTGCCCGACGCACTGTCCCTGCTCAGGATGACGATCCCCGGCACGCACGACTCCTGCTGCACCGATCCCGCCAACGGCACCGAGTGGTCGCACACCCAGAACTGGGGGATCGCCGAGCAACTCCAGCGCGGTGTGAGGTTCCTGGACATCCGGGCCAATGGTCTCCAGGGCCGGCCCGACGACGCGTTCGGGATCTACCACGCCGCGTACTACCAGGGCATCACCTTCGACGGGGTGCTGGAACAGTGCCGCGACTTCCTGCAGCAGCATCCGCGGGAGACGATCGTGATGCGGCTGAAGAAGGAGAACGGCACCAACAACGATGTCGGGGCGCGCTTCAAGGACATCCTGAACGTCTACCTCGACACCAAGGGCTGGCGCCCCTGGTTCCTCCTGGCCGACCGGGTCCCGTCGCTCGGCGAGGCGCGCGGGCGGATCGTCCTCGTCGCGCAGTTCGACAACGACTGGCCGGTCCTGCAGTGGCCGGGCGGCGACAACGACTTCCTGTCCAACCAGTGGTTCTCGCTCCAGGACATCTACCAGGGACTGCCCCTGCCGTCCCGGAAGACCGCGAAGGTCACCCAGCAGTTCGACAACGTCACGGGTGACCAGAGTTCGGCGCTGATGTACATCAACTTCACCAGCTACGCGGGAGGCGGCTGGCCCAAGGTCAACGCGGACGCGATCATGCCCGGAGTGCAGAGCTACCTGAACGCCAAGCTGTCGGACCGTACTCACCTCGGCATCGTCCCGATGGACTTCCCGGACTTCCACTCGGACACCTTGCGTACCCTCGTCGACTGGAACTGGCACTGAGCCCTGCCGCGCGCCGCCCCCCGGCAGAACCTGTACGCCCACGAACGCAATCGCCGAGCAGGTCGGCACGGAAGGCACAATGGGACGGTGAACGAGGCGATACCGGTGATCCGGGACGTGGACCAGGGCACCGCGCGACTGCTGCCCGACGTCGACCGGGAGCGGGCCTGGCTGCTGACGGTCGACGGCGCTCCGCAGTCGTACGTGGACCTGGACGACCCGGCGTACCTGGAGTTCGAGTACGCGCGCAGGCTCGGCCACGTCGTGGACTGCGCGGCCCGTCCGGGAGAACCGCTCGATGTCGTGCACCTCGGCGGGGGAGCCCTCACGCTGCCCCGCTATGTGGCCGCGCTCCGGCCGGGATCGCGGCAGGAGGTGGTGGAGGCGGACCGGGGACTGCTCGCCCTGGTCGCCGAGGTTCTGCCACTGCCGCACGGCTCGGGAATCACCGTCCACGCCATGGACGCGCGGGCCTGGCTGGACGGCCGGCCCGCCGCGTCCGCCGACGTACTGATCGCTGACGTCTTCGGTGGTTCCCGGGTGCCCGCCCACCTCACCTCCGTCGAGTACGCACGGTCGGCCGCCCGGGTGCTGCGCGGCGGCGGGGTCTACGCGGCGAACCTCGCCGACGGTGCGCCGTTCGACTTCCTGCGGACCCAGATCGCCGCCTTCTCACAGGCGTTCGCGGAGGTCGCACTCGTCGCCGAACCGTCCGTGCTGCGCGGCCGGCGCTTCGGCAACGCGGTCCTCGTCGCCTCGCACACCGAACTGGACACCTCGGCGCTGAGCCGCCGTACCGCCTCCGACGCCTTTCCGGCGCGGGTCGAGCACGGGGCGTCGCTGGCCCGGTTCACCGGGGGCGCCCGGCCGGTCACGGACGCGGAAGCGGTCGCCTCACCCGTGCCGCCCGACGGGGCTTTCAGCATCGGGTGACGCCGCGGCGCCGGGGACGCGCTCCGGAGCGAGGACACCGGCCGCCGTGTCCACCGCGGCCGTACCCGAAGCCGCGAGGTCATCGCCCGTCCGGTCCGCGGCGGACCGGCGCGTCAGATTCCGTACGTCGGGGACGCACAGCACCGCGGCCGTCAGCAGGGCAACGAGTCCCGCGCACCCCCACAGCGAGGCCGTCCGCCCGAACGCCTGCTCCGCGGGGCCCGCCAGCGCCGTGGCCAGCGGGAGCATCGCGAGCGAGCCGAGCCAGTCGTAGGCGGAGACCCGGGAGAACTTGTCCTCGGGGATCTCCTGGTGCAGCGCCGTCATCCAGGAGACGCCGAACGTCTCGACCAGCACGCCGCTGAAGAACATCACGCACACCAGGGCGGCGAACGGGACCGGCACGGCCAGCGCCGCCGACGGCAGCGCCAGCGGGAAGACGCACAGCGTCCCGGTCAGCAGCAGCCGGCGCGGTTTCCAGCGCGTCATGATCAGCGCACCGCCGACCGTGCCCGCGCCGAAGGCGGCGAGCGACAGCCCCCAGGGGCCCGCGCCGCCCAGCGAATCCCGCGCGACCAGCGGCCCGTACACCGCCTCCGCAGCGCCGATGACGGCGTTGACGACGGCGAATTGCAGAATGATGCTCCACAGCCAGGGCCGCCCGGTGACCTCGCGCCAGCCGTCCCGCAGATCCGCGAGCATCCCGCCGCCCGGTGCGCGCGGCGCGATATGGCTGACGTCGAGGAAGGCCCGGAGCGATCCGGCGACGGCGAAGGCCGCCGCGTCGACGGCGAGCACCCAGCCAGGACCGATGGCGGCGATCATCGCGCCGCCCACCGCGGCGCCACCGATGCCCGCGCCCTGCATGGCCATCCGGTAGAACGCGAAGGCCCGGCCTGCCTCGTCGCCCCGGACGCTGGACAGCAGCATGCCCTCGGAGGCGGGCGAGAAGAACGCCTGGCCCGTACCGCACAGCGCGGTGAGCACCATCATCTGCCAGAGCGGCGGGTGCCCGGTCAGGACCAGAACGGCGAAGGCGGCCTGGGAGACGCAGTTCAGGGAGTTGGCCGCGACCATCACGCGGTGGCGCGGCAGCCGGTCGGCCAGTGCTCCGCCGATCAGCAGGAAGAGGACGAGCGGCAGCGTACGGGCCGCCGCGAGCAGGCCCACGTCGCTGCTGTCGCCACCCGAGTCCAGCACCGCGAACGCCGAAGCGATCAGGGCTCCGTTGCTGCCCAGGCTCGTCACCACGGCGGCCGCCGTGAGCAGGGTGTAATTGCGCCCGGCCCAGGCGGGGCGGCGGGAGGGTGCGGGAGCGGCGGCAGGAGTCGTCACTCTGGGACTATCGCTGCCGCCGTCCCCCGATGCCAAACGCCTTGGCGATACCGATTCGGAGAAAACCAGTCGCAATCGGTCGATTTAAGCCGGATTCCATCAGGAATCGAACCTCAGTCGTCGGTCCCGCCGCTGGGCTTGCCCGCCAGCCGCACGGTGCTGAGGATCTTGTCGACCGTCGCCTGGGGGATCGCCCCGGGGACGCCCGTGCTGTTGTAGAGGGAGAACGCCACGAAGTCGCCCGCGGAGTTCTTGAAGCCGAAGGTGATGGCCTGGCCGTCGGTGGTGCACTTGGACTTCTTCGGCACCCCGGTCGCCCAGGCGCGGGCGAGGCTGCCCGTGACCCCGGACTTGGTCGTGTAGGGCTTCGACTTGGAGGTCTTCACCAGCTTCTTGTTCGGCTGGGTGTACGCGCCGTAGACCCACCAGGGAACCTGGTTCTCGGCGACCTCCTTGGTGTCCTTGGCGCCGTCCGCCCCCTTGGTCCCCGCCCCTCCGAGTCCGGTGTCCTCGGTGTAGCCGTCCTTGTCGGAGTCGTCCGTGCACCACTTGGACTTGTAGAACGCGGGCGCCGACTGGCCGATCAGGGTCTTGCCCTTGTCGTCCTCGAAGCCGCTGAACGTGCCCGACGCCGCCACTTCCCACTCGGGCGGCACGTCGAAGGCCGTACCCCACTTCGGGTTCACGACGACCTTCCACCCGGCGATGACCGGCTTGACGGCCCCGCCCCCGGCCCGCGGGTTGGCCGCGGGCGGCGTGTCCCGCTGCTTCGAGGGTGCGGACGCGGACGGCGACTTCGGGCCGGCCTGGACCGTGCCGCCCTGGCCGCCGTCGTCCTTGAACACGACCACACCGGTGATCACCGCGGCGGCGACGACCGCCGTCGCGGAGATGATCGCGATGATCGTCGTCTTCTTCTTGTCCTCGGGCGATCGGGGTGCGCCGGGCGGCGTTCCCACCGCGTACTGCGGTGCCGTCGGCTGCTGGTACGGGTTGGGCTGCTGGTAACCCTGCGGGGGTCCCTGCTGCGGAGGTCCTGGCTGAGGTTGTCCCTGCTGATAAGGGTTCGGCTGCTGGTACCCCGGCTGCTGATAGGGATTCGGATGATTCTGGTCCTGCGGGTTCTGCTCGCCCCCGGGCGGCTGCTGTCCTGGCCACATGGCGAGTAACCATAGAGGTGACAGGGGCACGTCGCTACGTCCGCCCCCGACCGGGATGGCCAAGCCGACCTACTCGCGGGTAACCTCCCGTTCCATGACCGCAGATCAGATGTCCGCAGGTGAGCTGCTCGCTGCCACCGTGCCCATGGCCAGGACCCTCCACCTCGACTTCATCGAGACGACGCCGGAGCGTGCCGTCGTCCGGCTGCCGGACCAGGCCGACTTCCACAACCACGTCGGCGGACCGCACGCGGGCGCGATGTTCACGCTCGCGGAATCGGCGAGCGGTGCGATCGTCATCGCCGCCTTCGGCGACCAGATGACGCGTGCCGTGCCGCTCGCGGTCCGCGCCGAGATCGACTACAAGAAGCTCGCGATGGGCGACGTCACCGCGACCGCCACGCTGGGCCGGCCGGTGGCCGACGTGGTGGCGGAGCTGGACGCCGGGGAGCGCCCCGAGTTCCCGGTCCACATCGCGATCCGGCGCGCGGACGAGGCGGTCACCGGTGAGATGACGGTGGTCTGGACGCTGCGCCCCAACTCCTGACCGCTGACCGGCGGCGGCTGACGGTCCGCGGACCTGCCCTGCCCGGTCCGCTGCCGCGCAGATGCTGAGGGACCGGGAAGGCGCCCCGGCGGGGGCGCCTTCCGCTGTCCGCGACCGTTGCCGGGCGAGCGGGTAGGCTTCCGGCAGGCGGCGCGGGGGGCGCGCCCCCCGGCAGACACGGGTACTTCGAAGGGCAGGGGCCGGCGTTGCACATCCAGGCGTGGCTGGAGACGATTCCGGCGGTAAGCATCTATCTCCTGGTCGGGGTGGTCATCGGGGTGGAGAGCCTCGGGATTCCGCTCCCGGGCGAGATCGTTCTGGTCAGCGCCGCGCTGCTGGCCTCGCAGCAGGGCCACATCGACCCGCTCGTGCTGGGCATCTGCGCCTCGGCGGGCGCCGTCGTGGGCGACTCGATCGGATACGCCATCGGGCGCAAGGGCGGCCGCCCGCTGATCGCCTGGCTCGGCCGCAAATTCCCCGGACACTTCAGCGGGGCCAACATCGCCATGGCGGAGCGGTCCTTCGAGAAGTGGGGCATGTGGGCGGTCTTCTTCGGCCGTTTCATCGCCCTGCTCCGTATCTTCGCGGGACCACTGGCCGGCGTACTGCACATGCCGTACTGGAAGTTCCTCATCGCCAACATGCTCGGCGGCATCCTCTGGGCCGGCGGCACGACCGCCGCCGTGTACTACGTGGGCGTCGTCGCCGAGTCGTGGTTCAAGAACTTCTCGTACGCGGGCCTGGCCGCGGCCGCCGTGCTCGGGGTGGCCTCGATGCTCGTCATCAAGAACCGGGCGAAGAAGGCGCACGCGAAGGCCGAAGCGGCTGCTGCCGAGACGCCGGACTCGGTGCCCGCCGAATAGGCCCTGCCCGGCGGGCGGGCCCGCACCCGGTCGCGGACGGGGGCGGCTCAGCGGTCCGGCTGCACGTCCTCACCGGTCCGGGTAGTGGATGACCTCGCAGTCTTCGAGGGTCACCATGCCCTCGGTGATCAGCTCGTCGAGCTGGGGCAGGAACGCCCGGACCCGGTCGGCGGTGTCCACGATCACCACGGCCACCGGCAGGTCCTCGCTCAGCGACAGCAGCCGCTGGGTGTGGATCAGTGCGGAGGCGCCGAAGCCCTCGATGCCGCGGAAGACACTCGCGCCTGCCAGCCCCGCGCGGTGCGCCCGGTGCACGATCTCCGCGTACACGGGCTTGTGGTGCCAGAGGTCGGATTCCCCGACGAAGACGGTCGCCCGCAGGGCGGCGGTGCCGCTCGGCCCGGTCATGTCTGCCTCCACGCGACTGCGCGGTGTGTCACCCACACCGCGCTCCACACCGCCGCGAGGGCCGCGAGCAGTGTCAATCCGAGATACGCCAGGCCGGTACGGGCATGGCCGCCGTCCACCAGCCGCTGGACGTCCACCGCGCAGGTGGAGAACGTGGTGAACCCGCCGAGCACGCCGGTGCCGAAGAACGGGCGCACCAGCCGGTGCGCCGCCCACACATCGGTGATCACGACCATGAACACCCCGATCAGGGCGCACCCCACGACGTTCACCAGCAGCGTCGTCCAGGGGAAACCGCCGGCCGCGGTGGGCCAGAGCAGTGCGGCGCCGTACCGGGCGGACGCCCCGGTGGCGCCGCCGAGGGACACCACCGCCAGTACCGGCCACGGGCCGAGCAGCGGACCGTGCCGCCGTGCCCGCCGTGCCCGCCGTGCCCGCCGTGCGGCGGGCAGCGGCGCCGTACGGCCCGGGACCGGGCCGTACGGCCGGCCCCCTGTGCGGTCCGCACCCATGGACATCCGTCTCCTGGTCGCAGGGCGCCCGCGCACGGCGCGGGCGCGCCTCCAGGCTAGCCTCGGCCGACCGGGCCCCGCCATCCGGACGCGGTGGGCTCAGCCGACCTCGCGGTGCCCCTTCACCAGCTCCAGGTACATCGCCGCGTTGAGCTTGATGCCTTCACGCTCCTCATCGGTCAGCTCGCGCTTGACCTTCGCCGGGACCCCCGCGACCAGCGACCCCGGCGGCACCCGCATGCCCTGGGGGACGAGAGCCTGCGCGGCGATCAGTGAACCGGCGCCGATGTGCGCGCCGTTGAGGACCGTGGCGCCCATCCCGACCAGTACGTCGTCCTCGACCGTGCACCCGTGCAGTACCGCGTTGTGGCCGACCGACACCCGCTCGCCGACCGTGACCGGGAACCCGGGGTCGACATGGACCGTGCAGTTGTCCTGGATGTTGCTGTCCGCGCCGATCACGATCGGCCCGCAGTCGGCCCGCAGCACCGTGTGGTACCAGACGCTGGAACCGGCGGCCAGCGTCACATCGCCGACGACGACGGACGTCGGCGCCGTGAAGGACCGCGGGTCGACCACCGGCTCCCGGCCGCCGACACCGCTGATCAAGGACTGCTCCGACACTGCTGTCTCCTTGCTTCCCGCATCGCTGCCCGTGCTACCGGGACCCGGGAATTGCTCCGTGTGGTGCGCGCCGCGCCCTCCGGCACCGTAAGCGACGCTGGGGCGAAGATCACAGCCCGCCCCTCTGATCGGCGCCCGGCCCGCTGAGTACGGTGTGGGAGTGGCCCGGAACAGAAACACGTTCTCCTCGCTGACATCCCGTGCACTGCACTCCGGGTGGCGCTGGGTGCAGCGCACGGGCGCGGTGACGGCCGAGCGGCCCGGGAAGCTGCGCTTCCGCCGGATCGGCGCCGGGACGAGGCTCGCCTTTCCGCAGGGCGCCGTCTTCGGTGAGCCCTGGATCGAGCTGGGCGACCACTGCGTCATCGGTGAACAGGTCACGCTCACCGCAGGGATGATGCCCGATCTGGACCTCGGTCCCGAGCCGATCCTGACGCTGGGCGACGGTGTGGTGCTCGGGCGCGGCAGCCATGTCATCGCCGATACCAGGGTCACCGTCGGATCGGACACCTACTGCGGCCCGTACGTCTACATCACGTCCACGAACCACAGTTACGACGATCCGCACGAGCCCGTCGGCAAGCAGTGGCCGCGGACCGAACCCGTCGTGATCGGTCCCGGGTGCTGGCTCGGTACGGGGGCGGTGATCCTGCCGGGCGCCCGGCTCGGCCGCAATGTCGTGGTCGCCGCGGGTGCGGTCGTACGCGGTGAGGTGCCCGACCACTCGGTGGTCGCCGGAGCGCCGGCGCGGATCGTACGGAGCTGGGACGCGGAGAACGGGTGGCAGCCCCCGCTGCGTACGCCCGCTCCCGTCCCCATCCCGGAGGGCGTCACCCCGGAACAGCTGCTCGCCCTCGGCAGCCTGGAGCCGGACGCTTCCTGACCGCTCGCGCGCCCGGTCCTGCGCGCCGGCGATTTCCAGAAGGCGGACGGCTCTGGTGCTCTCCCGTCAACCGGTCGCGAGCAGCACCGTTCCCACCAGCGCCAGCCCGGCTCCGGCTGCCTGCACCGCACGCAGCCGCTCCTTCAGGAATCCGAATGCGGCCAGCGCCGTGATCACCGGGTAGAGGGAGGCGAGGACGGCGGCGACGGTGACCGGCCCCGAATGCGCGGCGAGCGAGTAGGTGCCGTTGGCCGCCACATCGGCGAGGCCGACGAAGGCGAGGGCCGGCATCGACCGCAGGACCAGCCCCGCCCCGCCGCCCTCGGGCAGTGCCCGTGCCCCGCGCCGCACCGATACGTACAGGGACGTCCCGCTGACCGTGACATTGGCGACGCGCTGCACGAACAGGGCGAGGAAGAGGCCGGTGACGGTGGTGGACGCCTCGGCGATCAGGGACATCTCCGTTCCGAAGCCCAGGGCGGCGATCAGCGTCAGTACGACCGCCCGCCGCTGCACCGGTGCTCCCCGCAGCTCGGGTCCGCCCGCGAGCACCACGCCCGTGACGGCCACCGCGATCCCGGCGACCTGCGGGATGCCGGGCCGTTCACCGAGCGCCAGGCCGACACCGGCCGGGACGACGACACCGAGCGAGCCGAGCGGTGACACCACGCCCATTGGACCGAGTGCGAGGGCCTTGTAGAAGCTGAGCATCGCCACCGGCCCCACCACGCCGGCCGCCACGGCGAACCAGAGCTGCGGGCCGAACTCGCTCCAGCCGCCGGTGGCCACCACGACCGAGCCGAGCACCACCACGGCCACCGTCTGTGAGACGACGACCACTGTCAGGGCGGGAATCCGCCGGGTGAGGAGCCCGCCGACCGTCATCCAGAATAATGGACTGAATGTGTCGGACTTCGACCAGCTCACCCAGTCGCTCGCCCGGAACCTCAAGCGCTGGCGGGGCGAGCGGGGTTTCACGCTCGACGCGCTGGCGGCGCGGGCCGGCGTCAGCCGGGGCTTCGGCGACCTTCGAGGCCACTGTGCCGCACGCCTACCGAAATGAGGGCACGGAGACGGTCGAGATGACGATGGCTGTCTCCATCCCACCGGTCGCCCGGCAGCGCCCATAGTCCGCGGCGGGACGGCCTGCCCTTCCGGGGGCGCCGCACCGGGCGGGTGTGCGGCGGCCGTCAACCGGAGCGTGGGCGGCGGCTGTTAGCGTGGCCCGTATGCGCGCTCCCATCGGTACTTTCGACGATGTCCGCCACGCCCGGGACTGCCTGGACCTGCTCACCGCACCGGTCGCGGACGCGGTGCGGCAGTGGGCGGGGGACGTCCCCGCCCAGGACCTGATCTACGTGGACAGCGACCCGGACATCGCCGACACCGCCGCCTTCGTGGCGCACTACGGGCCGGAGCTGCTCGACGTCTCGGCGAACTGCGTCGTCGTCGCGGGCAAGCGCGGCGGAGAGACCTCACTCGCCGCCTGCCTGGTGCTCTCCCGCACCCGCCTCGATGTGAACGGCGCCGTCCGCAAGCAACTCGGCGCACGCAAGGCGTCCTTCGCGCCCATGGACACGGCCACCGGTGAGACCGGCATGGAACACGGCGGGATCACCCCGCTCGGACTGCCCGCCGCCTGGCCGCTGCTCGTGGACTCCGCCGTGGTGGACCTGGAATGGGTGCTGGTCGGCAGTGGCAGCCGCAGGGGCAAGCTGATCGTTCCCGGGAAGACGTTCGCCGGGCTGCCGGGAGCGGTCGTCATCGAGGGCCTGGGCGGCTGAGGCGGCCGGGGCCGCTTCCGGCCCCGGCGCGCGCCGGTCAGCCCATCGGTACGCCCAGAGCGGGGATCTCTATGGCCGGGCAGCGGTCCATGACCATGTCGCGGCCGGCCTCCCGGACCCGCCCGTACGCCGCCTCGTCGACCACCCCGAGCTGGAACCAGACGGCCTTGGCCCCGACGGCCACCGCCTCGTCCGCGACCGCACCCGCCAGATCGCTGTTGACGAAGACGTCGACGACGTCGACCGGGAACGGGATGTCGGCGAGCGACGCGTACCCCTGCTCGCCGTGGACCGTCTCCGCCTTCGGATGGACCGGCACGATGCGCTTGCCGAAGCGCTGGAGCACCCCTGCCACGCCGTACGCCGCCCGCCCTCTGTTGCTCGACAGACCCACCACCGCCCAGGTGTCGCCGGTCGTGGTGAGGATCCTGCGGATGGTGTCCTTGTCTGCGTACATGACTGGACAACGGAGTACCGGCCGGGACTGTTCCCGCAGGTCCGCATAGGCTGGCCCGATGCAGGACCAGTACCGGACAGTCGCCCGCGAGGGTGTGCACGAGACCGAGATCAACCGATCGCGCTTCCTCTGCGCACTGGCGCCCGCCGCGACCGAGGAGGAGGCGCAGGCCTTCCTCGCACGCGTCCGCAGGGAGCACCCCGGTGCGTCCCACCACTGCTTCGCGTACGTCATCGGCGCCGACGCCTCCGTGCAGCGGGCCGGCGACGACGGTGAGCCCGGCGGGACCGCCGGTGTGCCGATGCTCCAGATGCTGCTGCGACGCGAGGTGCGGTACGCCGTAGCCGTCGTCACCCGCTACTACGGCGGCGTGAAGCTGGGAGCCGGCGGGCTGATCCGGGCCTACGGCGGAGCCGTCGGTGAGGCCCTGGACACGCTGGGCACCATCGTCAGACAGCGCTACCGGCTGGCCACGGTCACCGTCGATCACCAGCGCGCGGGCAAGCTGGAGAACGACCTGCGGGCCACCGGCCGAGTCGTCCGCGAGGTCCGCTACGCGGAGTCGGTGACGATCGGGATCGGACTGCCCGACGCGGAGGTCGCGGGCTTCCGGGCCTGGCTCGCCGACAGCACGGCGGGGGCGGCGTCCCTGGAGCTCGGCGCCGAGGCCTACGGCGACATCTGAGATCCCGGCACCACGCGCCTCGCGGGCCGCTGCGCCCGGTGGCCGGACCACATTCGGACCGCACCCCTCCGCTGTCGTCCCGGGGTGCCGCCGCGCGGCGGTGACCAAGTCACCGGACCGGGCCCCAGCAGTGTGTTCTGAATACCTATGCGCTACTCGACAGTACCCCGCACCGTTGAGAAACAGCGTCGAGCACGGTTGTCCCGTGCGCGAGAAGGTGGGGGAGATCAATGTCTGGTGTTGCCCTGTGCGCGCAAGACGTACAGAGACAGGTGCACGCGTCCGTCCATGCCGGGGCCCAGGAGGAAGTGCTCACCGAACTGTGCTCGGTGCTCTTCGCGTCCCTGCCGCGGCGGGACCAGCGCAGACGGGGAGTGGAGTACGTACGCGGCCTCCTGGCGGCCGAGGGGCGCAAATCGATCCGGAACATGGCCGCACTCACCGGCGGGGCGACCACCGAGCAGGGACTGCACCACTTCGTCAGCGGTTCCACGTGGGACTGGGCGGAGGTGCGCGGGCGGCTGGCCCAGTACCTGGCCCGGGTCGCGCTGCCCAGTGCGTGGGTGGTGCGACCGATGATCATTCCGAAGGCCGGAGAGCACTCCGTCGGAGTCGACCGGCGGTACTTCCCCGCCTTCGGTCAGGTCCTCAATGCCCAGCAGGCCTTCGGAGTCTGGGCGGCGTCCGACCGGATGAGCAGCCCGGTCAACTGGCGGCTGCACCTGTCCGGGGCGTGGCTCGACGACGGGCAGCGCAGGATCCGGGCTTCGATTCCCGAATCACTCAGTCCGGAGGAGACGCTGGGCGAGTGCGCGATCGAAGCGTGCCGGGAACTGGTGGCGGGCCAGGGGCTGCCCCGTCTTCCGGTGGTGCTGGACGCCCGCGAGGCAGAGGCCGCCACCACGGTCCGGCAACTGCGCACCGTCGGCCTGCCGTTCCTGATCAGGGTGAGCGGCACTCAGCTGCTGACCGCGGCGGACGCCACCCCGCCGGCCCGTCGCAGCGAGCTTCCGGCACACCAGATCATGGGTGTGGCGAGGGAGTTGCGGCGTCAGGCCGTCTGGACCGACCACGGACCGGAGGCGGTGACGCGGACGAGCCTGGTGGCGGCCCTGCGGGTCGGCCTGCCCGTGCGCCCGTCCCGCTTCGGGTCTCCGGAGCAAGCCGCCGACCGGCGCGGTCTGTTGCTGCTCGGTGAGTGGCGGGACAGCGGCCGCTGGCCCACGGGGCTGTGGCTCACGGACCTGACCGACGCCCAGCCCGGCGCCCTGCTGCGGCTGAGCAAGCTCATCGGCCGCGTCGACCGCGACTGCGCCGAGATCGCCGATCAGGTGGGGGTCCGGGACTATGCGGGGCGCTCCTTCGGCGGCTGGCACCGGCACATCACCCTCGCCTCGGCCGCCCATGCGATCACCGCCGTGGCCGGCTCGCCAGAGCGGGAGTCCCGGGCTTCGTGACGTCGCGCGGGCGACGCCGCGGCGGGCGCCAGACGTCCGGGCTCCCGAGGACGGCGCCGGCCGACGGCGGCCCCCCGCCCCGCAGGACGTGGCGGATACGGGAGAGACGCAGGGCCAGTTGTACCTCGAACGCCCGCTCCGGCTGCTGCCAGCCGGACCCCAGCAGCTCGCCGATGCGCTCCAGGCGGCGGGTGACCGTGTTGGGATGCACGTGAAGGCGTTCGGCCGCGTACGTCGGGCTGGCGCCCGTGTCGAAGTACGCCTCCAGTGTGGGGACGAGTTCGGTGAGGCGCTGACGGTCGTAGTCGGCCACCGGTCCGATCGTGGCGTCGATGAACGCGCCGACGTCGTGGCTGCCCGACAGGAGTACGCCGAGACCGCCCAGTTCGCGGGGGGAGGCGGCGCGGCCGACGGCTCCGACGGCGGTCATGGCGTCGACGCAGCGCTGGGCCTCCTGGTGGGTGCCGGTGACCGACCGGGCTCCGGTCGCCGGCCCCGCCGCGGCCACCGTCACGCGCTGGTCGAGCACTTGGGACAGCTCGTCATGGACGGCCCGGGCCGCGGCTCCCGCGTCGTTGCCCGCGAGAAGGAGAACAGCGCAGTCCTTGCGCAGGCTCATGAGGCCGTTCATGCGCTGCGTGTACGAGGCCGCCCAGGAGCCCAGCTCGCTCCCGAACGACCTCTCGGGGCGGGCGATGACCACGAGATGCGGTTCGTCCAGGTCGATCCCGCAGCGACGGGCGCGTGCCTCCAGAAGATGGGGCGGGCGCCCGGCGAGCCCCAGGAGTTCGTCCAGCAGACTGTGCCGGATCCGGCCGTGGACACCGGCGCTCCGGCCTGCCTCCAGGAGCAGCGCGATGGCGGTGAACCGTGCGCCGAGACCGAGTAACCGTTCGTCGAACTCGGTGAACCGCTGTCCCGGGAAAGTGAGCAGGGTGCCGAGGTGCTCCTCGCCCGCGACGATCGGTGCGGCCCACGAGCCATCGGCCAGCGCGACCGGTGCACCGGCGGCCCGCGCCTCGGACGTGGCAGGAGGGCGAGCGGTCCCGCCCGTGTCCGGCGGCTCACCTGCGGTGGTGAGGAGCGTGCCGTCCAGCGCGTGCACCCGCACCGCGCCGTCCAGCCGGCGGGCCAGCTCCGCGACGAGGGGCTGCGGACCTCCGCCGTTCAGCACCAGTCCGGTGAACAGGCTCTGCGTCTCGCTCAGTTCGCGCTCCCGACGCAGGGCGGGCCCCTCCAGCGCCGCGACCGCGGCCGTGGCCGCGTCGAGCAGCCGCGCGCTCTCGATGGCCGCGCCCGCGAGGTCGCCAAGGGAGCTCATGAGCGAGATCTCGTCGGCGCTGAAGTGGCGCACGTTCCGGTCGGCGACGTAGAGGGCGCCGACCGGGCGGGCGCCCAGGCTCAGCGGCACCGCCACCAGCGCGCGCAGGGCCTCGGCCTCGACCACTTCGTCGAAGGCCGGGTGGTGGCGGAACCGTTTGTCGGCGGGGTAGTCGGGCGTCCAGAACGGGGCGGAGTTGACGAGGGCCTCACCGACCGGCCCCGCGTCGGCCAGCAGCCGCAGGCCCACCGTGCTGGTCGAGGTGTGACCGTCGGAGCTGCGGACGTGTACGAACCCCTGCTCCTCGGCCGGAAAGCTGATGAAGGCCATGTCCAGGCCGAGCAGCAGCCGGGCCCGGCGTGTGACGACTTTGAGGACGGCATCCAGTTCCTGTGACGCGGCGAGCTCGCGTGCGGTGTCGACGAGGGCGGACAGTCCCATCTCCCGCTGCTGACGCCGCCCCGACTGCGCGTGGATCCGCAGAGCCAGCCCCCTGGCCCGCGTCAGCACATCCCGCTCCGCTTCGGCGACACCTTCCTCAAGGGCTCGCGTCACCAGTGCTTCCACCTGCTCCACCGGTGCTTCGCCGGCCAGTAACTCCAGCACGGCGAGCGCGTCGGACCCCACCCTGATCTGCGACACGATGCTCCCTTTGCCATGTTCTCGCAGCTGCGTTCCCCTTTGTGCAGCCCCTCGGAACCTACGCAGGCGACCTGACGGAGTCAACAGTTTGTTGAACGATGGTGGGAGGTGTGAACCGGGCCGTCGTCACGGTGGCGGGGGCACTCCCTGGACGCCCGGAAGTGTCGCCGGGCCACCCCGCCGGACGGCGCACCGCACAAGAGGGGCCGAACAGCGCGGCAGCCAAGGCGTGTTGGGTACTCCTGCGGGTGCCCGGTACCCGGCATCCGGCTGCGTCCGCGCCGGAACCTGATGGAGTACCCGCCACTTGACGGATTGCGTCGGCGGGCCTTGGCGGGTGCTTCGTCCACGTCACAGGATCGGGGCACTGCGAAGCGGGCCTGCGCCTCCCGGCCGGCCGGGTCCCCGTACGTCTCGTTCATCCACCGAGGGGAAGCGCCATGTTGAACGTCGCTGTGGTCTATTACTCGTCAACCGGGAACGTGCACCGGCTGGCCGACGCGGCGGCTGTCTCCGCGAAGAAGGCGGGCGCCGAGGTACGTCTGCGCCGGGTCGCGGAAGTGTTCCCGCAGTCGCGGGTGGCCGGGAACGACGCCTGGGCGGCACATCTGGAGTCGACCCGTGACATCCCCCTGGCCGCCCTGGACGACCTGGAGTGGGCGGACGCGATCCTCTTCGGCACCCCCACCCGCTTCGGCCTCCCCGCCGCACAGCTCAAGCATTTCCTCGACACCACCGTGGGGCTGTCCCTCGGGGGCAGGCTGGTGAACAAGGTCGTCTCCTCGTTCACCTCCACGGCAGCCGGGCACAGCGGGCAGGAGAGCACCATCCTCGCGCTGAACAACACCTATTACCACTGGGGCGCGATCATCGTTCCGACAGGCGCCGTGGACCCGGTCCTGTCCACGCCGGGCAACGGCAACCCGTACGGCGTCAGCAGCGTTTCCGGCAATCGGCCGGGCAACGTCAGCGAGGAGAACCTCGCGGCCATGGAGTTCCAGGCCCGCCGGGTCGCCGGGATCGCTGCCGCCCTCAAGCGGGGGTTCCAGGCCGGCTGACCAGCCCGCCGCCGTACAGACCGCGTCAGCACGCACGCCATCACAGGAGGTCCGACGCATGGAGAGAAAGATCGCCCTCGTCACGGGGGCAGCCGGCGGTATCGGTGAAGCCGTGGTCCGGGCACTGGGAGAGCGTGGTGTGCGGGTCGCCGCCGTCGACCGGGACGGCGACCGCCTCCGGCGGACGGTGGGTGATTCGGTCACGGACGGTCTGCGGGTGGACGCGTTTCCCTGCGACGTGACGCGCGCCCCGGACGTCGAATCGACGGTCGAGCGGGTCGAGTCTGAGCTGGGGCCCGTGGACTACCTCGTCAACGCGGCCGGGGTGCTGCGCCTGGGGGAGGCCCGGCGCCTCACCGACGAGGACTGGGCATCGACGTTCGCGGTCAACACCACCGGTGTCTTCCACGTGTGCCGTGCGGTCGCCAACCGGATGGTCCCCCGCTCGCGCGGAGGCATCGTCACCGTCGCCTCGAACGCGGCCGGCACCCCCCGCACGGACATGGCCGCGTACGCCGCGTCCAAGGCGGCGGCGTCCATGTTCACCAAGAGCCTCGGCCTGGAACTGGCGCGGCACGGCATCCGCTGCAACGTGGTCGCGCCCGGGTCGACCGACACCCCGATGCTCACCTCGATGTGGCACGACGAGAGCGGGCCGAAGGGCACCATCGAGGGCCGGCCCGAAGCCTTCCGCGTGGGCATCCCGCTCGGCAGGGTGGCACGTCCCTCGGACATCGCCGACGCGGTCGTCTTCCTCCTCTCGGACCGGTCCTCGCACATCACCCTGCACGACCTGACGGTCGACGGGGGTGCCGCACTCGGTGTCTGACCATCCCAGTGACTCCAACCAGCGGAGGAGGATCGTGCCCGGCATTCCCCGTATCGAGCCGTACCCGATGCCCACGTCGACCGAGCTGCCCGCCAACGTCGCCCGGTGGACCGTCGCCCCGGAGCGGGCCGTCCTGCTCATCCACGACATGCAGCGCTATTTCCTGCAGCCCCTGCCCGCCACCTTGCGCGACGAGCTCGTCCGCAACGCGGCGGCGCTGCGCGACCGCTGTGCGGCGCTCGGTATCCCGGTGGCCTACACGGCGCAGCCCGGCGGGATGACCGAGGACCAGCGCGGCCTGCTCGCCGACTTCTGGGGGCCGGGCATGCGCACCGCCCCCGCCGACCGGGCGGTCGTCGAGCCGCTGGCCCCTGTCCCCGGCGACTGGGTGTTCACCAAGTGGCGCTACAGCGCCTTCTTCCGCTCCGACCTGCTGAAGCACATGCGCCAGGCCGGCCGCGACCAACTGATCATCTGTGGCGTGTACGCGCACGTCGGTGTGCTGATGACCGCCGTCGACGCGTTCACCAACGACATCCAGGCCTTCCTCGTCGCGGACGCCGTCGCCGACTTCTCCGCGGAGCAGCACCGACAGGCCGTCGAATACGCGGCGAGCCGCTGTGCGATGGCGGTCACGACCAAGGAAATCCTGCTGTGACCGGAACCCGAGAGCGCGCGCCCCTGCCCCCGGACCGCCCCGACCTGCTCGGGCAGGTGCTGACCCACCGGCCGCCGCCTTTCGCGCTGCTCCACCGTCCCGGGGCGACGGGCCGGGGAACGCTGGACGTCCTGCTCGGTGAGGTCTCGACGCCCGCCACGCTCGCGGAGATCCCGCTGCCGCAGGCGCCCGCCGGGCCGGGCGCTCCCCACCACGAGATGCTGGTCCTCGTCCCCTACCGGCAGATCGCCGAGCGCGGCTTCGTCTGCACCGACGACGGCGCACCGCTGATCGCCATGACCGTCGTCGACCAGACGACCGCTCCGGTCAACGAGGCGCTGGCCCGGATTCCGGACACCGCCATGGAGCTGTCCGACGGGCACTTCGACGTCGACGACGACACCTACGCGGCCACCGTCCGCCGGGTGATCGCCGACGAGATCGGCCAGGGCGCGGGGGCCAACTTCGTCCTCAAGCGCACGTTCGTCGCCGACATCACCGGCTATGCGCCGCGCAGCGCGCTCACCCTCTTCCGGCGGCTGCTGGTGGGGGAGTCCGGCGCGTACTGGACGTTCATCGTCCACACCGGGACGCGTACGTTCGTCGGTGCCACGCCGGAGTGCCATGTCAGCCTGCGCGACGGGACCGCCCTGATGAACCCCATCAGCGGCACCTACCGCTATCCGCCGTCGGGGCCCACCCTGCCCGGCGTGATGGAGTTCCTCTCCGACCGCAAGGAGGCCGACGAGCTCTACATGGTCGTCGACGAGGAACTGAAGATGATGGCCCGGATCTGCCCGGAGGGCGGCCGGGTGACCGGCCCCCGTCTCAAGGAGATGGCGCGCCTCGCGCACACCGAGTACCTCATCGAGGGCCGCAGCAGCAGGGATCCGCGCGAGATTCTGCGCGAGACGATGTTCGCCCCCACGGTCACCGGAAGCCCGCTGGAGAACGCCTGCCGGGTCATCCACACGTACGAGCCGCAGGGGCGCGGCTACTACAGCGGCGTCGTGGCGCTCATCGGGCAGGACGGCAGCGGCGCCCGCGCCCTCGACTCCGCGATCCTCATCCGCACCGCCGACATCGGCCAGGACGGCCGGGTGGGAATCAGCGTCGGCGCGACGCTCGTCCGCCACTCCGACCCGGCTTCCGAGGTCGCGGAGACCCGGGCCAAGGCCGCCGGGCTGCTCTCGGCGCTGGAGGCCGACGCGCCGGTGACTCTGGCGTCGCACCCCCGGGTGAGGGCGGCGCTGGCGGAACGCAACGCGACCATCTCCGGCTTCTGGCTCGCCGACGGGCAGGCGCCCCACGTCCGCGGACCCGCCCCGGGCGGAGAGAACGACGCGCTCCCCGGCCCGGGCCGCAAGGTGCTCGTCATCGACGCGGAGGACACCTTCACCGCGATGCTCGCCCACCAGCTGCGCTCGGTGGGGCTCGCCGTGACAGTGCGGCGGTTCGACGAGCCGTACGGCTTCGACGGCTGGGACCTGGTCATCATGGGGCCGGGCCCGGGTTCCCCGCACGACAGCGGCCATCCCAAGATCGCACACCTGCGGGCGGCGATACGGACCCTGCTCGCCGAGCGGCGCCCCTTTCTCGCGGTCTGTCTCAGCCATCAGGTCCTCAGCCGCGAGCTCGGCTTCGAGGTGGTCCGCCGCGGCACCCCGAACCAGGGCGTGCAGCGCGAGATCGATTTCTTCGGCCTCCGGGAGCGGGTCGGCTTCTACAACACCTTCGCCGCCGTCGCCTCCCAGGACAAGGTGGACTGTGGCGGAGCGGGGATCGTGGAGGTGAGCCGCGACGCCGGCACCGGTGAGGTGTACGGCCTGCGCGGCGCCCACTTCGCCTCGATGCAGTTCCACGCCGAGTCCCTGCTCACCCAGGACGGTGTACGCATCCTGGAACGGCTCACCGCGGAGGTGCTGAGCGCGTGAGAGCGCGGACGCGGTCCCGGACGGGCCGATGACACGTCCCGATCCGCTCAGATGACGGACTCCGCGCCGGTTCCTGTACGCGGGCCCGCGCCGGGGATGTCATCTTCTCCAGACCTCAACCCACCCTTGCAGCCGCAGTCGTGAGGACATCCTGATGTTACGGATACCTTCCAGGAACAACGGCCTCTATCTCGGAACGGTGCCCCAGTCGGCCGCCGCGACGAATGGCGGCACACTGATCACACTCGACCACGACATGGACACCCTCCCCGGCGTCGGGCGCATGCTGACCGTCGCCGAACTCGCCGAGCACGTCGACGACATGGCGGGCCGCCTGTGGGCCGCCGGGGTCCGGCCCAGCGAACACGTCGCGGTCCATATGCGCCCCGGATTCGACATCTACGTGCTGGCAACGGCGGCCGCCCGTATCGGCGCCGTGCCGGTCATGCTGTCACCGGCTCTGGAGGGCGAGAGCGTCGCCGCACTGCTCGAACGGCTGGACCAGCCGCATCTGCTCACGGACGGAACGAAGCTGGACGGGACGCTGTCCGCCGTTCCGCTGGCCGGCCTGACCGACCGCATCATCGTCACCACCGGCTCCCGGCCGGGCGCCGTCTCGCTGGCCGGGCTGGCCGGAGCCCCGCGGCAGCGGCCTGTGCTGCTCCACCCCGACCAGCCCGCGCTGATGACGCACACCTCCGGCACCACCGGGCTGCCGAAGCTCGTCGTTCACTCCGCGCGCTCCCTGCGCGGCAGGTTCCGCCCGCAGGAGCGGCTCGCGTCGCTCGTCCGCCGGCGCGAGACCGTGGCCATCCACGTGTCGTACGTGCATTCCCGGATGTACCTGGCGCTGGCCGTGCTCCTGCCGCGGGCCATGCCGCTGGTCATCATGAACGACTCGGAGCCCGCCCAAGTCGCGGAGCTGTTCGCCGAAACACGGCCCGGGTTCATCGAGACCCATCCGAATTCCTTCATGGAGTGGGAAGAACTCGTCGACCACCCGCGCAAACCGCTCGCCAACGTCCGCTATTTCAGCAGCACGTTCGACGCCATCCACCCGAGCACCATGGACCGGCTGCTGCGGGCCTCGGAGCGCCGAGCCCCGCTGTTCTTCCAGATCTACGGCCAGAGCGAGTGCGGCCCGCTGGTGGGCCGCGGCTACACCCGGAAGAACGCGCACCGTGCCGACGGCCGCTGCCTGGGGTTCGCCATGCCCGGCGTGACGAACTTCCGGCTGGTGAGCCGCAACGGCGCCAAACCGTCCCGGGAGAACCCGGGTTACATCGAGGTCAGCACCGGCGGCCGCGCCCTGACCTACTTCGGGGAGCGGGAGCGCTTCGACCAGCAGGTGCACGGCAGCTGGTGGCGCGGCGGTGACGTCGGGTACCGCTCCGCGTTCGGCTGCCTGCATCTGCTGGACCGTGAGGTCGACGTCATCCCGACCATCCACAGCACCCTTGCGGTCGAGGACACCGTGCTGGGCCGGCTGGAGGAACTGACCGAACTCGTCGTCGTCGCGGGCCCGCACCAGGAGCCCGTCCCGGTCGTGTGCACCAGGAACGACCGCCCGCTGCACGCCGAGCGCTGGCGGGCCGCGGTGGCCGACCTCGCGCCGATGGCAGATCCGGTCCAGCTGCCCCTGGCGGAGCTGCCCCGTACGGCCACCATGAAGATCAAGCGCATCGAACTGTCGCAGCGGCTGCGCGGGCAGGAGGGCCGGGCATCGTGACACAGCAGAGGACCGGGGCCGACGGCCGGGCCCCCGCACCGGACTTCGACGTGCTCGTGGTCGGTGCCGGGCCGAGCGGGCTGATGGCGGCCTGTGAGCTCCTGCGGCGCGGGGTGCGGGTGCGCGTCATCGACCGGGCGCCGCAGCCCGTGCGGGCTCCGAAGGCCCTGTCACTGTGGCCGCGCGCCCTCGACATCCTGGAGGACGTGGGACTGCGCGAGGAGATCCGGCGGAACTCCACGCGGATCGACGCCTTCAGCTATTTCTCCGACCGCCGGCCGCTCGCCTCCTTCGGATTCTCCGAGGACCTGGCGTCCCGGATCCTCCCGCAGTACGAGACCGAACAGGCCCTCACCGGAAGGCTGGAGACCCTCGGCGGCAAACCCGAGCGCGGGGTACGGCTGCTGGCCCTGGACGACATCGACCACTCCGGGGACATCGGGGCCACGGACGGTGTCACCGCCGTACTGGAGCATGCCGACGGGGCAGTGGAACGCGTCCGGGCGCCGTTCGTCATCGGTGCCGACGGAGCGGGCAGCTCCGTGCGGGGTCAGCTCGGGGTCGGCTTCGAGGGCAGCACGTACGAGATGGCCTTCGCCCTGATCGACACACGCATCGAGGGCGACCTGCCGCCGGACGAGATCCGCTACTACCAGTCCCCGGCGGGGACGCTGGTGATCGTGCCGATGCCGGACGGTGTCTTCCGGTTCCTGTCCGTCATGCCCGGCGGCCGGGAGGTGAGCGTGCCGATGATGCAGAAGATCCTCGACGAAAGAGGGCCGCGCGGGGTGCGGATCACCGAACCGGTCTGGCAGACGGTCTTCCGGGTCCACGCCCGGCACGCCACCGACTTCCGGCGCGGACGCGTCTTCCTCATGGGCGACGCGGCCCACGTGCACAGTCCGGCAGGCGGCCAGGGCATGAACAACGGTCTCCAGGACGCCAACAACCTCGGCTGGAAACTCGCCTCGGTGATCCACGGCCGGGCGCCGGGCTCGCTGCTCCTGACCTACGGCCCGGAACGCTCCGAGGCGACCCGCCGCATCGTCCGTGACACCGACCTCCAGACCAGGGCCTGGATGGCCGACGGCCAGGTGCGCATACGGGCCCGCGACGCCGCCTTCCGGCTGCTCGACCGGTCCGGCGCGGTGTCGCGGCTGTACGCACCGGTGATGGCCGGCCGGCGCCTCGCCTACGCGCCCGCCCGTGACACCCAGTACCCGGCGCGCCGGTCGGGCTGCCCGCCTCGGACCCGCCTTCCCGGCGGTCTGAAGGTCGGCGCGGTCTTCCCCCGGGAACGGGCGGTCGCCCTCGGCATCTCGGGCCCGGACGTGGACCCGTCGGCCTGGTCCGTCGCCGTCACCGCGCCTCAGGACAGCGCCGCCTGGCTGACCGAGATCGGGCATCTGGTCGCCCGGTGGCCGCTGGTGCGCGTCGTGCGGCTGTCGCACGGGGACCTCGCGGCCGACGCCGGCTGCGGGAGGCCGGGCTACTACCTCGTCCGTCCGGACGGACACATCGCGGCCCACGGCCACGAGCGTGACCTGAACCGGCTGGAGACCGAACTGGGCTCCGGCCTGCTGCCGCGCCCCTGAGCATCTTCGCCCGGGGACAAGGCCGTTGGGGTTGCACCCTGATATCCAAGACATTTAATATCCACGATATGGGGATGCGGGAGGGCGTGGAATGGGCGCTGCACAGCTGCCTCAACCTGGCCGAGATCCGGCAGCGGGGGCCCGGCGCCGGAATGCCGGACAACTGCCGCGCGCCGTGCACCGTTTCGCACGCCATGCGCCGGGCCGGGCTCATCTGGAGGCGTGAGCTGGCCGGGCAGACCCTCGCCGACATCAAGGCGACGGCAGAGCGCACCGCCCCCGGTGTGCCGGCCCGGGTGCGGCGCTGGTTGGCCGACGCCGGCGTCTGAGCGTCTACGGGCCCCACGCGCCGGCGGGGCGGACGCACAGGGCGATCCTGAACATTTTTATCCTGATACTCAAGGGGTTGAACCATGACCGATCGTCCGGAACTCATCGGTGGGCGCGAGGCGTTGCCCTGGCGGGCGGCGGACCCGCGACCGCTGCGGCACCGGATCGGGGGCAGGGCATGACGGCCCTCGAAACCCCGACGCCGACCACCGGTACGGGCCGGTCACCGCTGCGGGGGTGGCTGGCCGTTTCCGCCGTCACCCTGGGAATCTTCTCCCTGATGACGTCCGAACTGCTGCCGGTCGGCCTGCTCACTCCCGTCGGATCCGAGCTGAACGTCTCCGAGGGGACGGCCGGACTGATGGTCACGGTGCCCGGTCTGGTGGCCGCGGTGTCGGCGCCGCTGATCACCGTGGGCGCCGGCCGGGTGGACCGCCGGCTGGTCCTGGCGGTACTGATCGGCCTGGTCGGCGCGGCCAACCTGGCCTCGGCCTTCACCCCGAACTTCGCCACCCTGCTCATCGCCCGCTTCCTCATCGGCGTGAGCGTCGGCGGCTTCTGGGCCATCGCGGGTGGTCTCGCCCTGCGGCTGGTGCCCGAGAAACACGTCCCCCGGGCCATGTCGGTCATCTTCGGCGGTGTGTCGACCGCCTCCGTCCTGGGGGTGCCCACCGGCACCCTGCTCGGCGACCTGAGCGGCTGGCGCACCGCCTTCGCCGCGGTCGGGGTGCTCGCTCTGGCAGCGCTGGTCTGCCTGGTGCTCATGGTGCCGCCGCTGCCGGCGGCCCGCACGATCACTCTTCCGGAACTGCCCGGACTCCTCCGCGAGAACGCGGCGATCCGCATCGGTGTGCTGGCCACCTTCCTGCTCATCACCGGCCACTTCCTCGCGTACACGTTCGTCCGCCCGGTCCTCCAGGACATCTCCGGCTTCGACGGCAACACGACCAGCTCCCTGCTGCTCGTCTACGGAGTGGCGGGCATCGTCGGCAACTTCGTGGCCGGTTCACGGGCCGCGACGCACGTCCGGCGGACCTTGCTCGTCATCGCGATCGTGCTGGCGGCCGCCATGGCGCTGATCCCCGTCCTCGGCACCGGACATGTCGGCGGGGTCATCCTCCTGGTCGTCTGGGGTCTCGGGTACGGCGGAGTCTCGGTGAGCCTGCAGACCTGGATGCTCAAGGCCGCCCCGGAGGCGAACGAGGCCGCCTCGTCCCTCTTCGTCCTGATGTTCAACCTGTCGATCGCCCTCGGGGCCCTGATCGGAGGGTTCGTCGTGGACGGTTCGACGTCCGGTGTCCTGTGGCTGGGCGCTGCCCTCGTCGTCCTGACCGCGGTGGCGGTGGGCTCGTCCAGGAAGGCGCGACTCGCCTGAGGGCGCGCCGCCGGGACTCCGCCCGAGTGTGATCCCGGTAGGTCACCGGCCCCCATGAACCGCCGCGTTGCGCCGACCGTCCTCGGCGCAACGCGGCCAGAGGTCGGCCCCCGCGCGTTACCCCCGGTGCGCGGGGGCCGGCCCATGCCGTGGCAGGCTCCGGCGGCCGTCTCTCAGGTCATCGTCCGGCGCAGCGCGCGGTCGACCAGCGCGGCCGCGGCACCCGTGTAGCGCTCCGGATCGCACAGCTCGGCCAGCTCGGCCACGCCCAGATGTCCTTGCAGTTCCGGAGCCCCGGCCAGGACGTCGTGCAGCGGCCGGGCGGTCCGCACCGCTGCCGTGGACGCCTCGCTCAGTACCCGCTGAGCCGCCGCTTTCCCGATCCGGGGCGCCAGCACGGCCGCGATCCGCTCCGAGACGATCTGGCCCCCGGTGAGTTCGAGGTTCGCCCTCATCCGCTCAGGGCGCACCTCCAGACCCCCGGCCAGTTCCGCCGCCGTGTGGGCGGCCCCGCCGGTCAGCCGCAGGCACTCCCGCAGCAACTGCCACTCTGCGTGCCAGACACCGGCGGACCGCTCGTCCTCCGAGACCAGGCACTGGGTCAGTCCCGTCGCCAGGACGGGTACTTGCAGCGCGGCGCTGCGTACCAGCGTGGCCAGGACCGGATTGCGCTTGTGCGGCATGGCCGAGGAGCCTCCGCGGCCGGCGGCGGTCGGCTCGGCCACCTCGCCGACCTCCGTTCTGGTCAGCGACTGCACGTCGACGGCCATCTTGGCCAGCGCCCCGGTGGTGAAGGCCAGGGCTGCCGCGAGGTCGGCGACCGGGGTGCGAAGGGCGTGCCAGGGCACAACGGGCCGCGCCAGTCCCGTCTCCGACGCGAAGGCGTCGAGCAGCCGGTCGAGGTAGCCGCCCGGGTCCGGCTGCCCGATGGCTCCGACCGCGCCGCCGCCGTCGATCCGGGCGTACTCCAGGTACCCGGCGAGCGTTCCCGCGGCCCCGCCGAGGGCGACGGGCAGCCCTCCGTCGAGAAGCCGGCCGAGCCGTGCGTCCGCTTCCAGGACGAGGTGCCGCCAGCCCGCCGCCTTCAGGCCGAACGTGGTGGGCACGGCGTGCAGGGCCAGTGTGCGGCCCGCCAGCACGGTGTCGCGGTGCCGGCGGGCGAGATCTTCCAGGGCCGTGGCCACCCGGGCGAGATCGGCCCGTACGATCCGCAGCGCCCGGGCGGCGACCAGCATGGCGCCGGTGTCGAAGATGTCCTGGCTGGTGGAGCCGCGGTGCACGAACTCCGCGGCGGCCGGGTCGTCGGCCGCCACCGCCCGGCTGAGCGCCCGCACGAGGCCGACGACCGGGTTGGCGGTCTCGCGGGACGCGACGGCCAGAGCCCGCAGATCGAGGCGGTCCGCCCGCGCCGCCCGGGTGATGGCGTCCGCGGCCGGCCCCGGCAGGGTTCCCAGCCGGGCCTGCGCACGGGCCAGGGCCGCTTCCGCGTCCAGCATCGCCTGGAGCCAGGCGCGGTCGCAGACTGCCGCTTCGACAGGTGTGCCGGCCCGCACGGGGGACAGCAGACCGGCGTCGGTCAGCGCATCGGACGCCTCGCTCATACGATCACTCCCAGGAGGTCGGCGTCGGTCGCGGCCGGGCGTACCGCGGCCGGGACATGAGCGACCGGCGGAAGGGCGAGAACGGCGCGGGCGATCCCGTCGGAGTCGGCCAGGGTCACGGAGTCCACTCCCGGCCGGATTCCGGCCGCTGTCACCCAGTGCACGGACTCGGTGGGAACCCCGTAGGCGAACCGGCGCGGGTGGGCGTGGCCCTGTGGGCCGAGGACGTGGTAGGGCCGCGGGGTCACGGCGAGCCCTCCGGTCTCGTAGCCGCCCCCCCGGCCGCCGGGGATCCGGTAGGTGGTGCACTGACCGGTGTTCAGCAGATGGCGCAGGAGCGGATCGGCGGTGCGGCGCAGATCCGGCTCGGGCAACCGCGCCTCGATCAGCACCTGGGCCCGCACCGGAGGGCCCGGCACGAGAGCGGAGTCGGCGACGAAGGCCGGGTCGACGGTGTCGATGCGGATACGGGTGCCCGGACCCGTGATCTCCAGGATGCCCGCTTCGATGAGGGCGCCCATCTCCTCGATACGGGAGGCCGGCGGGCCGATGGAGAGGTAGGCGTTCAGCGGTGTGTACCAGCCTTCGAGGTCGTCCCGGTGCGAGTCGCCGTCCAGGCCCCCGTGGTCGACCGCGAGCCGTACCTCGTTCCGCAGGTCCCGCAGGACGTCCAGTGCGGCCTTGAGCGGGCCGCTGACGTTGCCCGCTCTCGCCTGCCGCACATCGTGCGCCAGGTAGTCCAGCAGCCAGGCCCGGAATCCGTCGCGATCGGTGAAGACCCGGTCCCCGTAGGGCTTGGTGAGCCGTTCCCAGCTCCAGCGGTCGGCCGTGCCGATACGCCAGGCGTCCAGCAGCGCCGACGGATCCTGTCCCAGGGGCAGGGCCAGGTACTGCTCGACGAAGGGCTCGCGGTCCGCGGCCCGTCCCCGGGCCGCCAGCAGGGTGCCGTAGTAGACGCTCTCCACTTCCCGGGAGATGACCGGCCACAGCTCCGCGGCGAAGCGGACCCCGCCGCCGTCCGCCGGCCGGCTGCGGAGCCCGTCGATCACCTCCGGGGTCAGCAGCCGGGGGAAGTACCGTCCGAAGGCGCCCTTCTCGTTCTCGCCGCGGGCCTGATACGGAATGCCGCGACGCGAACTCGCGCAGAGCAGCGGTTCCTGTCCCGAAGGCCGGTACACCAGGCGCTCGCCCTCCCGGTCGAAGGTCCCGCCGCGCCCGGCGGTGAACAGCGCCATGTGGTCGAAGAAGTTGAGGCCCAGACCACGCAGCAGCACCGGACGGCCCGGCTCGATCCCGCTGAGGTCGAGGTCCGCCGGGTTGGCCGGAGTGATGTACGTGAGGTGGTGGATACGGGCGAGACTCGCCGTCCCCTCCTCGTGCGGGGTGAGGCGGGCCGAGACGTGACCGAGCGCGAGGACGACGGCGTCCAGGTGGTCGAGCCGCGTACCGTCCTCCAGCCGGACGCCCTGCGGCCCGCCGGGCACGCCGTGTGTGTCGGCCATCGCGACCGCCCGCGACCGGTGCACATGGACCGTCACATGGGCGGGTGCGTGGGCGACCATGTGCCGGAACCGGTCGGCCAGATAGCTGCCGTAGAAGGCACGGGTCGGGTAGGTGTCCGGTCCCAGCACACGGGCCTCGGCGAGGGTCGCCGCCTCGATGGTTCCCGTCCCGCCTTCACTGTCGTCGGCCTGCCCGCCGTCCCGGCCGTCGTCGGCCCGGGCGGCCTCGACCAGCTCCTGGGCCCAGTCGTGGAGGCTCGGACCCGGCTCGACCGGCCCGTCGATCTGTGAACTGCCGTCGGTGTAGACGGTTATCTGCGAGGCCACGGTGTTCATCAGGAGGTGCCGGGACTGTTCGGTGCGCCATACGGCGCCGGCGCCAGGCGTGGCCGGGTCGACGACGTGCACCGTCACCGACGGATGCGAGGGGGACCGCCGTTCGTTGGCGCACAGCCGCTCCAGCACGGACAGTCCGCGCGGGCCGGCGCCGACGACGCAGACCTCGATACGGCTGCTGCTCATAGCGGGCACTCCGATCTCAGATGGCCGATGGTGATCAGTGAGGCGGGCGGCACGGTCATGCTTCCGCCCGCCGGGGGGCGCGTACGGCAGGGCCCGGGCCGGGCAGCGCATCCGCCGAGTCGAAGGTCCGGGCGCCGTGCATCCAGGCCACACGGTCGTGCAGCTCGGTCGCCGACAGGGAGGACAGCAGCGCGTTCCTCGCCCGGGCAGCCGGGCCGGCCGGATGCCACAACTGCGTGCTGTGGCGGGCGAGAAGCTGGATCTGGGCGGTCCGGTCGCGCCGTTCGGTGTTGTACTTCTCGAACCGCGCGGGAAGTTCGTCGGCGGCATCGCCGAGCAGGCTGCCGAGCAGCACGGCGTCCTCCAGTGCCTGACAGGCGCCCTGGGCCGCGTAGTGCAGCATCGGATGGGCGGCGTCGCCCAGCAGGGCCACCCGCCCGTCCGTCCAGTCACGCACCGGTTCACGGTCCACGAGCACCCAGGACCTCCAGTCCTCGCCCAGTTCGAGCAGCCGGTGCGGAACGTCACCCAGGGCCGTGAACTCGCGGCGGACGCGCTCCCGCGTCACAGGGACACCGGAGAACGCCTCCGTCGCGCCGTCGTCACGGCTGGCGGCGAGGTTCAGGTACTTCCCGCCGGCGATGGGATAGTGCACGAAGTGACAGCCCGGGCCGGCCCACCAGGTCACGGTGGGGGAGCGGAGCTCCTCGGGCACGCGCCCCATCTCGATGACGGCACGGTGGACGGTGAGCCCGGAGACGACCGGCGGGCCGTCGCCGACGAGTTGCCCGCGCAGCGCCGAGTGGATGCCGTCGGCGCCGATCACGGCGTCTCCGCTGACCCGGCGGCCGTCGTCGAGGACGACCGTCGCACTGGCGCCGTCCTGCTCGTAGCCGGCGACGCCGCTGCCGCTGCGCAGTTCGACCGCACGGTGGCGGCGGCACGCGTCCAGCAGCAGGCCGTGCAGTTCGGCCCGGTGCACGACGACGTACGGATTTCCGAAGCGGCGCCGGTACCCGTCGGTGAGCGGCATGCTCGCCACGTGCTCACCGGTGACCCCGTCCATGAACCGCAGGGCTTCCATCCGTACGGCGGTTTCCCGTACGGCGTCCCCCAGACCGAGGCGGTCGAGGGCGTGCAGGCCGTTCGGCGCCAGCTGAATACCGGCGCCGATCTCGGCGAAGCGGTCGGCCCGTTCGAGGACCAGCACCTGATGGCCCTGCCCCGCGACGGCGAGTGCGGCCGCCAGTCCGCCGATGCCGCCGCCGACGACGACTGCCCGCGCCGTCCTGCTCCTTCCGCGCTCCCTCACGCCTGCCGGCCCTCCGCTGCGAGGAGCCGCGCGAGCTCCAGCCTCTTGATCTTGGTGGTGGCCGTCTGCGGCAGATCGTCCAGCCGCTGGTGCACGGGCGCGGCCATGGGCGGCAGGCCGGCCGCCGCGGCCTCCCACGCCGCCGGATCCAGCGGTTTGTCGTCCTTGGTGCAGACGACAGGCACGGCCGTGCCGTCCGCGCCGCGCACGATGACCACCTCGTTCAGCTCCGCCAGCCTGCCGAGCAGGGTGTCCTCGGCGGCCAGCGTGCTGCCGAACCCCTCGATCAGATCCACCTCCCGGTCGAGGAGGTGGACGCACCCCCACTGCGTCCGGTAGCCGACGTCGCCCATCCGCCACCATCCGCCGTCGGAGACCTGCTGCTCATAGCGGTCGTGCTCGCCGAGGTAGGTCACGATGCGGCCGTCGCTGCGCACCTCGATGTATCCCGGGCTGGCTTCCGACGGCGCCCGGCCGGCACGGCTGACGACGCGGACCTCCGTCATACCGGGGAACGGCATCCCGACGCAGCGCCCGTCCGCCTCCGGGGCCCGCCGCCGGGTGAACGCGCGCACCACGGCCGGGCCCACCTCGCTCTGTCCGTAGAGCTGGCCGAAGACCGGGGCGGTACGCCGTGACGCCCGCAGCAGCCGGTGCACGGTCCGCGGGTGGATGGCGTCGAAGGTGCTGCTGAAGAGCTTGACGTTCGCCAGTGGCTCACGCGGGTCGTCCGCCAGCTGCTCCCACTCCATGAAGGAGTTGGGGTGCGCCTCCAGGACGCCGGGACGGATACGGGCGAAGAGGTCGCCCACCCGCTTCACGTCGGAATCGGCGAGGACCACGATCGGGAATCCGCGCAGCAGCGAGATGGCGAGCGCGGTGAAGAGCCGGGAGTGCACGAACGACACGTGCAGGGCGATGGTCTCGCGCCTGACCAGGATGGGAGCGACGGCCAACAACTGGGGCCGGTACCGGGCCTGGAGGCTGTGGCCGGTATGGACGGCGAGTTTCGGTGTACCGGTGGTCCCCGAGGTGTGGGTGATGAGCGCCGGACGCTCGGGAGGCAGGTCCACCGGAGCGACACGGCCGACGCCGGCCAGCGAGGTCAGGGAGGTGGCTCCGTCGTGGGCTCCGGTGGTGAGCAGCACCCGCTCCGCCAGCTCGAAGACCGTGTCCGGCAGCTCCTTCGCGAGCTTGTCGGGGTCGGTCACCAGGAAGGGCCTGCCCACCCGCCGGATCAGTTCCGCGACCGTCGTGCCGTCCAGTGCGGGGGACAGGAGCACGGGTACGGCGCCGATGCGGGCCACCGCACAGGCGAGGAGGATGATGTCGAACCCGTCCGACTTGTGGACGACCACCTTCTGACCGGGGCGTACCCGCGCGGCCCACAGCCGGGAGGCGAAGTCGTCGACGATGTCCGCCACTTCGGCGACGGTCGTCCGCAGACCGGCCGACGGCGCGATGCCCAGTTCGTGGTCGAGAATCAGAACATTCGCCGGATGCCGGGCCGCTGCCCGCTCGAAAAGCGTTCCCAGCCGGAATCCGCGATTTCCTGTGCGCTGTAGAAGCATGCCGCCAAGCTCTCGTCGGTGGACGGAGGATCCTGCCGCCGCATGCTGGTCACTGCTTCGGCCGGAGAGTTCAGGAGTCGAATTGCGGTACTGCTCAGCCCTTGTCGATGACGGCCCTGACGCGCTCCAGGGTGGCCGTCACATCGGCCTCCACCTTGGCGCCCCATTCACTGAAGAACCGTCGCTTCTCCTGCTCGTCCATCTCCGCGACAATGCCGCGGATACCCTCGGTCGCCCGGTCCATACGGAAGTGGTGGGTCAGAGTGCATCCGCCTTCCGTGGGCTCGATGTCGAAACCCCAGACGCTCTGCTGCCTGTTCCCGGAGGTGTCGCGCATGGCCCAGCGGAACGTGAGACCGGGGTCAGCGGCGACGACTTCGGCTTGAGTGATCCACTTTCCCCGGACGACCGGTGCCCAGGCGACGACGCTCTCGTCGCGCAGGTTCTCACCCCGGAAAACGGCGCCGACCGTGGCGGGTTCGCCGGAGACCCATTCGCCTCCGAGGCATTCGGAGCTCCATTCGCCACTGCGGGGCAGATCGCTGACGACTGCGTACACATCCTCCGGCGCCGCGGACACGTCCACGCGGGCGCGGAGTTCGAAGAGCGGGGATTCATCACTGATGCTTCGGTCCATGCCCGGAAGCTTGCAGATGTCCCGCGCCGCCGGTCAAAGCCCGGGGTCCGGGTCTGTCAAGTCGTCTCGCCGGCCCCGTCCCGTGCCGTCAGTCCGGGCTGATGTCCCGGGCGAAGTGGTGGGCCGCGATCACCATGCGGCGGGCGTGGTAGAAGCGGTGGGCGCCGTGATTGGCCACCCCCGAGTCGAGTTCGATCCGGGTGCAGCCGGCGCGCCGGGCCCGCGTCTCCAGTTCCTCCATCAGCAGGCTTCCGACGCCACCCGACCGCACCCGCGAGTCGGTGACCAGGTCGTCGACGAACAGCAGACGGCCGCGGCTCGTCGCCAGCGTCCGGTGCGTCGCCACGCCCACACACCGCCCGTCCGAGTCGTAGGCAGCGGTGAAGACAAGACCCTGCCGATGGGCCTCCTCGGCGAAAGCCATGAACGCCGTCTCGGTGAGATCCGGCCGCAACGCCCGCAGGAGCGGGCCTATTTCGGCTCGCATGGCGGCCTGTCCGGGCATGATGTCGGCTGTTGTCAGTTCCACACCGGCACCCTATGACCCTGCCGCCGGGCCGAGTTGACGGACAACGGCTCCGGTCCGCGACGCTCCGCGCGGGCTGTGTCATGATCCGTAGCCATGCATGCCGCCTACATAGAACAGCTCGGCACACCGGACGTCATCCGCTACGGAGAGCTGCCGCAGCCCCTGCCCGGCCCCACCGACGTACTCATCGATCTGCTGGCCACCACGGTCAATCCGGTGGACACCTTCGTCCGTTCCGGAGCCTTCCGCACCCCCGTCGGCTTCCCGTTCGTGATCGGCCGGGACCTGGTCGGCAGGGTCTCCGCTCTCTCCACGGCCGGTTCGGGAGCACCGGGCTTCGCGGTGGGCGATCTGGTGTGGAGCAACAGTCTCGGCCACGGTGGCCGGCAGGGGGCCGCCGCCGAGCAGGTCGTGGTGGCGGCGGACCGGCTCTACCACCTGCCCGACGGTGTCGATCCGTACGAGGCGGTGGCCGTGGTGCACCCCGCCGCGACGGCCTATCTCGCCCTGTTCACCCACGGCAGGATCCGCGCCGGTGAGACGGTCGTCGTCGCCGGAGCCGCGGGGAACGTCGGGAGCGCGCTGGTGCTCATGGCCGTACGGGCAGGTGCCCGGGTCGTCGCCACCGCCGGGGCGCGGGACGCCGGGTACTGCCGCTCGCTCGGCGCCTCGGAGGTCCTGGACTACCGGGATCCCGACCTCTTCCAGCGCATCCGGGCCGTCACACCGCACGGCGTGGACCTCTACCTCGACACCGCGGGCGAGAACGATCTGACGAACGCCGTCGATCTGATGGCGCTCCGCGGCAGGATCGTGCTCCTCGCAGGGGCCCGGTCCCGGCCCGTCCTGCCGGCGGGACCGCTCTACATGAAGGACTGCTCGGTCGTCGGCTTCGTCATCTCCCACGCCACCGCGGCGGAGCTGGCCGAGGCCGCCGTCACCGTCAACGGTTTCCTCAGCGAGGCCCGCCTGCGGCCCCGCGCCACCGAGACCCTCCCGCTGAGCTCCGCGGCGGAGACCCACCGCCGGATGGAAGCCGGCCGGCTCCACGGCAGAAGGGCCGTCCTCCGCCCGGACCACTGACGGCGCACCGGCGGCATCGCCCCTGACGCCGGTGGCAGACTGAGGCCCGTGATGGACTGGGCGGCGTCCGGGGCCGGCATACCCGATGACGCCGGCCGGGTCCGGCACTCGTCCAGTGCTGGTCCGGTAAGAGGAGTGAGGGTAAAAGTGCAGGTCGGAGCAGTACATTGAGGATCCTGCACACATCTGACTGGCACCTGGGCAGGTCCTTCCACCGCGTCGGCCTCCTCGACGCCCAGGCCGCGTACCTGGACCACCTGGTGGCGACCGTACGGGAGCGCGAGGTGGACGCGGTCCTGGTGGCCGGGGACGTCTACGACAGGGCGGTACCCCCGCTCGCCGCCGTTGAGCTCTTCGACCGGGCGCTGCACCGGCTCGCGGATGCGGGCGTCGCGACGGTGATGATCTCGGGCAACCACGATTCGGCCCGCAGACTCGGAGTGGGCGCGGGTCTCATCCGGCTGGCCGGAATACATCTGCGCACCGATCCGGCGGACTGCGCCACCCCGGTGATCCTCTCCGACCGGCACGGCGATGTGGCGCTCTACGGGCTGCCGTACCTGGAACCGGCCCTGGTCCGCGACGAGTTGAAGGCGGTCAGGGCGGGGCACGAAGCCGTGCTGACCGCCGCGATGGACCGGGTGCGCGCGGACCTCGCGGGCCGGGCCCCCGGCACCCGCTCCGTGGTCCTGGCGCATGCCTTCGTCGCCGGGGGAGAGCCCAGCGACAGTGAGCGCGACATCACCGTCGGCGGGGTGGCCGCCGTACCGGCCGGAGTCTTCTCCGGCGTCGACTACGCGGCACTCGGCCATCTGCACGGCAGCCAGACGCTCACCGAGCGGGTCCGCTACTCGGGCTCCCCGCTCGCCTACTCCTTCTCCGAGGCCGCCCACCGCAAGACGATGTGGCTGATCGACCTCGGCCCCGCCGGGGAGATCGACGCCGAGCGGATCGACTGCCCCGTCCCCCGCCGGCTCGCCAGGATCCGCGGCCGTCTTGACGCGCTGCTGGAGGACCCGGCGCTGGAACGGCACGAGGAGTCCTGGGTGGAGGCCACACTCACCGACCCGGTGCGGCCCACCGAGCCGATGGCCCGGCTGACCGCGCGCTTCCCGCACACGCTCAGCCTGGTCTTCGAGCCGGACCGGAGCACCGGGGACCCGCTCCCCTCCTACGCCCAGCGCCTCAGGGGACGCACCGACCAGCAGATCGCGGAGGACTTCGTGGCCCATGTACGGGGCGGATCGGGACCCGACGCGGCGGAGCGGGGGGTCCTCTCCGGTGCCATCGACGACGTACGCGTCGACGACGGGGCGAACGAGGTGCCGCGATGAGGCTGCACACCCTGCGCATCGCCGCCTTCGGCCCTTTCGCCGTACGCCAGGAAGTCGACTTCGACTCCCTCTCCGAAGCCGGCCTCTTCCTCCTCCACGGGCCGACCGGCGCGGGCAAGACCTCGGTGCTCGACGCCGTGTGCTACGCGCTCTACGGAGCGGTACCCGGCGCACGGCAGACCCCCGGCGCCTCCCTGCGCAGCGACCACGCCCCGGCGGGGGAACCCACCGAGATCTCACTGGAGCTGAGCGTCGGAGACCGCCGGCTGGAGGTCACCCGGCTGCCCGCCCAGCCGCGCCCCAAGAAGCGCGGCGAGGGCTTCGTCACGGAGAAGGCGCAGAGCAGACTGCGCGAGTACGACCCGCTGACCGGCAACTGGCGGTCGCTGAGCAAGTCGCACCAGGAGATCGGCGAGGAGATCACCCAGCTCATCGGGATGAGCAGGGAGCAGTTCTGCCAGGTGGTGCTGCTGCCCCAGGGCGACTTCGCCCGTTTTCTGCGGGCGGACGCGGAGGCGCGCGGAAGGCTCCTCGGCCGGCTCTTCGACACCCGGCGCTTCGCCGCCGTCGAGGAGCGCCTCGCCGCACTGCGCCGGACGGCCGGGACACAGGTGCTCGCCGGTGACGAACGGCTGCTGACCCTCGCGCACCGGATGGCCGAAGCCGCGGGCACGGCCGCCGACGACTGGCCGCTGCCCGCCGACCGGCCGGGCGAACCGGGCCTCGCGGAGGCCGTCCTGCAGTGGGCCGCGGTGGCCCGCAGCGGAGCAGGCGAACGGCTCGACATCGCTCGGGCCGCGCTGTCCGCGGCGGAGAGCCGGCAGGCCGCGGCCCGGACCGCGCTCGACGACCAGCGCGACCTGGCCAGGCTTCAGGAGCGGTTCGAGCAGACGCGCCGCCGCGCCGACGAGCTGGCGAACCGCCGGAGCGAGCGCGAGGAGCTGCGCGCCAGGCTGGACCGGGCGCGCCGGGCGGAGCGGGTCGCCGACGCGCTGGCACGGCGCGACGACGCGGTCCGGGAGCACCGCGAGGCCGTCGGCGCCCGGGAGCGCGCCCGGCGCGAGCTCCCCGCGGAGCTGGCCGAAGCGGGCGCGGACCAGCTGTCCGCGCTGGAGCGCAGGCTCCGCCAGGACCTCGGGGCGCTGGACGCGGCGCGGCGTGCCGAGCGGCGCAGCGCGGAGATCACAGCCGAGCGCGCGGGCCTGGACCGCCAGGCGCACGCGGACGACGAGGTGATCCGCGAAGCGGCCCGCTGGCTGGCCGACTGGGACACCGTCATCCGCCGCTGCCAGGACCGCATCGAGGCCGCGCAGGAAGCGGCGAACCGTGCCGAGCAGCTGGCAGGACAGCTCGAACCGGCCCGCCGCCGGCTGGAGGCGGCCCGCGCCCGCGACCGGCTCAGCACCGACGCGGCGGCTGCGGAGGGGCGGCTGAACGCCGCGCGCGAGCGGGCGAACGCCGCCCACGAGACCTGGCTGGACCTGAGGGAGCGCCGGCTGCGCGGTGTCGCGGCCGAGCTGGCGGCCGGACTGCTGGACGGCGAGCCCTGTGCGGTGTGCGGCGCGGCTGAGCACCCGGCGCCCGCCAGGCCCGGGGCGGGGCACGTGGACCGCGCCGCGGAGGAGGCGGCGTACGAGACGCACACCCGCGCCGACGAGGTCCGTGCCGAGGCGGAGCACGCCCTCGGCGCCGTCCGCGAGGCGGTCGCGGAAGCACGGGCGGGGGCGGGCAGCGCCACCGCCGCTGAACTGGCCCGTCTCGTGGACGAGTTGCAGCGCGCCCACGCCGAGGCGCACAGTACGGCCGCCGGGATGCACGCCGCCCGGGAGGAGCGCGCCCGGGCCGAGCGCGAACACACCGGGCGGACCGCCGCCCAGCAGCAGGCCGAGCGCCGCTCGGCGGCCCGGACCTCGCAGCGCGAGGCGCTGGAGCGGGAGCAGGCCGCGATCGAGGAGGAGCTGGTGCGGGCGCGCGGCGGTGCGGGCAGCGTCGCCGACCACGCAACGCTGCTCAAGCACCGGATGGGGTTCCTGGACCGGGCGGCCGACGCCGTACGCACGGTCGACACCACCGCCCAGCGGCTCAAGGAGGCCGACGACCGGCTCGCCGACGCTGCCTTCCGGGCCGGGTTCGACACCCCCCAGGCGGCCGCCGCCGAACTGACCGGTGACAGCGAACAGCGCAGCCTGCAACAGCGCCTGGACGCCTGGCAGGCCGAGGAGGCGGCCCTCGCCGAGCGCCTCGCCGAGCAGGACGCGGCCGACGCGGCCGGTCGCCCGCCGGCCGACCCCGGCCGCGCCCGGGCGGAGTTCGACACCGCCGAGCGCGCCTTCCTGGAGGCGTCGTCGGTACTGGACGCCGCAGCCCAGCGCTGCACCGCGCTCCGGCGGCTCTCCGGGCAGGCCGCCGACGAGCTGACCGGCCTCGGTCCGCTGCGCACCGAGTACGACAGAGTGGCCCGCCTCGCCACCCTCACCGCCGGCACATCGGCCGACAACGAACGGAAGATGCGTCTGGAGTCGTACGTCCTGGCCGCGCGTCTGGAGCAGGTCGCCGCCGCGGCCACCGTCCGGCTGCAGACCATGTCGGGCGGGCGCTACACCCTGGTCCACTCCGATGCCAGAGCGGGCGGCCGGGGCCGCTCCGGGCTCGGGCTGCACGTGCTGGACTCCTGGACCGGCCGGGAGCGCGACACCGCGACCCTGTCCGGGGGCGAGACGTTCTTCGCGTCACTCGCCCTCGCGCTGGGCCTGGCCGACGTGGTCACCGACGAAGCGGGCGGCATCCGGCTGGACACGCTCTTCATCGACGAGGGGTTCGGAAGCCTGGACGACCAGACGCTGGACGACGTGCTCGACGTCCTGGACTCCCTGCGTGAACGCGACCGCAGCGTCGGCATCGTCAGCCATGTCGGCGACCTGCGCCGCCGGATCCCGGCCCAGCTGGAGATCGTCAAGGAGCAGAGCGGCTCGGCGGTCCGGCACCACTCGGCGGGAGCCTCCCGCTGAGCCGGGGGCAGCGCGGGCGCGGCCGTTCCGGCCGGGGCGGGGAGTGGACGACGCTGTGGTGACCGCCCCGGCGGGCCCGGCCGACTGCGGCTGCTGACGGCGGTCGGGCCCGCGCATCCCGCGCGCGCCCGGCCACCGCCGCACCGTGCCGGACGGCCCACGCCGGCACGTCCGTCCCTACAGCTTCGAAATCTCGTCCACCAGGTCGTCGAGCCCCAGGGACCCCTGTGACAGCGCGGCCATGTGCCAGGCCTTGGCGTCGAACGAGTCACCGTGCGCCTTGCGGGCGTTCTCCCGGCCCAGCAGCCAGGCACGCTCGCCCAGCTTGTATCCGATGGCCTGGCCCGGCATCGACAGATAGCGGATGAGCTCGCTCTCCACGAAATCGGCGGGCCGCCCGCTGTGGTTCCCGAAGAACTCCTGCGCCAGCTCCGGCGTCCAGCGCTCACCCGGGTGGAACGGCGCATCGGCCGGGATCTCCAGCTCCAGGTGCATACCGATGTCCACGATCACGCGGCAGGCGCGCATCATCTGCGCGTCCAGATATCCGAGCCTGCGCTCCGCGTCCGGCAGGAAGCCGAGCTCATCCATGAGGCGCTCGGCGTAGAGCGCCCAGCCCTCCGCGTTGGCGCTGACCATGCCGACACTCGCCTGGTAGCGGGAGAGCTGGTCCGCGACGTGCACCCACTGCGCCAGCTGGAGATGGTGCCCGGGGACGCCCTCGTGGTACCAGGTGGAGACCAGGTCGTACACCGGGAAGCGGTTCTCGCCCATGGTCGGCAGCCAAGTGCATCCGGGGCGCGAGAAGTCCTCGGACGGGGGCGTGTAGTACGGGGCTGCGGCGCCGCCGGGCGGTGCGATGCGGGACTCGACCTTCCGTACCCGGTCGGCGAGTTCGAAGTGGGTGCCGTCGAGCGCGTCCATCGCCTCCGTCATCAGCCCCTGGAGCCACTTCTGGACCTCGTCCACGCCCTCGATGTGGGTGCCGTGTTCATCCAGGTGCGCCAGCGCCTCCCACGGCCCGGCGCCCGGCAGGATCTTCTCGGCCTCGGTCTTCATCTCGGTCAGCAGCCGGTGGTATTCGGACCAGCCGTACGCGTACGCCTCGTCCAGATCCAGGTCGGTGCCGTTGAAGTAGCGCGACCAGCGGGCGTACCGCTCGCGGCCGACCGTGTCCGGTGCGTCCTCGACCGCCGGCGCGTAGACATCGCGCATCCAGTCGCGCAGCGAGGCCACGGCGCCGGTCGCGGCGCGGGCCGCGGAGTCCAGCTCCTTGCGCAGCGAATCCGGGCCCGCGGCGGCGAACTTCTCGAACCAGCCGGTGCCTTCCGCGCCGGACCCGGCCCACTCCGAGAGCTGGCCGATGAAGGTCTCGGTGGGGCGCGGACCGCCCAGCAGCCCGCGTTCGAGCCCGAGGGCCAGGGACTCGCGGTACCCGTCGAGCGCGGCGGGCACCCCGCCGAGCCGCTCGGCGACCGCCGACCAGTCCTCCTCGGTCTCTGCCGGTGTCACGGTGAACACCTCGCGCACGGCATGGGCCGGGGAGTGGATGTTGCTGACGGCGCGCAGCGCCTCGTCGGCCTCGTGGACGGCCAGTTCGGCGTTGAGCCGCTCGCGCAGCAGCCTGCCGCAGCGCCGCTCGGCATCGCTGTCCCCGCCCGGCCGGCGCTCCGCCGCGTCGAGTTCGGCCAGCGTCGTCCGCGCGAGGGCGGCGAGGGCGGCCTGCCCGGCGGGGGAGAAATCGGGGAGACCGCGGGAGCTCTCGCGCACTCCGAGATAGGTGCCGGTGATCGGGTCGAGAGCGATCAGGGAGTCGACGTAGGCGTCGGCGACCTGACGGGGCAGGGGGCTGCTGGGAATCTGTGACATGCGGACATCTTCGTACGGCGGCGAGTTCCGCGCCATCACTCTCCGGGCCGGCGCTCCCGGGGCCGGTCAGGCCGGTGGCAGCAGCGGCCCGCAGTCCCACTGCTGGAAGATCAGCCGGGTCTCCACCCGGGCCACCTCGCGGTGGGCCGTGAACTCGTCCAGGACCAGGCGCTGCAGGTCCGCGGTGTCCGCCACCGCCACATGCACCAGGTAGTCGTCCGGCCCCGTCAGATGGAAGAGGGCCCGCGACTCGGGCAGTCCCCGGATCCGCTCCACGAACGGGCCGACCAGCTCCCGGCGGTGCGGCCGTACCTGCACCGAGAGCAGCGCTTCGAGACCGCGCCCCAGTTTCGCCGGGTCGAGCCGCAGCTGATGGCCGAGGACCACTCCGGAGCGGCGCAGCCGGGCCACCCGGTCGAGGCAGGTCGACGCGGCGACCCCGACCTCGGCGGCCAGTTCCCGGTACGTGGTCCGGGCGTCGTTCTGCAGCAGGCGGAGCAGATGCAGATCGACCGGGTCGAGTACGACAGATTCGGCCATCGGCCGAACGTAACACGGGATTCTGGCCGAGCTGCCCGGCAGCTGTTCAGAGTTCCCCCATGGAATCCGATGCCCCGACCACATCCAGGACCCTGGCCACCGAAGCTGTGCACGCCGGACGCGAAGACCTCGCCGGTCTCGGCCTGCACGCCGTCCCGATCGATCTTTCGACGACGTACCCCTCGTACGACAGCAGGCAGGAGGCGGCCAGGCTCGACGAGTTCGCCGCCACCGGCGCCCGCCCGCAGGGGGCGCCGGTCTACGCCAGGCTCGACAACCCCACCACCGCACGTTTCGAGACGGCGCTCGCCCGGCTGGAAGGAGCCGAGAGCGCGGTGGCCTTCGCCAGTGGAATGGCCGCGCTCAGCGCGGTGCTGCTCGCCCGCGCGAGCCAGGGGCTGCGCCATGTTGTCGCGGTGCGCCCGCTGTACGGGTGCAGCGACCATCTGCTCACCGCGGGGCTGCTCGGCACCGAGGTGACCTGGACCGACCCGGCGGGCGTCGCCGACGCGATCCGTCCGGGGACCGGCCTGGTGATGGTCGAGACGCCGGCCAATCCGACCCTCGCGGAAATCGACATCCGGGCGCTGGCGCACTCCTGTGGTGCGGTGCCGCTGCTCGTCGACAGCACCTTCGCGACCCCGGTCCTGCAACGGCCGCTGGAGCACGGGGCGCGGATCGTCCTGCACAGCGCGACGAAGTACCTGGGCGGGCACGGCGATGTCCTGGCCGGTGTGGTGGCCTGTGACGAGGACTTCGCACGGGTGCTGCGGCAGCTGCGCTTCGCGACGGGCGGTGTCCTGCACCCGCTGTCCGGCTACCTGCTGCTGCGCGGTCTTTCGACCCTGCCGGTCAGAATGCGGGCCGCCGCCGGGACGGCCGCTGAGCTGTCCCGCCGACTGGCCGCCGACCCGAGGGTCGCGGCGGTCCATTATCCGAAGCTGGGCGGCGCCATGGTGGCCTTCGAGGTGCACGGCGATCCGCACCGGGTGATCGCGGGCGTACGGCTGATCACCCCGGCCGTCAGCCTCGGCAGCGTCGACACTCTCATCCAGCATCCCGCCTCCATCAGCCACCGCATTGTGGCCGAGGGAGACCGGCGGTCCGCAGGCGTGAGCGAGCAGTTGCTGCGGATGTCGGTGGGTCTGGAGGACGTGGACGATCTCTGGGCGGACCTGGACGGGGCGCTCAGTGGCCGCCCTGCTCGCTCGGCCCGTACGGCAGTTCACGCGGAAGGCCCGACGGCAGGTCGTGTGCCGGCCGGGCGTGCGCGGGCGTCGTCGCCAGCCGCGCGGTGATCACCAGGGTGCCTTCCTCGATCTGGTAGTCGAGGGGCAGCCCCAGGCCGCGCATCGCCGCCACCATCCCGGTGTTGGACGCCTGCGTCACCGCGTACACGCTCTCGCACCCGGTCTCCTCCGCCAGCTGGACCAGCCGTCCGAGCAGCTCGGAGCCGATACCGCGGCGCTGCCAGGCGTCCTCGACGAGCAGCGCGACCTCGGTCTCGTCGCCGTCCCACAGGAGGTGGCCGAGGCCGACGACGCGTCCTGAAGCCGTCTGCACGGCGAGGGTACGGCCGAAGCGAGGGCTCAGCAGATGGCCGAGATAGCGGTCCGCGTCGCCCACAGGGCCGTGGTAGCGCAGGCCAAGGGTCCGGTCGGTGCACCGGTCGTGCATCGCCCTGGCCGCCTCGGCGTCGTCGGGCCCCGCCCTGCGGACGGTGATCTCGTTGCCCTCGGGGAGGGTGAAGACATCCTGGCTGCGGGGCATCCGCGGGCCCAGGCGCGCGTCGAGTTCGATGAGGGCCCGGGCGCGCGCGAACTCCGTCGGGGTGAACGGCAGATGGGGCCGTTCGACTGTGATCGTGCCGCCGGAGGGATCGCGCAGCCGCATCACCCGCTCCTCCAGCACGCCCTCGTCGGGTGCGGAATCCTCGGCGGGTGCGCCGCCGACCGACACCGGGGGCAGCGAGTGGATGGTGCAACGGCCGAGCAACTGGCGAAGCGCCAAGGGAAGTTCGGCGGCGTCCAGGGCGGTGCGGGTGGCGAGGCCCAGGACGCGGGTCGGTGTGTCGACCAGGTCGTGGGCGTCCGCGCGCTCGATCCAGGTGTCGTGCCCGCCTGCCGCGGCGACCTCGTGGCCGAGCTGCCGGGACTGGAAGGAGGCGGGCGCGCGCAGCAGGAACTCGTCGACCGTGCCGTCGGCGAGCGGGTGCGTCTGGAGCGTCAGGATGTCGACCTGGTGACGGGCCAGCGCCGTGCACAGCGCGGCCAGGCTGCCGGGCTCGTCCCGTACGGTCGTCCGCATCCGCCACAGCACGGTCTCGGACCGCCCCATCTCGTGCGCGGCGCTGTCGCTGGCGCCGAGTACGGGCTCGTCGCGGGGCACACCGGACGTGGCGGCAGGGCCGCTCGCGCCCGACCGCCGGGGAGGTGGCGCGTGGCTGTGGCGCTGGGCCCACCACAGGTGGAACGCCGCCGTGCCGACGAGCGCCACCGCGGCGGCGATCAGGAGAACGGGGCCGTCGGGCCCGTGAGCGACGAGATTGGCTACGGCATCGGCGAGCGCGACGGCGGTGAACAGGGCGGCCAGTTCGATCAGGTCCCGTCGCCAGTGGTGCGGGCGGCGGGCGCTCTTCGCGGGATTCACATCGGTCATGCCCTCACTGTGACCGAGCGGTGTTGCGTGATCACGAACGCCCTGTGACTCATGGGTTAAGTGTGATTTTGGTTGATTGGGAACCTTTTTCCGCCGGGAAAGACGCGAAACGTCAGCCCCGGTGCCCCATGGTGATGCAGCTGCCATTGAACGTACCCCCTCACCCCAAGTGAACCGACAAGGGCCTCAATTGGTTCCTGCGAGCAGCCGGATACCGCGCTCGATCTCCGGCGGCGCCAGATGTGCGTATCCGAACACCAGATGTACGACGCCGTCCCGGGGGCGGGCGGTTCCGTAGCCGGACAGCGGCCGCACCGCGACACCGGCCCGGGCCGCCCGCTCCAGGAACCGGTCCTCCGGGCCGTACGCCTCCGGGAGCCGCGCGATGAGATGCAGTCCGGCGGCGATCCCGCTGACCGCGGCCCCCGGGACGTGTTCGCCGAGGGCCCGGACCAGGGCGTCCCGCCGGTCCCGGTAGGCGCGCTGGCAGCGCCGCAGCTGGCGGTCGTAGCCGCCGCTCCTGATGAACTCGGCCAGCAGGGCCTGGTCGATGACGGGATTGCCGAGATCCATGGTGCGCTTGCGGGCGACGATCTCGTCGGTGATCCACTCCGGGGCGACCAGCCAGCCCAGCCGAAGGCCGGGCGCGAGGGACTTGCTCACCGAACCGGTGTATGCGACACGGTCGGGATCGAGACCCTGGAGGGCCCCGACCGGCGCGCGGTCGTAACGGAAGTCACCGTCGTAGTCGTCCTCGATGACCAGCCCGTCCACCGAGCGCGCCCAGCCGAGGAGTTCGGAGCGGCGGGCCGGCGTGCAGGCGATGCCGGTGGGGAACTGGTGGGCGGGGGTGGCCGCCACGGCGCGCACTCCGCTCTCGGTGAGCGGGCCCGGAGCCGGCCCTTCCGCGTCGAGCGGCAGCGCCACGGTACGCAGCCCGGCGGCGGCGAAGAGGGCCGTGTGCTCGGGGCTGCCGGGATCCTCGGTACCGACGGCGCGCAGACCGCGCGCGTGGAGCGCCAGGCCGAGCAGGGTCGTCGCCTGCGCGACACCGGAACAGACCACGAGCCGCTCCGGATCGGCCACCACACCGCGACGCCGGGTGAGCAGCTCCGCCAGCGCCGTGCGCAGCTCGGGAAGGCCGCGCGGGTCCGGGTAGCCGAGTGCGTCGTGCGGCAGCCTCGTCAGTACGGACCGGTGGGCGGCGCTCCAGGCGGCGCGCGGGAAGAGCGAGAGATCGGGTGTCCCCGGGCGGAAGTCCACCTGTACGCCGGGCGCGCGCGGAGCTCTGTCCCGCGCACCGCTCACCGGGGCGCGCACGGAGCCGCCCACCCAGGTGCCCGCGCCGCGGCCGGTGCGCAGATAGCCCTCCGCGGTCAGCTGCTCGTACGCCTCGGTGACCAGACCGCGCGAAACGCCGAGGTCGGCCGCGAGCGCACGGCTGGACGGCAGCCGGGTCCCGGCCGGAAGCCGCCCGGCCCGGACCGCTGCCCGCAGTGCCTCCCGCAGCTCCCGCCCGCGACGGCGGGACGGCGCGGCCGCGACCGGCAGCAGCAGCTCCCAGGCCGGTGACGCGGCAGAGGGACGCACGGCCGGAACCTCGGGCGGATTGGTCCCCGATAACGTCATACGAGTGGACCCTAATACGGGCCACCGGCCCCCCTAGCGTCGTTCGCATGACATCAACTCCCTTGCGGGGAGCGCTCCTCGCGTCTCTCGCCTGTCTCCTGGTCGGCGGGTCGTTCACGGCCAACAGCGTGCTCGGCGACTACCCCTACGCGGGCGGCCAGGCCCTGCGGTACGCGCTGGCCGCCCTGTTGCTCCTGCCGCTGCTCGGGCGGGGCGGCCTGGCACGGCTGCGGGCGCTCGGCGCGGGCCAGTGGGGGCGTCTCGGCCTGCTCTCCGCCGTCGGGATGGTCGGGTTCAACCTGGCGGTGCTGGCCGCGGAACGGAGCGCGGAGCCGGCGGTCCCCGGTGTCCTCGTCGGCTGCGCGCCTGTCGTCGTCGCGGTGCTCGTGCCGCTGGCGGGCGGGCGGCGGCCGACCGGGCCCGTCCTCCTGGGCGCGCTTCTGGTGGCCGCGGGCGCCTTCGCGGTCCAGGGCTGGGGCCGGACCGACGCCATGGGGGTCGGCTGCTCGGCGGGCGCACTCGCGGGGGAGGTGGGCTTCGCGGTACTCGCCCCTCCGGTGCTACGGCCCCTCGGCCCGAAGCTGCTGTCCGCCACGGTGTGCGCGGTGGCGGCCCTCGAATCGGCCGGGCTCGGCATCGCCGTGGACGGACGCGGTTTTGTCCGTGCGCCGGACACCGCCGAGGCGGTGGCGCTCGGCTGGCAGGCGGTCGTGGTCACCGTCGTCGGCTTCGTCTGCTGGTACAGCGGGATGCGCCGGATCGGCGCCGAGCGGGCCACGCTGTTCTCCGGCCTGATCCCTGTGGCTGCCGCACTGACCGCGCCCCTGGTCGGCGCAGGGGGCTACGGCGCACCGCAGGCCGTGGGCAGCGCGCTGGTCGCGATGGGCGTGGTCCTCGGGTCCGGGGTGGCCCGACGCCGTTCAGCGGCTGGTGTCGAGAATGACGCGGGCCACCAGGGCGGGGTCGTCGCTCATCGGGACATGGCCGCAGCCGGGCAGCCGGACCAGCCGGGCGCCGGGGATGGTGCGCTTGGCCCGGATGCCCTGGCGGCGCAGCAGGATGCGGTCCTTCGTGCCCCAGGCCACGGTGACGGGTACGGCGCTCACCTCGGAGGTGAACAGCACGTCCCGGCCGGCGGCGAGCGTTTCGCCGAAGCCGGTCGCGGCGCGCAGCGCCCGGGTCTCGGCGACCACGGCCTCCGGTGAACGGCGGCCGGGCCGGGCGTAGATGGTGCCGGTGAGGGCCGCCCGCCCGGCCGCCGAGCGCGACAGCCGCTCCACAGCCGTGGGCGGCAGCAGCCGGGCGCCCTGCCGCATCGCCGTCAGCGTCGAGAACGCGTAACGCCGCTCGGCCGGAGTCCAGAAGCCGGCCGGGGAGAGGGCGGTCACCGACCGTACGAGCCTTCTGCTGCCCAGTTCCAGCGCGAGCAGACCGCCGAGCGAGTTCCCCGCCACATGGGGCCGTTGGACGCCGAGCGCCTCGCACATCGCGCCGAGTACGGGCACGACCGACGCGAGGTCGTACGGCACGCCGGCGGGCAGCGCGGGTGAGGCGCCGAACCCAGGCAGATCCACAGCGATCACCTCGCGCTCGGCGGCCAGGATGTGCACCACGGGATCCCATGCCTGCCGGTGGTGGCCTATGCCGTGCAGCAGCAGGAGCGGAACGCCGGATCCGGTGCGCTCGTACGCGACCGAGACCGGCTTCTGCCCCGTCGGGGTGTCGATCGTGAAGGAGACCTGGTCGGTCATGCTGCTGCTCCCTGGGGTGGGGGTCCCTGAGGGCAGGAACCAGCACTTAGACGATGCGTCAGTAACAATTACCCTTCAGTAGCTTGCACTTCAAGGGGGTGGCGCGAAAAGAGGTGGCGCGGAGAACGGGGCTGAGCGAAGAGCGGGCGGTGGAGGGGCGGAGTGAGAGGCGGGGTGGAGTGATGAACGGGGTGGCGCGAAGAACGCGGTGGCGCGACGAGAGCACCGTGCCTGCCAGGAGCGGGCGGCACGCAGTGGATCCGCTCTCCTGCGGCGATTCCTTCTGGACACGGGCGGGTCGGTCCGCTGGGATGGGGGAGTGGCGACCGACATGGCGACCGACCTCTTCGAAGAACACCGCTCCGTACTGGCCGGAGTGGCGTACCGCATGCTCGGCCGGGTTGCCGACGCCGAGGACGTCGTACAGGAGGCATGGCTCCGCTGGTCGGCGGCGGATCGCGGAGATGTGCGCGAACCGCGGGCCTTCCTCGTCCGTATCACGACCCGGCTGGCTCTCGACCGGCTCAGGCATGTGCAGTCGCGGCGCGAGGCGTATGTGGGGCCGTGGCTCCCCGAGCCGCTTGCCACGGACTTCGGTGCGGCCGTTCCCGACACCGCTGAGCAGGCCGTGCTCGCCGAGTCCGTGTCCTTCGCCGTTCTGGTGGTGCTGGAGTCGCTCTCTCCGCTGGAGCGTGCGGTGTTCGTGCTGCGGGAGGCCTTCGGATTCCCGTACGCGGAGATCGCCGTCGTGCTCGACCGGGGCGAGGCGGCCGTGCGCCAGCTCGCCGGGCGGGCCCGGCGTCATGTGGAGGAGCGCAAACCGCGGTACGACGTCGATCCGGCCGAACGCCGGGATCTCACCGAGCGGTTCCTCGCGGCGGCCGCGGGCGGGAACCTGGACGAGCTGCTGGCCCTGCTGACACCCGGAGTGCGTCTGGTGGGGGACAGTGGCGGCAAGTCCAAGGCGCCGCTGCGCGTCCTGGAGAGCGCGGACAAGGTGAGCCGCTTCCTGATCGGGATCGCGGAGAAGGGTGTCGAGGGCGTCGAGTTCCGCATCAGGGAGCTCAATGGGGCTCCGGCGATCGTGGTGCTCACGGGTGGCGCGGTGGATACCGTGGTGCAGGCCGAGATCAAGGACGGTCGGATCGCCGAGATCTATATCGTGCGCAACCCTGACAAACTCCTCCTGCTTTCTGCGGAGTAGAGCCTTTCAGCTCCCCCAGCAGGGGCGTACCCCTGTCCGGGGGCGGCCCCTGCCGGAAGGGTTCACCCTCGGCCCGTCCCGGGCCCCGTGCGCCGGATGCGTCGCGGGTCTCTTCGCTGTGCGCGGCCGCCGGGCACCGGCCGTGCGCGTTCGGCAGTTCGCCGGCAGCTGTCCGGTTCCGGCTGTCCGGCTGGCCTGAGTGGCCGACCGACCGATAACTTCCCGTGAACGCTCTGCGTCATGAACCGGATGCGCTCCGCTATCGGGCGAGGATTGGTCTTGACCAAGAAGAGGTGCCGCCCTACTCTCGCAGAGTTAGTGCAGGAACCTTTAATAAATAAGGCACAGAAAAGCCGCCGGGGACACGGCGATTGCGGAGGATCAGGGTGGGGACCACGCAGCTGGAATCGGTGCCGGAGCCGAAGTACTGGCACCTCAAGACCGTGCTCACTGACGCGCTGGACTCGGAATTCGCGGTCGGGGAGGTCCTTCCCAACGAGCGTGAACTGGCCGCGCGTTTCGGAGTCGCGCGCGCCACGCTGCGTCAGGCGCTGGAGCAGCTGGAGCTGGAAGGGCGTCTGCAGCGCCGCCGGGGGGTGGGTACCACGGTCGCCCCGCCGCGTGTCGGTGTCGACGTGTCGACTTCCCAGCAGACCTGGCCCGGAGCGTCGGACGACGCCTGGCAGCCCGTCGAGTGCGGCAGCGACGCCCCGCCGGCCGCCGTGGCCCGGCTGCTCGAGGCGGACGCCGGCGACGCGGTGCACACCGTACGCAGGATCCGGATGACGCACGGTCAGTCCGTCGCCACGGAGCTGGTGTACGTACCGGTTGCCTCCGTGCCCGAACTGTCCGCCATAGAAGCTCCGTCGGGCCCGGCGCGTGCTCGCGCCGTCCTGCGTGAGCTGCAGCATCTTGACCTCGACGGCCAGGATCGCGCGGTGGAGCTCGGATCGGCCCGCGCCGACGACGCAAAGGAACTCGACCGGTTGCCCGGCGCTCCGGTGCTCGTCGTCACCACCCGGTACATCGCGGGCGGCAAAACGGTCGCGGTGTCGGTGGCCACCTATCGGGCGGACACTTGCCGGCTCACCTTCGGCGACTCGGGCGACGTGGAGATCAGCGACCAACTGCCCGGTGGCAAGAAGGCCTCCTGACCCGGACGTCCATTGTCCGGGCGCAGGCCCCTGCCCGCTCCCGTCCCCGGTACCACGTGTGACGGGGGGCGTCCCCCGGTACCTCGTGTGACGGGTCCCGTCGCCGCACTCAGCGGCGGGCCGTCACCGTCTTCTCCACGGCGAAGAGCTCCTCCTCCACGTAGTCGAGCGCCAGCCGCAGCGCTCCGGTCGCCACTGCGGCCTCACCGAGCACGGACAGTGCGACCCGGGGCGGGCGCAGACAGTAGCGCGCCAACTCGCCCCGCAGCGGCTCCAGTACCCCGTCGAGCCCGGCCGCCCAGCCGCCGATCACCACCAGTTCCGGATCGAGCGCCAGCACCAGCGCCGCCACATCGTGGACCAGCCGCTGGATGAACCGCTCCACGGCGGCCCGGGCCCGGGTGTCGCCCTCTTTCGCATGCGTGAAGACCTCGGCGACCGCGAGTTCGTCCAGCGGGTGGAGGGGCTCGTCGGTCGTGGAGAGCAGCTTCTCGGGTGTGACTCCGCGGCCCAGCAGGTGCAGTGCGCCGATCTCACCCGCCGCGCCGCCGAAACCGCGGTGCAGCCGCCCGCCGATCAGCGATCCCGCCCCAGGGCTCAGCCCGGCGAGCACGAAGACGATGTCGTCGGAATCGGTCGCGGCGCCCTTCCAGTGCTCGGCCACGACTGCCGCGTTGGCGTCGTTCTCGACGAGGACCGGGCAGCGGAACGACCGCCGCAGCCTCTCGCCCAGCGCGAGCCCGGTCCAGTCGGGGAGTGCCGTGCCCAGTCGGACGGTTCCGTCCGCCTCGACGATGCCAGGGCTGCCGACCCCGACTGCGCGCAGCGTGCTGCGCGCGACTCCGGCCCGGCGCAGCACATCGGCCACCGTGCTCCGTACTCGCTCCAGCCGCTCGTCCGCCGGTGCTGTCTCGGGCACCGCGCGGGAACCGGAGCCGATGATCTCTCCGTCGAGACCCGAGACCAGGGCGGCGACCCGGTGCGGTCCGATCTCGATGCCCAGCAGATGCCCGGCCTCCGCACGGAAACGGAACCGCCGCGCCGGCCGTCCCTGGCGCCGGGTCTCGCCCTCCTCCCCGGGGGCGTCCTCGACGACGAGGCCGGCCGCCATCAGGCCTTCGATCACGCCTTCGACCGTCGGCCGCGAAAGGCCGGTGATTCGGGTGAGATCCGTCAGAGTCGGGAACACCTCGCCGCGCAGTGCGTGCAGCACCACGGAGGAGTTGATCCGTCGCAGCAACGAGGGATCCCCGCCGGTCAGCTGCCCCAACGTCTGTCCTCCCAGCTCAGCTCATGCGTGTGTGCCGGATGGTACCGGGTGACAGGTCGGGCGGCGAGTGGCTGCCGGGACGGCGGCGGGTCAGGCGGGCGCGACGAACCCGGACTCGTACGCGGCAATCACCGCTTGCGTACGGTCGCGGGCACCCAGCTTGGCCAGCACGGCGCTGACGTGGGACTTCACCGTCTCGGCGCCGATGATCAGCTGACCCGCGATCTCCGCGTTCGACAGGCCGCGCGCCATCAGCCGCAACACGGCGGCTTCCCGTTCGGTGAGAGCCGCCCGGTCCAGCGCCTCTCGCGCTGCCTTGTTGCCGTACTCGGCGGCGAGCGCCCGGACCGCTGCGGGGAACAGCAGCGACTCTCCCTCGGCGATCAGCCGCACCGCGTGGACGATCTCGGCGGGCCGGGCACGCTTCAGCAGGAATCCGTCCGCACCGGCGCGCAGCGCCTGATAGACGTACTCGTCGTTCTCGAAAGTCGTCACGACGAGGATCTTCGGCGGCGGCTGAAAGGACCGCAGTACTGCCCGAGTGGCCGCGATGCCGTCCAGCAGGGGCATCCGCACATCCATGGCCACCACATCGGGGCGCAGCCGGCGCACCAGCGGCACCACGGCCGCACCATCAGCGGCTTCGCCCACCACCTGAATGTCGCCCTGGGCTTCAAGTACGGCACGCAGCCCCGCACGTACGAGGGGTTCGTCGTCGACAAGCAGCACAGAGATCGGCACCCGGTCAGCCTAGGCCGTCGAGCGGCAACCGTGCATATACCCTCCAATCGCCCCCGTGCGGTCCCGTCTCCGCCGTCCCGCCGAGCAGTGCCGCGCGCTCCCGTATGCCGCGCAACCCGCTTCCGCCGTTGGACCGTCCAGCCGAACCGGTCAGTGGATTGGTCACCTCCAGGCTGAGCTGTCCGGCAACGACGGCGATCCGCACCCGCACGGGAACGGGGCCGGAGTGGCGCAGCACATTGGTCAGTGCCTCCTGCAGCATGCGGTATCCCTCCCGTGAGATCGGGCCGGGTACCAGTTCCACCGGACCACTCACCTCGGCGTCCACCTCCGCGCCCGAGCTGCGGGCCGATTCCAGAAGGCGGTCTGCCTCGCTGAGCGACGGGCGCTGCCCCAGCGGGGTCGCCACCTCGCGCAGGATGAGCAGTACCCGCTCCAGATCTTCCAGTGCCTCCCGTCCCGTCTCCTCGATGGCGGCCAGCGCCCGGTCGGTGAACGCCGGGTCGTTCGCGGCCCGGGCTGCGCCTGCCTGCACCACGGCCACGGTGAGGGCGTGACCGATGGAGTCGTGCAACTCCCTGGCGATGCGGTTGCGTTCGAGGAGTTGCTCCGTACGCTCCTCCAGTGCGGTCAAGCGCTGTCCCCGGGAAGGGCCGAGCAGCACGCGGGCGACAGCTGTGATCAGCGTGCCGGAAGCGACAACACAGACGGGTATCGCCAGGATCGGCAGGAGCGCGAGAAGGGCGTACCACCAGGGCCCGGCATCGAACAGCCGGAGGCTCAGAAACAGCAGCTGCACGGGAGCGAGCACACCCAGGACGCCTGAGACCAGCCGCGCTTCGAGCCACAGCACGGTACGCCAGCGATCCGCCCAAGTCAGGGACGGGGCAACCGAGATGGATGCTTCGGGCCGCTCCCGTTCGTCAGGTGTGAGCAGCAACTGGGCCTGCAGCGCCTCCTCCAGCCGGACGGCAGGGATCAGCCCGAGCGGAACGACGAGGAACACCGGCACGTAGAAGTGCTTCATGTCGATGAACAGCCACACGGCGACGAACGTGAGTGGGACGCAGACATGCAGCCATCGTGTGTAGGTGACCGGGCGAAGCAGCGGCCGAATGAGGCGGAACATGCCGTAATCGTGCCAGCCGGCCAGACTCCGGCGGCTCCCCCGCACGGGGGAGCGGATCCCCCCGGCCGGGGGAGGCCATGGACAGTGGGCCACCGGGAAGGTGGAGCCATGACCAGTATCGAAGTCAGCGAACTCACCAAGGACTACGGTTCGAACCGGGCAGTGGACGGGCTCTCGTTCACCGTCCTGCCCGGCCGGGTCACCGGCTTCCTCGGACCCAACGGAGCGGGCAAGTCCACGACCATGCGACTGGTCCTGGGCCTCGACCGCCCCACCTCAGGGGCCGCCACCATCGGCGGCCGCCGTTATGCGCATGCCGCAGAACCGCTGAGGCTGGCCGGTGCGCTGCTCGATGCGAACGCCGCGCACGGCGCGCGCACCGCACGCGATCACTTGCTGGCCCTTGCTGCCGCCCATCGCATGGGGCGAGGGCGAGTGGCCGAAGTGCTGGAGGATGCTGGAATCGCGAGCGTTGCCGCCCATCGGATCAGGACGTTCTCGCTGGGCATGCGGCAGCGCTTGGGTATAGCCGCTGCTCTGCTGGGGGATCCGTCCGTGCTGATGCTGGACGAACCATCGAACGGTCTGGACCCCGAAGGGATCATCTGGATACGGGAACTGATGCGCCGCCTGGCCGCGGAAGGCAGGACTGTGCTGGTGTCCAGCCATCTCATGAACGAGACAGCTTCATTCGCGGACCATCTCGTAGTCCTGGGCAAGGGCAGGCTTCTCGCGAACACCCCGATGCAGGACTTCATCGACTCGCGGATCCGGCCACGGGTTCGGCTGCGCAGTCCCGAAGGCGAGCGCCTGCGTTCCCTGCTGTTCCGCAAGGGCCTCGTCCCGGTCGAACGGGGTGACGGCAGCTGGGCCGTCGAGAGTGCCAGAGCCGAGGAAATCGGGAGTATCGCGGCTGAGGAGGGCATCACGATTTTTGAACTCGCCACAGAGCAGGCCACGTTGGAGGAGGCATATCTCGACCTCACCGTCGGCGAGGCCCAATTCTCGGCCCGCCCGCCGTCTCTCGCACCGGAGGTATGAGCCATGACCTTCTCCGCAGTGCTCCACTCGGAGTGGATCAAGATCCGCTCGGTGCGCGCCCTGGGAGGTGCGCTACTGGCCGTCTTCTTCGCCACGGTGTCCTTCTCCCTCCTCGGCAGTGCGACCATGGGCCACGAGAACGCCGGCAAGCCTGGGTTCGACCCGGTCCTCACCTCGTTCCTCGGCCTCAACTTCGGTCAGATCGCGGCCATTTGCTTCGGGGCTACAGCCATCACCAGCGAGTACGGAAGCGGCGCCATCCGTACCTCACTCACCGCTGTGCCGCGCAGAGGTCTCTTCTACGTGGCGAAACTCTCCGTCATCGCCGGACTTGCCTGTGCGGTCGGCCTGGTGACGGGCCTTGCCTGCTTTCTCGGAGGACAGGCTCTGATCGGTCTTCCCGGCGGTGGGATCGGTGAGCCCGGTGGGCTGCGCGCCGCAGTGGGCTGCGCGCTTTATCTGACACTGATCACACTGTTCGCTGCGGGCCTGGCGACCGTGGTCCGGAGCGGGCCCGCCGTCATGGGGATCCTCATACCGTTCCTGCTCCTGGTGTCGTTCGTGATCGGTGACGTAGACCATGGCGCGGGTATCGCCGACTTCCTGCCGGACCGAGCCGGGCACCAGGTCCTGCTGCAGCACTCCAGCGGATCGCTGGGGCCGTGGACTGGACTCGCTGTCACTGCGGGCTGGGTGGCTGTCGCGTTGAGTGCCGGCTGGATGGCATTGCACCGGCGTGACGCCTGACCGCCCCGGCGTTCAACTGTCAGTGGCGGAGGGTTTACTGAGGGGATGACCACCGCTCAGTACGTCTCCACCATCGACCGGCTGCGGGCCCGTGCGTTCCCTGCGCGGCCCGGATGGTCGGACACCGGTCGCGGCGGCCCGGGATACCACCTGGCGGCTCTGATCACCCGCGAGGCCCTCCCGACGGGCGGGGACGCCGCCCCCGTTCCGGATGTGCAGGCCGACGACCAGATCGGGGCCGAGCGCGAGGCCCTGTTGGCCGTGCTCGACGCGCGGTGGGGCGAGGCGCAGACGTTCAGCCTCTGGAGCATGCTGGCCCGGCGTATGGAGGGGGAGGAGATACCGGAGCCCTGGGACGAGTTGTGCACCACTATGTCGTCCCTCCATCTCTGGAAGGCAGAGGACCGCTGGATCGCCGTCGGCGCCGTTCAGGGAGGCCAGGACCAGGAGGTCCGGCTGATCGTGGCGGTTACCGACGTGGATCCGCCGTAGCCCGGGGCGCCCAGCCGTGCAATCGTGCCGGTAGCCGGTAGCCGGTAGCCGGTAGCCGGTAGCCGGTAGCCGGTAGCCGGGCTGTGGGCTGAGGGCGGTCTTGGTCGGATTGCGGTCCGGGGGGTGCGCCGGATCGCCGCCGGGTTACGGCGCGTGCCCCCATGTGGGGTCTGCGGGCGTGGGCTCCGCGGGCGTGGTCTGCGCGGCTTCGCGCAGTCTTCCGTACTCCTCGGCCATCGTCGCAGCGGTCCAGTGGGCGTTGAGGCCGCTCGGGTTGGGCAGTGCCCAGATCCGGGTGGAGCCGATCGTCCGTGTCTGCGGTCCGATTCTTGCCTTGGGTTCACGGAATGCCGTGCGGTAGGCGGTGACTCCCACGACGGCCAGCCAACGCGGCTTCAGTCTCTCCACCTTGGCCGTCAGAATGCGCCCGCCCTCGCGGTACTCCTCGGGGCTCAGCTCATCGGCGCGGGCCGATGCCCGTGCCACCACATTGGTGATGCCGAGACCGAGGGTGAGCAGTTCGTCCTGCTCCGACGGGGCCAGCCTGCGGGGTGTGAATCCCGACAGGTGCAGCACCGGCCAGAAACGGTTTCCGGGCCGGGCGAAGTGATGGCCGGTCGCGGCCGTCATCAGGCCGGGGTTGATCCCGCAGAACAGCACGCTCAAGCCCGCCGTGACCACATCGGGGACGATGCGGTCACGGGCGGCTTCGAGCTCTTCGGGCTTCACCGGCGGGTCAGAGGATGGAGCCGGGGGCGTAGACGGCGGCCTCCGGGTGCTGCTTGGAGACCTCCTCGATCCGGGAGACCACCGCGGCCACCTGTGCGCCCGCAGCGCCGGTGAAAGAGAGCTTGTCGGCCATCAGGGCGTCCAGCTGCGCCCGGTCGAGAGGCATCCGCTCGTCGGCCGCCAGCTTCTCCAGCAACTCGTTGCGCTCAGCGCCCTGCTCGCGCATGGCGAGCGCGGAGGCGACCGCGTGCTCCTTGATGACCTCGTGCGCCACCTCGCGGCCGACGCCCGCCCTTACGGCACCCATCAGTACCTTGGTGGTGGCCAGGAACGGCAGATAGCGGTCCAGTTCGCGGGCCACGACCGCCGGGAACGCGCCGAACTCGTCGAGAACGGTCAGGAAGGTCTCCAGCAGCCCGTCGAACGCGAAGAACGCGTCGGGCAGGGCGACGCGGCGGACGACCGAGCACGACACGTCGCCCTCGTTCCACTGGTCACCGGCCAGTTCGCCGGTCATCGACGCGTAACCCCGCAGGATCACCATCAGACCGTTCACGCGCTCGCAGGAGCGGGTGTTCATCTTGTGCGGCATCGCGGACGAGCCGACCTGCCCCGGCTTGAACCCCTCCGTGACCAGCTCGTGCCCGGCCATCAACCGGATCGTCTTGGCCATGGACGAGGGCGCGCCCGCCAGCTGGACCAGCGTGGTCACCACGTCGTAGTCGAGCGAACGCGGGTAGATCTGGCCGACCGATGTGAAGGCATGGGCGAAGCCGAGGTGCCCCGCGATCCGCTGTTCCAGTTCCGCCAGCTTCGACTCGTCGCCGCCCAGCAGGTCGAGCATGTCCTGTGCGGTACCGACCGGGCCCTTGATCCCGCGCAGCGGGTAACGCCCCAGCAGGTCCTCAAGACGTCCGTACGCCGTCAGCAGTTCGTCGGCGGTCGTCGCGAAGCGCTTGCCGAGCGTTGTCGCCTGCGCTGCCACATTGTGCGAACGCCCGGCCATCACCAGCTCGGCGTGCTCACCGGCCAGCCTCCCGAGACGCGCGAGCACCGCGACGGTCCGGTCGCGCATCAGCTCCAGCGAGAGCCGGATCTGGAGCTGCTCCACGTTCTCGGTGAGGTCACGCGAGGTCATCCCCTTGTGGATCTGCTCATGCCCCGCGAGGGCGTTGAACTCCTCGATCCGCGCCTTCACGTCGTGCCGGGTGACCTTCTCGCGCTCGGCGATCGACGCCAGATCGACCTGGTCGAGCACCCGCTCGTAGTCGGCGAGCGCGGTCCCGGGCACCTCGATCCCGAGGTCCTGCTGGGCACGCAGCACGGCGAGCCAGAGCCGGCGCTCCAGCCTGACCTTCTGCTCGGGGGACCAGAGGACAGCGAGCTCCGTGGAGGCGTAGCGGCCGGCCAGAACGTTGGGGATGCGAGGCTTTGCAGTCACGTGAAGTGATTCTACTGGCGGTTTCTGCAGGTCGGTGCCCCGCATGTCTTTGTAGATTGCTACGGCGTTCGGATCTGGTCTCTGCGTTCGAATAAACGTTCGGGTATCCTGTGCGGTATGGCTGTCCACCTGCAGAGTTCCCTCTTCGACCAGGGTGACGCGACCGGTCTGCGCCCGCTGGCCGGGGCTCACCGCAGCCATCTGGGTCAGGGCGCCTGGATCGATGTACTGCCGCAGTGGCTCGCCGGGGCGGACGCGCTCTTCGACGTACTGGTGCGGGACGTCCCCTGGCACGCGGAGCAGCGTGTCATGTACGAGCGGGTGGTGGAGGTGCCGAGACTGCTGTCGTTCTTCGGTGCTGACGACCCCCTGCCGCACCCGGTGCTCGACGAGGCCCGTGACGCGCTCGGAACGCACTACGCGGAGGAGCTGGGGGAGCCCTTCACCACGGCCGGACTGTGCTTCTACCGCGACGGACGGGACGGCGTCGCCTGGCACGGGGACACCATTGGCCGGGGCAGCAGGGAGGACACCATGGTGGCGATCCTCTCGCTCGGGGCTCCCCGGAACCTTGTGCTCCGGCCGCGCGGCGGAGGCGACACGGTCCGCACACCGCTCGGACACGGCGACCTCATCGTGATGGGTGGCAGCTGCCAGCGCACCTGGGAACACGCGATTCTCAAGACGTCCCGGCCCGTAGGGCCGCGCATCAGCGTGCAGTTCCGCCCGCACGGGGTCCGCTGAGCCCGGCGCGCGGTGCGGCGCGGGCGAGCCACGGTAGTTGCGCACCCGCCCGCACCGCACCGCACCGCGCCGCCCTGGTCCAGTCCTCCCTCCCGCGTTCCGAGGCGTGTCGGCCAGGTCGACGCCGTACGGGCCCGGGTCCGCACCCGTCCGCACCGGGACGGCGCAGTGGAAAACGGGTACGGATCCTGCGCCTTCGCCCCGCTTCTTCCACCGGCCCGGAGCCCCGCCATGCTGCTTCAAGAACTCGCCGCCACCTCCCGAGCCGTCGGTTCGGAATCCGCCAGGAACGCGAAGACCGCCCTGCTGGCGGAGTACCTGAGAAGCCTGGGACCCGACGATCTGCCCGTGGCGGTGTCACTGCTCTCCGGTGAGTCCCGGCGGATGCGGATCGGGGTCGGGCCGGCGGCTCTGCGCGACCTTCCGGAACCCGCGGCTGACCCGTCGCTCGGTGTGCGGGAGACGCAGGACATCCTGGACGCGCTGGCCGCGGTGCACGGTCCCGGTTCGCGCGAGGAACGGAGCTCCCTGCTCCACGGGCTGTTCTCCCGGGCCACCGCACCGGAGCAGTCCTTTCTCGGTGCCGTCCTCGTCGGTGAACTGCGCCAGGGCGCACTCGACTCCGTGGTCGCGGACGCGGTGGCGAAGGCCGCCGGAGTGGCGGCGGCGGACGTCCGGCGGGCGCTGATGTTCCGCGGTTCGGCCCGCGCCGTGGCCGCCGCTGCCCTGTCCGGCGGGCAGGAGGCGCTGCGGGCGTTCGGTCTGGAGCTGGGAAGGCCGGTTCGGCCGATGCTCGCCGCGGGGGCACCCGATGTGGCAGCGGCGCTGGAGCGGGTCGGGCCCGCTGCTCTGGAGTGGAAGCTGGACGGTATCCGGGTGCAGGTCCACCGGAACGGCGACGAAGTGGCCGTCTTCACCCGGAGCCTGGACGACATCACCTCGCGGGTGCCCGAAGTGGTCGAGGCCGCGGCGGAGTTGCCGGTGCACTCGGCCGTGTTCGACGGGGAGGCCATCGCGGTGGGGCCGGACGGGCGCCCCCTGCCGTTCCAGGTGACGGCCGCCCGTACCGCGTCGCGGCAGGACCCGGCCCGGCTGCGTGCCGAAGTGCCGCTGCGGGTGTACTTCTTCGACCTGCTGCACCGTGACGGTGCCGACCTCATCGACCTGCCCGCACGGGCCCGCTGGGAGGCCCTCGACGCGGTGGTCCCTGTGGAACTGCGTGTTCCGCGTACGGCCACCGGCGAGACGGCCGAGGCCGAACGTTTCTTCGCGGACGCCGTCGCGCAGGGGCAGGAGGGCGTGGTGGTGAAGGATCCCGAAGCGCCGTACGCGGCGGGGCGCCGCGTGGCCGGATGGATCAAGTAAGCCACGGCACACGCTGGATCTGGTGGTGACGGCGGCGGAGTGGGGGCACGGCAGGCGACAGGGCCTGCTCAGCAATCTTCATCTCGCCGCTCGCGGGGAGGAGGGAGATTCCGGTCCGTGGGTGATGCTCGGCAAGACCTTCAAGGGCCTCACCGATGAACTTCTGGCCTGGCAGACCCGCGAACTGCTGGCGCGCGAGGTGAGCCGGGACGGATACGTCGTACGGGTCCGGCCCGAGCTGGTGGTGGAAGTGGCGTTCGACGGGCTGCAGCGAAGCCCCCGTTACCCGGCCGGTCTCGCCCTCCGCTTCGCACGCGTCCTGCGCTACCGCGAGGACAAGGGCCCCGCCGACGCGGACACGGTGTCCGCGCTCCGCGCTCTCGCCCCCGATGCCCTGTGATCCGCGGTGCAACGCGGTGATCCGGCCGGTGCGCGAGCCGCCCCGTACCCGTAACCGCGCCCCGTACCCGCGCCTACAGCACGTCCGGCGCGGCCTCCAGCCGGCGCCAGCCCGTCACGGGGCCCGGGGCGCCGTCGTCCGCGGGCGTGATCCAGAACGCCGTTCCGCTGTCCGGGCAGAACTGGGCGCCACTGCGCCCGTCACCCGATGAGCGTCCCGTCAGCCGCCGCCCTATCCAGGGCACCAGATGCTCGCGCGCGAACCGCAGGTCGCTGCTCCGCCGCGCCACCCAGCGGGCCGTCGCGGCCGGCGGCAGCGGCGCGCGCCAGTCGTCCTCGGCCGCCAGCCCCAGCGTCTGCCACACCGCCTCGGCCACCCGGTGGTGGCCCTCGGCCGTCAGGTGCAGCCGGTCCACGTCCCACAGCCGCTGATCCCCGAGCACCGGAGCACCGTACAGATCGACGACGAGGGCGCCGTGCCGCGCGGCCAGGTCGTCGATGAAGGCGAACAGCTCCTCCATGCGCGGACGGAAGCGTTCCATCACCGGTCCGTTCCGGCCCGGACTGCGCATCAGTACCAGCTGTCCGCAGGCGGGAGCCAGCCGTCCTGCGGCCTCCTCCAGGCGCCCGCGGACCATCCCCATGTCGCACTTGGGGCGCAGTGTGTCGTTGAGCCCGCCGACCAGCGTCACGACGTCCGGCCGGAGCGACGCCGCCGCTTCCGCCTGTTCGTCGGCGATCTGGCCGATCAGCTTTCCGCGTACGGCGAGATTCGCGTACCGGAAGCCGGGAGCCCGTGCTGCCAGGCGCGCGGCGAGCAGGTCGGCCCAGCCGCGGTACGAGCCGTCGGGCAGGCCGTCCGACATCCCCTCGGTGAAGGAGTCACCGACCGCGACCAGACTGGTGTAGGAGGCATTCAATTTCATGGCCGGGCGATCCTACCGTGACGCGTCCCCGTCCCGCCCCGTGTCCCGGAGTCCCCGGAGATCGGCGAGGTCCCCGGAAATCACCCGGGCGGGACGGCGGCGCCCGGTCAGTCGCCGGTCCCGGCCGGTGCTGTCGGGCGCCCGACCAGTTCCCGCAGTACGTCCTCCATCGTCACCAGACCGGCGAGTGTGCCGTCGTCGCCCATCACCGCCGCCAGGTGCGTACGACTGCGGCGCATCGCCGTCAGGACGTCGTCCAGCGGGCTGGCGGCGCGCACCCGGGCGATGGCCCGCATCGCGGAGACCGTGAACGGCAGATCCCGCGGGACCGCGTCCAGCGCGTCCTTGACGTGCAGATAGCCCAGGATCCGCCGGTTGTCGTCCACCACGGGAAACCGTGAGAAGCCGGATTCGACCGACAGTTGCTCCAGCTTCTCGGGAGTGGTTCCGAGGCGCGCGTACACCACCCGCTCCAGCGGCACGACCACATCGCGCACCGGCCTCCGGCCCAGTTCCAGGGCATCGTGCAGCCGCTCGCTCGCCCGGTCGTCGAGCAGTCCGGCCGCCGAGGCGTCGGTCACCAGACGGGCCAGTTCGTCGTCCGTGAAGGTCGCGGCGACCTCGCTCTTCGCCTCGACGTGCAACAGCTTCAGCAGAGCGTTGGCGAAGGAGTTGATCGCGAAGATCACCGGCCGCAGCGCACGCGCCAGCGTGACGAGCGGAGGGCCGAGCAGCAGCGCCGTCCGCACCGGACCGGCCAGGGCGATGTTCTTCGGCACCATCTCGCCGAAGAGCATGTGCAGATAGGTGGCGACGACGAGACTGATGACGAAGGACACCGGATGGATCAGCCCGCCGGGCATCCCGACGGTATGGAAGACCGGCTCCAGCAGATGCGCGATGGCCGGTTCGGCGACCACACCGAGCACCAGCGTGCAGAGCGTGATGCCGAGCTGCGCCGCCGCCATCAGAGCCGCCAGGTGCTCCAGCCCCCACAGCACGCTCCGCGCCCGCCGGTCGCCCTCCTCGGCGGCCGGTTCGATCTGGCTGCGCCGGACGGAGATCAGGGCGAACTCACCGCCGACGAAGAAGGCGTTGACGACCAGGGTCAGCAGCCCGATGAACAGCTGGATCACGGTCATCGCGCATCTTCCTTGCTGTCGTCGTCGCCCTTGTCGTGCGTGCCGTCGTCATCGCCGTCCGCCACCGCCGGTGTGTGCAGCAGCAGCCGGGCGGCGCGCCGCCCGGTCGCATCCACCACGTCGATCCGCCAGCCCGACACTTCGACGCTGTCTCCCTCGGCCGGGATACGCCCCAGTTCGGTGGCGACCAGACCCGCCAGAGTCTCGTACGGGCCTTCGGCCACCCGCAGGCCGATCGACTCCAGCTGGTCGGTCCTGGCGGCCCCGTCGACCGAGTAGACCGGCCGGCCGTCGGCGTCCTCGCCCGCACCGGCGAGGTCGGGTGTCTCGTGCGGGTCGTGCTCGTCGCGTACCTCTCCGACGACCTCCTCGACGATGTCCTCCAGCGTGACGACACCGGCCGTGCCGCCGTACTCGTCGATCACCACGGACATCGTGCGCTTGCCGTACATCCGGTCGAGCAGCCGGTCCACCGTCAGCGTCTCCGGTACGAGCAGGGGCTCGCGGAGCAGCTCGGACACGGGGAACCGGGGCCTGCGCTCCGCCGGGAGCGCAAGCACGTCCTTGATGTCGGCGACGCCGACGACCTGGTCGAGGCTGCCCCGGTAGACCGGGAACCGGGACAGGCCGGTGGCGCGGGTGGCGTTGGCGACGTCCTCCGCGCTGGCCTGCACGTCGAGTGCCACCACCTGGACCCTGGGCGTCATCACGTTCTCGGCGGTCAGATCCGCCAGGTTGAGCGTGCGGACGAACCGCTCAGCGGTGTCCTCCTCCAGTGCGCCCGCCTTGGCCGAGTGCCGGGCCAGTGCGACCAGCTCCTGGGGCGAGCGGGCCGAGGCCAGCTCCTCCGTCGGTTCCATGCCGAGCCGGCGCAGCAGCCGGTTGGCGGTGTTGTTGAGGTGGCTGATCAGCGGGCGGAAGACGGCGCTGAAATACCGCTGGGGGGTGGCCACCACCTTCGCCACGGCCAGAGGGGAGGAGATCGCCCAGTTCTTCGGGACCAGCTCACCGACCACCATCAGGAAGACGGTGGAGAGGGCGGTACCGATCACCAGGCCCACCGATGAGGCCGCACCGGACGGGAGGCCCGCCGACTCGATGGGCCCGCGCAGCAGCTTCCCGATCGAGGGCTCGGCGAGCATGCCGATGACCAGGTTGGTGACGGTGATGCCGAGCTGGGCGCCGGACAGCTGGAAGGTGAGGCCGCGCACCGCCCGCAGGGCGCTCGCAGCGCCGCGCTCACCCCGTTCGGCGGCTTCTTCGAGTTCGCTGCGTTCGACGGTCGTGAGCGAGAACTCCGCCGCCACGAAGGCCGAGCAGGCCAGCGAGAGCAGCAGCGCCACGATGAGCAGAAGCACTTCGGTCATCGGTTCACCTCCGTCCCATGATCGGCCAGGGAGTGGAGGAACGCGCGATGTCGGCTACTGGGGGGCTCGCCCATGGGCGGACGTTCACACCTTTCGGTCGGTGGTACGGCGGACATCCATCGTAAAGGAAAGGCAAAGCCCGGCGGCTCCGGGACCGCCCGGCTCCATGAAACCTCCGGGCTGGAGACGCTTCACCCACCGTCGCCAGTGGTCCTCGCGATCGTAGCCAGCCGCTGCCCAGGTGCGGTGGGCCCGCTCGTTGTCCTCCAGGACCATGGCGTCCCCGCGTCGCCCGCCGAGGGCGGCGAATCGCTGTTCCGCCGCTTCCAGCAGGGCGGCGGCGATGCCCTGGCGGCGGCAGTCCGGGCGAACGGCAAGCCGGTAGAGGGAGCAGCGCCATCCGTCGAAACCGGCTATCACCGTCCCCGCGAGGAGGCCGTCGCGCTCCGCGAGCAGGAGGGCTTCGGGGTCCCTGGTGACGAGGCGGGCCATGCCGTCGTGGTCGTCGCTGATGCTGGTTCCCTCCGCGGCAAGGCGCCAGAACCGCAGAACGGCGTCGGTGTCCGCGAGGGTGGCGTGGCGGATGTGAAGATCACTCATGGTGGTGAGCCAACCAGATCGCCCGTTTGCCCGGCGAACGCTTTCGCGACGGTCTCACGAAGCAACCGGGGGATCCACCCGCCGAGCCCTGCCCAGTACGCAGGGTGAGGAAGGCAGTTGCAGACCACTCTCCGGTACGGTCAGCCGCCGGTACGTGCCGAGCTCGAATCCCGCCGCCTCGATCGCGGCCAGCGTGTCCCGCGCCGTGTGGCACCCGCCGAAGAGCCGCGGCCAGACCGTACGGTCCAAGGCCCGCTGGGCCGTGGCCATCACGGCCCCCCGGCCGAGACCGTGCTCGAAGAACCGCAGTTCACCGCCGGGCCGCAGCACACGCCTGATCTCCGCGAGCGCCTGTGGCAGATCGCGTACGGTGCACAGGACCAGCGAGGCCACGGCCGCGTCGAAGGTCTCGCTGTGTACGGGGAGAGCCTCCGCGGTCCCCGGCACCACGTCCACCCGGGCAGCGGCACGCATCGCGGACCGCACCGCCAACTGCCGCAGGGTGCGTTCCGGTTCGACGGCCACCACCTCGGAGACCGCTGCCGGATAGTGCGCGAAATTCAGCCCGTTGCCCGCGCCGACCTCGATCACCCGGCCGGAGAGGCCCGCGAGCAGCTCGGCACGGTGGGCCGCCACCCCGGCCGTGCGGTCGGCGTTGACACTGAACCGGGCGTAGAAGCGGGCGAAGAGCGGATGGTGCACGGTGTCGCTCGGGATCGTGCTGCTGCGCAGCGGCATCGCGGGGCTCCTCCGGCGGACGGGACGGGCAGGGACACGGTGATTGTCACCCCGCCCGCCCCACTCATGCCCCCGATGGCCCGGCGCACTCCGGGGGCCGTGGACGACCCCCGGAGATGTCCGGCAGGTGCTGTGCGGGCTCCCGGATCCCGCCCAGACGCGGGGCGAGCCAGCTGCGCGCCCGGTCACGGAAGACGGCCGGCGCCAGCCGGCCCGCACCCTCCGGCACCACGCCGAGCAGCGGAGCCCCGGCGGCCACCGGCAGATCCAGCAGATTGCACCGCGCGTCCAGACCGGGCTCGGCGGGCCAGCTGCCGATCACGACCCCCGCACAGTCCAGCTGCCGGGCACGCAGCGCCTCGGCCGTCAGCGCGGTCGAGTTCAGCGTGCCGAGACCGGCGGCGGCGACCACCAGCACCGGCGCCTCCATCAGCCGGGCCGCGTCCGCGAGGGTGCCGCCCTCGTCGTCGAACCGTACGAGCAGTCCGCCCGCGCCCTCGACCAGCACCAGATCGTGTTCGGCGGCCAGCTTCTGCGCCGCGTCCGCGACGTCCTGCGGGCGCAGCGGGGCGAGCCCGGCGCGCCGGGCGGCCGTCGCGGGGGCCAACGGGTCCGGGAACCGCGCCAGTTCGACGGCGGTCACCGGTCCCGCCAGCCGTGCCACCTCGGCCGCGTCGCCGTGCTCGCCGGGCAGCAGCCCGGTCTGTGCGGGCTTCAGGACGGCAACGGACCGGCCGCGCGCGGCGGCCGCCACCGCGGCGGTCACCACCGTCTTGCCGATCTCGGTGCCGGTCCCTGTCACCACGAGGATCGTCATGTCATGCCTCCCGTGCCACCGCGCACACCGCACGGCAGATCCGTTCCAGGTCCTGATCACCGGTGATGTACGGCGGCATGGTGTAGACGAGATCGCGGAAGGGCCGCAGCCAGACGCCCTCGCGCACCGCCGTCCGGGTCGCCACCGCCATGTCCACCTCGTGGTCCAGCTGGACGACTCCGATCGCACCGAGGACCCGGACATCCCGGACGCCCGGCAGCCCGGCCGCCCCGGAAAGACCGTCCAGCAGACCCGTCTCCAGGCGCTTGACCTCCCGTTCCCAGTCCTGCCCGAGCAGCAGGTCGACCGAGGCGCAGGCCACCGCGGCCGCCAGCGGATTGCCCATGAACGTCGGCCCGTGGGCCAGCACCGGCACCTCGCCCCGCGCGATGCCCTCGGCCACCCGCGAGGTGCAGAGGGTCGCCGCCATCGTCAGATAGCCGCCGGTCAGGGCCTTGCCCACACACATGACATCCGGCGGGACACCGGCGTGGTCCGCGGCGAAGAGCCTGCCCGTACGGCCGAAGCCGGTGGCGATCTCGTCGAAGACCAGCAGCACGTCGTGTGCGTCGCACGCCTCGCGGAGCACCCGCAGATATGCGGGGGAGTGGAAACGCATCCCGCCCGCGCCCTGGACCACCGGCTCCACGATCACCGCTGCCAGCTCGTGCGCATGACGGCCGATCAGCTCATGGAGACGGTCGGCGTACCCCTGCTCGTACTCGGCGGGAGGGGCGTCCGCGAAGACCTGCCGGGGCAGCACTCCCGACCACAGGTCGTGCATCCCGCCCTCGGGATCGCACACCGACATGGGCTGCCAGGTGTCCCCGTGGTAACCGCCCCGCCAGGTCAGCAGCCGCTGCTTCTCGGGACGGCCCACGGAACGCCAGTACTGCAGGCACATCTTGACGGCGACCTCGACCGACACCGAACCCGAGTCGGCGAGGAACACGTGCTGGAGCGGCTCCGGGGTGATCTCCACCAGCTTCGCCGCGAGGCGGACGGCGGGCTCATGGGTGAGCCCGCCGAACATCACATGGCTCATCCGGTCCAGCTGGCCGCGTGCGGCCTCGTTCAGCACCGGGTGGTTGTAGCCGTGGATCGCCGACCACCAGGACGACATGCCGTCCACCAGCTCGCCCGCACCGGCGACCCGCAGCCGCACACCGGACGCCGACTCGACGAGCAGTGGCTCCTGCCGGCCGGGCATCGGGCCGTACGGGTGCCAGACATGGCGCCGGTCGAGGTCGAGCAGCTCGGGCGTGTCAGGCATTGGGAGCGAGATCCGTCCCGGCGCCCCTGCGGCGTACCGCCACCAGACCCTCGCGGTGCTCGGGCAGCGTCGTCGTCTCCGAGCCCTCCACCTCGAAACCGGCGTCCGCGATCATGTCCAGGTCGGCCCGGCCCGCCTGGCCCTCGCTCGTCAGATAGTCGCCGAGGAAAATGGAGTTGACGAGGTGCAGGGCGAGAGGCTGCAGGGAGCGCAGATGCACCTCGCGCCCGCCCGCAAGACGGACCTCCGCGTCCGGGCAGACGAACCGCACCATCGCCAGGACGCGCAGACACCGCTGCGGCGTCAGATGCCAGTCCCCGGCCAGCGGGGTGCCCTCCATGGGGATCAGGAAGTTCACCGGCACCGAGTCGGGGTCGAGGGCGCGCAGCGCGAAGACCACGTCGACCAGGTCGGCGTCGCTCTCACCCATCCCGGCGATCAGCCCCGAACAGGCCGAAAGCCCGGCGGCCTGGGCGTGCTGGACCGTCTCGACCCGGTCGGAGAAGTCGTGGGTGGTGCAGATGTCGGCGTAGGTGGCCTCCGACGTGTTGAGGTTGTGGTTGTACGCGTCCGCACCCGCCGCCCGCAGCCGCTCCGCCTGACCGTCCTTGAGCAGCCCGAGGCAGGCACAGACCTCGACGTCCTCGTTCTGTTCCTTGATTGCCTCGATCGTCTCCGAAACGCGGTCGACATCGCGGTCCGTCGGCCCACGGCCGCTGGCGACCAGGCAGACCCGCTTCGCGCCGCCCGCGACTCCGGCCGCCGCCGCCTTCGATGCCTCATCCGGCTTCAGCCAGGTGTACTTGAGGATCTCCGCCTTGGAGCCCAGCCGCTGCGAGCAGTACGAGCAGTCCTCCGGGCAGAGGCCCGATTTGAGATTGACGAGATAGTTGAGCTTCACCCGCCGCCCGAACCACTGACGGCGCACCTTTCCGGCTGCCGCCACCACGTCCAGCAGTTCGTCATCGGTCGTCGCCAGCACGGCGAGCGCCTCTTCACGGGTCGGCAGTTCGCGCCGCAGCCCCTTGTCCACCAGCGTGTTCAGCAGGTCCATAAGGGTGATCCTGGCCTACGGCACGGCCTCCGGCCAAGGAGGAACCGAACAACACCGCCGACCTGGGGTGTGTGTATTGCCACACCCTGACCCCGCATCCCCCCGGCTAGGGTCTGTGAACTGCCTACAAAAAGGGACCGATCATGACTCCAGCCGCGCCCCGTGAGCCCTTCGAGTGGACCGACACCGCTGCACGCCGCCGGAAGGACGCAGGGCTGGTACGCGCGCTCCGGCCGCGCGCCGCGGCCCCGGACGTACTGGATCTCGCGAGCAACGACTACCTCGGGCTGAGCCGCCGCTCCGATATCACCGCAGCCGCAGCCGATTCGGCCCGCCGCTGGGGTGCGGGCGCCACCGGGTCCCGGCTGGTCACCGGCTCGACCGAGCTCCACGCCGAACTGGAGCGGGAGCTGGCGCAGTTCTGCGGTTTCGAGGCGGCGCTGGTCTTCTCCTCCGGATATGCGGCCAACCTCGCCGTGCTCACCGCGCTGACCGGCCGTGACTCGCTGATCGTCTCGGACGCCGCCAACCACGCCTCGATCGTCGACGGCTGCCGGCTCTCCAGGGCGGCGACCGAAGTCGTCCCGCACAGCGATCCCGAGGCCGTCGGCAAGGCACTCGACGCCCATGACGGCGGCCGGGCCGTCGCGGTCACCGACTCGGTCTTCTCGGTCGACGGTGACGCCGCACCGCTGCCGGAACTGGCCGCGGTCTGCCGCACTTACGGAGCGGCGCTCCTCATCGACGACGCCCACGGCCTCGGCGTGCTCGGCGACGGCGGACGGGGCGCCGTGCACGCGGCGGGACTCGCGGGCGCTCCCGACGTGGTCTCCACGGTCACCCTGTCGAAGTCCCTGGGCAGCCAGGGCGGCGCGGTGCTCGGGCCCGCCCGGGTCATCGATCATCTGGTCAACGAGGCACGCACCTTCATCTTCGACACGGGCCTCGCGCCCGCCGCCGTGGGTGCCGCACTGGCGAGCCTGCGGCTGCTGCGGAACGAACCCCTGCTCGCCGGGCGTACCCGTACGGTGGCGCACAGCCTGCACACACGTCTGACCGCGGGCGGGCTCAGCGCGGTACGGCCGCAGGCCGCCGTCGTCTCCGTCCTGGCTCCCTCGCCGGGGCAGGCGGTGCGCTGGGCGGCCGACTGCCGCGAAGCGGGACTGGTGGTCGGCTGCTTCCGCCCGCCGTCGGTACCGGACGGCATCTCACGGCTGCGGCTCACCGCCCGCGCCGATCTGACGGACGAGCAGATCGAGTGGGCGGTGGACACGGTGCTGCAGACCGCGCCCACCGGATGACGGGTATCCGGTGGGCGTCGTCTGCCTGCCTGGCCGCCCGCTCAAGTCGCCGCTCAGCGGCCCGCGGTGCCGGGTCCTCCGGTGCCCGGGTCGTGCACCGAGGCCAGGAAGCAGGTCCACGGGCCCGTTCCGAAGAGCAGCGCCGGGCGGTTCACCCGCTTGGAGTCCCGGACGGCCAGCAGACCGCCGTCGAGTAACGCGGCCTCGACACAGTTGTTCATTCCGGTGCTGCGGCTGCTGCGCCGCCACCGCGCGCCGTTCAGAGAAGTGCTGGAAGGGACGTTCGCAGGACGTGCGGACATGATGCCTCCCTAGACGCCGTCACCGAGCCCGGCGATGAGATCCAACGATTCCTTCTGTGGAAGGGCGCGCGCCTGGATCCTGCGGAACGCGGCGCTGTACGCCTCCAGCTCTTCTTTCCGTTCCAGATAACGACTACTCATCAAATGGTCGAGAACGACCACATCCAGATCAACGATGTTCGAAAACGAGAAGATTGTGAAAGAACCCGTCAGCCCGAGGTGCCCTCCCGCGGCGAACGGCATGACCTGCAACCGCACATGAGGCAGCCGGGCGACCTCCCGTACATGCCGTAACTGCTCGGCCATCACCCCGCGCCCGCCCACCCGGCGGTGCAGGGCCGCCTCGTCGACGACCGCGCTCAGCTCCAGCGGCGGGTCCGCCTCCAGCACCCGCTGCCGCGCCAGCCGCACATCGACCAGCGAGTCCACGGTCCGGGCCGGCAGCCCGTCGAGCGAGGCCCGGGTGACCGCTTTCGCGTAACCGGGCGTCTGCAGCAGGCCGGGCATCACCGAGGTCTCGAAGGTGTGCGCCGTGCACGCCTGGGACTCCAGCCTGATGAAATCCCGGTACTGGGCGGGCAGCAGACTCCGGTACGTGTGCCACCAGCCGGCGCTCTCGGCGGCGTCCGCACCGCACAGTGCGTCCAGAAGCTCGCGCTGCGATGCGTCCCGTACCCCGTACGCATCGAGCAGCAGGGCCACATCGGACGGCTTCACGCCACTGCGCCCGGTCTCGATCCTGCTCACCTTCGACTGGTGCCAGCCCGCCTGCCGGGCCGCCGCCGCGCTGGTCAGCCCGGCCAGCACCCGCAACCGGCGCAGCTCGGCACCGAGTTTGACGCGGCGTACCTCCGGGCTGCTCCGCACCCGCGTTCTCCCTCCGGTCGGCCGTTTCTGCCAACGTGCCATCCCGGCCGTCAAATACGGTCTCGCGTCGGAGAGTTCATCACTTTGAGCGACAGATATATGCACATCTTTGTGGATCGCCGGTACTGCGGTCACTATGAGTGTCACGCTCGCACGAAGTGCCACCTGAGGCCGTCTCGAAGTGCCATCCGTCACGAGACCTGCGCCGGTAGCGGTGGGAAAGGGACAGGCCGTCATGGCAGACCACCAGGAAGCATCCGTCACCCTGCCGAGCGAGGCTGCTTCGGTCCCGGCCGCCCGGACGTTCGTGGCCCGTGTGCTCACCGGCTGGGGGCTGCCCCCCGAAGCCGAGTTGGCGGACACCATCCGGCTGATCGTCTCGGAGCTCGCGACCAACGCGGTGCAGCACACCTTCGGCGCGTCCCCCACCTTCACGGTGGAGGCCGTCCTGGAGCGGGACGAGCGGCTGTGTGTGGGCGTCACCGACAGCCATCCGCGCTGGCCCCAGCGGCTGCCCGCGGCCGTGCAGCAGGACAACGGCCGGGGCATGGTCATCATCCGCTGGCTGGCAGCCGAGCACGGCGGCCGGCTCTCCGTCACCCCGACGCGGGACGGCGGCAAGACCGTATGGATCGCCCTGCCCTGGACGGCCCCGGTCCAGGGCTGAACGAGCCCGCGGTGGCTGATGCCTCCCCGCTTCAGCCCACCCGGCCGTACCAGACGCTGCGGGACCAGATCTTCTCCAGCCTGACCACGGCGCCGGTCTTGGGGGAGTGCCAGATCTTCCCGCTCCCGGCGTAGATGCCGACGTGGTAAACGCTCCGGCCGTAGTGGAAGAACACCAGGTCACCGCGGTGCCGACTGGACGCCGGGATGTGGCGTACGCGGTTGTACTGCGCCTGGGCGGTGCGCGGCAGCTTCTTGCCGGCCTGTTTGTACGAGTAGAGCGTCAGCCCCGAACAGTCGAAGCGCGACGGCCCCGCCGCCCCCCACTGATAGGGCGATCCCTTCTTGGAGGCCGCGATCTGCACCGCTCGGACGGCGTGCGCGGCGGCCTGGGCGTCCACGGTCGCGCCCGGTGCCAGGGAGGTCCCCGCGACGGCCGCGAGGGTGAGGGCCGAGGCTGTTCCGGCCCGGGAGAGCAAAGACGGGATATGAATCTGCGCAGTCATGCGCAACCCTTCGCAAACCGCCTGTGAAGGATGACCTGTCGGGTTCGGGCCGGCGAAGTTGCCCGGCCGCCCGGCAGGATGACCGACTGATCAAGTCGGTCATCCTGCCGGGCGGCTTCACCCCGAGGAGCGACGTCGCTGTCGCCCCGGACTGCTTGGGTCCTCCACTCCTGCCGATCCACTCGTGTCGACCAGACATCCGGGTACGGCGGCAGGACTCGGCGTCCGCCCGGACCGCCCCGCCGTGGTGGCGGGGGCTTGTCGTCTCCCGGATCTTCACCCATGGCGTGGCGGATTTCCGGCTGACCGCGCCGATTTGTGATGTTTCGAGCCACTGATCTGTTCGAGTGGGGACCGCGGGCGCCGCGCCGCCGGACTCCGCGGTCGCACGGCCCTCACCTGGGGCGCAGCGCGGGTCCAGGGTGGTTGAGCCGCTGGAATCCGCAACTCGGCGCGGCCGCCGGACCGGTGTCCGCCTACGCCTTCCGGGGGGCACCCATCGGTGTACCGGCGGCCACCGGAAGGTGGATCCGGGCCGTGTTCCTGTGCGGATGCCGGCGTACGGGCGCCGGAGCCCGCGTGGCCACGCGGAGACGGCCCGCACGGTGACGGGTTGGGCGAACGGTTCACCGCGTCGTGGACGTGCGTACCGGATGCCCCGCGGGGGCGAGCGTCCCGGCACCGGCAACTCGGCCCGCAGGAGTGGTACTTCACCCTCGACCGGCCAACGTCTCCGATTCTGGTCCGCGTTGAGAGCCGCCGGTCAGCCGCTTGTGTTGCACCGCTCACCGGGGCCGGTTCTCCGCATTTCGGCTTGGTAAAGAACGCTCATGCGGCCTGTTGTCAGGGACCGTTCACAAGAAAGGATCCCCTGTACGTACTGGAGAGCGCCGTACGAACGGCGCTTCGCACAGGGGGAGGTACCACGTGAGACGCACCGCAGTGCTCGGCTCGGCCGGCGCTCTGGCCGCGGCGACTCTCATAGCGGGCGCCATGGCGGCGCCGTCGGCCACCGCCGACGGCCGCGGCCACGCCGGCTCGGAGGCACACGGCGCGGCCGTCGCCGCCGCGCGGGCGGCGAGGGCCGGGATCGACTGGCGGGACTGTCCTGCGGACTGGGCGCTCGCGAAGCCGATCCAGTGCGGGTGGGTGACCGTGCCGGTCGACTACGCACATCCGGACGGCCGGACGATCAAGCTCGCGGTGGACCGTGCCGTGAGCACCGGCGCGAAGTCGGAGCGGCAGGGCTCCCTCGTCTACAACCCGGGTGGCCCCGGCGCTTCTGGCATGCGCTTCCCCGCCAGGACCACCACCAAGAGCGCACTCTGGGTCAACACCGCCAAGGCGTACGACTTCGTCGGCTTCGACCCGCGCGGGGTGGGCCACTCGGCGCCGGTCTCCTGCGTCGACCCGCAGGAGTACGTGAGCGCCCCCAAGGCCGATCCCGTCCCCGACAGCACGGCCGACAAGCGGGTTCAGCGCAAGCTCGCGGCGCAGTACGCCGCCGGCTGCGCGAAGCGCAGCGGTGCGATGCTTCCGTATCTGACCACGCCGAACACGGCGCGCGACCTCGACGTCATCAGGGCGGCGCTCGGCGAGAAGAAACTCAACTACCTGGGCGTCTCCTACGGCACCTACCTGGGGGCGGTGTACGGGACGCTCTTTCCGGGGCACGTCCGCCGGATGATCGTCGACAGTGTGGTCGACCCGAAGAAGTCGAACATCTGGTACGAGGCCAACCTCAACCAGGACGTCGCCTTCCAGGGCCGCTGGCACGACTGGCAGGCCTGGGTCGCGGCCAACGACGCCGCTTTCCACCTGGGGAAGACGGCGGCCGCCGTCGAACAGCAGTGGGTGAAGCTGCGAGCCGAGGCGAAGGCACATCCGATCGGCGGTGTCGTGGGCCCCGCCGAACTGGTCGCCTTCTTCCAGAACGCGCCGTACTACGACTCCTCCTGGGCGCCGGTCGCCAAGGCCTGGAGCCAGTACCTCGCCGGTGACCCGCAGCCGCTGATCGATGCCGCAGGACCCGACATGTCGGACACCGCGGGCAACATCTCCGCGGAGAACGGCACGGCCGTCTACACCGCGGTCGAGTGCGCGGACGCCAAGTGGCCGACGGACTGGCGGACATGGGACCGGGACAACACCCGGCTCAACAAGGACTACCCGTTCCTCACCTGGTCCAACGCCTGGATGAACCTGCCCTGTGCCACCTGGCCCGCGAAGCAGCAGACCCCGGTGAACGTCCACACGGGCAAGGGGCTCCCGCCGGTGCTGATCGTGCAGTCGACCCGTGACGCGGCCACCCCGTTCCAGGGGGCCGTCGATCTGCACAAGCGCTTCAAGGGCTCACGTCTGGTCATCGAGAAGGACGCCGGATCGCACGGGGTGACCGGCCTGGTCAACCCGTGCATCAACACCCGGGTGGACCGTTATCTGCTCACCGGCGGCACCGGCCGTCACGATGTGACGTGCGCCCCGCACGCCACACCGAAGCCGTAGCACCCCCCTCGCCGGGGAACCGCTCGGCCAGCGGTTCCCCGGTCGGAGGGCTCATGCCCGGGCGATTCTGCCCATGGCTGACCCGGTGTCAGCGCGACCTTCCCGGCGACCTCTTCGGCTGTGCTGCCTTCACGTCCGCGGCGTACGCGTCGACGTACTCCTGGCCGGAGAGCCCGAGGACCGCGTACATGATCTCGTCGGTGACGGCCCGCAGCGCCACCTTCTCGTTCTCGAGACCCGCGTAGCGGCTGAAGTCCAACGGCTCCCCGAAGCGGATGGTCACCCGGCGGATCTTCGGCATCCGCTGGCCCGGCGGCTGGATCTCGAAGGTGCCCACCATGGCGCACGGCACCACCGGGACCCGGCCCTGGATGGCCATCACGGCGACCCCGACCTTGCCCTTGTAGAGCCTGCCGTCGTGCGAGCGGGTGCCCTCCGGATAGATGCCGAGCAGCTCGCCCCGGCCGAGCACGCCGAGCCCTTCGCGGACCGCGGCCCTGCCCGCTTCCCGGCCCGACCGGTCCACCGGGATCTGACCGATGCTGCGGAAGAAGGCGGCCGTCAGCCGCCCCTTGACGCCCGGCCCGGTGAAGTACTCCTGTTTCGCGAGGAAGGTGATGCGCCGACTGAGGACGACCGGCATCAGGAAGTGGTCGGAGAAGGACAGATGGTTGCCCGCGACGATCGCCGCGCCGTCCTCCGGGATGTGTTCGAGCCCTTCGATCCTGGGCCGGAAGAGCAGTCTCAGCAGCGGCCCCAGAACGGCGTATTTCAGGATGTAGTAGAACAATCGTGGTCCCGCCTCCCCGTCGCCCCGTGCCGAGGCACAGTAGCCGCCGCACCGCCCGGTGCGGAACCCGGCCGCGCCTGTCGGGGCCCGGCCGCCCCTGTCGGAAAGCCCCTGCCGAGCCCCGTCAGAGCTGCCTGTGCCGTCCCGTACCGGCCGTACGTGCGTATCCGGCGCAGAAATCCGCGTCCTTACGGGTGACAGGGCGGCGTGGTGGCTTGCCGTCGCACCGGGTGGCCGGGTGCTCTGGCCTCTCACCCTCGTGTCGAGTTCCAGGAGTCCCGGATGCGCCCCCGTACGATGTCCGCCGCAGCGGCTCTGCTCGCCTTCGCCGCGGCTGTGCCCGCGCAGGCAGCCGGGGCGCCGCCCATCCGCCCGGGTGGACTCGTCCTCACGGTCGCCTCGCCGTCGCACCCCGACCGGAACCGGAGCGTGCTGCTGCGGTGCGAACCGGAGCGGAGCGACGGCTCACACCCCGAAGCCGCTGCCGCGTGCCAGGCACTCGACCGGGCCGGCGGCAGTTTCGACCGCCTCGACGGCGAGCCCCGGCCCTGCACCCGGCAGTCCGATCCGGTGACGGTCACCGTCGCCGGGACCTGGGGCGGCCGTCCCACGCACTGGGACCGGACCTTCGCCAACGCCTGCTCGCTCGACGCGGCGACCGGCCCGGTCTTCCGCTTCTGAGCGTCCGGCCCGGCCGCTCAGCCGCTGCCGCGCGACGCGACCATGCCGACGGTGACCAGGCCCAGCACCACCCAGCCGAACCACAGCCAGCCGTTGCTGCCGAGCGCCACCGAATATCCCGTCACCGCGACCAGGGCTCCCACGGTGACGACACCCATCGTTTTCACAGAACCGGGCATGGCCGCTCCTCCTAGGGGGTGGAGGGCCATCGTCGCCCGGCAGGGGCCTTCTCCGCTACTGGCCGCGCGCCTGGAGTGACGCCAGGTAGGCGTTGTAGGCGGCCAGCTCCTTGTCGCCGTTGCGGTCCTCGGCCCGGTCGGAGCGGCGCGAGACGCGCTGCTCGGAGCTGTACCACTGGAAGACCAGGGCGATCAGGACCAGCACGGACGGGATCTCGCTGAACGCCCAGGCGATACCGCCCGCGGCCTCCTGGTCGGAGAGCGCGTCGATGCCCAGCGAGACGGGCGGGTGCTTGTACACCTGCACCATCGGCTCGGTCGCCATCATCAGCGCGATACCGAAGAACGCGTGGAAGGGCATCCCGGCGAAGAGCTCCAGCATCCGCATGATGTAGCCCGGCCGGTGCGGGCCCGGGTCGACGCCCATGATGGGCCAGAAGAAGACCAGACCCACGAAGAGGAAGTGGACCATCATCGCGATGTGCCCGGTCTTCGAACCCATCAGGAAGTCGAAGAGCGGGGTGAAGTAGAGCCCGTAGAGGCTGGCGATGAAGAGCGGGATGGTGAACGCCGGGTGAGTCACGATCCGCATGAAGCGGCTCTGGAGCAGCATCAGCAGCAGCTCCCGCGGCCCCTTGCGGTTGCCCCGCCCGGCGACGGGCAGGGCGCGCAGAGCCAGCGTCACCGGTGCGCCGAGCAGCAGCAGGATGGGGGAGAGCATGCTGATGATCATGTGCTGCACCATGTGCACGCTGAACATGACCATGCCGTAGTCGTTGAGCTTGGTGCACATCGTCAGGCCGACGGTCAGCACACCGAGGACGAAGAGCGCGATCCGGTGGACCGGCCAGCTGTCACCGCGCCGGCGCAGCCGCACCACGCCCCAGCCGTACAGTGCGAGCCCCACCAGACAGCTGATCAGGAAGAACGGGTCCGCGGAGAAACCCAGCCCCCGTCCCAGCGTGAACGGCGGCAGATCCATGGTCATGCCGTGCCCGCTGTGGTCCATCCGCTCACTCCTGATTCGTGCCTGATGTCCGCACCAGCGTAGAACTGCCCCCGGGCGCAGCTGCGACCGGGGGCAGTTCGTACTGTATCGGGCGAATGGGGACCGGTCAGAGGACGCACTCGGCTTCGGCGTACCGCTCGGGGGGCACGGTCTTGAGGGTCTCGACAGCCCGGGCGAGCGGGACCATGGTGATCTCCGTGCCGTGCAGCGCGGTCAGCATGCCGAACGCGCCGCGGTGCGCCGCCTCCACCGCGTGCCAGCCGAACCGGGTGGCCAGGACACGGTCGTACGCGGTGGGGGTCCCGCCGCGCTGTACATGACCGAGTATCACCGGCCGGGCCTCCTTGCCGAGGCGCTCCTCCAGCTCGATGGAGAGCTGCCTGGCGACACCGGCGAACCGCTCGTGGCCGTACATGTCCTTGGCGCCGACGTCGAAGCTCATCGAGCCCTCGCGCGGCTTCGCGCCCTCCGCGACGACCACGATCGCGAACTTCTTGCCCGCCGAGAAGCGCCGGCCGACCAGTTCGGTGAGCTCACCGATGTCGAAGGGGCGCTCCGGTACGACGATGGCGTGCGCGCCCGCCGCCATGCCCGAGTGCAGCGCGATCCACCCGGTGTGGCGCCCCATGACCTCCACGATCAGCACCCGCTGGTGCGACTCGGCGGTGGTCTTCAGCCGGTCGAGCGCGTCGGTCGCGACCCCGACGGCCGTGTCGAAGCCGAAGGTGACATCGGTCGACGCGATGTCGTTGTCGATGGTCTTCGGCACACCCACGATCGGCAGCCCGGCCTCGGAGAGGAGGTGTGCCGCCTTCAGCGTGCCCTCGCCGCCTATCGGGATGATCGCGTCGAGCCCCAGGTCGGCCACGTGGCCCCGGGCGCGCTCCACACCGTCGCGCAGATGCGCGGGCTGCACCCGCGAGGACCCGAGGATCGTGCCGCCGCGCGCCAGGATGCCGCCCACCGCGTCGAGGTCGAGCTTGCGGTAGTCGCACTCGAGCAGGCCCTTCCATCCGTCGTGGAAGCCGATGACCTCGTCGCCGTGGTCGACGACGGCCCGGTGCACGACCGAGCGGATGACGGCGTTCAGACCGGGGCAGTCGCCGCCGGAGGTGAGGACACCAATTCGCATTGCCCGACTTACCTTTGCAACGTGGGCTTGTGACCGGACCACGTCGTCCGGGCTGGATGCCCGTCACCCTACCGGCGGAGGGCGACGGAGACGTAGCGGGCGTCCGCCTGCTGGACGCCGCTCAGATGTACGTATAAGGCCTCATGCGGGCTGTGTTGCCGCCGCGATCCGCTCGGTCCGCAGTGCCTCGTACCAGCGGTCGTCGGTCGGAGGCAGCGCGTTGACGTCCAGGGCCAGCTTGAGCAGCAGATCGGCGATCTGCGGGTTGCGGGCCAGCACCGGGCCGTGCATGTACGTACCGAAGACGGTGTCGTTGTACGCGCCCTCGGTGCCGTCGCCGGTGCCGTTGCCCCGGCCGAGCTGGACCCGGGCGAACGGGCGGGCGGTCGGGCCGAGATGGGTGATCCCCTGGTGGTTCTCGAAGCCGGTCAGCGGCGGCAGGCCCAGCCGCTGGTCGATGTCGCCGTACACGTCGCCGACGCAGCGGTCGCCCTCGCCACGGGTCGAGATCACGTCGAGGAGTCCCAGGCCCGGTTCGCGCTCTCCGAGGTCGTTGATGAACTCGTGGCCGAGGATCTGGTACCCGGCGCAGACCGAGAAGATGATCGCGCCGTTGGAGGCCGCCCTGCTGAGGCCGCCGTCCCTGCGCAGCCGCTCGGAGGCCAGCCGCTGCGGCCGGTCCTCGCCGCCGCCGATCAGATAGATGTCGCCGGATGTCGGCACCGGCTGGTCGCTGCGCACGTCGACACGGGTCACGTCGAGGCCGCGCTGACGGGCCCGGCGCTCCACCACCAGCGCGTTGCCCTGGTCGCCGTAGGTGCTCAGCAGGTCAGGGTAGATCCACACCAGACGCAGGCTGTTGTCGCTCATCATCGTTTCCTCTGAGGTCAGTTGCCGACGCGGCGGCGCACGTCCTGGAACGCGGTGTAGTTGGCGATCAGTTCGATCCGGCCGGGCGGTGCGTACTGGACCGCCTCGTCCACGGTCTCGCAGACGTGGAACTGGAGACCGGCCACTTCGAGCCGTACCGCGAGGTCCAGCTTGCGGTCGCCGATGACGAAGATCGGGTGGCCCGCCAGCCGGGTGTAGTCGACATCCCAGAGCCAGGAGGTGTCCGTGCCGTCGGCGCCGCGGGCGTTGACGGCGAGGATCACCGGTGTGGGCGGCGGATCGATCAGCGAGAACGTCTCCAGCCAGCCCGCCGGGTTCTTGGCGAGCAGCAGCCGCACCTCACGGTTGAGGAACGACACGACGTCGTAGCGCCCGGCGACGGCCTGCACTCCGTACATCCGCTCCAGGGCGACCTGCGGCGGCACACCGAAGGTCGCGGCGACGGCAGCCGACGTGGTCGCGTTCGCCTTGTTCGCCCGGCCCGGCAGCTGGAGGTGGATCGGCCAGGCCGAGCCGTGCGGATCCAGGACGTAGTCGCCGGAGAGCGCCCAACTGGGCGCCGGACGGCGGAAACCGCAGTCCGCGCAGAACCACTCGTCGTTCGGCCACTGGAGCACGCCGCCGCAGGACGGGCACGACCAGGCGTCGTCCTTCCACTCCTGGCCGGCCGCGACCCAGACCACGGTGGGGGAGGAGGACGCGGCCCACACGACCAGCGGGTCGTCGGCGTTGGCGATGACGACGGCCTTCGTCCCGGCCAGCCCCTCGCGCCACCTCTCGGCCAGCATGCGGGTCTCGCCCGCCCGGTCGAGCTGGTCCCGGGAGAGGTTCAGCAGGGCGATCGCCTTGGGCGTCGTGTCGCGTGCGACCCCGGCGAGGTACTTCTCGTCGACCTCGATCACGCCGAAGCGGGCGTCGGAACCGCCGGCCAGCGCGGAGGTGATGCCCGCGGGCATGTTGGCGCCCAGGGCGTTCGACACGACCGGGCCCGCGGCCCGCAGTGCCTCGGCGATGAGCCGGGTCGTGGTCGTCTTGCCGTTCGTCGCCGAGACCAGGATCACGTCCAGATGCTGGGCGAGACGCCCGAGCAGGTCGGGGTCGAGCCTCAGTGCGACCTTGCCGCCGATCACCGATCCGCTGCCGCGCCCCGCGGCGCGCGATACCGCTGCCGCGGCCTTGCCTGCCGTCACGGCCAGCTTGGCCCGCGGCGACAGCGGCTCCGTGTTGCCGTCCATCGTCCTAGATCCTCCTTGCGTCGGCGCGGGGCTCAGCCTATCGAGATCCGGCCGTGCGCCCGACCTCGGCACCACCGGGGCGGCGCCGTTCCGGCGGGAACGTACGCTTGCCGCCATGCGAAACCGCCCGATCCCCGGCAGTTCCGGAGCCGTGCGGACGATGAGTCCGCACGGCGATCCCGTGCTGCACGCGCCCTGCGAGCCGGTGGCCGGCTTCGACGCCTCGCTCGCCCGGCTCGTCGAGGACATGTTCGCGACGATGTACGCGGCACGGGGTGTCGGCCTCGCGGCGAATCAGATCGGCGTCGGGCTGCGGGTGTTCGTCTACGACTGCCCCGACGACGAGGACGTCCGCCATCTCGGGCACCTGGTCAACCCCCGGCTGGTGGAGGCGGACGGGGTCTCCGTGCGCGGCGCCGAGGGCTGCCTCTCACTGCCCGGCATCGAGGCGGGCACCCCGCGCTTCGACCACGCCGTCGTGGAGGGCTTCTCCGTGACCGGCGCCCCGGTGACGGTCAGCGGCACCGGATTCTTCGCCCGCTGCCTCCAGCACGAGTGCGACCACCTCGACGGCCTGATGTACACGGACCGGCTGTCGGGCTGGCGCCGCGGCAGGGCGCTGCGGGCCGCCCGCAAGGCGGGACATTGACAGGGCCACAGGGCCTTTCGTCCGGATCAGGCCGGACGACCGCTTCGGTTCGCCCGGTGTTCAGAAACCCGGTCCGCCCGCACGGTCGGTGGCCGCGGAGAGCCTGCCCCAGAGGAGATCGGCGAGACTGCTGACCAACTGCGCCCGGGAGCAGGGCCGTTCGCCGAGCCACCAGTCGCCCGCCGCATGCATCATCCCGACGATGCCGTGGCCCCAGACCCGCGCCAGCTGTTCGCTGTCGGGTCCGAGGTCGACGCGTTCGGCGATCACCTTGGCCAGTTCCTCGCCGAGCCTGCGCAGCAGCGGCGCCGAGTGCAGCCCCACGTCGAAGGCCTGCTCGGGCTGCTGGCTGTCGTCGGCCGGATGCATCAGGAAGCGGTAGACCTGCGGTCTGGCCTCGATCGCCGCGAGATAGGTGTCCAGCGTGGCCTCGACGCGCTCACGGCGGCCGGCCGGAGCGTCCAGCGCGGCCCGCAGCGCGCTCAGCAGTGCGTCCGTGTGGCGCTTGGCGAGTGCGCGGTAGAGGCCGCCCTTGTCGCCGAAGTGCCGGTAGAGGATGGGCTTGGTGATCCCGGCCTCGGCGGCGATGGCGTTCATGGACGCCTTCGGCCCGTCCCGCAGTACGACCCGGTCGGCTGCCTCCAGGAGTTCCCGGCGACGGCTGTGGGCCGAGCGCTGTTGCGCGGCCTGTGTTGCACGTGTGGCCTGTGTGGTCCCCATGGGTATCTCTTCCCCGCCCTGCGATTCTGGCTCTGTGACACGGACCCGTGCTGCGTCCGCCGATTGATCCGGCCCCCGCCGAAACGTAACACCCGGCCGGTGGCCCGCGTCGGGGGCGACCGTGGAGGTTGACAGGTGCTACTTGCCAGTAACAGACTGCGGTTACCGCAAGTAACAAGTCAATGGAACGCAGTGCTGGAGGGGACATGGCCGAGTTCACGCTCGAACTCAACGATGACCAGAAGGAGGTCCGCGACTGGATCCACGGATTCGCCGCGGACGTCATCCGCCCGGCTGCCGCCGAGTGGGACGAGCGTGAGGAGACGCCCTGGCCGGTGATCCAGGAGGCGGCCAAGGTCGGCATCTACTCGCTCGACTTCTACGCCCAGCAGTTCTTCGACCCGACCGGTCTCGGCATCCCCATGGCCATGGAGGAGCTCTTCTGGGGCGACGCGGGCATCGCCTTGTCGATCGTCGGTACGGGTCTGGCCGCCGTCGGTGTCCTCGCCAACGGCACCGAGGAGCAGATCGGCACCTGGATCCCGCAGATGTACGGCGACGTGGACGACGTCAAGGTCGCGGCCTTCTGCTCGTCCGAGCCCGACGCCGGCTCGGACGTCGCCGCGATGCGCACCCGCGCGGTCTACGACGCGGCCAAGGACGAGTGGGTGCTCAACGGCACCAAGACATGGGCGACCAACGGCGGCATCGCCAACGTCCATGTCGTGGTCGCCGTCGTCGACCCCGAGGCCGGCTCCAGGGGCCACGCCTCGTTCATCGTCCCGCCGGGGACGCCGGGCCTCTCGCAGGGCCAGAAGTTCAAGAAGCACGGCATCCGCGCCTCCCACACGGCCGAGGTCGTCCTGGAGGACGTCCGGGTGCCCGGCCACTGCCTGCTCGGCGGCAAGGAGAAGCTGGACGAGCGGCTGGCCCGTGCCCGGGAGCGCGCGAAGCAGGGCGGCGGCGAGCGCGTGAAGAACGCGGCGATGGCCACCTTCGAGGCCTCCCGCCCGGCGGTCGGCGCCATGGCGGTCGGCACCGCACGGGCCGCGTACGAGGTCGCGCTGGACTATGCGAAGACCCGCAGCCAGTTCGGCCGCCCGATCATCGACAACCAGGGCGTCGCCTTCCAGCTCGCCGACATGCGGACGCAGATCGACGCGGCCCGCCTGCTGGTCTGGCGGGCCTCCTGGATGGCATCGGCGAACAAGCCGTTCACCGCCGCCGAGGGCTCCATGTCCAAGCTGTACGCGAGCGAGACGGCCAAGAAGGTCACCGCCCAGGCCATCCAGATCCTCGGGGGCAACGGCTACACCCGTGAGTACCCGGTCGAGCGGATGCACCGCGATGCCGCGATCTACACCATCTTCGAGGGCACCAGCGAGATCCAGCGCCTGGTGATCGCCCGGACCCTGTCGGGCACGCCGATCCGCTGACCCGGCCGTACCCCCGAAATACCCGAACGGGCCTGCGGAGGCGCACCTCCGCAGGCCCGTTCCGTATGGTCCGGCCGGTGTTCTCAGGCCGGAAGCTGCGCCTCGATGGCCGCCACGACCTCCGGCGCCTCCGGCTCGGTACGCGGGCGGATCCGGGCAACGACCTCACCCGCCGGGGAGATCAGGAACTTCTCGAAGTTCCACTGGACGTCCCCGGCCTCACCGGCCTCGTCGGCCACCTGCGTCAGCTCCGCGTACAGCGGGTGCTGCCCGGCGCCGTTGACGTCGGCCTTCTCCAGCATCGGGAACGTCACCCCGTAGGTGGCCGAGCAGAAGGTCTGGATCTCCTCCGCGCTGCCCGGCTCCTGTCCGGCGAACTGATTGCAGGGCACGCCGATGACGGCGAAGCCGCGCTCCCCGTACTGCTGCTGAAGCTTTTCGAGACCGGCGTACTGCGGGGTGAGACCGCACTTGGACGCCACGTTCACCAGCAGCACCGCCTTGCCCCGGTAGTCGGCCAGGGAGGTCGCGTCGCCGGTCAGGGTGCGCAGGGGGACGTCGTACAGGCTCATCGCCAGCTCCTGTCGTAGGTCAGTGGCACGTACTCGGTGGTACGTACTGTTCCAGAGACCTCCGGACACCCGGTCGACGCCCCCGGCCTGCGGCCGTTCACCGGCTCAGGCCTGCCCGCCCTGCCTGCGCGCCCGGCGCCGTGCGATCAGCAGGGCGCAGGCCAGCGCGGCCGCGGCCACCCCGCCGGCGAAGACGAACGCCGTCCAGCCGGAGACCGTGACGTGCGAGGTCTGCGACGCCGCGACCGGAGGTGTGTGCTCCGCGGGCGCCGGGGTCCCGGCGGGGGAGGTGGGCCGTGCCGGGGTGAGGCCGGGCAGCACGCTGACCGGGGACGCGGTGGGCGACGTGGCGAAGCCCCAGTCCAGCAGGGACCGCGTCTCGTTGTAGGCGTCGTTCGGCTGCCCCGACTGCGGGTTCATGACGGTCACCAGAAGGGTGCGCCCGTTCCGCTCGGCGGCGGTGACCAGGGTGTTGCCCGCCTCGGTCGTGTAGCCGTTCTTGACCCCGAGCAGGCCGGGGTACTGCACGACGCCGTGCGACCCCACGAGCAGCCGGTTGGTGTTCTGGATGCCGAACGCGCCGGGACCGCCCGAGGCCGGGAAGCGCGCCGTCCTGGTCGAGGCGAACCGCCGGAACTCCGCATTGGTCAGACCCGCGCGGGCGATCACGGACAGGTCGTACGCGGAGGAGTGCTGCCCCGGGGTGTCGTATCCGTCGGCGGATTTCACGACGGTGTCCCGCGCCCCGATCCGGCGGGCGGTGGCCTGCATGTCCTTGATGGTGGCCGGTACGCCGCCGTTCATCACCGCGAGGGTGTGCACCGCGTCGTTGCCCGACGCCAGGAACACACCCCGCCACAGATCGGCGACCGTGTACCGGGTGCCCTCCTTCATCCCGACCAGGCTGCTCCCCGGCTGGAGCCCGGTGAGGTCGGTCTCCGCTGTCCGGTGCACCTCCTGGGGCGGGAACTTCGGCAGCACGGTCAGCGCGAAGAGCGTCTTGAGCGTGCTGGCCGGCGGCAGCTGCCGGTGCGCGTTCCTGGCCGCCAGCACCCGGCCGGTCCGCAGGTCGGTCACCATCCACGACAGGGCTGTCGCCGCGGGTGGTCTGGCGACCCCCGAAGCGACCTGGACGCCGGTGCGGTACAGCGCGGACTGCCCGCTGTTCGCGGCCGGTTGCGGCGCGGGCGGGCTGTCGGCCCGCGCGGCCGGGGAGAGGGAGGCGAGCACCAGTGCGGGCAGGGAAACGGCCACGGCCGCACGGAACCTGACAGAACACCACATCGCTTGCGACATGATCACACCGTAGGAGAAGTCGGACAGGGTCGCTCCGTGGCTTAGCCCGACTGCCCGGCCCCGACCGGTACGGCGGCTCCTCGCCCCCTGGTCAGGCGCCGAGCCTGCGGAACAGCCCCTCCTGGGGCGGAGCGACACATCCGCACGATGTGTCGCCCGCGACCAGAGGGAGAAGGGTCTCTACATGAGCGGTATGGGTGAGGGGCATGACCCTGAAGAGTACTGGGACATCTACGTTCGTAAGTCCGCGTTCGTCCGAGGGCACCGACAGGAGCCCAAGAGGCGCTGGGCGGGCCGAAGCGGAACGGGCGGGCAAGAAGGTACGCCGGGTCTGGAAGGACATCGCCTCGGGGTACAAGGACGTCAAGCGCACCGACTACGACGCCGCACTCGATGCTGTGCGTTCCCGTGAGGTAAGCGGACTCTGGTGCCTCCGTCTCGACCGGTGGAGCGGCAAGGGCGCTCACTCGGTGCTCGACATCATCGACCCGGAAGACGGGACACCGCCGAGGCGTCTGATCTTCCACGGTGACTACCTGGACAGCTCCAACCCCCGTGACCGCCGTCAGATCATCAACCGCGCGGAGGACGCGAGGGAGGAGAGCGAGCGCACCTCAATGCGCGTACGGGAGACCAAGGACTACCAGCGGGAGCACGGCATGGGGGCTTCCGGACGGCCGCCTTACGGAATGAAGGTCGCAGAGGAGACCCGAAAGCTGGAGCCGGACCGAGGCCCGCCGTCCCAGACAAGCCGGCGGGCCCCAGCAAGGCCGATGTCGCACGCAGGTGGTACCCGGAGGCGATCGAGGGGGGCACAGCACCCGGGCCATCGCCCGCAGGCTGAACGCCGATGGGATCCCGTCGAGTACCGGCGGTCGGTGGAGTCCACAGGTGGTCTACCAACATCTCCTCAACCCGGTCTACGCCGGATGGCAGGTCACCCGCCTCAACCGCGGGCATGGTATCCCCGTGCGCTACATGGACCGAAACGGCCACCCCGTCCGGGTGGGGGAGGGGGGAGCGACGAGGAGCACCGCCCTGCCCATGAGACGGCCGGAGGGCACCGGATCACCCACATGGCGGTGGAGAAGAGTGGGCACGGCCGGGCGAAACACCTGCTCACCGGCCTGCTGCGGTGCGAGGGCTGCGGAAGCCGCATGCCGAGCACCGGCAGTTCATACTCCTGCGTGGCCAAAAGGCGGGCAAACCCTGCGAGGCGCGCGCCTCGGCGATCCGGGGCAGTCTCGAACGGTACGGAGAGCTGGCGCGACCGGCTGCTGAGGATACAGCCGAGCGACCCGATGCTCGTCGTCGCCGCACAAAGGTGGCTGGCGCTGACCTGTCTCGACGGGACGGCGGAGATCGCAGCAACGCGGGCCGCCGCGAAGGCTGCTGAATCCGCACTGCAACGGCTGCTCGCCGACCGGCAGGCCGGAGTCTACGAGGGACCGGCTGCCTCGCCTCTTCAACCCGATGCTGGAACAGGCCACGCGAGACGAGGAGGCGACCGGCAAAGCGTTGCGCGATCTGGCGCGATTCCCGATGGACATCTCCTTCCTTCCGGAGGAGACAACAGAAGGAAGTACGTCTTCTCGCGCGGCTTGACGGATCGGGGAGTGGAGGAGATCACGAACATCACAGGTCGGGGCCGGCGCGATGGTGGTGAGGGTGGCGGAGACGCTGAGGGTATCGCCGTCGAAGAGTTCGGTGCGCTCCAACGAGCGGCGTGATGGGCTAACGGGGCCCAGGCAGCAGCGGCCTGTCGCGCTGGCGTCGTCACCGCAGGCTTTCGTCCGACAGTCACTGGAAGGTTGCTGACAATCCGGCTCCCAGCGAAGTGGGGTTGATCCTCGGGAAGAGGGTCAGGAGTCGCGTCGGGTCTGCTTGAGAAGCCAGAATGTTGCCCGTTCGCGGACCTGAGCGCTCTATCGGGAGGGCGCTGCCGGCCCGCTCCTCGATCGTTCTGGCCAGTTTCAGCAGCGATGCAGCCCTCCCCCCCGTTCCCCGCTCGGTCAAGGCCCCTCTGGTCTGCGCGCCGGCTGGGGCCGTAGACGTTGAAGAAGCGGAAGGGGAGGAGACGGGGAGGCCGTAGCTGTGGTGGCCCGTACGCCGTCTCCAAACTCGCCACCGAGGCCTACCTCACCGCGTAGGCCGAGGTGGTCCAGTACGAGAGCCACCATAGGCGCCATCCCAGTGCCCTCTCCCTCGTGTGCGGCGAGCACCGATTCCACCCGCTCCCACCAGGGGCCGAACGGTTCGGACCGGCTGTGCATGCCGGGCTCGAAGTACTCGCCGTCACGCCATACCAGAAGACGTCTAATCCGTCGGTGGTCGCCACGCTGTACGTCTCAGAGCCCCGAGACAACTCTGCGAGCACTGCCTCCTCGAAGCTGATGCCACCGTCCTCCTCGACGCAGAAGGCCCATTCACCGATCTTGCCGGCCCGCAGCAGCGAGACCATCCCGTCGCCGGAGTCACCCGAGGGCAGATCCGAGCCGCGTCCCAGTCGAGGAGGTGCGCCTGGTCCGGATCGGCCCCGTACCGGGCGAACACCTCCTCGGGGCCCAGCCCCCGGGTAAAAGTGACGCACATCCAGGCCCTCGCCCAGTTCAGCGAACCTGCATCCGCGCCTGCTTTCATGGTCTGCCTCCGTCGTTTACGCCCGGTCATCGCCCCGGGACCGAGCCCTCCGGGCACTCCATCGTCCGCCGAACGCCGAGGGGGCCCGGATCATGATGCCTGGATCATGCGGCGGGAGCAGTACCGGGCGAAACTCCCAGTGGGGTCTCTACACGGTGAACTCGATACGAAGGGGACCGTTTCCACGAACCACCGCCGAGCCGTCACGCGACGCGATTTGCTGAATCAGCCCATCGGCCACGCCCGACCAGGACATCTCGACGAGATCTTGTTACGAGCTCCAAGCGGCCTGTTGGATCATTCGTGATCTTGCACTTTCGCCTCTGTCAAGGTGTGACCGCAGCAACCCATTCGCTGGTCCGCACGAGAATAGGGCCAGCAACTTCGGTGCCCCCAGAGATGTACGCACCCCACCTCAGTTCATTGCACGCGAAGAAGGACTCGCCCCACGTGTCCACCCAGATACGCACCTTATTCTCGCCCGACTGGGTCACGTCCCACCACGCCCAACCGCGGGATTCGGATTCGGGGTCGAACTGGTACAGCCATTCCTGCAGGTCCCACGGCCCCTGGTCCAGTGCAGCGGCATAGCGCTCGGCTCCATGAGATACAAACTCCGGAACTGACGCCGAGGACCCCCTGGCTGCGGCGACGAACCAGTCGGGGAGTGTGTCGACAGGAAGGTCGGATCCGTCGTAGGGATGCACCACTGCGAGTTGGAGCGCGGGGGCCAGAATGGACCTCATTCTCGCTTCGAAGTCCGGTACTGGGGTACTCGTTCGGACATCGAAGGCGCACAGGACAGGTGGCGCATCTACGGGCGACGGGCGGCGTGACAGGCGCGCCAACTCGTGCTGGATATCTTCGATTTCGTGAAACATTTCAGTGCCTCTCCACTACCCGTCCTGGACAACTCTTCCAGGATACTTTGCTAGTTCTTCCCGGAACTCTTTGAGCATTCCGCCAGGAATTCCATAAAGATCCTCCCCCATGGTGGGGTCTGAAATCTCGGGGCAGATCTTCTTCATCTGCTTCCATTCCTCCTTGGTGAACCCAAGTCCTGGAGGTTGTTCTTGTGGGATTGCCGTCCTTCTGATGTTGTCGCGAAATTCCCTGGATATCTGGAACTCTACGATCTGCCCAGCTTCACCTCGGAACCTGACTGTATGGCCGAGGTCGCCACTCAGGTTGACGTACAAGAACCCCTTGCCGGTGATCGTTACTTTGCCGTTCTCTCCGATGTGGATGCGTCGGCTCTGGGGGAAGTCCGTCTGCTTGCGATACCCAAGGATGGCCTCCTCGCACTCGGGTGCAAGTCCAAGGGGGTCTGTCCACGTCTTCGGGTTGTGCACGTAGGCGGATGGGTTGGCGGCAGGTGCGAGGCCCAGCGGATCAGGGGAGAGGTAGCGCGCGGATTCCGGGTCGTAGTACCGGTGGTGGTTGTGATGGAGTCCCGTCTCCGGGTCGAAGTACTGGCCCGGGAAGCGCAGCGGCGTGTACGTCGTGCTGCTGGACGTCCAGGACGTTGTTCCCCACAGAGTGGTACGTGCGCGCCAGGCGACCGTGCCTGCTTCATCGACAAGTTCGGTCGGGGTACCGACGAGATCGGTGATGATGGCGAAGAAGCGGGAGTCGATCTCGACCTGGGCAGCCTGGTCGACACCGATGCGCTCGGTCTGCGCGATCGGGTGCAGCCCCTGGTGGTCCCAGGTGAGAGTGATGGAGTGGGGCAACTCATCAGCCACTGTGGTCTGCTCGCAGAGGGTGGTGCCGTCCCAGGTGAACTCTGTTCGTTCGACGACAGGGGCCCCGTCTGCGGCCAGATGCTGTTTGGAGGTGCGGCGGCCGAGGGGGTCGTAGTGGTAGCGCCAGTGGGTGCCGTCGGGGGTGGTGACGTGCGTCAGTTGGTCTTCCGCGTCCCAGGTGTAGTGCCAGGTGTCAGGTTTGCGGGAGGGGCGGGGTTTCTGGCGGAGGGTGGTGCGGCCGAGGGCGTCGTGTTCGTAGCGGACGGTGCCGGCGCGGGTGAGGGTGGTGCCGGTGTAGTCGCGAGCGCCGGTGGCTTCCCGGCCAGGGTGGGTGGTGGGCCAGGAGGCGGTGGTCTGGTTTCCGGCTGCGTCGTAGGAGTAACTCTCCGACCAGTTAGGGGCATTGACGTGAGTAACGCGACCGACGGGGTCGAGAGTGAAAGTGCTGGGGCCGGAGAGCTGGTCGTCGATGCCGGTGAGGTATCCGTCGGGACGGTAGGTGTAGGCGCGCTGCTGGATGCTGCGGTCCGTACTGGATATCCGCTGGTCGGTGAGGCGGCCGAGGGGGTCGTAGGCGGAGGTGAGGGTGACCGATTCGCCGATGCGGCGGGTCAGTTCGTGGCCTGCGGCGTCGTGTTCGAAGGTGAGGGTGCGGCCTGAGGTGGTGAGGGTGTCGCGGCGGCCTGTGGCGTCGTACGTCCAGGTGCTGGCCGCTCCAGATGGCGTGCGGCGCGAGGTGCGGCGGCCGAGTGCGTCGTGGCCGAAGGTGAGGGTGCGGCCGTTGACGGTTTCAGAGACGAGGCGGCCGTGGTTGTCGCGCTGGAAAGTGACCGTGGCGTCGGGGCCTGCGGCTTCGGCGAGTTGGTCGAAGCGGTCGTAGGTGTAGGTGGTGACGGCGCCGGCACTGTCCTTGGTGAGGGTGCGGCCGAGGGCGTCGCGGGTGTAGCGGACGGTCTGTTGGAGGGCGTCGGTGCGGGTGGTGAGTTGCGCGGCGGCGTCGTGGGTGTAGGTGAGGGTGCGGTCGTCGAAATCGGTTTCGGAGGTCAGGCGGCCGGCGGGGTCGTAGGTGTAGTTCCAGGCAAGGCCCTGGGGGTTGCGGACCTGGGTGAGGCGGAGTTCGGGGTCGTGCTGGAATTCGTGGCGCACGCCGTCGGGGCCGGTGCGGGTGCTCATGAGGTCGAAGTGGGTGTACTCGAAGTGGGATACGGCCCCGAGGGGGTCGGTGTGGTGGGTGCAGTTGCCTTCGCCGTCGTAGGCCCAGGTGTTGGTGGTGCCGTCGGGGTCGGTGCGACGGGCGAGGTGGCCTTCGAGTGTCCAGTCGAGGTGCGTCGTTGCGCCGAGGGGGTTGGTGAGGGTGGTGGGGCGGCCGAAGGCGTCGCGGGTGTAGCGGGTGACCGCGTTGAGGGGGTCGGTGATCTGGGTGGGCAGACCGGCGCGGTTGTTGCGGACGTGAGTGGCGTGGCCGAGGGGGCCGGTGGCGGTGGTGAGGTGCCCGGCCGCGTTGTACGTGAAGCGGGTCGTCGCACCGGTGGGGTCGGTGACAGCTGTGCGGTTGCCGCGGTCGTCGTACTTCAGGTGGACTGTCAGGTTGTCCGGTCCTGTGATGCGGGCCGGGAGGCCGAGGTCGTTGTACGCGGCGGTGGTTTCGCGGCCGTCAGGGCGGACGACGCGGGCGACCGCGTCGGTTGCCTCGTCGTACTCGTAACGGGTGGTGCGGCCGAGGGCGTCGGTGACGGCTGTCAGCCGGTGTTCTGCGTCCCATTCCTGGTGTGTGGTGTTGCCGAGGGGGTCCGTCTGGCAAATGAGGCGGAGGGCTTCGTTGTGTGCGTAGTGGGTGGTGTGGCCGAGGGAGTCGGTGATGGTGGTGGTGCGGGTGGGGTCGTCGTAGGCGAGGGTGCCGGAGAGGTAGCCGGCGGAGCCGTCGGTGCGGATGACGCGGCCGTGTTCGTCGTAGGTGTACGCGTAGACGGTGTTGTTGCGGTCGGTCCAGGAGGTGATGCGGCCCTCGGTGTCGTATGTGAAGTGGAAGGGCTGGCCGGTGGAGTTGGTGATCTCGGTGAGGTGTCCGGTGGTGTCGTAGCCGTATGAGAGGAGGGTGGTTCCCCGGCTGTCGGGGTCTTCCGGGTCGAGGAGGCGGAGGCCGGTGATGCGGGGGAGGTGGCGGTGGGTGTCGAGGGCGATGCGGTAGCCGCCGGAGTGGGTGATCTCGACGGGGGTGGCGTCGGGGGCGTAATGGACGGTGATGCGTTGGCCGTTGCGGTCCTGGATGTGCTGGAGGGGGAGGTCGACGGCCTGGCCGTCGTCCGCAGGCAGTGGGGAGTGGAAGATGTACGCCTGCCCCGTGTCCGGGTCGGTGATACGCAAGGCCCCATCCACCTCGGTGTCCCAGGTCAGGGGCAGGCTCGGGCCCTGCTCCGGGTACGCGGGGGCGCCGGTGTCGGGGACCGGGTGGGGGTAGACGAGGCGGGCGCCGTCGGGGGCCGCGTAGGTGAGGGTGGTCTCGTCGGCCTGGAGGCGCTGGTCGAGGGTGGAGGCCCAGGAGGGCCCGAACCAGCCGCCGTGCCGGTACGACGAAAGATGCGTGCGCTCCAGGACCAGCGGGAGCGTGCCCGGGAGTTCGACGTCCGTCTGGGCCAGGAGCATGTCGCCGGTGGCGACGTCGATGGGGTCGCGGGCGCACTTCTTGAACATGTTGCGGATGGAGGCGGGGAGTTTCTCCCACTCGCCGGGGCGGAGGTTGAGGCGGGAGAGGCCGGTGCCGTCGAGCTTCAACGTCTTTGCGAGGGCGGCGAGTTCGCTGGGCTTGAGTTTCTTGAGGCCCTTGCCGAGAACTTTGCCGAGGACGCCGGCCCCGATGCCCAACGCGGCGCTGGAGGCGAGGAGTTCGGCGAGTTTCGCGGGATCCTTGAACGCGGCGGGGTTCTGCAGGGCGGCGTCGAAGGCCGCGAATTTCATGCCTTCGCCGGCCATCTTGCCGACCTTCGCGATGGTCTTGATCTCCTTGAGGGCCTTCAGGGCGCGTTCGGCGCTGCGTATCGCCTCCAGGACGGCGCGGATCACCGAGCCCATGCGGGAGCCGGACTGTTCGATACGGGCGATCAGCGTGATGATCTTCGCGGCGCGAGCTCCGGCTGCGAGGCTGGAGGCGATCGCGGTGAGGCCGCCGGTGAGGACGGACAGGGCGAGTCCGGCGATCTCCATCTCGACGATCTCAGCGAGGATCACGCCGATCTCGGTGATGAGTTCGTGGGCCTCGTCGGCGAACTTGTCCAGCGCGGTGGCGCCTGTGCGGAGGGATCCGGCGAGCTTGGTGGCCTGGGTGCGGGTGGTCCTGGCGCGTTTGTGGAGTTCCTTGGCGGCCTTGCCCTCCCAGACGACGTCCTTGAGGGCGAGGTCGGCGTCGTGGGCGGCGGCGTCCAGGGCGCCGGCCAGGGCGCGCCACTTCTTGGCTATCTCGCGGATGCCGTCGGGGTCGACGGCGGGGTCGGTGATGCCGAGGAATTCGAGACCGCTGGCGAGGGTGTCGCCGAAGGCGTGGTTGGCCTTGTCGATCCAGTGCAGGGGGTTGAGGTCGACCACGGCCGGGCCCTCAGCCCTTCTTCTTGGGGGCTGCGGCGGCGAGCAGGGCGTCGAGGAGGTCGAAGGCGTCGCTGACGTCGCCCAGGAATTTCGCCTCGCCCTTCCACTCCTCGTCGAGGCCCTTGGTGAGCTTGGCGAGGGTTTCCATGCCGTCGTGTATGTCGCCGGTGATGCTCATCAGGGAGCCGGGCGCGCCGAAGGCGGAGAGGTCCTTCGAGGCGGCGGTGAACTCGACGATCGGTTTCGCGGTGTGGTGCGAGACCTTGGCGAGCTTGGCGGCCGCCTTGTGCAGCGAGACGGGCTCTTTCTTCAGGTCGGACATGGATCCCCCGTCGTGATGGTGCTGCTTCAGCGGTTGGTGGACTGGTTTTCTTGGACGTTGATGTCCTGAGTGCCGTCGAAAGGCCGTTGGGGAGGTTGCCGCCGGTGCCGCCGGAGCCCTTCCAGGTGATCTCCCACGTGATGGAAGCCTTCAGCTCGTACGGCTGCCCGCTGGAGGCCCGCAGTTAGCTGATACCGCACGGAGGGGTCTTCTCGGCATCGCCCTTGGTGTGAGGGGCACCGATGCTTCCGTCCGTATTGACGGGGCATCCGCCATCGGTCGGGGAGGTCGAGGCGTCCTCCGTGCCCGGGTCCAGATGGAGGCTGACCGGCTTGGCGGTGGTCTCCGCCCATACACAACAGGCGAAGTACGGCGGTTCACGGTGCGACTCCCGGTGGGGCGAGGGTGCGTTCGAGCGAACCAAAGCTATCCCCGTGGTGCGTGGCAGCACCAAGCCGGGCCGTATCAAGTCAGGGGAGAGGCGCCGCAAAGTCTGTTGAAGCGGACAGGTTTGATTACGGATGCAACCGTCCCCAGGGCGAGCCATCATCCGGCCCAGGGCCATTCGCCCGGCTCGCGGACCGCTCCCCACGCTCCGCTTCCCGCGCGAGACCGTGGACTCCGCCACCCCTGCCGTGCCCGCCACCGCACAGAGGGCTCGACTGTCCGGGGCACTATTTCCGATCTCGGGCAAAGGACTTGAAAGCGCTTGTGAGAGTGGGGTTCCGCTCTTCGCGGACCCACGGTGTCGTGGTCGTGTCCGCCAATGCGATCACCGTGGAGGTCCTTGGCGTGGCACCCATTCTCTTCACCGCTGTCTTGTTGATGCCGTTCATGACGGCTGCCGGCCCGTTCACGCTGTATGAGGCGTGGGATTGTGTACGCCCTGGCGTGGGTGCCATCGGCTTGTCGTACGTAGGCAGCACATGCGGCCCCCTTCGGGGGAGGACGACGATGAGCGCACGAAGGCGATCGGAGGCCGTCCCGAACGTGCTGTTCCGCTGAGGCAGTTGTCACCCCGGGGCTGCCACGCAGGCGCGGGCCGCGATGTGCCGCGCGCTGGCTGAACTCGGCTATGAAGGCGCGACGATCAGCGATGCGGTGCTGGCCGTCTCCGAACTGGTCGCGAACGCGACCGAGCATGCGGTGGGGCCGTACGAGATGCGGCTGCGGTGCACAGCGGCCGAGGTCATCTGTGATGTCGAGGACGGTGACCCGCGCATCCCGGAGATTCCGGAGTTCCCGGCTGTAGCTCCGTACGAACCGGCGGAAGAGGATCGCGGGGGCGGGCTGGACGCGCTCTGCGCCCTGTGGTCCGAGCGAGGGAGGGGGCTGCATATCGTGCAGGAACTCACCAAGGGAGCTTGGGGGGTCACCTGCGGTCGGAACATGAAGGTGGCGTGGGTGGCTCTTCCGTTGCCGCCGGCGTCCGTCATTTGTGCGGCTGCGCGTCATCGATCCGTGGCGGATGCCGGTCGGGACGGCGGGTGTCGCGGCGGCGGAGGGTGAGTTCGCCTTCGAGCGGGCTTCGGTCACCCGGGCATGGAGTTCACGGAACCGTGAACTCCGCCCCCGTATAGGTGATTTGGAGTGACAGCTCTCGGTCGTTCTTGGCGATATTCACACCTTGAGAGTGAATAGGAGTCGAGCGTTCCGGATTCCGTTTTCGCTTGGGGCTGGGTAGGCAGCGACGGCGCAACACCCGTCGGCCAGTCGGCGAATCGCTTCCGCAGCGAGCGCGGGCCCCAGGCCGAACCCACGCCACGGATTCTGCAGAAAGACGCGGTCGAGGATCAACAGGTCCCCGACTTGGATCTCGGTCGCGCGCTCAAGGACTTCGCGTACTCGCCGCTCTTGGGCGACAGAATGGCAGACGCGATGACTTCGAGGTCTCCTGACTCGGCATCGGCGACCTCCCACCGACTCTCACCGGTGTACGCCCTTAACCGGCAGAGGACCAAGTGGCCGACCGGGCTGCCGGCTTCCAGGGTCTTGCCATCTTCGGGGAGAGCATCGTCGTCCTCGTAGCCTTCGTCGCCCCGCTGTCCGTAAGTGGCGTTGACGTACAGGAACTCCAGATTGTCCTCGTACCCGTTCGGTTCGATCGGGTGTGCATGGCCATAATCCAGGAACAGGCGGGAGGGATCTCCTGGCAGCTCGCGCGCCGGACGGCGAGGTGTGGTTGTCATGCAGGAGGGCCAGGACGCGGCACTGACAGCCAGCGGGGAAACCGCGTCCAGGAACCGCCCGGCCATCGACTCCCGATGCCGGAGCGGGGCCGGTTCAGCGGCCCAGCGCCACATACGGGCGCAGGATGCACCGGCAACACCTGCGACAGTCAGGGGAGTTGCTGCCGAATCCGCTCCGGTTCCCTCTCGTTCCCGTTGCACTCCCGTGAACTTTCCGTCGTGGACCCGCCGCCCCGCTCAGCTCCCAGTACCGGCTGAACTCTGCCTAAGCTCCATCGCCGGCCAGGGCTGTGGATTGGGATCCGGGGTGCCGGGTAGTGTGGTGCCACGCATTGCGTGGCACCACACCCGGGACGGGCTGGTCCGCACAGATCAACCACCGATCAGGGTGTCGATTTGTGACCCGCAACATACGGACGAAAAAGCCCCTCCTGGACGACCGAGACCAGCAGATTCCCCGCGCGGTCGAAGATCTGGCCGCGGGCCAGCCCCCGGCCGCCGGTCGCGATGGGCGACTCCTGGTCGTACAGGAACCACTCGTCCGTACGGAACGGGCGGTGGAACCACATGGCGTGGTCCAGCGACGCCATGTCGAATCCGCGCGGCCCCCACAGCGGCTCGACCGGAATGCGGACCGCGTCGAGCAGCGTCATGTCGCTGGCGTAGGTGAGCGCGCAGGTGTGGATCAGCTGGTCGTCGCCGAGCGGGCCGACCGCGCGCATCCACACCGCGCTGTGCGGATCGGCGCCCTTGATCTCGTCGGGGGTCCAGCGCAGCCGGTCCACGTAGCGGATCTCGAAGGGCTGCCGCCGGGCCATCCGCTCCAGCGCCTCGGGCAGCTCGCCCAGGTGCTCACGGAGCTCGTCGGAGACCGTCGGCAGCGACTCCGGGTCCGGCACGTCGCGGGCCGGGGGCGCCTGGTGCTCGAAGCTGCCCTCCTCCGGCCGGTGGAAGGACGCCGTCAGATTGAAGATGGTCCGGCCCTGCTGGACCGCGGTCACCCGGCGGGTGGTGAACGAGCGGCCGTCCCTGACCCGTTCCACCTGGTAGACGATCGGCACGCCCGGCCTGCCGGGACGCAGGAAGTACGCGTGCAGCGAGTGGACCGGCCGCTCGCCGTCGGTGGTGCGGCCCGCCGCCACCAGGGCCTGCCCGGCGACCTGCCCGCCGAAGACCCGCTGCAGGGACTCGTGGGGGCTCAGGCCGCGGAAGATGTCGACTTCGATCTGCTCCAGGTCGAGCAGGTCGATCAGCTTCTCGGTGGGGTTCGTCATACGGTGTCCTCCCAGGTCACAGCGGTCTCCCAGACCCAGGCGCCAGCCTGGTCCACGGTGGCCGCCCGGGTCACAGCTGGCCGACGGCGGTGACGCGGACGACCGCACGGCCCTCCTCGTCGGAGGCCGCGAGATCCACCTCCGCGCTGATGCCCCAGTCGTGGTCGCCGTTCGGGTCGGCGAAGATCTGCCGCACGCGCCACAGCCCGTGCGCGGTGTTCTCCTCGTCGGCCTCGATGATCAGCAGCTTGGGGCCGCGCGCGTCCGGGCCGGTACCCAGATCGTCGTACTCGTCCCAGTAGTCGTCCATCGCCTCGCCCCAGGCGTCCTCGTCCCACCCCGCGTCGCCGTCCAGCTCGCCGAGCGCGGCCACGTTGTCCAGCGCCGCCAGCTCCACCCGGCGGAACATGGCGTTGCGCACCAGCACCCGGAAGGCCCGGGCGTTGGCGGTGACCGGCTTGACCTGGTCGGCCCGCTCGGCGGCCTGCTCCGCGGTCTCCACCTCCGGGTTGGCCAGCTGCTCCCACTCGTCGAGCAGGCTGGAGTCCACCTGGCGGACCAGCTCGCCCAGCCAGGCGATGAGGTCCTGGAGGTCCTCGGACTTCAGGTCGTCCGGGATGGTGTGGTCGAGCGCCTTGTACGCCCCCGCGAGGTACCGCAGCACGATGCCCTCGGTACGGGCGAGCTCGTAGTGAGAGGTGAACTCGGTGAAGGTCATGGCCCGTTCGTACATGTCACGGATGACCGACTTCGGCGACACCGGGTGGTCGCCGACCCACGGGTGGCTCGTGCGGTAGACGTTGTACGCGTGCACCAGCAGCTCTTCGAGCGGCTTGGGGTACGTGACCTCCTGGAGCCGCTCCATGCGCTCCTCGTACTCCATGCCGTCGGCCTTCATCTGGCCGATCGCCTCACCGCGCGCCTTGTTCTGCTGGGCGGCGAGGATCTGCCGCGGGTCGTCCAGCGTCGACTCGACCACCGAGACCATGTCCAGGGCGTACGAGGGGGACTCCGCGTCCAGCAGGTCGAACGCCGCCAGCGCGAACGTGGACAGCGGCTGGTTCAGCGCGAAGTCCTGCTGGAGGTCGACGGTGAGCCGGATGATGCGGCCCTCGGCGTCCGGGGTGTCCAGCTGCTCCACCACACCGCCGTCGAGGAGCGAGCGGTAGATCGCGATGGCGCGGCGGATGTGCCGCAGCTGCGCCTTGCGCGGCTCGTGGTTGTCCTCCAGCAGGTGGCGCATCGCCTTGAAGGCGTTGCCCGGCCGGGCGATCACCGAGAGGAGCATGGTGTGGGTGACCCGGAACCGCGAGGTGAGGGGCTCGGGGTCGGCGGCGATCAGCTTCTCGAAGGTGGTGTCGCTCCAGGCGATGAAGCCTTCCGGTGCCTTCTTGCGGACCACCTTGCGGCGCTTCTTCGGGTCGTCGCCCGCCTTGGCGAGCGCCTTCTCGTTCTCGACGACGTGCTCGGGGGCCTGCGCGACGACGAAGCCCGCGGTGTCGAACCCGGCCCGGCCCGCGCGCCCCGCGATCTGGTGGAACTCCCGGGCCCGGAGCGTACGGACGCGGGTCCCGTCGTACTTCGTCAGGGCGGTGAACAGCACCGTGCGGATGGGCACGTTGACGCCCACGCCCAGGGTGTCCGTACCGCAGATGACCTTCAACAGGCCCGCCTGCGCCAGCTTCTCGACGAGCCGGCGGTACTTGGGGAGCATGCCCGCGTGGTGGACGCCGATGCCGTGGCGCACATAACGCGAGAGGTTCTGGCCGAACTTGGTGGTGAAGCGGAAGTTGCCGATGAGATCGGCGATGCGGTCCTTCTCCTCCCGGCTGCACATGTTGATGCTCATGAGCGACTGCGCCCGCTCGACCGCCGCGGCCTGGGTGAAGTGCACGATGTAGACGGGCGACTGCTTGGTCTCCAGCAGCTCGGTCAGCGTCTCGGTGATCGGGGTCCGCCGGTACTCGTACGAGAGCGGGACCGGGCGGCTCGCCGAGCGGACCACGGAGGTCGGCAGGCCGGTGCGCCGGGTCAGGTCCTCCTCGAACCGGGAGACGTCACCGAGGGTCGCGGACATCAGGATGAACTGCGCCTGCGGGAGCTCCAGGATCGGGATCTGCCAGGCCCAGCCCCGGTCCGGCTCCGCGTAGAAGTGGAACTCGTCCATCACGACCTGGCCGATGTCGGCGTACTTGCCGTCGCGCAGCGCGATCGAGGCCAGCACCTCCGCCGTGCAGCAGATGACAGGGGCGTCCGCGTTCACGGACGCGTCGCCGGTGAGCATCCCGACGTTCTCGGTGCCGAAGAGCTTGCACAGGTCGAAGAACTTCTCCGAGACCAGGGCCTTGATCGGCGCGGTGTAGAAGGTGACCTTGTCGTGAGCCAGCGCGGTGAAGTGCGCACCTGCCGCCACCAGGCTCTTTCCGGAGCCGGTGGGGGTCGAGAGGATCACGTTGGCCCCGGACACCACCTCGATCAGCGCCTCCTCCTGAGCCGGATAGAGCGTGATGCCCTGACCCTCCGCCCACGACGAGAAGGCCTCGAAGAGTGCGTCGGGATCGGCGGTCGTGGGGAGCTGATCGATAAGGGTCACGCCTCCATCTTGCCTGCCTTCCCCGCTCAAGGGGGAACCGGCTGCCGGCGTGAAGATCATGAGCGATACGCTTCCCTCTCGAACGGGCCTCAACTGGGCTTCAGCACAACGGAAAACGGGGCGGAACGAACCATGATGGGACCGGCGCACTCCCTGTCAGGAGCAGCAGCCTGGCTGGGGGTGGGGGCGGCGGCGACGGCGTACGGACATCCGATGCCGTGGCCGGTCCTCGTCGTCGGTGCGCTGATCAGCGCCGGGGCGGCGCTGGCGCCGGACCTCGATCACAAGGCCGCGACGATCTCCACGGCGTTCGGCCCGTTGTCGCACGGGCTGTGCGCGGTCGTGGACGGTCTGGCGACCCTCGTGTACAAGGCGACGCGGGGCAAGGGCGACCCCCGCAGGGCGGGCGGCCACCGGACCCTCACGCACACCTGGCTGTGGGCGGTCCTGCTCGGCGCCGGAGCCTCCGCCCTGGCGATCTACTGCGGCCGCTGGGCGGTCCTCGGCATCCTCTTCGTCCATGTGGTGCTCGCCATCGAGGGACTGCTCTGGAGGGCCTCGCGCCCGTCCAGCAGCACCGTGCTGGTGTGGCTGCTGGGTGCCGCCGGTGCGTGGATCCTGGCCGAGATCCTGGCGAAGCCGGGCAACGGCTCGGACTGGCTCTTCACCGACCCCGGCCAGAACTACATGTGGCTGGGCCTGCCGATCGTCCTGGGCGCCCTGATCCACGACCTCGGCGACGCCATCACGGTCTCGGGCTGCCCGATCTTCTGGCCGATACCGCTCGGCCGCAAGCACTGGCGTCATGTCGGCCCGCCCAAGTTCATGCGGTTCCGTGCGGGCAGCTGGGTGGAGCTCAAGATCCTCATGCCGGTGTTCATGGTGGCGGGCGGAGTCAGCTGCGCCTTCGCGCTCGGCGTCATCTGAGCGGACGGCGAACCGGGGGCGGACGCTTCTCCGCCCCCGGCCCGTGCTCACCCGTGCCAGGACCGCCACAGCGCCGCGTACGCACCGTCCGCCGCGACCAGCTCGTCATGGCTGCCCAGCTCGCTGATGCGGCCCTCCTCGACCACCGCGATCACATCCGCGTCGTGCGCGGTGTGCAGCCGGTGGGCGATCGCCACGACCGTGCGCCCGTCGAGCACCCGGGCCAGCGAGCGCTCCAGATGGCGGGCCGCCCGGGGGTCGAGCAGTGACGTCGCCTCATCCAGCACCAGCGTGTGCGGATCGGCGAGCACCAGCCGGGCCAGCGCGACCTGCTGGGCCTGCGCCGGGGTGAGCGCCAGACCGCCCGAGCCGACCTCGGTGTCCAGCGCCCCGTCCAGGGCGGCGGCCCAGCCGTCCGCGTCGACCGCGCCGAGCGCCGCCCACAGCTCCGCGTCGTCCGCGCCCGCCCTGGCCAGCAGCAGATTGTCGCGCAGGGTACCCACGAAGACGTGGTGCTCCTGGTTGACCAGCGCGACATGTTCCCGTACGCGCTCCGCGGGCATCCTGGACAGCTCGGCGCCGCCCAGGGTGACCTCGCCGGTGCGCGGTGCGTAGATCCCGGCCAGCAGCCGCCCCAGTGTGGACTTGCCCGCGCCGGACGGCCCGACCAGCGCCATCCGGGTACCGGGAGCCACGTCCAGCGTCACCCGGTGCAGTACGTCGACGCCCTCCCGGTAACCGAAGTGCACCGCGTCGGCGCGCACCGCACGCCCGTCCGGGCCGACGGACCCGTCGCCCGCGTCCGGTTCGATCTCACGCACACCGACGAGCCGGGCCAGCGAGACCTGGGCGACCTGGAGCTCGTCGTACCAGCGCAGGATGAGCCCGACCGGATCGACCATCATCTGGGCGAGCAGCGCCCCCGTGGTGAGCTGGCCGACGCTGATCCAGCCCTGGAGCACGAAGACCCCGCCGAGCATCAGCACCGCGCCGAGGATCGTCACATAGGTGACGTTGATGACCGGGAAGAGGACCGACCGCAGCCACAATGTGTACCGCTCCCAGCTGGTCCATTCTCGGACCCGCCGCTCGGAGAGCGCCACCCGGCGGGCACCGAGGCGGTGCGCCTCGACGGTCCGCCCCGCGTCCACGGTCTCGGCGAGCATCGCGGCGACCGCCGCGTATCCGGCGGCCTCCGAACGGTAGGCCGACGGCGCACGCCTGAAGTACCAGCGGCACCCGGCCAGCAGCACCGGCAGCGCGATCAGCACCGAGAGCGCCAGCGGCGGCGCGGTCACGGTCAGCGCGCCGATCAGCAGCCCCGCCCACACCACGCCGATCGCGAGCTGGGGCACCGCCTCACGCATCGCGTTGGCGAGCCGGTCGATGTCGGTGGTGATACGCGAGAGCAGGTCACCGGTGCCGGCCCGCTCCAGGACACCGGGCGGCAGCGCGACCGACCGTACGAGGTAGTCCTCGCGCAGGTCGGCCAGCATCTCCTCGCCGAGCATCGCGCCGCGCAGCCCCACCAGCCGTACGAAGAAGGTCTGTACGGCCAGTGCCACGGCGAACACCACCGCGACGCGGCCCAGATGGAGGTCGTGGCCGCCGTTCGAGAGGTCCTCGACGAGACCGCCCAGGAGATACGGGCCGACCAGTGAGGCGATCACCGCGAGGGCGTTGGCCCCGATGAGCACGGCGAACGCCCGCCGGTGGCGGCCCAGCAGCTCGCGTACGTAGGTCCGCACCGTCGTGGGTGTGCCGACGGGCAGTGTGGTCGCCGTCTCCGGTGCCGCCGGGTCGTAGGGCGGGGGCGCGACGCCGATCATGCCGACTCCTCGATGTCTGCGAAAGCCTGCGGGACGGGTGGGGCGGCCGGGGGAGGCGCGGACGTCTCGTCCGAGCCGCCCGCCTCGTCCGCTCCTTCGTCGGGATGGCGGGTGACGACCGCGCGGTACCGCACGTCGCCGTGGAGCAGTTCGCGGTGCGCGCCGGTGGCGGCGACCACGCCCTCGTGGACGAAGACCACCCGGTCGGCATGGTCGAGCAGCAGCGGCGACGAGGCGAAGACCACCGTCGTACGACCCGTGCGCAGCTCCTTCACCCCGCGGGCGACCCGCGCCTCGGTGTGCGAGTCGACGGCCGACGTCGGCTCGTCGAGCACCAGCACCTCCGGGTCGGTCACCAGCGAACGCGCCAGCGCCAGCCGCTGCCGCTGTCCTCCGGAGAGCGACCGCCCGCGTTCGGTGATCCTGGTCCGCAGGGGATCGCCGCCCGGTTCGACGGCGGCCTGGGCCAGCGCCTGCAGGACGTCCGCGCAGTGTGCGGCGGCCAGCGCCCGCGCGGCCGGCACCCGGCCGGACGACGGCACGTCGAGCAGCTCGCTCAGGGTGCCGGACAGCAGCACCGGGTCCTTGTCCTGGACCAGGACGGCCGTACGGGCCGTGTCCAGCGGCAGATCGTCGAGCGCGACCCCGCCGAGCAGCACGGACGGGAGCTTCTCCGCGTCCTCCACGGTGGCGTGCCCGCCGAGCCGCTCGGCCAGCGCGCCCGCGACGTCCGGGTCGCCGCACACCACGGCGGTGAACTCACCGGCCGACGCGAGCAGTCCGGTCACCGGGTCGTAGAGATCGCCGTCCGGCGCTTCCGGGCACACCGCGGTGCCGGCCGGCCGGCGGTCGGCCGTCCCCTCGTACGCCGTGCGTTCCAGCGCCAGCACCCGTGCCGCGCGTTTCGCCGACGGCCGGGAGAAGGAGTACGCCATGGCGATCTCCTGGAAGTGCCGCAGCGGGAAGAGCAGCAGCGTCACCGCGCTGTACACGGTGACGAGCTGACCCACCTCGATCCGTCCGTCGGCGGCCAGCCGGGCGCCGTAGCAGACCACACCGATCAGCAGCAGCCCCGGCAGCAGCACTTGGATCCCCGAGATCAGTGCCCACATACGGGCGCTGCGCACGGCGGCCCGGCGCACTTCCTGGGACGCGCTGCGGTACCGGCCGAGGAACAGCTCCTCGCCCCCGATGCCGCGCAGCACTCGCAGCCCGGCGACGGTGTCGGCCGCCAGCTCGGTGGCCCGGCCCGCCTTCTCCCGCTGGACATCGGCCCGTGCGGTGGCGCTGGACAGCAACGGCAGGACGGCCAGCGCCAGTACGGGCATGGCGAGCGCGACCACGATGCCCAGCGACGGCAGATACAGCACCAGGCCGGCACAGATGACGACCAGCACGGTCGCGGCGGCGAGGAAGCGCGAGAGCGCCTCGACGAACCAGCCGATCTTCTCGACGTCGGCTGTGGACACCGCGACGACCTCACCCGCGGCGACCCGCCGGGTCAGCGCCGAACCCAGCTCGGCGGTCTTGCGGGCGAGCAGCTGTTGGACACGGGCCGCAGCAGTGATCCAGTTGGTGATCGCGGTCCGGTGCAGCATGGTGTCGCCCACCGCGATCGCCGCGCCGAGCAGCATGATCAGCCCGCCGGAGAGGGCGAGCCGGCCGCCGGAGCGGTCCACCACCGCCTGGACGGCGAAGCCGACCGCCAGTGGAAGTCCGGCGATCGCGCACTGGTGCAGCAGCCCCCAGGCGAGCGACCGGCACTGGCCGCCGAGCTGATTGCGCCCGAGCCAGTAGAGGAAACGGGGACCTGACCGTACGTCGGGATCGCCTGGATCTGGATAGGGAAGATCGCGAATCTGCATGGGATCCCAGAAGTCGATGACGGGCTCAAACCGTGCAAGGTTCGCGCTCCACCACGCTTCGGGGCAATCGAATTTCCGCCCGGGGTCCCGAACAGGACACCGTCGTGCGGACCCCACCGCGTCGGTGGCGGCGGGTCAGCCGGTCCGGCTCGACCCGGGGTCCGGGCGGGTCGCCCGCTCCAGCTCAAGCAGTACGGAGTAGTAACCGCGCCCCGTCGCCCGGTCCATACCGACCTCGCACATCCGGTTCGCCGAGAGGTACGCGTCGAAGCGCCGGGAGTTGACCTCGGCCGCCTCCGGAGCCGTCGCGGCGGCGGTGAGCTCCTTGTGGAGCATCCCGCGGTCCCCCGCGAAGGCGCAGCAGCCGAGGGTGTCGGGGACGACGACCTCCTCGGCACAGGACTCGGCGACGGCCCTCAACTGCGGTTCGTCGCCCAGGTGCTGCATGGAACAGGTGGGGTGGAGCACGGCGGAGCCGGTCTTGCGGAGCACGGTCAGGCGGGGGAGCAGCTCGTCCGCAGCCCAGACGACTGAGTCGACGATCCTCAGCTCGCGGTGCAGCGCACGGTTGTCGTCCGTGAGGTAGGGGACCACCTCGTGGGCGATGCCCAGGGTGCAGGACGACGCGTCCACGATCAGCGGGTACTTGCCGCCGCCGGTCCAGCCCCAGGCGGCCTCGACGATGCGGTTGGCCATCACGGTGTTGCCCTCGTCGTACCCCTTGGAGTGCCAGATCGTCGCGCAGCAGGTCCCCGCGACATCGTCCGGGATCCACACGGGCTGTCCGGCCCGCTCGGCGAGGGCCACCACGGCCTGGGGGAGCGACGGCCCCTGGAATCCGGCCGGTTCACCGAAGATCCGGTTGACGCACGCCGGGTAGTAGACGGCGGTCGATGCCTTGCGGGAGGTAGGCGGGAGCCTGCGGGCCGCCGCGCCCGGGATCTCCGGCAGCCACTCCGGTACCAGGTCGGGGCGGACGGCCCTGCGGGCGAGGCCCGTGACGGACTCCAGGAGCCGGTCGCTGATCCGGTCCGCCGCGCCGACCGCGAGCCGCGCCGCTGCCTCGACCGTCCTGAAGTTCCGTGCGGTCAGCGCGGCCATCCGCTCCTCGCGCGGGGAGTGCCGCCGGTGGCGGAAGTCCTTCATCATCGCGCCGGTGTCGATCCCCACCGGGCAGGCGAGCTTGCAGGTGGAGTCACCCGCACAGGTGTCCACCGCGTCATATCCGTAGGCGTCCAGCAGAGCGGCCTCGACGGGGGACCCGGGGGACTGGCGCATCATCTCGCGGCGCAGCACGATCCGCTGACGGGGAGTTGTCGTCAGATCGTGGCTGGGACACGTGGGTTCACAGAATCCGCACTCGATGCAGGGGTCGGCGATCAGTTCCACCCCGGGGATGGTCTTGAGCCCGCGCAGGTGGGCCTCGGGGTCCCGGTCCAGCACGATGCGGGGGGCGAGCACTCCGCCGGGGTCGATGATCTGCTTGATCCGCCACATCAACTCCGTGGCCCGCGGCCCCCATTCGAGCTCCAGGAAGGGTGCGATGTTCCGGCCGGTGGCGTGCTCGGCCTTGAGCGAGCCGTCGAAGCGCTCGACCGTCAGCCGGCAGAACTCGTCCATGAAGGCGGCATAGCGTGCGACGTCCGCGGGCAGCCCCGCGTCGAACGCGAGCAGGAAGTGCAGATTGCCGTGGGCCGCGTGACCGGCCACGGCGGCGTCGAAGCCGTGCCGGGTCTGCAGTTCGAGCAGCGCCGTGCAGGCGTCGGCGAGCTTCGACGGCGGTACGGCGAAGTCCTCGGTGATCAGCGTCGTGCCGGACGGACGGGCACCGCCGACCGCGGTGACGAAGGCCTTGCGTGCCTTCCAGTACCCGGCGATGGTCTGCGGGTCGCGGGTGAACGCGTTGGTGACCGAGGCGACGGGCGCCACCAGATCCAGCCCGGCGACGGCCTCGGCCGCCACCCGCTCGTACGCCTGCCTGCCCGCGTCGTCCGGCGCGCGGAACTCGACCAGCAGCGCCGTCGTCTCCTTGGGCAGCGCGGCCCAGTCGGCAGGGACCCCCGCCACACTGACCGAGGCGCGCAGGGTGTTGCCGTCCATCAGCTCGACCGCCAGGGCGCCGGCCTCGTTGAAGACCGGGACCGCCGCGGCCGCCGCCCGCAGGGTCGGGAAGAAGAGCAGTGCCGAGGAGAGCTTGCGGTCCAGCGGCAGGGTGTCGAAGACGACCTCGGAGATGAAGCCGAAGGTGCCCTCGGAACCGACCATCAGCCCGCGCAGGATCTCGACGGGGGTGGCGCCGTCCAGGAAGGCGTCCAGCCGGTAGCCGTTGGTGTTCTTGATCTCGTACTTGGCCCGGATCCGGGCGGTCAGCTCCGGGTCCGCCTCGATCTCCGCCTTGACCGCGAGCAGCCCCGCGCACAGGCCGGGCTCGGCGGCGGCGAGAGCGCCGTCGGCGGCCGGGTCGGCGGTGTCGACCACGGTGCCGCCCGGCAGCACGAAGGTCAGTGAGGCGAGCGTGCGGTACGAGTTGCGGGTGGTGCCCGCCGTCATGCCGGAGGCGTTGTTGGCGACGACTCCGCCGAGGGTGCAGGCGATGGCGCTGGCCGGGTCGGGGCCCAGGACGCGGCCGTGCCGGGCGAGCGTCGCATTGGCGCGGACGACGGTGGTGCCCGGCCGGATGCGGGCGCGTGCGCCGTCGTCCATGACCTCGACGCCGGACCAGTGACGGCGGACGTCGACGAGGATGTCCTCGCCCTGCGCCTGTCCGTTGAGCGAGGTGCCCGCCGCCCGGAAGACGACCTGGCGGCCGTTGTCCTTCGCGTAGGAGAGCACGGCCGAGATGTCGCCCATGGTCTCGGCGACCACCACGACCTGGGGAACGAAGCGGTACGGGCTGGCGTCGGACGCGTACCGCACGAGGTCGGAGACCTTCGAGAGGACCTTCTCCTCGCCCAGCAGCGCGACCAGATCGCCGCGCAGCGGCTCGGGCGTACCGGCCGACCGGGTGCCGGACACCCGGTCGGGTGCCGGCGTCCTCTTCGTACGCGGCCGGAGAGCGCCGGGCTTCGGGTCGAGCAGCGGCATGGGGGAGTCTCCTCGGCTGGACGGCTGGAGAGGTGTACGGACGGAGGGCCGGGACCGGTGCAGGGGCGGGCGCGAAGCGGTCAGAGGTGGTGGTCGCCGCTGCCGCCGTCCAGCAGGGTGGACAGCAGCTCGCCGAGCACTTCGCGCTGGTCGGCGGCCAGTGGGGCAAGGATCTCCTCCGCGGCCCGGCGCCGCGCGTCACGCAGGGCCCGCAGGGTGGCCCGGCCGCTGTCCGTCAGCTCGATCCGTACCACCCGGCGGTTGTTCGGATCGGGCACCCGGCGGACGCTGCCGCCCTCCTCCAGCGCGTCGACGAGGCTGGTGACCGCGCGCGGCACCACTTCGAGCCGCTGGGCCAGGTCGGCCATGCGCGGTGGTTCGGGGCAGTGCGCGACCGTACGCAGCAGACGGGACTGCGCGGGGGTGATGCCGACCGGCTCCAGGTGCTGCTTGTGGATCCGGTGGAGCCTGCGCGTCAGCCGGAGGAGCTGCTCGGCCAGCAGGCCGTCGGTGTCGGGAACACCGGGGGGTGATGACATGGGGGAACAATAACAGGACCATGTACATTGTGAGCATAGGTAACAGTGCATTATGCTCTACGAGCCCACGACCGACTCACCGTCGAGTCACAGCCCGATCGCTGCCGAATCCCTGCCGAACCGCTGTCGAATGTCTGCCGAATCCCTGCCGCGCGAATCCCTGTCGAGTCACTGCCGAAGGAGCTCATGAAACCCGACCGCCCCGATTGGACGCCCCCGCCCCGAGGGGCCGGGCAGCCGCCCCCCGAAGCGCGGCGCATCATCCGGCTCTTCCGCCCCTACCGCGCGCGCCTGGCGCTCGTCGGACTGCTGGTCTGCGCCTCGTCGCTGGTCTCGGTCGCCTCGCCGTTCATGCTGCGGGCGATCCTCGACACCGCGATCCCGCAGGGCCGTACCGGTCTGCTGAGCCTGCTGGCCCTGGGCATGATCGCCACCGCCGTCGTGAACAGCGTCTTCGGAGTGCTCCAGACCCTCATCTCGACCACGGTCGGCCAGCGCGTCATGCACGATCTGCGCACCGCCGTCTACGCCCAGCTCCAGCGGATGCCGCTCGCCTTCTTCACCCGGACACGTACCGGCGAGGTCCAGTCCCGCATCGCGAACGACATCGGCGGTATGCAGGCGACGGTCACCTCCACCGCCACCTCCCTCGTCTCCAACCTGACGGCCGTCATCGCCACGGTCGTCGCCATGGTCGCGCTCGACTGGCGGCTGACGATCGTGTCGCTCCTGCTGCTCCCGGTGTTCGTCTGGATCAGCCGCCGGGTCGGCCGCGAGCGCAAGAGGATCACCACGGAGCGGCAGAAGCAGATGGCGGTGATGGCCGCCACGGTCACCGAGTCGCTGTCGGTCAGCGGCATCCTGCTCGGGCGCACCATGGGCCGCTCCGAGTCGCTCACGCAGGGTTTCGCCACGGAGTCCGAGCGGCTCGTCGACCTCGAAGTGCGCTCCAGCATGGCCGGGCGGTGGCGGATGTCGACCATCGGCATCGTGATGGCCGCGATGCCGGCCGTCATCTACTGGGCGGCGGGTCTGGCGCTCCAGGAAGGCGGCCCCCAGGTCTCCATCGGTACGCTCGTCGCGTTCGTCTCGCTCCAGCAGGGCCTCTTCCGCCCGGCGGTCAGCCTCCTCTCGACCGGTGTGGACATGCAGACGTCGATCGCCCTTTTCCAGCGGATCTTCGAGTATCTGGACCTGCCGGTGGACATCACGGAACCTGAGAGTCCGGTCGCGCTGGACGAGGTCCGTGGTGAAGTGCGCTTCCAGCACGTCGATTTCGGCTACGACGAGAAGAGCGGCCCCACCCTGGAGGGCATCGACATCGCGGTGCCAGCGGGCGGCAGCCTGGCGGTCGTCGGCCCCACCGGTTCGGGCAAGTCCACCCTCAGTTATCTGGTGCCCCGGCTGTACGACGTGACCGGCGGAAAGGTCACGCTGGACGGTGTCGACGTACGCGACCTCGACTTCGCCACCCTGGCGCGGGCCGTGGGCGTCGTCTCGCAGGAGACGTACCTCTTCCACGCGTCGGTCGCCGACAACCTGCGCTTCGCCAAGCCGGACGCCACCGACGCCCAGCTCGAAGAGGCGGCCAGGGCCGCACAGATCCACGAGCACATCGCTTCGCTGCCCGACGGGTACCGGACCCTGGTCGGCGAGCGCGGTTACCGCTTCTCGGGCGGGGAGAAACAGCGCCTGGCCCTGGCCCGGACGATCCTGCGCGACCCGCCGGTCCTGATCCTCGACGAGGCGACCAGCGCCCTGGACACCCGCACCGAACACGCGGTGCAGCAGGCCATCGACGGACTGTCGGCGGGCCGCACCACCATCACCATCGCGCACCGGCTCTCCACGGTCAGGGACGCCGACCAGATCGTGGTGCTGGACGGCGGCCGGGTCGCCGAGCGCGGCACGCATGACGAGCTGCTCGGTCTGGACGGCCGGTACGCCGCACTGGTCCGCCGGGACGGCGAACTGGCCCCGACCGTGTGACGCCCTGTGTCAGGACAATGGCACGGCGTACCAGGAGTCGGCACGGCACGGGGCACGACAGCGCCGCCGCTCCCGTGGGACGGGAAGCGACGGCGCCGGTCGGGACGAGCGTCAGACGAGCCACCCCACGAAGTGGACGATGCCGGCAAGCAGGTCGGTGAGGAAGTTCATGGTGGTGCGTTCTCCTTGCATGGTTCATCAGTGGGACTGCGCAGTCGCGGTCTGCAGCCCGTCGCTTGCGCACAGTAAGCGTCGTGCTTCGTGCGGTAGCCGGGCAAGCGAATCCGGTACGACCACACGTTCTGGCGAACACCCGATCCCCTGTTCGTGTGTTCGTGTGTTCGTACTCTCCGTTGTTCGTGCTCTCCGTGGGACCGGGCTGCCGCGTCAGGCCGCCGGCGTGCCGACGGGAACGGGCTCGCCGGACCGTTCCAGCAGCCGCCGGATGTCCCTGACCGCCGAGCGCCCCGCCCGGTTGGCGCCGATAGTGGAGGCCGAGGGCCCGTAGCCGATCAGATGGATCCGCTCGTCCCGGACCGCGCGGGTGCCGTCGAGCTGGATGCCGCCGCCCGGCTCACGGAGCCTTAGGGGTGACAGATGGTCGATGGCGGCCCGGAACCCGGTGGCCCAGAGGATGCTGTCCGCCGCCACCGTGCGGCCGGTGTCCCAGGCGACCCCGTCCGGTGTGATCCGGTCGAACATGGGCAGCCGGTCGAGAATGCCCCGGTCCCGTGCGGCCCGGATCGCGTCGTTCACCGGCAGCCCGGTCACCGAGACGACGCTCTGCGGCGGCAGCCCCCGCCGTACACGCTCCTCGACCATCGCGACCGCCCGCCGGCCCCACTCCTCGTTGAACGGCCCGTCCCTGAACACGGGCGGGCGCCGTGTCACCCAGGTCGTCCCGGCGGCGACGTCCGCGATCTCCATCAGATGCTGGGTACCGGAGGCCCCACCGCCGACGACCACGACCCGCTGCCCGGCGAACTCCTGCGGGCCGCGGTATCCCGAGGTGTGCAACTGCCTTCCCCGGAAGGTCTCCTGGCCCGGGTAGTGCGGCCAGAAGGGCCGGTCCCAGGTACCGGTGGCGCTGATCACCGCGCGCGCGGTCCACACACCCTGGGACGTCTCGACGCGCAGCCGCCCGCCGTCGCCCTCGCGTACCGCGGTGACCTCGACGGGCCGGCGCACCCGGAGCCCGAAGGCCTCCTCGTACGCCGTGAAGTACTCACCCACCACCTCGGCCGAGGGCCGGTCCCCGTCGGCGTCCGTCAGCTCCATGCCGGGCAGCGCGTGCATGCCGTGCACCTTGCCGTAGGTCAGCGACGGCCAGCGGAACTGCCAGGCGCCACCCGGCCGCGGGGCGTGGTCCAGTACGACGAAGTCCCGCCCGGGAACCAGCCCGGTACGCCGCAGGTGATAGGCGCCGGCCAGGCCCGCCTGTCCGGCGCCGATGACCACCACGTCCACTGCGCGTACCCCGAAGTCATTCACGCTTCGTCCAACAGCTCGGGCTTCCGGGATCTTCCCGCCCGGGCGGGGGACGGGCAGTGCCGGGACGCCCCCCCCGAACAGGCTCCCGCCCGGACAGGCACGCGTGCTCCGTGCGCGGGAGGATGGGACACATGTCAGACACCTTCACGACGCGCACCGTGCACATCGCGACCGGCGACCGCGAGACCGTCACCGACCTGACGGGGGAGTGCGAGGACTTCCTCCGCCAGGCCGCGGCGGGCCGCGACGGCCTGCTCAACGTCTTCGTGCCGCACGCCACGGCGGGTATCGCGATCCTGGAAACCGGCGCGGGCAGCGACGACGACCTCCTCGCGGCCCTCCACGAACTGCTGCCCGCGGACGACCGCTGGCAGCACCGCCACGGCAGCCCGGGCCACGGCAGGGACCACGTGGTACCGGCTCTGGTGGCACCGCACGCGACCCTTCCGGTGATCGGCGGGCGGCTGGAACTGGGGACGTGGCAGTCGGTGTGCTTGGTGGACACGAACGTCGACAATGCGGACCGCCGGGTGCGGCTGAGCTTCCTGGGCTGACCAGGATCGCCCCCAGCGGCCGTGCCGCCCAAGTGCTGCCGCCGACATCTCGCGGGCGCCATCTTCTGCCGCGGCGCGCGACCTCTGGAGCACGTGGCCGAGCACCGTGCCCTGCCACGCAGCGCCGCGTGCGCCGGCGGCACCGCGCATCTGGTTCAGCTCGGTCCGCGCCGTCACGCCGGCCGTCATCACACGGCGGATGTGAGATGGATGGCGCCCCCTGATGCCCAGGTGGGTGCCCGGTCACGGCGGGAACGACAGGTATCGCGCGGGGGCCGTCCGGTGTCCCGGCTGCCAATTCGTAACACGCAGGAGTGTTCTCTTCTCGTTCACTTTGTTGGTATTCCTAGGGCCGATACGGCGCCCAGCCGGGCGCGTTGTACGGTTCGCCGGAAGGACAACGCTGTCTTGACGACCGACTTGACGCAGGACGGCAGAGCGGCCCCGCCGAATCCGGCGACCGCCGGCGAGGCAGGGCCCCGGGCCCGCGCACGGCGCCGGCGGCGCGAGTACCTGCTGTTCGCCGCCTTCGCCGCCCCGAACTTCTTCTTCCTGCTGGTTTTCGCCTACTGGCCGGTGATCTACAACGCCTATCTGAGCCTCACCGACTGGGACATGATTTCCTCGTCGTGGCACATGATCGGCCTGGACAACTACACGTCGCTGTTCGCCGACCCCGACTTCCGCGGCAGCCTGTGGACGACCGTGCTGTTCGTCGTCGGAATCGTCGCGGGCGGACTGCTACTCGGCCTCGCCACCGCCCTGTTGCTCAACCAGCGGCTGCGCGGGCGGGACGTCGTGCGGACGCTGGCCTTCGCCCCGTACGTGCTCTCCGGAGCCGCTGTCGGGACCCTGTGGCTGTTCGTCTTCGATCCCAACTACGGACTGATACGCCCCCTGCTCGCCCCTCTCGGCATGGCGGCGCCGGCGATGATGACCGACTCCAAGTGGGCGCTGTCCGGTCTCGTCCTGGTCTACCTCTGGAAGAACACCGGCTTCGTGGCCGTCGTCTACCTCGCCGGTCTGCAGGGCTTACCCAGGGACGTGTTCGAGGCGGCGGCGCTGGACGGCGCGGGAGCGTGGACGCGGCTGCGCCGCATCATCCTGCCGCTGCTCTCGCCCGTCACCTTCTTCCTGCTGGTGACCTGCACCATCACCACCTTCCAGGCGTTCGATGTGATCGCCGTGATGACCAACGGCGGCCCCGGCACCTCCACCTCGATCCTGAGCTGGTTCATCTACGACCAGGGCTTCCGCACCTTCGACGCGGGCCGGGCCTCGGCCTCCGCGATGATCATGTTCGTGGTGCTGCTGCTGATCACTGGATTCCAGGCACGCTTCCTCCAGCGAAAGGTGCACTACCAGTGACAGTCGCCGACTCCCTGCCGGACGCCCGCACGGTCACCGCGGGCAGCCGCTCCGGTGCCCGCCGCGCCAAGCGCTTCGGCCTGTACGCGCTGCTCGTCCTGGTCGCCGTCATCGCGGGTGGCCCGCTGTACTGGCTGATCTCCTCGGCCCTGAAGACCAACCCGCAGATCTACAGCTACCCACCGCACTGGATCCCCACGGACCTGCGCTGGTCCAACTTCTCCGACGCCTGGAGCGCCGCGCCGTTCGGCCGGTTCTTCCTCAACTCCCTGATCGTGTCCGTGATCGGCACCACGGTCGAGCTGATCGCCGCGTTGCTCTGTGCCTACGCCTTCGTGTTCCTGCCGTTCCCCGGCAAGAAGGTCCTTTTCCTGTTCCTGCTGGGCGCGATGATGGTGCCCGGCCACGTCACGCTGCTGCCGAACTTCCTGACCATCGCCCAGCTCGGCTGGGTCAACTCCTATGCCGGCCTGATAGCACCGGGCCTCGGCTCGGTCTTCGGGACCTTCCTGTTGCGCCAGCACATGCTGACGCTGCCTCAGGAGATCACGGACGCGGCGAAGATCGACGGAGCGGGGCACCTGCGCATCCTCTTCCGGGTGGTGCTGCCGATGTCGCGCCCGATGGTGATCACCGTCGCCCTGGTCGTCATGGTCGGCAAGTGGAACGACTTCATCTGGCCGTTGATCGTCACCAGCAGCGCGGACATGCGCACCCTCCCCATCGGTCTGCTCTTCCTCCAGAACACCGAGACCTTCGCCAACTGGGGAGCGATCCTCGCCGGTGCCGTCATGGTGATCGTGCCGGTCCTCGTCATGTTCTTCTTCGCCCAGCGCTACATCATCGCCGGGCTGACCCAGGGAGCCGGAAAATGACGCGGACCTCGCTGCGGGAGTTCGCGGGCCCCGTGCTCGGCAGGCGCAGGATGCTCGGGGCAGGCGCGGGGCTGGGACTGGCCGCGGCGCTGAGCGCCTGCGGCCAGACCACGGGGACCGTCGCACAGCCCGGCGGTTCGGTACCCGATGGGTTCCGGGGGCGCACCAGGGTGGTGCTCTGGTCGACGTTCGCGGACCCGGTGGGCCCGGCCCTGCAGAAACTGGTCGACGCCTTCAACCGCGAGCAGCGGGACGTGTACGTGGAGGTGCAGTTCCAGGGCACCTACGACGAGTGCGCCCAGAAGGCGGTCATCAGCCTGCTCGGCGCCCAGGCTCCCGACTTGTGCGTGCTGTCCGACGTCAAGTGGTACAAGTTCTACTTCGGCGATGCCCTGGAGCCCTGGGACAGTTACTTCACACAGGGCGAGCTGGAGGGGACCTACAATCCGCGGCTGCTCGGTGAGGGCGTCCGCAAGGGGCACACCTGGTGGCTGCCGCTGGCCCGCTCCACGCCGCTCTTCTACTACAACAAGACGCTCTTCAAGAAGGCCGGCGTCCCGGTGCGCCCCCCGGAGAGTTACGACGAGCTCTACGACTGGTCGCACCACATCACCCGGCAGAGCGTGGGCGGCAAGCGGGTAGCCCTGGAGGGATATCAGAAAGTCGACGGGGACTGGCAGTTCCAGTGCAGTGCCTGGCAGTGGGGCGGGGCGTACTCCAAGGGGCTGGACGTCACCGTCGACGAGGGCGGCGCCGTGGCGGCGGCTGAGTGGCAGCGCAAACTGATCTTCAAGGACAAGATCGCTTACATGGCGACCGAGCCCACCGCCGACATGGGCAACCAGCTGATCGCCACGCTCGTCACCTCCACCGGTGGCCTGAAGAAGATCAACGAGATGGCGAAGGCGAACGGCTGGGAGCTGGGCACCGGCTTCCTGCCGAAGAAGGAGAAGTTCGCGGTCAACACGGGCGGCGGTGGCCTGGGCATTTTCAAGCGCGTCCCGCGGGAACGCAAGGAGGCCGCGGCCCAGTTCGTGCGCTTCCTGGCCCGCCCCGAGAACGCCGCACAGTGGGCCGTCGAGACCGGCTATCTCCCCGTGGTGCCGGCGGCGGTCAAGGAGCCCACCCTCGTCAAACTGATGAGCGACGACCCGAACTTCGCCACGGCCGTGCGGCAGTTGGACCTCACGCGCCCCTGCGACCAGGTGCGCATGACGATCCCGAACGCGAATGTGCGTATCTACACCGCTCTGCAGCGCATATGGTCGGCGAACACCCCCGCACAGCAGGCCTTCGCGGAGGTCGCCGACCAGCTACGCAAGGGCGTTGACCGTTACGGCCCCATGATTGAGGAGCACTTGTGAACCACCCCGTGAGGCGCCCTGTGGTGTACGCGCACCGTGGAGCCCGGGCCGATGAGCCGGAGAACACCGTGAGGTCCTTCCGGCGGGCTCTCGCTCTCGGCGCCGACGGCATCGAACTCGACATCCGGCTCACCTCCGACAGTCGCCTCGTCGTCATCCACGACAAGGCCGTGGACCGTACGACCGACGGCACCGGCCTCGTCGCCGACTTCACCCTGGCCGACCTCCAGGCATTGGACGCCGGGGAGGGAGAGCGCATTCCCACCTTCGACGAGGCCATGGAGGTCTGCGGGGACGTCGTCCAGATCGAGATCAAGGCCCTGGAGGCGGTGGAGGCGCTTGCCGAGCGGGAGCGCCACACTCCGCTGCCCGGGTCCGTAGTGCTGACCTCCTTCAGCAGGACCGCGGTGGAAGAGGCCGCCCGATGGCTGCCGCACGTCCCCCGCGGCCTGATCACCCACCACCCGGGCGACGAAATGATCAAGGACGCGCTGGACCTCAAGGCCACCTGGGTGTGTCCGGAGCTGAAGCCCGAGCTCACCCGGGACCTCGTGGACCGCTGTCACGAGAGCGGCATCCAGGTGGATGCCTGGCCCACCGCGGAACGTGCCCACCTGCTCCGCTGGGTCGGGATCGGAGCGGACGCCGTGACCACGGACCACCCGGGGCGGATCGACGAGTGGCTGGCCGCGTCCGGCAGCTGACGGTGTGCCCCGCGCCGGACCTCTTGGCGGTGGGAGGAGGCCGGGGCCGATTCCCGGGGACCGGGGCCGTGTCCCCCGTGACCACCGAGCGGACCCGGCGGCCATCTCGGCCCGGCCATCAGCGGTCCTGCCATCAGCGGTCCTGCCGTCAGCGGTCCTGCCCATGAGTGGTCCTGCCCATGAACCCCGCAGTCGGAATGCTCACGCAGACGCCTCCGGCGCCCCCGTTCGCAGCCCGTCCATCACCAGGTCCAGCAGCCTGCCGGCGCGGGCCTGCCAGTCACCGTGCGGGTCGATCATCCACAGGCCCGCTATCGCCAGCATGAAGTCGTCCGAGGTCACGCCGGGGCGGATCGTGCCCGCCCTCTCATTCGCCGCGAGCAGCAGCGTGACCGCTTCCGTCAGCGGACCGTGCGCGAGGCTCTTCATGGCGCCGCGGGCGGCCGTCGCCTCGCGCAGTGCCTCGGCCAGACCCGCCTTGGCCATCGCGTACTGCGCGAGCCGGTCCATCCACTCGCGCAGCGCCTCACGGGGCGGCCGGGTGCACAGCAACTGCCCGGCCGCCTCAGCGACGTGCTCCACCTCGTACCGGTACACCTCCAGGACCAGTGCTTCCCGGCTGGGGAAATTCCGGTAGAACGTGCCCTGCCCGACACCCGCTTTCCGCGCGATCGCGCTCAGTGGTGTGTCCGCCGAGTGCGTCAGCTCGGCCAGGGCCACCGCAAGGATGCGCTCACGGTTGCGCTGCGCGTCCGAGCGCAGCGCCGCCTGCCTGTTGGGGTGTCGCATCAGTCCTCCTCCGAAAGCGGCCGGGAATGATCCTTGCTGGGCGGACAGTTGTCCACTACGGTCGGAAACTCGGAGTGGACAGTTGTCCGTTTCGCATGGACCACCGTAGCGGCGGCCATGGTCCCGGCGCTCCTCCTGCATACAGCGCTGATTCTTCCCGCACACAGGAACCCGAAAGAAGGCCCCCTCATGGCCCCAGCGGGCATACCCGCCTCCAGTACCGTCACGCTGCACATCAATGGAGAGAAGTACACCCTGCCCGTCGATCACCGCACCACACTGCTCGACGCCCTGCGCGAGCGGCTCGATCTGACCGGCACGAAGAAGGGCTGCGACCAGGGGCAGTGCGGAGCCTGCACCGTGCTGGTCGACGGGCGCAGGACCGTTTCCTGCCTGCAGTTCGCGGTCGCCGCGGAGGGTCGCGACATCACCACCATCGAGGGCATCGCGGACGAACGCCTCACGGGCGGGCTGCACCCCGTCCAGCAGGCGTTCGTCGAACTGGACGGCTACCAGTGCGGCTACTGCACCCCCGGACAGATCTGTTCGGCCGTCGCCGTTCTGGAGGAGCACGCGGCCGGCTGGCCGAGCGCCGTGACCGAGGACGTGCGGCCGGAGGCCGGGCCGCCCCCGCTGACGCCGGAGGAGATCAGAGAACGGATGAGCGGGAACCTGTGCCGGTGCGGCGCCTACGTGTCGATCGTGCGGGCCGTCGCGCAGGCGGCCGCTCAGCCGGCCGACGGAGTGAAGGAGCAGGTGGCGTGAGGGAGTTCGCATACGAGCGGGCGCACGACGTGCCGGGCGCCGTGGCGGTGCTCGGCGCCGACCCCGAGGCGCGGTACCTCGGCGGCGGTACGAACCTCGTCGACCTGATGAAGGCCGGCATCGAGCGGCCCGCACGCCTCGTCGACGTACGGGCCCTGCCCCTCGACCGGGTCGAGCGGACGAGCGCCGGCGGCCTGCGGATCGGGGCGACCGTCACCAACAGCGATCTCGCCGCGCACCCCGAAGTGCGCCGCCGCTACCCGGCGCTGGCCCAGGCCGTGCTGGCCGGGGCGTCCGGCCAGCTGCGCAACATGGCCACCGTCGGCGGGAACCTGCTGCAGCGCACCCGCTGCGGCTACTTCACCGACGTGAGCAAGCCCTGCAACAAGCGCGTGCCGGGCAGCGGATGTCCCGCCGTCCGGGGCGAGCACCGCAACGCCGCGATCCTCGGCGCGAGTGAGCACTGCGTGGCCGTGCACCCGTCCGACATGGGCGTCGCGCTCACCGCCTTCGACGCCGTGGTGGAGTACGAAACCGCGGACGGTACGGGGGAGCTGGCACTCGGCGACTTCTACCGCCCGGTCGGCGACACGCCACACCTGGAGACCGCGCTGCCCGCCGGCGCGCTCATCACCGCCGTCACCCTGCCGCCCGCGCCGGTCGCCGCTCACTCCCGCTACCGCAAGGTGCGCGAGCGGGCCTCGTACGCCTTCGCCATCGGATCGGTGGCCGCCGCGCTGGATGTCCGCGACGGGGTCGTGCGCGATGTGCGGATCGCCTTCGGCGCGGTCGCGTCGCGGCCGTGGCGGGCCCGGGCCGCCGAACGGGAACTGCTGGGCAGGCCCGCGGACGGCACCTCGTTCGCCGACGCGGCCGACGCCGAGCTGGCGGAGGCCTCCGCGCTGCCGCACAACGCGTACAAGGTGCCACTGATGCGCAATCTGGTCGTGGCACTCCTCACGGAGCTGGAGCAGGAGGCGACCCGATGACCACACCGAGCACAGCGCCCACAGCGCCCGTCACGGCGAAGCCGGACGCGGTCGGCGTCTCCCACACCCGCATCGAGGGCCTCGACAAGGTCACCGGCGCCGCCCGCTACGCGAGCGAGGTCCCCTTCACCGAACTCGCCCACGGCTGGCTGGTGCTGTCGACCGTGGCCCGAGGCCGGATCCGCTCGATCGACGAAGACGCGGTACGCGCCATGCCCGGCGTGCTCACCGTCCTGCACCACCGCGCCGCGCCACGTGTGAGGGACGACGTCGTCGGGGCGCTCGGCCGCCCCGACCCGATCGTCGAGGTCTTCCAGCACGACCGGATCCCGCACGCCGGGTGGCCCGTCGCGCTGGTCGTCGCCGAGACGTCCGAGCAGGCGCGCGAGGCCGCCGAGGCGCTCGTCGTCGAGTACGACGAGGAGCCGCACGACGTCGGCTTCCACGCGGACAAGGACGGCGTCTACACACCGCAGGACGCGGAGAGCACGAAGGGCGACCTGGATGCCGAACTCGCCGCGTCCACCGTGGTACTGGACGCCAGGTACACGACGCCCGAGCAGCACCACTGCGCCATGGAGCCCCATGCCGTGACGGTGCGCTGGAACGGCGGGCGGCTGGAGGTCCACGACTCCAACCAGGGCAGCAAGTGGATCGCCGACGACCTCGCCCATCTGTTCTCGCTCGACCTGTCCGCCGTGCACGTACGCTCCGAGCATGTCGGCGGCGCCTTCGGCTCCAAGGGGCTGCGCTCGCACCACGTCGCCGCCGTGATGGCCGCGACGGAGCTGCAGCGTCCGGTCCGGGTGGCCCTGACGCGACGTCAGGTGTTCGCGATCACCGGATACCGCAGCCCCACCACTCAGCGGGTGCGGCTCGGAGCCGACGAGGACGGGCGGCTGCGCGCCTTCGCCCACGAGAACCAGTCGCTCACCTCGAACCTGCGGGAGTTCGTCGAGGGCAGCGCCTCCTACGGACGCACCATGTACGACGCCGTCGCGCACCACACCGTCAACCGTGTCGTGCCCGTCGATGTGGGCACACCCACCTGGATGCGGGCCCCCGGCGAGGCCCCGGGTTCGTTCGCGGTGGAGTCGGCGCTCGACGAGCTCGCCGAGCGGCTCGGCATGGACCCGATCGCACTGCGCGCCCGCAACGAGCCGGCGGTCGGCCCGCTCTCCGGGCTGCCGTTCAGCAGCCGCAACCTGCTCTCCTGCTTCGAGGAGGGCGCCCGGCGGTTCGACTGGGCCGCACGTGACCCCCGTCCGCGCATACGCCGCGAGGGCCGCTGGCTCCTGGGCACCGGTGTCGCCGCCTCCACGTTCCAGGCGGGCGCGGCCGCTTCGACGGCCTCGGTCACCGCGGAGCCCGGCGGCACCTTCACCGTCCGGATCACCGCCGCCGACGTCGGTACCGGCGCACGGACAGCCCTGACCCTCATCGCCGCCGACGCGCTCGACGTGACGCCCGGGCGGGTCCACGTCCGCATCGCCGACAGCGACTTCGGGGCGGCCTGGGTGGCGGGCGGCTCGATGGGCACCCGGTCCTGGGGCTGGGCCGTCATGTCCGCGGCGCGCGAGCTGCGCGAGCGGCTTGTCCTGGCCGGCGGGGAGATCCCGGAGGACGGTCTCACGGCCCGCACCGACACCGCCGCACTCATCGCGGCGCTCGCCCAGAAGGAGCGGTACTCGTTCGGCGCGCAGTTCGCCGAGGTCGCCGTCGACGTGACCACCGGGGAGGTGCGGGTACGGCGGCTGCTCGGGGTCTTCGCGGCCGGCCGGATAATCAACCCCCTGACGGCGCGCAGCCAGTTGGTGGGCGGCATGACCTGGGGGCTGTCCATGGCGCTGCACGAGGAGGCGGTGCGTGACCAGGCGTCCGGCGGCCACATCGGCGCGGACTTCGCGGGCTACCACTTCGCCGCGAACGCAGACGTGCCGGCCATCGAGGCCGACTGGGTCGACGACCCCGACCCGGACGACCCCGTCGGCATCAAGGGCGTCGGCGAGATCGGCATCGTCGGCACGGCCGCCGCCATCACCAACGCCGTATGGCACGCCACCGGAGTGCGCCACCGCGATCTGCCGCTCCGGCCCGACCGGGTGATCCTCGCCGAGGCGCACAGAGACGAGCGGCATGCTTGATATCGCCGCCGACCTGAGCCAATGGGCCGGGCAGGGAAGGGACTTCGCGGTCGCCACCGTCGTCTCGGTGACCGGCAGCGCGCCCCGTCCGCCCGGCTCGGCCCTCGCCGTGGACGCCTCGGGGCAGGTCATCGGCTCGGTCTCCGGCGGGTGCGTCGAGGGCGCCGTGTACGAGCTGTGCGTCGAGGCACTGCGCGACGGGGTGGTACGCCGCGAGCGGTTCGGGTACAGCGACGACGACGCGTTCGCCGTCGGGCTCACCTGCGGCGGGACGGTGGAGGTGCACGTCGTTCCGGTCCGCGCGGACGCGCCGTCCCGTACGACGGTGGAGAGGGCGCTGGCTGCCGCGGTGCGCGGCGAGCCGGTGGCGCTGGCCCGGATCCTCGACGGCCCCGCCGAACTCGTCGATAGTGGAGCGGTGTTGATGGTGCGGCCCGACGGGTCGGATGAGGGGGCGCTCGGCTCGGTGGACGACTCCGGGCTCGCCGCGCAGGCCCGGGCACTGCTCGACCTCGGGCGGACCGGGGAGTGTGTGGTGCCGGAGAGTTCGGCTCGGTGCGGCGGCGACGTCACCCTGTTCGTCGAGTCCAGCGTGCCGCCCGCGCGGATGATCGTGTTCGGAGCGGTGGACTTCGCGGGGGCGCTGGTGCGGGTGGGCAAACTGCTCGGCTTCCACGTGACCCTCTGCGACGCTCGCGGTGTCTTCGCGACACCGGCCCGGTTCCCCGAGGCGGACGAGGTGGTGGTGGAGTGGCCGGACCGCTATCTGCGCGACACCGTCACGGACGAGCGGACCGTGCTGTGCGTGCTCACGCACGACTCCAAGTTCGACGTGCCGCTGCTGGAGGTCGCCCTGCGGCTGCCGGTCGCCTACGTCGGTGCGATGGGCTCGCGCCGCACCCATGAGGACCGGCTCCGCAAACTTCGGGAGGCCGGGGTGGGGGAGAGCGAGCTTGCACGGCTGTGCTCCCCCATCGGCCTGGACACCGGCGGCCGCACACCGGAGGAGACGGCTGTCTCCATCGGCGCCGAGATCGTCGCGGTCCTCCGGGGCGGCGACGGGGCACCGCTGAGCCGTGGCGGGGGGCCGATCCATCGCCCGGGCCGTGCGTGAGGCCGTCAGGGGGCGCGGCCCGGCTACCGGGCCGCGCCCCCTCCGTATCATTCGGCCTCTTCGCCGGGCCCCCCTCATTAGGGTGGAGTCCATGGTCACCACAACGCCCAGTCAGTCCCCCTTCGTTGATCCGGCAGAGCTGGTCGCGGACCCGTACTCGGCGTACTCCCGCCTTCGCGAGGCCGGGCCCGTCCACCGCATCACCGGAACGGACGGGCTTCCGGCCTGGGTGGTCACGCGCTACGACGACGTACGCCAGGCCCTCGCCGATCCCCGGCTCTCTCTCGACAAGCGCAATGCGGCGCCCGGCGGCTACCACGGGCTCGCGCTGCCGCCGGCGCTGGACGCGAACCTGCTGAACATGGACCCGCCGGACCACACCCGCATCCGGCGCCTGGTGTCCCGGGCGTTCACCCCGCGCCACATCGCCCGCCTGCGCGGACCCATCAGGGAAACCGCCGACTCACTGCTCGACGCCATCGAACCGTACGGTCACGCCGACCTGATCGCCTCGTACGCCGCACCGCTGCCGATCACCGTGATCTGTGACCTGCTCGGTGTGGCTCCGCACGATCGCCATGACTTCCGTTCCTGGACCGACGCCCTGGTCGCCCCGGACCCGGCGCAACCGCACCGGGCGAAGGAATCCGTCCGCAGCATGCTGGCCTTCTTCACCCGGCTCATCGCCGACAAGCACGCTTCACCCGCAGACGACCTGCTCTCGTCCCTGATCGCCGTACGCGACGACGCGGACCGGCTGAGCGAGGACGAGCTCATGTCGCTGGCCTTCCTGATCCTGGTCGCCGGGTACGAGAACACCGTGCACCTGATCGGCAACTCCACCCTGGCCCTGCTCAGCCATCCCGACCAGCTGAGCGCGGTCCGCGCCGATCCCGGACGGCTGGGCGGCGCGGTCGAGGAACTGGCCCGCTACGACGGTCCCGTGCCCCTGGCCATCCGGCGCTTCCCCACCGAGGACATCACCATCGGAGGGGTCGGCATCCCGGCCGGTGAGACCGTCCTGTTGTCCCTGGCCGCCGCGCACCGCGACCCGCATCGCTTCACCGAGCCGGACCGGCTCGACATCGGCCGTGACGCCGCCGGTCATCTCGCCCTCGGTCACGGCATCCACTACTGCCTCGGCGCACCGCTGGCCCGGATGGAGACCGAGGTCGCTCTCGCCGCGCTCCTCGACCGTTTCCCGGACCTGGCCCTCGACGTCGCTCCGGACGTACTGCGGTGGCGCCCGTCCATGCGCTCCCGCGGGCTGCTCGGCCTGCCGGTGCGCTTCTGAGGACAGGGCGGATCCGCCGCCCCGGCGGAGTGTGGCGGCTGCGCACACCAGCGATACCGGCCGTCGGGTGCGCCACGGGAGCAGTCGTGGGCTCCTTGTCCGCCACCCGCTTTGCTCTGACGCACTGCCCTGCGGCTAGTTTGTCTCCAGGACAGGTACGCAGGCCCGTGGTGGCAGAGGTGCACGGGGGACGAGAGGTCGGGAAGAGTGTCGCTGCGCGGAGGCGATCCAGCGGAGATCGGCGGTTATCCGCTTGAGGCGCGGCTCGGTTCGGGTGGCATGGGCACGGTCTTCCTGGCCCGTACGAGTTCGGGGCGGCCTGTCGCGATCAAACTGATCCACCAGCAGTTCGCGGCGGACGACGAGTTCCGCATCCGCTTCCGGCAGGAGGTGGCGGCGGCGAGGCGGGTGAGCGGCGCGTTCACCGCCGCCGTGGTCGACGCCGCCCCTGAGGCCGACCAGCCGTGGATGGCGACGGCCTACATCGAGGGGCACACGCTCGCCCAGCGCATCGCCACCGAGGGCCCGCTGAACGGAGCGGAGCTGCGGAAGCTCGCCATCGGGCTGGCGGAGGCGCTGCGCGACATCCACCGGGTGGGGGTCGTCCACCGTGACCTGAAGCCCTCGAACGTCGTGCTCTCGCCCGAGGGTCCGCGCGTCATCGACTTCGGCATTTCGCGCGCCGTCGACCAGCAGACGCTGACGATGACGGGGCGGGTCATCGGTACGCCGCCCTTCATGTCGCCGGAGCAGTTGCAGGCGCCGCGTGGTGTGGGGCCGCGGTCCGATGTCTTCTCGCTGGGGACCCTGCTGGTGTACGCGTCCACGGGCCACGGGCCCTTCGACGCGGACAGCCCGTACATGACGGCCTATCAGGTGGTGCACGAGGAGCCGTCACTGGGTGTCGTTCCGGTGACTCTGCGTGCGGTCGTCGAGTCGTGCCTGGCCAAGGAGCCGGAGGGGCGCCCCTCGGCGGACGAACTCCTCGTGCTGCTGCGGGACCTGCCTGCCGACCTCGGCGGGACCGACACGAACGGGGCCGGCGCGGGACGCACCCGCGACATGATCACCCAGCACCACTTCGCGACGCCGGCCACCCCGGCGCCGACCGTCCCGCCGACCGACCCGCTCACTGCCCCGACCACTGCCCCGGCCGGTCCCGACACGGGGAGCACCGGCGTCCCCATCGCCCGCCGTCTGCGTCGCCGGTGGCGGCCCGTGGTCGCGGCCGCGGTCGCGGTGGCGGCGATCGGCGGGGGAGCCACCGCGCTGAAGGCGGGCGGCTTCGGGGGGAGCAGCGGCGGCCACAAGGACCACAGCGTCGCGGTGCCGGGAGCCGCACTTCCACTTCCGGACGGGTTCGAGCCGTGGCGCAAGACTGTGCTGGGCGGTCGTAAGGACATCCCCGACGAGCTGCGTTGCGTCGCGCGCGACGACGCGCTGTTCTGCGGGGGCGGCGGTGTGGTAGCGACCCGTATCAGGGCCCGGGACGGCTCGCGGGTGTGGACGGCGAACAGTCCGGGCGTCCCTGTCGAGGGCATGCACCTGGTCGGAGCCACCGACGACACGGTGCTCGGTTACCGCTTCGCCGCCCAGAACGATCCGCAGGCCTCTCCCCGCGAGGTGGTGGCCATCGACGCGAACAACGGCCGGGAGCTGTGGTCCGCGCCGTCCGGCGGCCAGTCGCAGGCCGTCACGGGCCGGAGCCAGGACGCCCTGGTGGCCGGCTCCGCCGTCGTGACGGTCAATGCTTCCAACTCCCGCTTCGAGGCCCGGGAGGCGCACAGTGGCAACGTCACCTGGACGACGCCGTTCCCCGCGGGCACGCAGTGTGCTCCCGTCGGGGTGGGCCCACGGCTCTTCGCGATGTGCGCGACGAATGCGGAGGTGAATGCCCTGGAGGTGAGCCACCCCACCCTCTACCCGGTCGACCGCGCCTCGGGGACCCTGGGCAGGCCCATCGCGGTCAACGGCCCCGCCGTGCCGATGGGCGTCGCCGACGGCAGGCTCGTACTCCTTCAGGAGCACATGGAGGGACCGGCGCTGGCCGGTTACGACGGGGTGGCGCGGGTCGACCCGGCCTCACGGAAGGTGACGTACTCCCGGCTGGCCAGGACGTACGCGGGGACGCCCGGCATGGCGGACGGCACCCTCTACGTGAGCGGGCAGACCGGTCTCGTCACGGCGCTCGACCCCGGGACCGGCCGGCAGCGGTGGGCGCGGCAGACAAGCGTGGAGGGCGCGTCGGGACCCGTGAGCGGAGCCGGCGCGCTGTATTTCAGCTCGGCCACCGGCCGGGTGGTCGCGCTGTCGCCGTACGACGGCAAGCCCCTGTGGACCACAGATCCGCAGGCCGACGGTTTGACGGGCGAGCAGGGCGCAAGCCCGCGCGTGACCGTCGTGGGGCGTGCGGTGGTCGTGGCCGCGGCCAAGAACTCTCTCTTCGCCTTCGACGCGCTGAAGCCGCCGAAGGCGGGCTGACTGCGGCACCACCCGCTGCGGAACTGCGTGATGATCCGGGAGACCCGGCCGGCAGACCGACCGGGCGCCTGCCCGGTCGGGCGCCGCCGCACCTCTGACCTGACCGCCTCCGGGCACGGTGCCCCGGCATCGACCGGGGCACCGATTCAGCCACGCGGCGGGTCCTGCCGTCGCTCCCGGTCAGCGACCACCCGCGAACTGGACCGGCGCGCCGGTGGCCGCCAGCTCCGGCAGCAGACCACGGGACGCCAGCTCGGGCCGCACGCCCTCACCGAACCAGTACGCCTCCTCCAGATGCGGGTAGCCGGAGAACACGAAGTGCTCGATGCCGAGCGCGTGGTACTCCTCGATCCGGTCCGCGACATCGGCGTGACTGCCCACCAGTGCGGTACCCGCACCACCGCGCACGAGCCCGACGCCCGCCCACAGATTCGGGGAGATCTCCAGCTTGTCGCGCGATCCGCCGTGCAGTGCGAGCATGCGCTGCTGGCCCACCGACTCGCTCTTGCCCAGGGCCTGTTGGGCAGCGGCGACCGTCTCCGGGCCGAGGTCGTCGAGCAGCCGGTCCGCGGTCGCCCACGCCTCGCGTGCGGAGTCCCGGGAGATGGTGTGCAGCCGGATACCGAACCGCACGGTGCGTCCGCGTTCCTCGGCCAGTGAACGGATCCAGTCGATCTTCTGCTTCACCTGGGCCGGAGGTTCGCCCCAGGTGAGGTACACGTCCGCGTGCTCGGCGGCGACGGGGCCCGCTGCCGGGGACGAACCGCCGAAGAAGATCTCCGGCAGCGGGTCCGGTGGCAGCGCGGTCAGCCCGCCCTCGACCTGGTAGTGCTTGCCGTCGAAGTCGTACGGCTTCCCGCTCCACGCACCACGCACGACCGAGAGGAATTCGGCGGTCCGCTCGTAGCGGCGGTCATGGTCCAGATGGTCACCGAAGCGCTTCTGCTCGGTGGAGTCACCCCCTGTCACCACGTTGAGCAGCAGCCGCCCCCGGGTGATCCGCTGGTACGTCGCCGCCATCTGGGCCGCCAGTACCGGGGAGATGACGCCGGGCCGGAACGCCACCAGGAACTTCAGCCGCTCGGTGTGCTGCGCGAGCGCCACGGTCGTCAGCCAGGCGTCCTCGCACCAGGTGCCCGTCGGAGTGAGCACGGCCTCGAAACCCAGCTGTTCCGCGGCCTTGGCGATCTGCGCCAGGTACTCGATGTCGGGCGCGCGCACACCGCTGACCGGGGTGATGCGGTCACGCTTGATGCCCCCGTCGGTGTAGGCGTGCCGGTCGACCAGAGTGCGGCCGTCCCCGCCGGTGGGGAGGAACCAGTTCAGGTGGACGCTCATGAGGAGGAACCCTTCGCGTAGGAGAGAGGCGCTGTGGTGGAGGGGGGAAGGGTGCCGTTGAAGCGCCGGTCGACGTAGTCCTTGAACGAGAAGCGGCGGGGGATCAGCTTCAGTCCGGCGAAGGCGTCGGCGATCTTCTGCTCGGAGGCGATGGCCGCGTCGTCCACGGCGACGGGTACCCGCGTCCCGTTGGTGCGCTTCACCGCGGCGAGTGCCACGCCGTACGGCAGTCCGGTCTCCTTCGCCCAGACCTTCGCCCATGCCTCGGGGTGCTTGAAGACCCACGACTGTGCCCGGTTGAGGCGGGTGAGGTAGTCGGAGACCGCCGCGGACTTGCGCTTGTCCTTGAGCGCCGAGGGCGAGGCCACCTGGAAGGAGAGCCCGTTGACCACACCCTGGCCGGTGGTCAGGATGCGCCCGTGAGCGGTCTTGAGCACCTGCGAGGTGTACGGGTCCCAGACCGCCCAGGCGTCGACCTTGCCGCGGCTGAAGGCCGCGAGCGCGTCGGCCGGCTGCAGATACTTCACCTTCACGTCGCTCATCTTCAGACCCGCCTGCTTGAGCGAGGCGAGCAGCTGGAAGTGGGCCGAGCTGCCCTGCGCCACGGCGACCGACTTGCCCTTGAGCGCGGCGACGGACTTCAGCGGTGAGTTCCCGGGGACGACGATCGCCTCACCCGCCGAGGATCCGTGGGAGGCGGCCACGACAGAGATCTTCGAGTTCGACCCCGCGGCGAAGACCGGCGGGGTGTTGCCGACGGCACCGATGTCGACCGCCTTGGCGTTCACGGCCTCCAGCAGCGGGGGACCGGATGTGAACGTCGACCATTTGATCTTGTACTTGAGGTGGTCGAGTTCTCCGGCGGCCCGCAGAACGGCCTCACTGCCACCCTTCTGATCCCCGACATTGAGGGTGAGGCTGCCTGATCCGTCGGTGCCGTCGCCCGGCGCACCCCCGGTATTCGCGGAGGTCGCGCCGCCGCACGCGGCCAGCAGCAGGGACAGGGGGAGGACGAGCGCGGGCAGGTATGGGCGTCGCATGGACGTGTGTCTCTCTTCCGGATGGGTGCGGGCCCCGGTGGTACGAGGGGCCCGGGTCGGTTCTTCAGACGGCGGGGGCGGGCTCGTCGACGCCCAGCTCCGTGAGCAGCCGGGAACGCAGCCCGGCGAACCGGGGGTCTCCCACTGAGCGGGGGCGGTCCAGATCGACGGGGGTCTCGTAGGCGATGACTCCGTCACGCATGACCAGTGCGCGGTCGGCGAGGAGCAGCGCCTCGTCCACGTCGTGCGTGACCAGCAGCACGGCGCAACCACGCCGTTGCCACAACTCCGCCACCAGCTGCTGGGCCTTGATCCGGGTCAGTGCGTCGAGCGCCCCGAACGGTTCGTCGAGCAGCAGGAGATCGGGCTCGCGCACCAGCGCCCTGGCGAGCGAGGCACGCTGGGCCTCTCCGCCGGAAAGCGTCTTGGGCCAGGCGCCCGAGCGGTGCGCCAGTCCCACCTCTTCCAGCGCGTTTTCTGCGACGGCCCGTTCGGGGTGCCCCTCCAGGCCGAGCAGCACGTTGCGCCAGACTCTTTTCCACGGCATCAGCCGCGGAGCCTGGAAGGCCACCGCCCGCTTCTTCGGAACGAGGACGGTCCCCTCGATCTCCCGGTCGAGCCCGGCCAGTACGCGGAGCAGGGTCGACTTGCCGCATCCGCTGCGTCCGAGCAGCGCGGTGAACTCTCCCGGGCGCAGGGTGAGGTCGAGCCGGTCGATGACCGGGCGGCCGTCGAAGGAACGGGTCAGCCCCTCGACCCGTACCGCTGCCGTGGTCACTGTCCCTTGAACGTCGGTCGCCATTGCAGCAGCAGCCTTTCCAGAGTGCGGACGATGACGTCGGCCACCAGGCCGAGGAAGGCGTAGACGACGAGGCAGACGACGATCACGTCGGTACGGAAGAACTCGCGCGCCTGGTTCATCAGGAAGCCGATGCCGGCGTCGGCGTTGATGGACTCCCCGAAGACCAGGGCCAGCCAGGCGGTGGCCAGCGAGTAGCGCAGTCCGGTCATCGCGCCGGGCAGCGCGCCCGGCAGGATCACATGGCGGATCAGCCCCCACCGGCCGAGCCCCAGCGACTCGCCGGCCTCGATGAGCTGTTCGTCGACGCCGCGGATTCCGGCGTACACGTTGAGGTACAGGTGGAAGGCGACACCGAGGGCGATGAGTGCCACCTTGGGCGCCTCACCGATACCCAGCCAGATGATGAAGAGAGGGATCAGGCCGACCCACGGCACAGTGCGCAGCATCTGCACGCTCGCGTCGACCAGGTCCTCACCGAGCCGGGAGAGCCCGGAGACCAGCGCGAGTCCGGTGCCCACCACCCCGCCGAGCAACAGACCCACAGCGACCCGCTGCAGCGAGATGCCCATCGCGGAGGGCAGTGTGCCGTCGGCGATCAGATCCCGTCCCGCACGGGCGATGGTCCCGGGCGAGGCCAGGATGTCGGGGTGCAGGACACCGGTGGCGCTGAGCACCTGCCACAGGACGAGGAGCAGCAGGGGACCGATGGTGCGGCGCAGCCATCGGGGAACGGAACGCAATCCGCCTCCGCGGCCGCTGACGGGAGTGACGGTCTCCAGCTCGAAGGGCACTACGGATGGTGATGTGACGGATATGTCGGGCGGAGCGTGGTCGACGGTCATGGAGGTCTCCTCGACGGGGGAGGTGCAGCTGCCCCGGCCCACGAAGGAGGGCAGGGCGGCACACGCATCAGGCAGGCGAGAGGGAGGCCGCGGCGGGCGGCACGCCTGTGGTGATGGCGGGGAAGGGACGCGATGCCGGCTGAGCCGTAGGGGCTACAGGGGTTCGCGTGAGAACTGAAAGGGCGTCAGCAGCCGCGACAACACGCGGCGGAAGCCACCCGCAGCAGGTCGATGTGACCGCGCGTGGTGAGCAGAGCTGTACGCAACATGGCGCAGAACGTAGCGATGAATCGACTGCCTGGTCAATGGGCGTCTCGCCACGCGGACTCCGAACGGCCCGGAGCCCCAGGTGCCGCATCGGGGTGGACACGCTCGGCCCGCTGGGGCGAGGGCCGCCGGTGGCCGCGCGGTGCGAGAGCTGAGTCAGCCGCCCGGGGCGCAGGCCGAGCCGCCGTCGAGGAACTGCTCGACCTCGCTGCGGGCGGCTTCCACGACCGTGCTCACGGCGCGGGCCGCATCGGTGGCGCGCCCGCTCTCTCGCACAGGACGAGTCGCGCACGTACTGCGGCACAACGGGGCGATCACCTCTCCCCAGACGCCGTTGGTCCGTTCAGGATTCCATGGTGTTCCCGCTGCCGAGGGCCCACGCTTCGATGTCGCGGTAGCGGATCGGCCCGCGGCCACGGCCGTCGTTGCTGCCGACCAGGTGCAGTCGTTCGGCTGGCCATCGGCGGCCGGTGAATTCGGCGAACCCTTCGGCGATTTCTCCTGCTGACGACCGATCCCCCCGGCGGGCACGAGCCAACGTCAGATGGGGCCGCAGCGGACGGTCCTCGAAAGTCACCCCGCAGTGTCTGACAGCGGTACGCACATCGGCGGCGAGCATGTGCAGCTCATCGAGGTCTCCGTCGATTCCGCTCCACAGCACGCGTTCGTCGAAGCTTCCGCTGCCGCGCAGCGCCAGACAGGGCGGTCGGTGGCCGGCTGCGAGGCGGGCCAGTGGCGGCCGCAGGAGCGGAACCGTCGCGGCCGGCAGCTCACCGAGGAACGCCAGGGTGATGTGCCAGTCCTCCATGCGATTCCACCGCATGTGAGGGTGTGTGCCGTAGGCCGGGCGCAGCTCCCGGGCCAGTTCTTCTTTCGCGTGATCGGGCGGGGCGAGGGCGATGAACACACGAACGGTCGGTGGCTGAGTCTGGTCGTTCACAACGGACTTCCTACCGCACCCGCGTACTGAGTGCGACGGCGGTAGGGAGCGGCGCTCCAGGGAGGGGGAGGGGCAGTATTTCAATGAGGGAGCCGTTGGATGAGTGACAGCATCTGGGGCTACCAGCCGACCACCGGCCGCACCGCGGGCACCGACCTGACGGGGTGCAAGGTCGAGGCCACCGATGGAAAGTTCGGAAAGGTCGACAAGCACTCGGACGCGCCCGCCTGCGAGGCTTCACGCACGCCCGCCTGTGAACGGGCGCTGCCGCCAACGGACGTAACTCCTCCGTGACGTAGCTCTCCTTTCGGACACCGCCGGATCCGGAAGCATGGGGTGACGCTCGGCGGGCAGGAGGCAGATAAGCCGTCCATGATCAGGGAGTGATTGTCGTGTCGATGTCCGCGCCCGCCGCCCCAGCCAGAACCACCGGGCCCGGCGGTGACACGACGTCGCGGGATGCCCAGGCGGGTGAACTCCCGCGGATCGAGGATGCGAAGAAGATCGCGCCGAAGGACGCGAGGGCTCTGAGCAGTTTGTTCTTCGATCAGTTGCAGGTTCTGGAAGAGGGCACTCACGAGTACCAGTACGCCCGGAACACGCTCATCGAGATGAACCTGTCGCTGGTCCGGTACGCCGCGAGCCGTTACCGCAACCGGGGCAGCGGCGACATGGAGGACATCGTCCAGGTCGGCACGATCGGCCTGATCAAGGCGATCGACCGTTTCGAGCTCTCTCGCGAGGTCGAGTTCACCACGTTCGCGATCCCCTACATCGTCGGCGAAATCAAGCGGTTCTTCCGGGACACCAGCTGGGCCGTCCACGTCCCGCGCCGGCTCCAGGAGCTGCGCATCAGTCTGGCCAAAGCGCAGGAATCCCTCTTCCTGGCCCTGGACCGGCAGGCCACCGTGGCCGAACTGGCCGCACACCTGGACCTGAGCGAGGACGAGGTCATCGAGGGGATCATCGCCTCGAACGGCTATACCGCCGGTTCCCTCGACATGTCGCAGGACAGCGACGAAGGTCCGGCCCCGACGAACCGCACGTACGCCGACACCGTCGGCAGCTGTGATCCGGCCATGGAACTCGTCGAGGACTTCCAGACGCTCGCCCCGCTCCTGGGCACCCTCGACGACCGCGAGCGCGAGATCCTGCGCATGCGCTTCGCCCAGGAGATGACCCAGTCCCAGATCGGTGCGGAACTCGGTGTCTCCCAGATGCATGTCTCACGGCTCCTGAACCGCACCCTGACCGGCCTCCGGGCGGGCATGCTCGCCCAGGACTGATACCTCGTACAACCGCCGGGGTGCGGAGCAGCCGTGCCCGGGAGCCTGATGCCGTCAGACCGTGCCGGAGGTCTTCCGGAAGTCGGCGTCGAACGCCTTCTCGATGCCGCTGATGACTGCGGAGTCGCTGACAATGAGACCGAGTTCGCGGTTGTGGTTGAGCGAGTTGTCGGAGAAGTTCTCCGAGCCGGCAAACACCTTCGCGGCGGATGTGCCGTAGTCGGCGACGATCGCCTTGGCGTGGATGTAGAAGCCGGTGGAACTCGTGTAGGTGGTCACCTTGCCTCCCGCGGCAGTGACCTTCTGCAGTTCCTCGCTGTACTTCGAGGACTGGTTCTCCGCGACCACGCGAACGGCGACGCCACGCTTCGCGTCCGCCACGACCGCGTTCACCAGAGCGGAGTCACCGAACTCCTCCTCCTGGACGTCAAGGCTGCTCTTCGCCCCCGTGACCAGGGCCAGCAGATGGCTCTGTGAGTCGGTCGGCGACCAGACCAGGTCGGTACCGTCGGACGGGGTGACGGAGGTCTTCGCGTAGTCGGCGTCGAAGACCTTCTCGATCGCTGCGACATCGGCCTTGTCGGAGTCGAATACGCCGTAGTCACGCGAGGTCGAGTAGTACTCGGTGTCGAAGTTGCCGGTGCTGATGTACGACTTGGCGCCGTCGACGGTGATCGTCTTCTGGTGGGTGTAGACGTACGCCGAGGACGAGTACGTGACTCCGGCGCCGGCGGCGGACAGCGCCTTGTAGGCGGTCCCGTCGATGGACGCGTGCTGGGAGTCGAAGACCACCCGTACCTTCACGCCGGCCTTCTGCTGCTTCACCAGATCGTCGACGAGGGTGGTGTCGCGCAACTCGTAGATCGTCACGTCGACCGACTTCTTGGCCGAGTTGACGAAATCGTAGATCGCGCCTTCCTTCTGGTCCGGAAGGACGACCAGGGAGTAGCTGCTTGCGGCGTGGGCGGCAGTGGGAAGAAGGGCACATACTGCGGCCAAGGCGCCTGCGGTCAGAGCGGGCATGAGGCGGCGTGTGGGGTTCACCGGGGGCTCTCCTGACGTCGTGGGGGGAGCGCGCAACGCGCGTAGCGAAACCCAGTAGGTCACAGCGCCGGGGCTCGCTGAAGCTCAGTTGAGTGAACAGAGGGGCAGCGTTGTGCAAAGCGCCACTGCGGTCACTCCGGCATCAACTGCCTCGGTGGTTTGTGCGGTTGGCGCATCGCGGAGACCGAAGCCCTGTTCGCAGTGAGGCCCTTTCCGCCTCAGAGGAGACTTCCGTACCGGTGCTTCCAGGGGCATGCCTCCTCCAGCTGGGCGCTGAGTGAGATGAGCGTGGTCTCGTCGGCCGGGCGCCCCACCAGGGAGACACCGACGGGCGTCCCGCCCTGCGACCAGTACAGCGGTACGTTGACGACCGGTTGGCCCGTCATGTTGTACGGGCTGGTGAACGCGCTGAAAGCGCTCTGACGCCGCAGGTTGACGAGCGGGTCGCCGGTCTCGGCGAAGAACTCCACCGCCTGCGGCAGCGCCGCCAGCGTCGGGGTGAGGACGACGTCGTATCCGGCGGTCGCCTCGACGGCGCTTCGGGCGGCCCGCTGCATGCCGGTGATCGCGGCGGCGAACTGCTCAGCGGTGACCGCCCTCCCGTACTCGCGCCAGGCGCGGGTCACCGGGCGCAGCAACTCCTCCGCCCCGGGTTCCACGGTGTAACCCAGTGACTGCACACCCCATACGGCGGCGAAGAAGTCGCCGAGCCCGGGCCCGAACGGTGTGGCGACGTCCTCTACGTCATGCCCGAGCTCCTCCAGGAGCCGCGAGGCGTGCTCCCAGGCGGCCAGGCAGGTGGGGCCGACGTCCAGGCCCAGGGCTGCGGGCTTCGCGTACCGGCCGATACGCAGTCGCCCGGGGCCGCGGTCGGCGTGGGCCAGGAAGGTCTCGCCCGCCGGCAGCGGCGGCGCCCAGTGCGGGTCGCCCGGCATGGGCCCGGCCAGCACGTCCAGCATGGCTGCGGCATCCCGTACGGTGCGGGCCAACGGGCCCTGCACAGCGAGGCCGTTGACCTCCGCGCCGCGCGGCCCGGCGCTCACCCGGCCACGGGACGGCTTGATGCCGAACAGTCCGCAGGCGCTCGCCGGGATCCGGATCGATCCTCCGCCGTCACTGGCGTGGGCGACCGCCACCATGCCGAGTGCCACAGCGACCGCCGCCCCGCCGCTGGAGCCTCCGGCGGACAGTGCGGGGTCCCAGGGGTTGCGGGCCGGGCCCGCCAGGTCGTTGTCGGTATAGCAACAGCAGCCGAATTCGGGGGTGTTGGTCTTTCCCAAGCTGATCGTGCCGGCCTCCCGCAACCGTGTCACCGTGTGGGCGTCCACCTCCGGGACGGACTCGGCGAAGGCCCGCGAGCCGTACGTCGTGCGCACACCGGCGGTGTCGACCAGATCCTTGACAGCCGTCGGTACGCCGAACAGCGGTGAGGTGTCCTCCTTCCCCCGTCCCTTCTGGACCGCGGCGGCCTGCGCGACGGCCTCGTCGCCGGTGACGGTGAGAAAGGCTCCGTAGCGGTCGTTGAGCTCCTCGATACGGGCCAGTTGGTGCTGTACGAGTTCCAGGGGGCTGACCTCGCCCCTGCGTACGGCGGCGGCCTGGTCGAGTGCGCTGAGCTGGTGGAGGCCGGTCCCCGCCTGTGCGGTCGCTCCGGTTTCTCCGGTCACTTCCGTCATGTGCTGATCTCCTTCATCTCGGCGAGCTGCTCTGCCACCAGGCGCTCATGGGCCTCCGTGTCGCGGCGTGCGGCCCGCGGGCGCCAGCGGCCTGTCATCACGAAGAGGCAGGGCAGGAAGAGGACTTGGCCTCCCAGGCAGACCCACCACCAGGTCTGCCACTCGTGCGCGTTGTGTGCGGCTGCTTGCTGCACCTCCGGACCGTGGTCGCGGAGGATCTTCAACTGCGGGGCGGCCCTCTGGACGGTCTGCAGGCCGCCCGCGCCGACCTCCTTCACCGCCCGCGCCACCAGCGGTGCGGGCGCCCTGCCCGGGGGATGGGAGGAGAGCTGCGCGAAGAGCTGCGGATGGGCCCTTGTGATGGCCAGGGCGGGGGCAGCCTGCGCGGAGGCCTGTCTGACCTCCGTGCCGTGTTCGATGAGCGGGGTCACGGTGCTCACGACCAGCGGCAAGCAGGCCGCGGAGGCGGCGACCGTGATCCGTATGAGCCACCCCCACACGGCCAGTCCGGTCGCGATGGCCGCGGGGTTGTGCCGCTCGACCGTCTCGGTGAAGCTCGCCATCCACGGTGAGTACGCGACGCCGCTGGTGGCACCGATGCCTGCCACGATGAACGCGAAGGTGTAATAGCCCGTGTGGGGCTGGGTGGTGTGCAGCACGAACGCGAGGGTGAATCCGATCGAACCGAGCGCGCCGATCAGCATGAACGGCTTGCGCACCCGCAGGCGGTCGGAGACGAGACCGGCCAGTACCAGGAAGACCGCGTTCGTCCCCCAGTACCAGTTGAGCAGGGAGTTCGTACGCTGCGCCGAGTATCCGAAATTCGTGGCGAAATAGACGACGAAGTTGCCGACCGCGGCGAAGTACAGCAGGAGGTAGAGGCTGACGGCGAGAGCCGAGCCGAGGACGTCGGCACGGAGCATCTGGCGCCACTGTCCGTGCAGGGCCGACTCGGCGTCGATCCCCTTGGCGCGGGCCTCGACCAGCGCACGGTCGCGCAGGCTCACCATGATCTGGCCGCGCAGTGCCGGGGCGAGTTCCCGCAGGCCGAGGAGCGCCGCCACGAACACGACCAGTCCGGCGACCCCCGCGTAGCGGATCTCCGCCTGCCAGGTGGTGGTGCCCGTGAAGGTGCGTCCGGTGACCGCCGTGACCACGAGACTTCCGACGACCGGGCCCATCGTCCAGTACCCCATGGCCGAGGCGCGGCCGAGCTGCGGCGAGAAGTCGCGGATCAGGGCCGGGGTGGCCACCAGGATCATGCCTTCGACGAGTGCGACGCACGCGTAGATGACCAGATAGCTCACCTTGCCGGGCGCGTTCGGCAGGGCGAACGTGGTGAGCAGGCCGACCAGGAGCAGGCCGTACACCGCGATGTTCGCCCGTCCCCAGCGGTCGGCCAGCCCGGCAACGAGGGAGGCGAAGGCCCCGACCGCGTTCGCGGCCACCGAGATGTAGACGAAGTACTGGAACGTCATGTGGTAATGGCTGATGATGGCCGTCGACACGGCGTACTGGACGTAGAGCTGGTAGTACAGCACGACCGTGGCGAGCACCACGATCGCCAGATACCAATAGCGACGACGACTCTCCGGGTAGCGATCCAGCTGACGGTTGACCAGACCTCTCCACGCTGAAGGGAACGCCCGGCCCGCCGGCCGCGCTGTCCCCGCCGGTGACGAAACCGTCATCCTGGCCTCCCTGCCGATGAGTGCGTGCGCCTCCGCGCATGGTCGGGAGGGTAGTACCGACTGGTCGGTATGGGCCAGGGGTGCGGAAGGGATTACGGAAGGGATTCGTGTGGTGGAACGCCGCGGAGGGCGGGCCCGCCCGCTATGTCGCGGAGGTCCCGGTGCGGTCGGCGATGTGGGGTGGGGCGTTGGTGCCGGGGGTGAGCAGGGGGTCCGGTTCGAGGGTGCCCCAGGTGGTGTGGAGAGGGAGCGTGCCTGCCCATACGCCCAGTTCGGCGTCGGGGCTCTCGCCGTCGTCCGGGGGGCCGGTGCGGATCTTCACCGATGCCTCGTCCAGGGAGAGGGCGAGCAGGGCGGTGGCGGCCAGTTCCTTGCGGTTCGGGCGGCGGGCGTAGTCCCACTGGCCCGGGGTGGCCTGTTCGGTGAGGCAGCGCAGGCCCTCGGTCTTCTCGTCGGGATCGGTGACGGAGCGGGGGATGCCGAAGACCATGGCGCTGCGGTAGTTGACGCCGTGCTCGAAGACCGAGCGGGCCAGTACCAGTCCGTCCACGTGGGTCACGGTGACGCACACGGCTGTCTCCGGGGACGCGGCCAGGCTGCGGCTGGCGACGGAGCCGTGGAAGTAGAGCGTGGTGCCGTCCGATCCGTAGACCGTGGGCACGACCATCAGGGTGCCGTCCACGGTCACTCCGAGGTGGCAGATGAAGCCCGCGCCCAGGATGGCGTCGAGGTCGGCGCGTTCGAGGCTGCCCTGTTCGCGGAGCCGGCGGTGGCGTGAAGGGAATGGTTCAACGAATTCCATAACTGCGGGTGGTCCGGCGACTCCGTACGAGCCGGTGGTCGGCGGGTTGCGCGGGGCGGGGAGAGCCGGATGGGCTGCCGTGACTACCGTTGCCCCAGTACCCCCGGCGAACCGACCTCTGGAGAACTCCCGTGTCCGTACCCCTCGGTGAGGAAGTGGTGGCGCTGCTGCGCGGCCCCAGCACCTGCTACATCGCCACGACGATGCCCGACGGCTCGCCCCAGCTCACCCAGACATGGGTCGACACCGACGGCGAGCACGTCCTGATCAACAGCGTTGAGTCGCATCAGAAGACCCGGAACATCGCACGCGACCCGCGGGTGGCCGTCGCGGTCTCCGACCCGTCGGAGCCGGCCTCGTACGTCCAGATCCGCGGCCGGGTGGTGCGTGTGACCACCGAGGGGGCGGTCGACCACATCGAGGCGCTCGCGCAGAAGTATCTCGGCGGGCCCTACCCGTGGTTCGGCGGCCGTGACCAAGTCCGGGTGATCTATGTGATCAGCCCCGAACGGATCAGCGGCCCCCGCGGCTGAACGCCGCTGTTCCTTGCGGTCCGCCTGCCCCAACAGAATGCTTTCGAGTGGGAGTTGGGGCGGCCGGCGGGGAAGTCTGCGGTACGGACCGAAGCAGTCGAGGCGGCGCGACGCGCGCGTTCCGGCCCGTCCCGGACGCCGCGGGTGACCGCGAGTACGTTCGTGACGAATGTTCGCCCTTCCCGAACGGGGTACGTCCATGCCGCCGGTCTTCGTCTCCACCCTGCTGAGGTGGCTGCTGAGCGCGCAGCAGCGCCGGCTCCACGTGCGGGCATCGCTGTGGGCAGCGGTGATCACCGCGATCGTGCTGCTCGGCGGGGCGTGGCTGGTCGTGCGCGCGGAGGCGTCGGCGCCGCGCGCCACCATCACCTCCTTTCCCCTCGCGGTGTGGTGGTCCATCGAGACCGCGACCACGGTCGGGTACGGAGACATGTATCCGGTGACGGCGTGGGGGCGTGTCATCGCCTGCGTGGTGATGTTCGTCGGCATCGCCCTGTTCGGGATCGTGACGGCGGCCCTCGCGACCTGGTTCGTCGGCGGCGCAGCCCGCAGCCTGCGGGTACTGGGCGGGACGCTCAAGCACGCCGAGTACGCGGGGCGCGAGGACGCCTCGGACGAGGTCAGGGCCCTGCACGAGCGATTCGACCGGCTTGAGCGGCTCCTGCGGGAGGGCGGCGGGCCGGCCGCACCGCGCTGAGGCCGACGAACTCCGGCCGCGCGGTCCCGCCGACGCGGATGTGTGACGACGGCAGCTCAGGCCGAGAAGATGCGCGCGATGAAGAAGGCGGAGAAGAGAAGCGCGCCCAGCAGGATGAGCCCGGCCCACAGGCGCGGGTGTTCCCACATGCCGCCGTCGGGGCGTTCCTCGTGGGCTTCGGCGATACAGCCCTCGGCAGGCGGGGTCTCGCCGGGAGGAGTGATGACATCAACCATGAATCCATGGTGAGTCCGTACGAAGCTTTCCGCATCCGGCGGCGTCCGGCGCTCCGGGATCACAGCCCCCGCCGGATCGCGCCCCTGCCCGGCCCGTTCCGTCCTGACCACCACGTCGGCGCCGGCGCCGGGGTCAGGCGTGTGCCTGTACGTCCGCCACGACGTTCTTGTCCAGCGCCGCGCGTACCAGCGCCGCCGCGAGGGCAGCGGGGTCATGACGGCCGGTCGGCCGCGCCTGCTTCGCCAGCTCTGCCAGTTTCGCCGGTGAGGCCGGAAGGCCCAGCTGCTCCGCGCCCTGCAGTGCCTTCTTGTCGAAGTAGGGCGCTGTCTCCGGCCACACGTCCTGCGCCTCGCGCAGGAAGATGTCCGCGCCCGCCGGACCGATGCCAGGTGTCCGGCGAAGGCCGTCCCGCAACGCGTCGAGGTCGCCGTCGGCCGACCGGCGAAGGCGCCGCAGGTCGCCGCCGTACGCATCGAGCAGCAGCTCGGCCCCCTCGGCGAGCTGGGTGGCGGTCTTCTCGTCGTAGCGGCGGTAGCCGCCCTCCCCGAGAGCGTCCACGCGTTGCTGCCAGGTCGCTTCGAGCATGTGGCGCGGTGTGCGCAGGCCCTGCTTGAAGAGTGCATGTGCGGCGGCCACCGCGACGGACGCCCTGATCCGGGCGCTCAGGAGGTGACTGAGCACCAGCAGCTGATACAGGGGCTGGGGGGTGTCCCGCAGCCGGATGCCCGCCTCGTCGGCGAACGTCCTGCCGTGCTCCGTGAGCAGGGCCTCCATCGTCCTACGGTTGTTCACAACCGATCATCTCCTCCCGGCATCGAGCTGCTCAGCTCACTCGACGCGAGCAAGGATGGTTCCGGTGGGCTTCAGCATGAGGGCGCTCCAATGCGGACTCCGGCGACTGGGCGGCCACCACGGACAAGTCCGGGCGATCGCCACGGACGACTATGGCCACGGGGCGAGGCGCTGCCCCGCTGACGCACCGGTGCTTCGTCCGAATGCCGCGCGTGAGGAGGCCCGCCCGGCGAGCGGCGCGCCTCGACCTGCGCTTCCCTTGCGGCCGGCCGGGACACGGGCTCAGCAGGCGCCGGGCGTCGGGCCGACCGCCCGTGCCCGGTGGGTGGCTCTCCGATTGCCGTGGTGCGCTCCCCGACGGAGGGTGTGAGATGCGCCGGAATCCGGGCAGGCGCGCGAGCAGAGCACGCATCGATGAGGAGGAACGTCATGCCGGCAGGATCCAGCCGCAAGCGTGAGCGCCAGTACGAGCACGTCAAGGCGAGCGCGGAGAAGCGGGGCACGCCGGAGGGGCTGGCCGAGGAGATCGCCGCGCGCACCGTGAACAAGGAGCGGGCACGCTCCGGTGAGGCCAAGTCGCCCGGCAAGGTCTCGGTCCGGGACCCGAAGTCCGCCTCCCAGCGTGGCGGCGAGCGCTCGCACAGCGGCGCGCGGGGGCCGACGAGGGACCAGCTCTACGAAGAGGCGAGGAAGAAGAACGTCGAAGGCCGCTCTTCGATGAACAAGCAGCAGTTGCGCAAGGCCGTCGGCCGCTGAAGCGGCCTCCCGGCTCGCCGCACCGGGTGGGCCGGGAGGGAGGGGTCAGCAGTCCCTGCCGTCCGCGGGGCCGCCGCCGGGGGTCTGGGCGAGGACGTTGAGGGTGGCGCCCAGTCCGTGCGGGGCCCGGTGGTCCGGGCGGCTCGATGTCAGGACCGGGCAGCGGTCCGTCCGCAGGATCCGGCGGTGCTGCCGTTGCAGTGCGGTGACGAGAGCCCGGTCCTCGCTGTGGACAAGAGGCGGGAAGCCGCCGGCCGCACGGTAGGCGGCCGCCGTCACACCGAGGTTGGCGCCGTGGATGTGAGGGTGCGTCCAGAGGACGGAGCCGTCGGGGCGACCGGCGAAGTACCGCGCGTTGTGTTTCGCCAGGACGGCCGGGTGCAGCAGGGGGTGGGGCGTCAGCCGGACGGTGCCCACCAGGCATTCCCACCCCTCCGCGGCGTGGTGCAGCTGATGAGCCAGCCAGTCCGCGGGAACAACAGTATCGGCGTCGGTGGTGGCGATCCACAGGCCCGGCTCGTACGGCCTCAGCTGTTGGAGAGCCTCCGCGGCGGCTGCGGCGCGTGCCATCCCGACGTTGCGCCGGGCCAGCTCGACCACCCGTGCGCCCATCCTCCGTGCGACAGCGGCCGTGCCGTCCGTACAGGCGTCGGCCGCCACTACGGTCACCAGCGGGATGCCGGACACCGCCCGATGGGCGGCGGCCGCCCTGAGACTCCGCAGGGTAGCGGGGAGAGTGGCGGCTTCGTTGTGCGCCGGGATGATCACGGCGCAGGCGGTGGGCCGGGGGTTCACACGAGCCCCTCTGCGGCAGCGGGGCTGGGCGTCGTCCGTCCGTCAGGGTGCTGCCGGGTGAGGACGTGGAGGGTGAAGTCCGGGTCCCGGACATCGAGGAGCGTGTCGAGGCCCGGCACGGAGGTGAGCAGCGGCGCGAGTTGCGTGCCGGTGAGCCGGTGCTCGGGCACCGGGTGGTTCCAGTGCACGGTGACGAGTGTTCCTCCGGGTTCGAGGGTGGCAACCGTGCGCGTCAGGACCTCCCGGAGAGTCCGGTCGTCGAAGTAGTAGAGAAGTTCGGACAGCACGATCAGGTCGAAGGTGGCCTGCGGCCACTCGTCGGGAACGACCAGCTCCCTGACGTCCACATGCGGGTGGTCGCGGGTGGCGTCAGAGGCGGCCCGGACCGCGGACGCCACCCGGTCGGTGGCCAGCAGACGGTCGCAGCGGCCGGCGAGCTGCGCGGTGAGCGCTCCCACGGAGCACCCGGGTTCGAAGGCGCTGCGATAGCGGCGGCGCGGCAGCGAGGCGACGGTGAGAGCGTACTTGCGCTGCTCGTACCACCGCTCGCCGAGACGCCACGGGTCGGGGGCCCCGGCGTACATGCGGTCGAAGTAGCCGGCCGGAGTGCTCATCGGAAGACCACCTCGAACGGCCTCAGATGATGGGCGAGTTCCTCAGGGGGAAGAATGGCCGCGTCCCCCTCGCCCGCGGTCAGCGGCATGATCTGGCTGGTGAACCGCTGGATCGCCAGCTCTTTGCGTGCGGAGGCCCGCGGGGGCAGCGCGATACGCGCGGCGTCCGCCCAGGGGACGCGTTCGTCGCCGGGACGCGCCCAGTGCCACATCCATACCGGGTAGAGCCACAGGGGCACGCCGACCGCCCGGCACGCGGCCCGGGCCGCCCGTCCGGCTGCCTCGTGGTCGCTGTGGAGGTCACCTGTCCAGGGCGCCGCGCACAGTGCGGCGCCGGTTTCGCGCAGCGTCGCGGCGATGGCGTCCTGCACCTGGTCCTCGTGCCGGTGGACGCGGGAGTCGGGCACATGGAGCCGGCGCGGCCGAAGGCCGGGCAGCCCCAGGTCGGCCACCGCGCGCTCGAGTTCGGCCTCCCGCATCACGATGAGTTCGGAGGGGGAGACCACGGTGCCGCGCGGGTGGGAGCCCTCGCCGTCGGTGACCGACACGAGGTGTACGTCGCCGCCCTGAGCCGCGAGGGTGGCCATCGCGCCGCCGAAACCGAGTACCTCGTCGTCGGGATGCGCCGCGACGACCACGACAGGCCCGTGGGGGAGCGGGGCTGTGGGAAGCCGGAGCAGGCCGTCCCAGCCGGCCCACCGGCTTTCGGGGGTGCCGGGGGCGTCGATGGCCGCGGCCGCTGCCTGCCGCCCGCCGGTCACGGCTGTTCCGTGTGCGGGCTGAGCAGATTCCCGAGCTCGGCGAGGTTGCGTTCCGCGTGATGCTGGCGGATGTAGACGGTGAGGTCGGCGACGGCCCTGGCGTGCCGGGTGTCGTGGCACAGGGGAGCGGCGCCGGTGGCGCGGCCCACGTGGTGCAGAACCTCGGTGCAGACCTTCTCCACGAACGCGCGCACCCGCAGGCTCCGCACCCGCGCTCCGCCGGAGAGGTCCAGGGGGTCGGCGTCGATGTCGGCGGCGGCGCGCGCCACCACGGTCTCCGCCGAGCTGATCAGCATGTCCACGGCGCCCAGGTGCGCCGCGGTGTGCGCGTCGGGAGAACGCCGAACCGCTGCCTCCACCAGGGTGTCCGCCACGGCGCGGGCGCCGCCCAGCCAGCACGCTGCGACGCCGATGCCGCCGTGCTGGAAGCCCGGCCGGCTGATGTAGTCCTCCACGCCTCCGACGGCGACGGCCGGCACATGCGAGAAGGTCACGTCGGGTGAGTCGCTGGCGTCCATTCCCACGGCCTGCCAGGTCCCCTCCACCGGCGTCACACGGTCGTCGGCCACTGCCACCGCGAACAGACGGCGCCCCTCGGGGCTGTCCGCGGTGACCAGAGCCTGTGTACAGGTGTGCGCGCCCGAGCAGTAGGGCTTGACACCGTCGAGGCGCCACCCGCTGCCGCCGGGGGTGGCGGTGAGACCGGGGCCGGGAGGCTGGGCGGCCCACACGCCCCAGCACTCCCCGCCGTCGGGCTGCGATCCCTCGATCTCGTGAAGGATGGCGACCGCGTCGACATGGCCCTCGGCGAGCCGGGCCAGCGCCAGGTCCTCGCGGCCCAGTTCTGCCAGCGCCCGGAAGCGGTCATCGGTACGGCCGCCCCCGGGCAGCGGAAGCTTCAGGGCGCCCTTCCCGACCAGAGCCGTCAGACGCGCGGAGACCGCGCGACGCCGGTCGTCCGGGCCCGGAGGCTGGAGAGTGGGGGTGCTGTCAGCGGTCATCTTGTCTCTCTTCTGGGGGGGGGAAGCCCGGTGGCCGCCCTGCGCACATGCGGGGCCGGGCACCTGGTGAACCCCGGCCCGGTGGCGATCACGCTCTCGTGTGCCCGGGTGAGCGGAGGGTGGCCTTGCGGAAGGCCCATGTACGTGGGAGTCGGCCGACCGCCGGAGCGGGACCGGCCGGGGTCCTTGTGCCTGCGGGCTGCGGTGCGGTGCGACGTCTATGTCCGTAGTTCGGGCAGGACGCTCGTGCGGTAGAAGTCGAAGAATTCCTGCTGGTCGGATCCGATCTGGTTGACGTAGACCTCGTCGAATCCCACGTCGGCATAGGCGCGCACCGCGCCCAGATGGCCGGCGGCGCTGTCGCCGCAGACGACGTTCTCCGCCACCATCTCCTCGGTGACCAGTGTGCCCGCCTGCTCGAAGTGCGCCGGGGTCGGCAGGACTTGAGGTTTCTCCCCGCCTCCCGAACGGCGGAACTGGCCCACCAGCCCGGCGTCGGGGCTCATCGTGACGAAGCCGTCCCCGATCCGGCCGGCCAGAGCGGCGGCCTGCGGCCCGAACCCCGAGACGTAAAGGGGCGGAGGCTCGTCAGGGAGTGTGTACAGCCTGGCGTTCTCCACCGTGTAGTGATTCCCGCGGTGCGAGACCTGTTCGGCCGAGCGGGCCTGAGCCAGGAGTTCTGCCGGACTGAACTCCTCGGACGACAGGAAATACCCGTACGCGGTCATCTCTCTCCTCCCGACGGCCCACCCAGCGTCTGACCGGCTGCGGCGCCGTCAGCCATACCTACTTCACACCGGCGGATGGCGGCCCGCGACAGGAGAGAACCACTCAGGTCAACCGTCGGCGCCGAACCGCTGCTCCCGGCACTTCAGGCCACCGCCCGACCCCTCCGGGGGGGCGGAGGGCAGTGCGCCCTGCGGTGTCAGTGGCGGCCGTGGGCGCTGTCCGCGGCCCCGCCGAAGAGCCGCGCCACCGCCTTGAAAGGCAGGGTCACGACAGTGGCGATCGCCCCGCCGATAGACCTCAGGACGTCTGCGATTGCTGTCAGCATGGGCAAATCCTCTCTCGTGGCACCGTGGGAAGTGGAATATTTACGAATTCCACCGAACGTCCATTCACCTGGCCTGTACCCCTTGGGTGGGGATGGAAACGGAACGCAGTCGCCCGGCGTGATCCGGAGGGGTGAATGGCTGCCCCGCTCGACGGGGGCGGTTCAGCGATGCGGGTTTCCCTGGTCGGGGTCGTCGTCGATCGTCTGCCATGTCTCGCCCCGCTGGTCGGCATCGCCTGCCCCCTCCCTGGTCCGGGCAGGTACGTCAGCTGCTCGCCTCGCCCGGGCCGTACGACGGCTGCCGACGACGACCGCGGCGATCAGGACAACGACAACGACCACGCCAACAGCGATCAGCGCCAGCGAAGACACGGGCGTGGCCGCGAGGACCATCGAAGGATTCATGACCTTCGGCTACCCCCGACGAGTGAGATCACCGGTCCCGCATTCACCGGGCTCATCGCCCACCGCCATGACCCGCGTCCGGCCCGGGCCGGCATTCCGATCTTCGCTTGTGCGGCCGCGCGGAAATGGCTGCTTCAGGGGAGAGGCATACGTTCCGTACTCATGGGCACGCGCTCTACTACCGCAGAAGCGGTTCACCGGACTTCTACTCGGAGCCCGCGAAGTCTTTAAGCGTGTGACAGGCGGGATGATGGCAACGACGGACAGCAAGGACAGTAAAGGCGGCGAACGTCTCGATGTTCCTACGGCAATGCGGCGGGCCGCCGGTCAGCTCGCTGAATTGCTGCAGTGTGAACCCAGTTCGGTGTCTGCGCTGAAGGCGTCGGACGACGGCTGGACCGCGAGCATTGAGGTGGTGGAACTGGAGAAAGTTCCTGACACCGCCAGTGTGATGGCCACTTACCAGGTTTCGCTCGACCTGCAGGGGCAACTCGTGGGCTACGAGCGCATTCGCCGTTACGCAAAGGGGCAGATCGACCGCTGAGGTCAGGTCCCGCCAAGAGGCCGCCGAGTTGCGGCAGTTCCTTGGAAAGGAGATTCACCATGAGTGTTGTTCAGCAGTCAAATGCAAGCACCAGGTCATCGAGCGGGGGTGGCTCGGGAAATCTTTACGATGTCCTTGAGCTCATCCTGGACAGGGGTCTCGTCATCGATGCCTTTGTCCGAGTCTCTCTCGTCGGTATCGAGATACTCAAGATCGATGTACGTGTGGTCGTCGCGAGCGTCGACACCTACCTGAGGTTCGCCGAGGCGTGCAACCGGCTGGATCTTGAATCCGGCCGTAAGGCGCCCAGCCAGCTCACCGACCTGGTGGGCGACATGACCGAGAAGGGCGCCAAGGGCAAGTCCAAGGGCGCTCTGTCAGGAGCGGTCGAGGCGTTCAGTGAGTCGCTCCAGGGCGGCCACGACGACTCGGAGGAGAAGCAGGAGCGCCCGGCGCGCAAGTCCGCTTCCAGCAGCCGCCGCAGCTCCAGCCGGCGGGAGGAGTAACCCGTGTCCACATACATCTACGCCATCACCAGTGCGCAGCACCCGTTGCGCCTCGACCATGTGGTCGGTGTCGGCCAGCCGCCGTCGGAGCTGCGCGTCGTCGGGACGGAGGAGCTGAGCGCGGTCGTGAGTGACGCGCCGCCGGAACTGCGGGCCAAGCGCCGTGATCTGGTCGCGCACCAGACCGTGCTGGAGAGCCTGCTGGCGGACGGCGCCGCGCTGCCGATGCGGTTCGGCCTGCTGGGTCCCGACGACGACCAGGTGGTCGCGGCACTGGAACAGCAGAGTGACGACTACAGCGCCCGGCTCAAGGAACTCGAGGGGTGCCTTGAGTACAACCTGAAGGTCACCCGTGACGAGCAGGATCTGCTGCGGGAGATCGTCGGTGACTCCGGTGAGGTACGCGAGCTGCGCGAACGCACCCGCCAGAACCCCGCGGCCCACGACGACATGGTCGCTCTCGGAGAGCTGATCTCCAAGGAGGTCCAGGCGCGGGAGCAGCGCGGGCGGGAGGAGATCGTGGCCAGGCTGGAGCCGGCTGCGGTACGCGTCGCGAACGGCGAGCCCACCAAGACGCATTTCGTGAACGTGTCGTTCCTCGTCAAGCGCGACCGGGCGGCCTCGTTCACGCAGGCCGTGCACGAAGAAGCCGAACGCTGGGGAGACGCCTTCACGCACTCCCTGAACGGGCCGCTGCCGCCCTACAGCTTCGTCTGAGCCTGCGAACCGATCCCGGTTGAGCGGAGGACCCGGCATGGGCCTCATCACGAACATCCTGACTCTGCCGCTGGCACCGCTGCGCGGCACCGTATGGGTCGTCGACCAGGTGCTGGTGACGGCGGAGCGGGAGTACTACGACCCGGAGCCCGTGCGCGCCGAACTGGCCGCACTCGAAGAGGAGCTGCTGAGTGGCCGTATCGAAGAGGACGAGTTCGATCGTCGCGAGGACGAGCTGCTGGACCGGCTGGAATGGCTCGAAGCCAACCAGCGGCGCCTGCGGGCCCACACCTGACAACAGGGAGACCGAGGTACACGAAAGATGACAGGCAACGGCAAGATAGGTGTCGCCCTGGTAGGTGGCTACCTGCTGGGACGCACCAAGAAGGCGAAACTGGCGATCGGCCTGGGCATGTTCCTGGCCGGTAAGAAGATGAGCCTGGATCCGGCGCAGCTGGGCAAGCTGGTGGCCAACTCCCCAGTGCTCGGCAGCCTCAACAGCCAGGTCCGCAAGGAGCTGGTCGAGGCGACGAAGTCGGCGGCCACCTCCGCTCTGACGAAGCGTGCGAGCGGTCTTGCGGACTCTCTTCACGAGCGGACGCTGGGACTCGGCGACTCGGCCGGTCGCGGAGGCGACGACGAAGAGCCCGAGGAGGACGACGACCGGGAGCAGGCCGCCGAGGACGAGCAGGACGAGCAGGATGAGCCGGCACCGCGTAAGCGGGCCGCCAAGTCCACGTCGGCCAAGACCTCCTCCACCGCACGGGGCAAGGCGTCGCAGGGTGCCCGCAAGACGTCGTCGACGGCACGCCGGGCTGCGTCCGGCACCCGCAAGCCGGCGTCGCGGACGCGCACCAAGAACGGGGGCGACCGCAGTGAGTGACTCCGCTTTCAGCAAGCTGAAGGACGAGGTGGCGCGGAATCCGGCCACCGACAGGCTCAAGGACGAACTGCAGAACTATCTGCACGCCCGGGCCGAGCACGCGGTCACCCAGCTCGGACACAAACTGGGCGAGGGCGTGAGCAAGCTGGGCGAGCCCGGCGAAGGCGGGCTGGCGGGCAGCCTGGCCAAGGGCGGACAAGCCCTCAAGGAGGGCAAGTCACCGGCTCAGGCCGCCCTGTCCGCGGGCACCGCCCACCTCAAGGACACGCTCAAGGAGAAGGTCAAGGGCATGTTCGGCAAGGGCCGCAAGAGCGGCGGCGGCAAGTCCAAGAGCGTGACGATCGTCGAGGACATCGATGTCGGCGTTCCCGTGCGCGAGGCGTACGACCAGTGGACGCAGTTCCAGGAATTCAGCACGTTCGCCAAGGGCGTCGTCAGCGTCGAGAAGGCCGATGACACCACCAGCAACTGGAAGGTGAAGGTCGCCAAGTCCACCCGCAGCTGGAAGGCGAACGTCACCGAACAGGTGCCGGACGAGCGGATCACCTGGACCACGGAGGGGGCGAAGGGCACCGTCAAGGGCGTCGTGACCTTCCACCCCATCACGAGCGACCTCACCCGTGTGCTGCTGGTACTCGAATACTTCCCCAAGGGGCTGTTCGAGAAGACCGGCAACATCTGGCGTGCTCAGGGTCGGCGCGCACGCCTGGACCTCAAGCTCTACCGCAAGTTCATCATGATGCGCGGCGAAGCCACTGACGGCTGGCGCGGTGAGATCCGGGACGGCGAGGTGGTCGTGGAGCACGACGACGCCGTGGAGGAGGAGCAGGCGCAGTCCGCGAAGGATACGCAGGATGCCGACCGGGCCGACCCGGCTGACGAGGACGGCGAGAGCGACGCGCTCGACGAGGACGAGGACGAGGGTGAGTACGCCGACGACGAGGAGCTCCCTGAGGAGGGTGAGCCCGGCGCCGAGTACGACGACGAGAGCCTCGATGAAGCCGATGAGGACGACGAGGCCCTCGACGGGGAAGCCGACGCGGAGGACGGCCCGGAAGCCGGGTCCGACCTGGCTGACGACGAAGAGGTCGAAGAGGACGAAGAAGAAGACCGGCCGGCCCGCCGCACCCGGCGCCGTACCGCCTCGGCCCGTTCCTGACATGAGCCGACATCACAGACAGGGCTGAATAAAGGTGTCCGATTCACTGGCCGGCCGTATGGGGTCCCCCTCCGGGGTGTCCCCGTACGGCCAGCAAGGTTCCTCTGCCAATCTGGCCGACATTCTCGAACGTGTCCTGGACAAGGGCATCGTCATCGCGGGCGATATCCAGATCAACCTGCTGGACATCGAGCTGTTGACGATCAAGCTCAGGCTCCTGGTCGCCTCCGTGGACAAGGCCAAGGAGATGGGCATCGACTGGTGGGAGCACGACCCCTCCCTGTCCTCTCGGGCTCGTTCACCCCAGCAGACCGAGAAGTCGCACACTCCCGCGACGAACGACCCACTGGCCCAGGAGAACGCCCGCCTCAAGGCCGAACTGGCCGAACTGAGGCAGGCCGCGGGTCTTCCCGCCGGGTCCGCGCAGGAGACGGAGAGGAGCGGGAACGTGGACGGGGAGGCCGAGCGATGAGTACCGGAATCTCCTATGTCTACGCCGTGAGCCGGTCCGGCACGCTCAGCGACGTGACCTCCGGCGGCGTACCGGGCCTGGACGGAGGCGCGCTGCGGACGGTGAGTGCCGACGGCCTTGAAGCCCTGGTTTCCTCCGTGCCGGAGGAGGCCTTCGGCACGGAGGGCATGCAGGCGCAGATGGAGGATCTGAAGCGGCTGGAGGAGATCGCCCGCGGCCACCACGCGGTGGTGGAAGCCGCCTACGGGGCCACGACGGTCCTCCCCCTGCGCCTGGCGACGGTCTATCTCAGCGACGCACGCGTGGCCGCCATGCTCGATGAACGGCGTGCGGAGTTCGACGAGTTGCTCTCCTGGCTCGAAGGCCATGTCGAACTCGGCGTCAAGGTGTACGCGGACCCGCACCGCCCGGCGGATGCTCAGCCTCCGAAGACGGAGAGCCCCGCCGCCCCCGCCAGTCCGGGGCGGGCCTATCTGCAGCGGCGCAAGGCGCAGCGCAGTCATCAGCAGGACGCCTACCGGATAGCGGGGGGCCTGGCGGCAGAAGTCCCCGGCCGCGTGGCCGCCGTGGCCCGCGCCAGGGTCGTGCACCGGCCGCAGCAGGGCGAACTGGCATCCTCACCGGGCGAGAACATCGCCAATGACGCCTACCTCGTCCCGGCAGCGCGGGTCGAGGAATTCCGGCGCACGCTGGACACACTGGCCGACGGCCTGTCCGGTGTACGGATCGAGATCACTGGGCCGTGGGCGCCCTACTCGTTCGCCACACCGCCGGCGGTGGCGCAGGGCGGCGCCCGGTGAGCGGTGGGCCGGACGGCGCCGGTACGGACATCGAGTCCCTGGCCGGACGGCAGGTCGCACTCATCGATCTGCTGGACCGCCTGCTCAATGGCGGGGCTGTCCTCACCGGCGATCTGGTCCTCTCCATCGCCGACGTCGACCTGGTGCACATCAACTTGCGTGCGGTCATCCGCTCGATCACTTCCGACGAACCGGCACCGTGGTGAGGAGCGTCATGACGGGCGAGAATTCCAGCAACCCTTCCGAGAAGGGCAATTTCGGCGATATCGCACAGGCGGCTGCGCGCGCCTTTGATCTCCTTCCGGCAGGACCGGATGAGGAACGCCATCACCGGGGCGCCGCACAGCGTCTGGAGACGGACCCGGAAACCGTGGAGCGCGATCTCATCAAACTGGTGCTCACCATTGTGGAGTTGTTGCGCCAGCTCATGGAACGCACCGCGCTGCACCGCGTGGACCAGGGTGACCTCAGTGAGGACCAGGAGGAGCGCATAGGGCTCACCCTGATGATTCTGCAGGACCGGATGACCGAACTCTGCGACCGGTACGGCCTCACCATGGACGATCTCAACCTGGATCTGGGCCCGTTGGGATCGTTGTTGCCTCATTCCGGCACCGGATCCGAGTAACTGTGTTTCACCATCGGGGAGTAGGCAACACGTTCGCTATGACTGACAACGAGAACACGGCCAAGCGCAGCAGCGGCACGACGGACAAGAAGGCCCAGGCGGCAGGTAGCCGAGCAGTGAAGAGTACGGCCGCCGTCTCGAAGGCGAAGTCTCCCGCCCGGACTGCTGAGAAGGCCACGGAGGCAGGTGCGGGAGCTGCACGCAAAACGACCGCACGGGCGGGTGAAACGGCGTCGCAGGCGTTGTCGAGCGGCCAGAAGGCAGTTGCTTCCACCGCTGCCAAGGTCTCGACCGCGGCGACCGTCATCAAGAACCGCAAGGCCATCGCCGCTGGAGCGGCCGCCGGAACGGTCGGCGTCGTCGGGGCGGCCTTCGCCCTGGGCCGCCACACGGCGAAGCCCCCGGTCGGCCTGCTCTCCCGGCTGACCCAGGGCCGCATCTGACGTCGCCCGGCACCCCGTACAGCCGGACAGAGAACAGAGATACAGAGATACAGAGAAGAGCCTGCGGGAGGTGGCCGGGGGATTTGCTCCCCGCCCACCTCCCGCAGGCTCATTGCTTGCTCACGGCCTGTCACGGCTGTGTCCGGCCCGCCGGCTGCGTTGCCGGCGGGCCGTCCTGTACGCCGGACTACCGACGGCAGAGGCAGAAGGAGTGCCCGGCCGGATGGCGAACGGAAATCCAATTCACGGGCTCAGCTGCCGAGGCCGCCACTGCCGAAACTGCTGCCATCGCCGTCGTCCTCCGCCGGCGGCTCCTGCGAAGGGCTGCGGTGCGTGCTGGAGTTCTTGAGTTCATGCGGCAACAGGCGTGAGTCACTGTGGGGCATTTCCTCCGGCTCCCGGTATTCCCGGATTTCGTGGACCGCGCCTTCCGGGGGAAGGTGCGGCTGCTCGTCCGGCCGGGGCGGCGGGAGTTCCCGGGCGCGGATCCGGCGCCCCCAGGCGAAAGCACCGATGAGTACGGCAACCACAATGATTCCGGTCAGGAGCATGAACATGGCCGTACCGGATGAGACAGCGAGCTGAGATGTCGAGGCTTCCATTCGATTTCCGTACCCGCACGCAAGGCTTCCATACCGGTTTATAAGGGACTCACCCCGCTGCGAGGGTGAGTGAACGCGGCTGCCCAGCGTGCCGTCGCCGGGGCGGCCCCGGCCGGTGCCGCCGCCCCTCAGGTTGCGCACCCGGCGGAGGGGTACCTGCGTGGCGTGCGCGCGCCTGCGGGCCGGCGTCGCACGGTGTCCGCTCACCCGCCCGCGAGAGGGCGGACGGCTCGACACGCGCCACCCGACTGGCACAGATCGTGCTGCTCGTGGTGATCGGTTGTGTGGTGGGAACCGCGGTGACGGCTACGAGTCCGTGCTCGCCGCGCTGGAGCGCGCCCTGTACCAGATGGCGTCGCTCACGCGAAGCCTCGACCAGTGGCAGGAGCCGGACAGCCCCCTTGAGTACACCCGCTTCCTGCACCGCTACGCGAGTCCGCCGGACGCGGTCGCCGCGCCCGCGCTCGCGCTCGCGTTGAGCACCCTGGACGAAACCACCCTGCCTCAGCAATCGCAGCGGCTCACCCGGCTCGCGGACGAAGCCGTGGGACACGGACGTGAGGTCGCGGACGCGGCGACGGCCGATCGCCTGCCGCTCGGCGACCCCCGGCAGCCCTACGGTGTTCTGGTCATCGAGGGGCGCCGCCTCGCCTTCGCTCGGACGGGAAATCGCGATGCCGGGAGCTGCGATGCTGCCCTGTGTCGTGATCTCGCCCCGGTGCCGGATCCGGCCGGTGGTCCGAGTGGCTCTTGCCGCCCGCCGTTCCCGTGTGGGATGCAGCGACCTCGGAGCAGGGCATCTTATGGTGATCCAATGCGACTTGTGCCCTGGTGGGCCTTGCTCTCGTCCGGGTGCGCCCCCGTGCTGCTCATCGGGGGCTGGAATCTCGCGGAGTGGATGCAGGGGCCCGGCTACGACCCCACGACGCGCACGATAAGTGTCCTGGCCGCGTACGGCATGCCCGGGTACGGCGTGATGACCGGGATGCTGCTCGTCCTCGGGGCCTGTTACATCGTCACCGCGTTCGGGCTGCGCGCCGCCACCCTCCTCGGCCGGGCCGCGCTCGCCGGGGGTGGGATCTCGGCGATGGTGCTGACGCTCGTACCCGCGCCGCCCAGTGGAGGTTCGTTCGGTCACGGGGCCGTGGTCACCGTGGGGTTCGGGCTGCTGGCCATCTGGCCGGTGCTGGCCGTCGACCGTGGCGCGCGAGCGCCGTGGGGACTGCGGCCTGCTCTGGCCCGCGGGGACGGAGGCGCGTCGTGGGGGCTGCGGCCGGACGTGGCGATCGCGGTCAGCGCCGCGATGTGTGCCTGCGCGGTCTGGTTCCTCGTCGGGCTCCAGCTCCAGGGCCTGCCTGGGGTCGCCGAACGTGTCCTGACCTTCGCGCAGGCACTGTGGCCCTTCCTGGTCGTCGTCTCCTGCTGGCCGCACCAGGTCGCAAGCGAACCGACGTAACCCAGCCCGCCCCGCCCGTCGTCAGGCGAGCAGTTGGTTGCGGTGGGAAGCGCGCCGGGCCGTGGCCAGCAGGGAGTGGATCTGGGGGCCGGCCTGATCGACCCGGGTCACGGGCTTCGCGAACGGCAGACGCACATCACGGTGAGTGCCGGGGTACTCCAGACGCAGGGTCAGGCCGTACCGGTCCATCGCCAGCGGGAGCACCCGCACCATGCCCTTGTCCGGCTGCGGCTGCACGAGGCGCAGGAGGAGGGGGACGAGTTCGCTGTGGCCGTCCACGAGGTGGGTCAGCATCGCCGCCTCGCTGGTGGCGATGGGATCCGGGTCCACCTCCTGCAGTGCCGCGTACGTGACGTACGCCCGGCCGTTGTGGTCGTCGAGGACGGCTTGGCCGAACTCCATGCAGGTGCTTGCCGTGGTCTCCATGCTGTACTCGGTCAACAGCAGGGCGGTCACCGTGACGCGGGCACGCATCCGGTTCCGTACGGGAGTGGGCGCGATGTCGGTGAGTTCCAGCCGGACCGGAGCGCGTGTTCCCGGATGGGCCGGGCGGACCTCGGGCGGTGCGTGCAGGTGGATGTGGCCCATCGCGCCCGTGCCGTCGAGACGGTGCACCTCAATGGGGTCGTGTCCGTCGCTCACCACCGTCATCGAGTGGGCTGCTGTCAGGATCGACAGCAGACGTTCGGCGGGCGTCGGCTGCGTGACGCGGGAGTTGAAAGGACGCATCCAAGTTCTCCAGAGGAGCGGGCGGGTAGGCCTCATTGCGATTACTTAGGTATGCCTAACCTAACCTATCGACCGGAGTTCGGGTAGCGCGGCGGCGTGCCGGGCCGGGAGCGCCGACGCGGCTCCCCGTGGCCGCCCCGCCGGGGGCCGCCCACTCACCCCGCCCACTCACCCCGCCCATCGCCCCGACAGGAACGTCAGCGCGACGGCGGTCGTGACAGGGGTGGCAAGACCGAGGCAGAGGGTTTTGAACCCCGGCCGGCGCAGGCTCCATCCCGCCAGGGTGATCCACAGCGGCCACCACAGGAGGGTGGAGCGGGGGATGGACATGTACCAGTACGAGGTGCCGAGCGCCCACAGGGTGAGGCCGATGTACAGGGCCTCGGCCCAGCGGCGCTGTCTGGCCAGGAGGGCGAGCAGGGCGAGTCCGGCGAGCATGGCCAGGAGTTCGGCCTGGAACATGACGGCGTAACCGGTGGTCTGGGCATGGCTGAAGGCGTTGTGCCAGGTGTTGGACCAGGCCTCCCAGGGGGTGTGGAACGTGCGGTTCCAGCCTTGTTCCTCGGCGTGTTTCCAGGCCATCCAGTCGCCGGTGTGGGCGTGCAGATATCCGCTGTAGAGGGCCAGGGGCACGGCGGGCAGGGCGAGCCAGGGGAGCCGGCGCCAGTGGCGGCCGGTGCGGGCGGTGAGGATGAAGTGCAGTGCGACGGCGGCTGCGAGGAAGAGGCCGTTCACGCGCACCGTGGTGGCCAGGGCGGTCAAGGTGGCGGCGAGCGGCCAGTTGCGCCGCTGGGCGGCGAGCCAGGCGGGCAGGGCGAGCGCGAGGAAGAGCGCCTCGGTGTAGCCGGCGGCCAGGAAGACCGCACACGGCGAGAGCAGCAGGAACATCACGGTGCGCCGGCCGGCCTCGTGGTCGGGCAGATGCAGCCGGGCGATCCGGGAGAGCGCCAGAACGGCAACGGCCCCGGCGGCGAAGGAGATCAGCAAGCCTGCCGCGGCCCAGCTCGGGACGGCGGTGTGGACCGCCCGCAGCACGAGCGGGAAGCCGGGCAGAAAGGCCTCCCTGTGGTCCAGGGTCCTGTGCAGGAACTCGCCCTGCCCCGGGAAGTAGCCGTCGCGGGCTATGTGCAGATAGTGGGTCCAGTCCCACTGCTGGAAGGGTGCCAGCACGGGACCCGCGTCGCGGGAGTTGCGGTCGGCGGGAAACAGCCACCGGGCGCAGTAGGCCGTGGCCCAGATGCCCATACGGGTCGTCAGATACAGCCAGAGCACCTCGCGGTCGGCAGGGCCGACCCTCAGCAGGAGCGAGCGCAGGGCGGCCGCCCGCGGACGGGGGCCGGGCTCGCCTCGGTGCCGCCGGCCTCCGCACCAGCCGCCGATCGGCCGGTTTCCGATCGCCCGGTCTCCGTACGGCCGGTCTCCGTACGGCTTGGTTCCGTCCGGTTCTGCTCCGTGCGGCCCGGCTCCGCTCCGCGCTGGGTGCGGCCGCCGGCCGGACGCGCCGGAGGGCCGCGCGGATATGGGGGTGTTCTCACGCGGCCCGGACGGCAAGAACGGCATGGGGATTCTCTCCTGGTGTGCGGGGGCGTCCCGGGACGACCGGTGGCGCCCGCGGTTCCTGCGTCTTTCGCTCTCCTTGGGAATACGCCCGGGACGGGTCATCCGGCTGACACGGATCACCGGGAAAGGGGCGTGATGATCGTCACGGAACCGGAGGCCCCGGCAACCCGTCCCGGGTGCCACGACCGCGCGTCGGATCGGCGGAGGGCCCAATCCGGCACCCCGTCAGCTCCGAATGTCTGCCGTCAGTTCGCAGACGCCGGAGGAACGCCGATGAGCACGCCCCACCCCACTGAGCTCTACGACTCCGAGGGCGATCCGGTCGGCCCGGCCGGTCCCGTTCATCCGGCCGAGTCCGCCCGGCGGGGGCTGGCGCGCCACATCGCGCGAGCAGCCTGCGCCGCCGCACGCGCCGCCGCCTACGGAGGAGTCCAGGCCCGGGACAGCGCCGGGCGGACGGCTGGGGGCGCCGCCGCGGAGACCGCGAGAAGCACCACGGCGGGTCAGGCGGCGCTGCTCGCCCGGGACACGGCGCAGCTGGCCCTCGGCACGGCTGTCAACAACACGTCGTCCCGGCGTGATGAGTTCGCGGCGACCGCCAAGGACGCGGCCCGGGCGGCCCAGGCCGCCGTGGACCGCGACCCCGAGGGGCTCCATCCGGTCGCGAACATCCTGGCGGACGGGTACGAGGCGCTGGCGGGCTCGGTGCTCGGCAGCCGCGGTGCACGGCCCCCGACCCGCGAGGAGGAGGCCGCCATCCAGCGCGGGGAGGGCGAGCCGTACGACGATGTCTTCGTCCACCCGCAGGACTCGGCCGCGTACACGGAGCAGACCCGGGTCCGCCAGCCGAAGGACGGACGGTCCTACTGCCCCCTGCCGTTCCTGCTCTCCGAGGACGCCAGGCGCGCGTCCCCGACAGGCGAACTCTTCGCACCCGGCGTCGGCCCGCACTGGCGGATCGCGTGGCGGCCGCTGTTCCCCTGAGCGCGTGGCGGGCGAGGGCTCAGGGCTCGCCCCGGTGGCCTGCCCGGAGCGCCACGGGGCCGGCGACGCCGCACCGGTGCTCCGGGAGGTGACAGGTCACGCCGCCGCGTACTGGTGGGCTCGCCCGCCCCGCCACTTCACCCACGCCTCGTCGTCCAGCAGGGTGTCCGCGTCCAGCAGTCCGGCCCGCCGCAGGAACTCGACGACGTCCGCGTCGTCGTGGGCCAGACCCGCGATCTCTCCTTGGATCGTCACCCGCCGTCCTCCGCTGGGGGAGGGCGGGTGCACCACTATCGGTGTGCTGTCCATGACCTCAGGGTGCGTCCGGCCGCCTGTTCCGGCACGCCGGGAGGGGGCGCGCTCCGGCGGGCCCGTAGCCCCGCCCGTGCCGGAAGAGCGCCGGGCCGGTGCGCGGACAGCGGGCCGTCACGCCCTTCCCACGGACCCGCCCGCAGCGGCTCCAGGGCTCCGCGCCCTTGGCCCATCAGGGTGACCGGGTGAGGCCCGGTGGCGCGGCCCGGCTCCCGTACTGCCCGGTCTGCCTAGCGTGAGGTGCCCGTCTTCCGCGACCCATGGAGTACGCCATGACGATGCCCGCCCTCGCCGACCTGACCGGTGCGTATGTGCTCGACCCGGCGCACACCCGGATCGGCTTCGTGGCCAGGCACGCGATGATCACGAAGGTCCGGGGCTCGTTCGGCGAGTTCGAGGGGACGCTTCAGCTGGACGGTGCCGACCCCGCCAACTCACGCGTCGCGGTCACCATCAAGACCGAGAGCATCGACACCGGCAACGAGCAGCGCGACGGACACCTGCGGACCAACGACTTTCTCGACGCACCGAGCTACCCGCAGATCACCTTCACCTCGACCGGGATCGAGCAGCTGGACGGCAGCCACTTCCGGCTGAACGGCGACCTGACGATCAAGGACACCAGCAAGCCGATCGGTATCGACTTCGAGCTCACCGGTACTGCCCAGGACCCGTTCGGCAACCAGCGGGTGGGTTTCGAGGGCGAGGTCGCGATCAGCCGCAAGGAGTACGGCATGACCTGGAACGCCACCCTCGAAGGGGGCGGTGTCCTCGTCGGCGACAAGGTGGTGCTGGAGTTCGACGTCTCGGCGATCAAGCAGAGCTGAGCGCCGGCCGTCTCCGGTACGGGCTGTCCGCGGCGCGGCCGTCCAGGTCGCCGGCAGGCTGGACCACCGGCCGGACCGAAGGCCCAGCCACCCGAAGCGCGGGCGCGGGCGTGGGCCGGGTGAGGTAGGCAGGAGTATGAGTTCGCTGCGCTTTCTGCACTCGCTCCAGGAGCCGCGAAGGCATCCGAAGGCGCTCATGGCGGCGCCGTTCGCTCTGATCGCCGCCGTCACGGTGGTGGACGTCCTCACCCCGCCGGCTGTGCATCTCGGACCCTTCCTGGTGGCGGCGCCGGCCATGACGGCGTCGTTCGCCGGTCCCCGCACCACCGCGTTCGTCGGTGCGGTCGCCCTCGCGGCTGATGCGTTCGTGGCCGGTTCGCGGGCGAGCGTCACCGACCTCAACCACACCTATCAGCTCGCCGCGCTCTTCCTGATCTCCGTCTTCGTCACCTTCTTCGCGTATCTGAGGGTGCGGCACGAAAGCGAGATGACCCACCTGCGCTGGGTGGCGCGCGCTGTGCAGCGCGTGGTGATGAGGCCGCTGCCGGAACGGAGCGGGCCGCTGCGGATCGCCTCGGTCTATCTGGCAGCGGAGGAGGAGGCGCAGCTCGGCGGCGATCTGTACGCGGTGACGCGCACGGCGGACGGGACCACCCGCGTGATCATCGGTGACGTACGCGGCAAGGGACTCGACGCCATGGGCGAGGCGGCCGGCGTCCTCGGAGCCTTCCGGGCACTGGCCCACCATGATCCCGGACTGTCCGAAGCGGTAGACCAGTTGGAGGCCGGTGTCGCGGCCGACCGGAGTGACACGGCCGGGGCGCAGGGGGCCCGTGAAGACAGCGGGGAGGCCTTCGTCACCGCCGCAGTGCTCGACATCCCCGACACCGACCCGCAACTTCAGCTGGTCAGCTGCGGTCATCCGCCGCCGCTGGTCGTGCGCGCCGGGCGGGTGCACACCCTGGAGGTACGGGAGCCCGCGCCGCCCCTGGGGCTCGGCCGCCTGATCAGCGGCAGCGTGTTCACCGCGGAGACGTTCGACTTCGGTGTCGGCGACATCCTGCTCCTGTACACCGACGGCGTCATCGAGGCCCGGGACGCCGGAGGCCGCTTCTATCCGCTGCCCGACCGGATCGCGTCGTGGGGCACCGGCGGCCCGGACGCGCTGCTCGAACGGCTCTGCGCCGACCTGTTGCGGCATGCCGGCGGCAGCCTGGGCGACGACGCGGCGATGGTCGCCATCGAGCGGCTGCCGACCGGCGGTTGAGCGGTCAGCCTGTCGCTGTCCCCGGCCTGCTCCTGCTTGGTCCAGACCTATTGACCGAAGGTCTGGACCACCTTAAATTGTCAGGTCCGTGACACCCGGTTATGTGACAGGACGTGACGCTCATGCTCCGTCGGTCCGCCGGGCCAGGAAGGGACACGACATGATCGGTCGGACGGTACGTCTTCTGGGGGTCGGTCTCGCGACGGCTGCTGTCGTGCAGATGCTGGTCGCTGCCGCCCCCGGCGGTGCGCGGGCCAGTGACACCTGCGCGGTCAAGTCGAAGCCCGCGGGCAAGGTGCTCCAGGGCTACTGGGAGAACTGGGACGGGGCAGCCAACGGTGTGCACCCGCCGCTCGGCTGGATCCCGATCACCGACCCCCGTATCCCCGCCCACGGATACAACGTGATCAACGCGGCCTTCCCGGTCATCCGCTCGGACGGCACCGCCCTCTGGGAGGACGGGATGGACTCGACGGTGAAGGTCCCGACCCCGGCCGAGATGTGCCAGGCCAAAGCCTCCGGCCTCACGACACTGATGTCCATCGGCGGCGCGACCGCGGGCATCGACCTCAGTTCCACCGCGGTCGCCGACCGGTTCGTGGACACCGTCGTGCCGATCCTGAAGCAGTACAACTTCGACGGCATCGACATCGACATCGAGACCGGACTCACCGGCAGCGGCAACATCAACCAGCTCTCCGCCTCCCAGTCCAACCTCATCCGCATCATCGACGGCGTGCTCGCCCGGATGCCGTCGAACTTCGGTCTGACGATGGCGCCCGAGACGGCGTACGTCACCGGGGGCAGTGTCACCTACGGCTCGATCTGGGGCGCGTATCTGCCCATCGTGAAGAAGTACGCGGACAACGGCCGGCTCTGGTGGCTGAACATGCAGTACTACAACGGCAGCATGTACGGCTGCTCCGGCGACTCGTACTCCGCTGGGACGGTCGCAGGCTTCACCGCGCAGACGGACTGCCTGAACAAGGGGCTCGTCGTCCAGGGCACCACGGTCAAGGTCCCCTACGACAAGCAGGTGCCGGGACTGCCCGCGCAGCCGGGTGCGGGCGGCGGGTACATGACGACCGGGCAGGTCGCGCAGGCGTGGAACACGTATGGCAACAGCCTCAAGGGCCTCATGACCTGGTCGCTCAACTGGGACGGCGCCAAGAACTGGACGTTCGGCGACAACGTCAAGTCCCTGCAAGCTCGTTGATGCCCGACGCCCCCATGACGGCCGGGGCACCCCCGGTACGGCCCGCCGGTGGCTGGGCCAGATGGCGGTGCCCCGGCCGGTGACGGCGCGCGTCCCGGTCGGACCGGTGCTCGAATGAGGCGTATCAGCCGCTCATGCCCCGCACGGCCTCCGCCCAGTGGCACGGGGTGGCCGTGTGGCATCAAGTGGGAGCAGAAAGGGTGTGAAGGACGGATGCAGTCGAGCACCGGAGGGACCGCGCCGCGAGTCCCGTCAGGCAAGGCGCCCGTGTGGTCGACCGTGACCCTGCGGGTCAACGGAACGTCCCACACCCTGGACCTGGACCACCGCACCACGGTCCTGGACGCCCTCCGCGAGAAGATCGGGCTCACGGGTGCGAAAAAAGGCTGCGACCACGGACAGTGCGGCGCGTGCACGGTCCTGGCCGACGGACGCCGGGTCAACAGCTGTCTCCTGCTGGCCGTCGCCCATCAGGACACCCGCATCACCACCATCGAGGGGCTCGGTGAGGCCGGCTCCCCGCACCCCGTGCAGGAAGCCTTCCTGGACCGGGACGGATTCCAGTGCGGATACTGCACTCCGGGGCAGATCTGCTCGGCGGTCGGCCTGCTGGCCGAAGCCGCCGCAGGGCACCCCTCCCACGCCACGGCTGCGGGCGCCCTCGCCGACGAGGGCCCTGCCGAACTCACCCCCGCCGAGATCCGTGAGCGTATGAGCGGCAATCTGTGCCGGTGCGGCGCCTACCCCCGCATCGTCGAAGCCGTCGGGGACGTGAGCGCGTGAAGTCGTTCGGGTACGTCAAGGCCCGTACCACCGAGGACGCCGTCCACAGCTTCGTCTCGCTGCCGGACGCCCGCTTCCTCGGCGGCGGCACCAACCTCGTCGACCTCATGAAACTCGGTGTCGAAGCCCCCGGCACCCTCATCGACGTCAGCGCACTGCCCCTCGACACCATCAGTGAACTGCCCGGCGGCGGGCTCCGCGTCGGGGCGACCGTACGCAACAGTGATCTCGCCGCCCACCCGGCCGTACGCCGGGGCTGGCCCGTGCTGTCCCAGGCTCTGCTGTCGGGCGCGTCGGGCCAGCTCCGCAATGTGGCCACCACCGGGGGCAACCTCCTTCAGCGCACACGCTGCCCGTACTTCCAGGACACCGGGCAGCCCTGCAACAAGCGCGAACCGGGCTCCGGCTGTGCGGCCGTCGAGGGGGTCAACCGGGACCACGCGGTCCTCGGCCACTCCGCGCACTGTGTGGCCACCCATCCCTCCGACATGGCGGTGGCCCTGGCGGCCCTCGACGCCGAAGTCGAACTCGTCGGCCCCGGTGGCCAACGGACCCTGCCCGTGGCCGACTTCCACCGGCTTCCCGGGGACCGCCCCGAGCAGGACACCGTCATCCGGCCGGGGGAGCTGATCACCTCGGTGCTGATTCCCGCGTCGTCCGCCGGCATGCCCTCCGCCTACCGCAAGGTGCGCGACCGCGCCTCCTACGCGTTCGCGCTCGTCTCCGTCGCGGCCGTCCTGGCAGTCGGTGACGACGGCCTGATCCGGTACGCGCGCCTCGGCTTCGGCGGTGTCGCGCACAAACCCTGGCGTGCGGTGGCCGCGGAGTCGCTCCTCATCGGAGGGCCGGCCGGGGAGGACACCTACCGGCGGGCGGTCGAGGCCGAGATGTCACATGCCGCACCGCTGTCCGGCAACGCGTTCAAGGTGAAGCTCGCCCGCGATCTGGCCGTCGACACCCTGGTCCGTCTCGCGGACCGCGGCTGAGGAAGAGAGCACCCCCTGTGAATCAGCAACCGCCCGCGACCGGTGCCCCCGTCCGCCGCCGGGAAGGACGGGCGAAGGTCACCGGCACGGCCTCCTATGCGGCCGAACACCGCACGTCCGGCCGCGTCCACGCCTGGCCGGTCCCCGCCGCGATCGCGTCCGGCCGGGTCAGAGCCGTACACACCGGGGAGGCGCTGGCGCTGCCCGGCACCATCGCCGTACTCACCGCGGACAACGCGCCCCGGCTGGGAGCCACCGACGACCCGACCCTCGGCGTCCTCCAGAACGACCGGGTTCCGCACCACGGCTGGCACGTCGCCCTCGCCGTGGCCGAGACCCTCGAAGCGGCCCGTGCCGCGGCCCAGGCCGTGCGGGTGGAGTACGAGAGCGACCCCCACGACTCGGTCCTGAACGCCGGCGACCCCGCGATCTACGCGCCGGAATCCGCCAACGGAGGCCACCCCGCCGACCGGGAACGCGGTGACTTCGCCGCCGCTCACGCCCGGGCGCCCGTCCGCGTCGATGTCTCGTACGCCGTGTCCCCGCTCCACAACCACCCGATGGAGCCCCATGCCAGCACCGCCGAGTGGACCGGCGGACATCTGACCGTGCACGACTCCAGCCAGGGTGCGACGGCGGTCCGACAGGCCCTCTCCACGCTCTTCGGAATGCCGGAGAGCGACATCACCGTCGTCTCCGAACACGTCGGCGGCGGATTCGGCTCCAAGGGCACCCCGCGCCCCCACGTGGTGCTCGCCGTCATGGCCGCCCTGCACACCGGCCGCCCCGTGACCCTCTCGCTCCCGCGGCGGCAGATGGCCGAGGCCGTCGGCCACCGTGCCCCCACGCTGCACCACGTCCGGCTGGGGGCGGGCGACGACGGTGTCATCACCGCTCTGGCGCACGAAGTGATCACCCACACTTCGCGGATCAAGGAATTCGTGGAGCAGGCCGCCGTCCCCGCACGGGTCATGTACCACTCGCCGCACAGCCTGACGACTCATCGCGTCGCGGCCCTGGACGTCCCCAGCCCCTCCTGGATGCGGGCCCCCGGCGAGGCTCCGGGGATGTACGCGCTGGAGTCCGCGATGGACGAACTCGCCGTCGCCACCGGCCTGGACCCGGTGGAACTGCGGCTGCGGAACGAACCGGACACCGAGCCGGACAGCGGGCTGCCGTTCAGCAGCCGCCATCTCACCGACTGCCTGAAGGAGGGAGCGCGGCGCTTCGGCTGGAGCGGCCGGGATCCGCGCCCCGGAGTCCGGCGCGAAGGCGGGCTCCTCGTCGGAACCGGTGTCGCCGCCGCGACCTACCCCGTTCTCGTCTCCCCGTCCGAGGCCACCGCCCACGCGGCTCCCGACGGCACCTTCCGGGTACGGATCAACGCCACCGACATCGGGACGGGAGCCCGTACGGTCCTCGCTCAGATCGCCGCCGATGTGCTGGACGTACCGCTGGACCGCGTGGCGGTCGACATCGGCAACAGCGATCTGCCCAGCGCCCCGCTCGCGGGCGGCTCCTCGGGCACCGCGTCCTGGGGCTGGGCGGTCCACGAGGCGTGCACCTCGCTCGGCGAGCTGCTCGTCGAACACGCCGGAGCACTCCCGCCCGAGGGCCTGCACACCGCCGCCGACACCAGTGGGCAGGCCGGAGAACCGGTGCCCTACGCCCGGCACGCCTTCGGGGCCCACTTCGCGGAGGTGGAGGTCGACAAGGTGACCGGTGAGGTCCGTGTCCGGCGGATGCTGGGCGTGTACGCGGCCGGACGCATCCTCAACTCCCGTACGGCGAGGGCACAGTTCATCGGCGGCATGGTGATGGGCATCGGGATGGCTCTCACCGAGGGCAGTACGGTCGACCCCGCCTCCGGTGCCTTCGTGGAGAGCGATCTGGCCTCGTACCACGTCCCGGTCTGCGCGGACGTCCGGAACATCGAGGCGCACTGGATCGACGAGGTGGACGAGCACCTCAACCCGATGGGCAGCAAGGGAATCGGCGAGATCGGCATCGTCGGTACGGCCGCCGCGATCGGCAACGCCTTCCACCATGCCACCGGTGTCCGGCTGCGCTCGCTTCCGCTCACGGTCGACAAGGTGCTGGAGGCGATGGACCGCCCCCAGGAGTGACGGGCTCGGTGCGGGCAGACGTCCGCATCAACTCCCTCTTCGTGAGGTTTTGTTGATGCTCCAGGCCGTTATTCGGGCGGAGCAGCCGCGGTGGGGCGCGTACCGCCGCGGACGGTACGGGTTCGCCGCCGGGGCTGCCTCCGTGGTGGAATCGCCTTCCTCTTTCCCCAGCGCGAAAGCCCCGACGTGTCTCTTGTGTTCCGCCGTGCCGCTCGTCTCCTCGCCCCGGCGCTGATGGTTCTCGTGGCCGGATGTTCGTCCGGCGATCCCTCCGGCGGCTCCTCGCCGGCCGCTTCGGCCTCCGCGCGGGACGGCGGCGTCCGCGAGCCCCCGGCCCGGGCCGCCTTCGACTACCAGCTGGGCGGGCCGTACCGGCCGCCCGCCGGGGTGCGGGCGGTCTCCCGTGACCGCACCGCGGATCCCGTACCCGGGCTGTACAACATCTGTTACGTCAACGCCTTCCAGTCGCAGCCCGGTGGGGCTGTCGGCTGGTGGCGCAAGCACCACCCCGACCTGCTGCTGCACGACCGCCACGGCAAGCCGGTCGTCGACGAGGACTGGCAGGAGCCCCTTCTCGACATCTCCGGCGCGGCCGGGCGCGAGAAGCTCGCGGGCATCGTCGGCCGCTGGATCGACGGCTGCGCCGATGCCGGTTTCGACGCGGTGGAGCCCGACAACCTCGACTCGTACGAGCGCTCGGACCACCTGTTGACCGCCGACGACGCGGCCTCCTTCGCCCGGCTGCTGGCCGCGCGGGCACACCGGCGGGGTCTCGCCATCGCCCAGAAGAACACCACCGACCTGCTGGGCGAGCGCCACCGCATCGGGTTCGACTTCGCCGTCGTCGAGGAGTGCGGGCGCTTCGAGGAGTGCACCGAGTTCGCCACCGCCTACCGGGGCAGGGTCTTCGACATCGAGTACGGCACCAAGGATTTCGACCGGGCCTGCCGTTCCTGGGGCCGGAAGCTGTCGATCACGCTGCGCGACCGCGATGTGAGCCCGGCCGGAGAACGGGCTCATGTGTACCGGCGGTGCGATCCCACCGGCTGACGAGCGTGGTCCGGCCGGCCCGGGGGACGGGGCCCTGTCGAGAGGGGGGCGCTCAGGAGATATCTTGATGTCGAGCAATGTTGCAGACGTGGAGCGGAGCACCCGGTGACTGACTCGACCATCATCTATACACATACCGACGAGGCCCCGGCCCTGGCGACGTATTCGTTCCTGCCGGTGATCCAGGCGTACGCCTCGACGGCCGGTGTGACCGTGGAGAGCCGTGACATCTCTCTCGCGGGGCGGATCATCGCCAGTTTCCCCGATCGTCTTGACGAGAGCCGACGGGTCGAGGACGCACTCGCCGAGCTCGGCGAGCTCGCCAAGACGCCCGGCGCGAACATCATCAAGCTGCCGAACATCTCGGCGTCCATCCCCCAGCTGAAGGCCGCCGTCGCGGAGCTGCAGAAGCTGGGCTACGCGCTGCCGGACTACCCGGACGACCCGCAGACCGACGAGGACAAGGACGTCCGCGCCCGGTACGACAAGGTCAAGGGCAGCGCCGTGAACCCGGTGCTGCGTGAGGGCAACTCGGACCGCCGCGCCCCCGCCTCGGTGAAGAACTACGCCAAGGCCCACCCGCACCGGATGGGCGCCTGGTCCTCCGACTCGAAGACGAACGTCGCCCACATGGACGGTGACGACTTCCGCTCCACCGAGAAGTCCGCCGTCATCGGTGAGCCCGGCTCGCTCCGTATCGAGCTGGCGGGGGACGACGGCACCACCACCGTGCTGCGCGAGTCGGTGCCGGTGCTGGCAGGCGAGGTCGTCGACGCCTCGGTGATGCGCGTGGCCGCGCTCCGTGAGTTCTTCACGGCGCAGATCGCCCGCGCCAAGGCCGAGGACGTGCTCTTCTCGGTCCACCTGAAGGCCACGATGATGAAGGTCTCCGACCCGATCATCTTCGGCCACGTGGTGCGCGCCTTCTTCCCGAAGACGTTCGCCGAGCACGGCGCGGCGCTCGCCGCCGCCGGGCTGACCCCGAACGACGGTCTCGGCGGCATCCTCAAGGGCCTGGAGTCGCTGCCCGAGGGCGCGAAGATCAAGGAGTCCTTCGAGGCGGAGCTGGCCGAGGGCCCCTCCCTGGCGATGGTCGACTCCGACCGCGGCATCTCCAACCTGCACGTACCGAGCGACGTCATCGTCGACGCGTCCATGCCGGCCATGATCCGCACCTCGGGCCACATGTGGGGTCCGGACGGCGGCGAGGCCGACACCCTGGCCACCATCCCGGACAGCAGCTACGCCGGGATCTACCAGGTCGTCATCGACGACTGCCGCGCCAACGGCGCCTACGACCCGTCGACGATGGGCTCCGTGCCCAACGTCGGTCTGATGGCGCAGAAGGCCGAGGAGTACGGCAGCCACGACAAGACCTTCGAGATCCCCGTCACCGGTACGGTGCGGGTCCTCGACGGCCAGGGCAACGCCGTGCTCGAGCACGCCGTCAGCGCCGGGGACATCTGGCGCATGTGCCAGACCAAGGACCTGCCGATCCAGGACTGGGTCAAGCTCGCCGTCACCCGCGCCCGCGCGACCGGCACCCCGGCCGTGTTCTGGCTCGACGAGGGACGCGCGCACGACGCCGCCCTGATCGCCAAGGTCAAGGCGTACCTCCCGGAGCACGACACGGACGGTCTGCAGATCGAGATCATGACGCCGGAGGACGCCATCGCGTTCTCCCTGGAGCGCATCCGCCGCGGCGAGGACACGATCTCCGTCACCGGCAACGTGCTGCGCGACTACCTGACCGACCTGTTCCCGATCCTGGAGCTGGGCACGAGCGCGAAGATGCTCTCCGTCGTCCCGCTCATGAACGGCGGCGGCCTCTTCGAGACGGGTGCCGGCGGTTCCGCGCCGAAGCACGTCCAGCAGCTCGTCAAGGAGAACTACCTGCGCTGGGACAGCCTCGGTGAGTTCCTCGCCCTGGCGGTCAGCTTCGAGCACCTCGCGCAGACGACGGGCAACGCACGCGCCCAGGTCCTCGCGGACACGCTCGACCGCGCGACCGGCACGTTCCTCAACGAGGACAAGTCGCCGAGCCGCAAGCTCGGTGGCATCGACAACCGCGGCAGCCACTTCTACCTGGCGCTCTACTGGGCCCAGGAGCTGGCCGCGCAGACCGACGACGCACAGCTCGCCGGGGCGTTCTCGGCGCTCGCCAAGACGCTCGGTGAGCAGGAGCAGACCATCGTCGGCGAGCTGGTCGCGGTCCAGGGCTCCCCGGCCGACATCGGGAGCTACTACCAGCCCGACCCGGAGAAGGCCTCGGCCGTCATGCGCCCGTCGGCGACCTTCAACCAGGCCATCGCGACGCTCGGCTGAAGTCCGGCGGACCGGCCGTCCCAGCGGCGGCCGGTCCGCCGTCACGCACCCTGGCCGCCCCGGCCGGCATCCCGCCGGCCGGGGCGGCCGCGTCGTGTGCGGGACCCGCTGCCGAGCGGGCCTGGAGCAGCCCGGACCAGGCCCGGAGCGACGCCGGATGCCGGGGACCGGCTTGCGTGGTTCCATGAGAGATGTCAGTGCTTGATGCTCCCGCCGTATCTGCCGAGCGGATGCAACGGGGTTGCACATCAGGCTGATTCCACGACTTTCAGGGCGGCGTGCGGCTGTCCGGCCGGACCGGTGCGAGCCGGCCGCCCTCATGGACACGCGCCGTGAATCCGCCCCGCGTACCCCCGGGCGCGCGGGGCGGCGGTCCTGAAAGGAGATGCGGTATGTCCACAGCCATCCTCACCGTGTTCAGAGACCTCATACGGCTGGTGACAGGCTCGGTCAGGGCCGTCGGCAGCTTCGTCGTACAGCACTTCGCGACCCAGGCGCCCCCGGCGGCGCACACCGGGCGTCCCCGCCCCGCCGATCTGCTGGCCGGCCGGGTCGGGCAGGAGGAGTACCAGGCGGACCAGGAACGGCTGGCGCTCGCCGACGCCTCCGCCCACCCCCTGCACGTGCCCCCGCTGCCGAGACGATGACCACCCCCCCTGTCGACCGCGACCTGGAGCAGCAGAGCGGTCCGGCGCCCGGTGCGGCCACCGTCATCCGTGCCGCCGGACTCACCAAGGCCTACGCCAAGTCCTCCGTCCCTGCGGTGGACGGCATCGACCTCCGGGTGCGCCAGGGGGAGATCTTCGGACTGCTCGGGCCCAACGGGGCGGGCAAGACCACCACGGTCGGCATGCTGACCGCCCGGGTGGTGCCGACGGGGGGTTCGGCGTACGTCGGTGACATCGACGTGGTCGCGGACCCGACGCTGGCCAAGCAGCTCATCGCCGTCGTCAGCCAGCAGAACACCCTGGACCGCTCGCTGACGGTGTGGGAGAACCTGTACTTCCACGGCCTCCTGTTCGGCATCCCGCGCCGGGAGTCCCGCCGCACGGCCGACGCACTCCTCGAACAGTTCCATCTGTCCCGCTGGGGCAAGTCATCGGTGTTCGCCCTGTCCGGCGGGATGGCGCAGCGCCTGATGGTGGCCCGCGCGATCTTCCACCGCCCCGCCGTGCTCTTCCTCGACGAGCCGACGGCCGGACTGGACCCGCAGGGCAGGCTGGCTCTCTGGGAGGCGCTGGACGGGCTGATCGCGGACGGCCAGACCATCCTGCTCACCACGCACAACATGGACGAGGCCGACCACCTCTGCGACCGGGTGGCGATCATCGACCACGGCCGGATCCTCGCCCTGGACACGCCCGCGGCCCTCAAACAGGGGCTCGGCGCCGATGCCGTGGTCACGGTCGCTACCAGTGGCAGCCAGGACGGCCTGGCGGCCCGGCTGAACAGCGACATCGACGGCGTCGTCCGCACCCGGCTCGTCGACGGAGCCGTCGAGATCCAGGTCAAGGGCGCCGAGCGGCTGCTGCCGCGGGTCGTCACGAGTGCGGAGGCCGGCGGCTTCGAGCTGGTCGACCTCTCGATCACCGAGAGCACCCTGGAAACGGTGTTCATCAGCCTGACCGGACAGGAGCTGAGGGACTGATGGCTGCGTCAAGTGCCGTCCCGCCGCCCGGTGACGTCCCGTCCGCGGGCCGGTCCGGGCGCCCCATCGGCGTACGGCCCGCCCGGTCGGCCGCGTCCTCCAGCCGCTCCGCGCTGAGCGCGCTCGTCCGGCGGGATCTGACCGTCCTGATGAAGAACTTCGGCGAGTTCGCGGGCCGGACCGTCATGCAGCCGTTCCTGCTGGTCTTCGTGTTCCTGTACGTGTTCCCCCTCATCGGCCAGGGCATCGGCTCGGGCGGCGGTGCCAAGGGGGAGTCGGCCTTCGCCACCGTGCTGGTCCCGGGGGTGGTGTCCATCGCGATCATGTTCCAGGGCATCCAGTCGGTCGCCATCCAGATGTCCCAGGAGTTCGGCTTCACCCGCGAGATCGAGGACCGGGTGCAGGCCCCGTGCCCGATCTGGCTGGTGGCGGTGGCGAGGGTGCTGTCCGGATCGGCCCAGGGACTGATCTCGGCGGCCATCGTGCTGCCGATCGCGGCCGTCGTGCACGCACCGGGGGTGCACCCCCAACTCAGCATCCACTGGTGGGTCGTGGTCACTCTGATCCCGCTGTCCTGCCTCACGATGACCTCGCTCGGACTGCTCCTGGGCACCACGTTCCAGCCGAGGAACATCGGCGTGATGTTCGGCTTCGTCGTGCTGCCGCTCGTCTTCCTCGGCGGCACCTACTACCAGTGGACCAAACTGGCCCCCGTGCAGGTGGGCGGATTCCACTGGCTCCAGGTGCTGGTGCTGGTCAACCCCCTGATCTACATGAGCGAGGGCATGCGGGCCGGCTTCACCGACGTGTCCCACATGCACCTGTACGTCGTCTATCCGGTTCTCGCCGGTTTCTGTGCGCTCTTCCTCGCCCTCGGGCTGCGCAACTTCCGCCGCCGCGTGCTGTCCTGACCGGGCGGCGGCGTGCCCGACTTGGTCCGGACCGCTCCTGCTACCGTCTGCCGGAGCCCGGCCACACACGGACCGGGCGCGGTCGAGAGGGGAGCACGGTGGTCACCACAGGCGCCGGGCGCGCGTTCATCGGGTCGTTCACCTCTGCGGGGGGACCGGGTCTCGTCACCGCCTCGGTGGACGCGGAGGGGGCGCTGACCGTGCTGGGCGCCGTCGACACCGTGCCGAACCCCTCGTTCCTCGCCCCGGCCCCCGGCGGCTCGGTCCTGTACGCCGTCTCCGAGACCGGCACGGGCGCGGCGGCGGCCTTCGACATCACCGGCGCGCGGCCCAGGCCGATCGGTGAGCCGGTCGCGGTGGGCGGCGCCGACCCCACCCACCTCGTACTCACCGGCGGGCATGTCGTCACGGCCAACTACAGCTCGGGAAGCGTCAGTGTGCTGCCCGTCCGTGCCGCCGACGGCGGACTGGACGCGCCCGTCTCCGTGCTGCGGCACGAGGGCCGGGGACCGGACCCGGCCCGCCAGGAGGGCCCGCACGCCCACCAGGTGACGCAGGACCCCACCGGGCGCTGGGTGCTGAGTGTCGACCTCGGCACCGACTCCGTACGGGTCTGCGCACTGGACGGCTTCACGGGCGAACTGACCGTGCACGGAGAGACCGCGCTGCGGCCCGGCAGCGGGCCGCGCCACCTGGCGTTCCACCCGGCGGGGACCCACGTCTACGTCCTGAACGAGCTGGAGCCCACGCTCACCGTCTGCCGGTGGGACGCCGGAGCGGGCACGCTGGAGCCGGTCGGCCGGACCTCGCTGCTGCCCGAGGGCACGGCGGGGGAGAGCTACGGCTCGGGAGTGGCCGTCGCGCCCGGCGGACGCTTCGTCTGGGCGGCGAACCGCGGGCAGGACAGCATCTCGGTCCTCGCCATCGACGCGAGCCGGGAGAAACCCGTCCTGACCGCCACGGTGGGCTGTGGTGGCAGGTGGCCGCGCGACCTCGTGGTGGACCCCGGAGGACGGCGGCTGTACGCGGCCAATGAGCACTCGGGGGACGTGACCTGGTTCGACATCGATCCGCGGACGGGGATTCCGAGCCGCTCCGGCTCCGTGCAGGTGGCCGCCGCCTCGTGCGTGGTGTTCGCCTGACCGGACCACGGCCCCGTCGTGGCCGCCCGCTTCACCTGACACCCCGCTCGGGTCAGGTGAGGCGGGACGTACGGGAAGGGGCCCGCACCGGCACTCCGTGCTGCTCCGGTGCGGGCCCCTTCCCGTTACGCGGCGGTCTTCCGCAGGTCAGCCGACCGGCGCTCCCTGGGACGGCTGCTGCGGGGTGATGCCCAGCGCGGTCGTGTACTTCGAGAGGACGAGCTTGCCGACCGCCGGGTAGGCGCCGAGCGCCTCGGCGGCGGCGCAGTCCGCCTCCTTGGCCGCCCCGGCCAGCAACTCCTCGGTGACCTCGGGGCCGATCAGGTACGGCGCGAGCGCCAGCTGGGCCGAACCCGAACCCCGCAGCTGCTCCGCGATGGCGGAGACCGAGCCGTCCACGTCGAGTGCGGCGGCCATCACCGGCACGGCGAGACGCGCGGCCAGCAGCATGCCGGTGATTCCGGCCGCCTGCACGGCCTCGTCACCGCCGACCGTCGCCAGGATGATGCCGTCGGCCGCCGTGGCGACCGTGAACAGCCTGGCCCGGTCGGCGCGGGAGAGACCTGCCTCCGAGAGACGCACGTGCAGACCCTCCGCGAGCAGCGGGTGCGGTCCCAGCACCTCGGTCAGCTCGGCGGCAGTGGTGCTGTCCATCACGGCCTGCCGTATGCGCCGCTCGGTGGCCGCGTCGGGGCCCGCGAGCAGGGGCACCACGACGGCGGTGGCGCCGGTCGGCTCGGCCACCTCACGTCCGGCGGCCCTCGCCTGCGCGTAGCGCGCCACACGCTCGGCCGCGGTGTGGGAAAGGACCGACTCGAGGGCGGGGAACTCGTCGTCGGCGCCGTCCAGGTAACCGATACGGGCATCCAGACCGGGCAGCTCGGAGCGGGCGATGGAAATGACCTCTTCCGCCAGGCTGCGCACAGCGGCGGAGGGTGTGCCGGGAACGGCGAGAACCAGTGCGGGCGCGCCCTCAGGAGCCACCGCGGGCTCCGGGCGGCGATGCCGTCCGGTCTGGCGAGGTCGCGGCATTCGTACAGGCAGGCCGGATGCGGGCCCATTGGGGGAGCTCATGGCGCCGCATGCTACTGGCTTTGCAGGCCTCGCTGTTCGGGGAGGGTGCGTTCGTGCGGCGTCTGTCCTCATTTATCCGTTGCGTCTCCGCCTCATCGCGTATCCTGTTCCGCCACCACACGCAAGAGCTGTGGATGAGGTGGCAGCCGAAGACTCCCCGTGGCGAGAGCCGAGGCGATGAGTACCGCTCCCACCAGCGGATCTCCGGCCGCAGGCACGGGTGCCGCAGACGGCAGCAGGGCGGCGAACTCCTCGCGCACGGGGGTGAGCAGAGGGTCTCCCATCTTGAACAGACCACCCGTGAGGGCTACTTCACAGCGCGCGCCTGACCGGGCCGGCTCCGCCGGGCACACGGCGGCGGCGGCTTCGGCGATCTGCCGGGCCGCGTCCCGCAGAATGGCGGCCGCCACGGGGTCGCCGGCCGAGCACCGGGCCACCTCCGGAGCGAACGAGGCGAGCACCGCCGGCCGGTCCGAACGCGGGTAGAGGCGACCCGGCAGGCCGGCCGCCGGTCCGAAAACGGCCTCCAGCCGTTCCAGCAGCACGGCCGAACCGCCCCGCCGTCCGTCGTACGCCCGCATCCCGGCCTCCAGACCGGCGCGGCCGATCCAGGCCCCGCCGCCGCAGTCGCCGAGCAGATGGCCCCAGCCGTCCGCCCGGCGCCACCGGCTGAGGTCGGTGCCCAGCGCGATCATCCCGGTACCCGCTGCGACGACCGCTCCGGTCCGCTGGCCCAGGGCGCCCGCGTACGCCGTCACCCCGTCCGCGGCGAGTGCCAGCCGCCGTACACCGAGCGAGCGCTCCAGCGCCGCAGGCAGCTCCGCGCGCAGATCGTCCCCGAGCGTCGCCATTCCGGCGGCGCCGATCGCCACCGCCGACACCCGGGTGCCACCTGCGCGGCCGAGCAGTTCCTCCGCCATGGGCAGCAACTGCTCCAGCAGATGGTCCGCTTCGATGCCGCGGGCGCCGGTGCGCACGGGAACCCGGGAGACCACGGACCCGGAAAACACCGAATCGGAAACCGCGGGCGCGGAGGCCGAGGATCCGGATGCTGCGGATCCGGAGACAGCGGGCCCGGTGAGCGCCTGATCCGCGGCGGCGAGCGCGACCCGGAGCCCGGAGCCGCCGGAGTCCACCCCCAGCACCCAGGTCACGGCAGCCGCCAGTCCACTGGCTGGGCCCCCTGGCGTACCAGCAGGTCGTTGGTCCGGCTGAAGGGGCGCGAACCGAAGAAGCCGCGGTCCGCCGACATGGGGGAGGGATGGGACGATTCGACCGCCGGGAGGTTCCCCAGCAGGGGCCGGAGGTTACGGGCGTCGCGTCCCCACAACACCGAGACCAGCGGCTTCCCCCGGGCGGCCAGGGCCCGGATGGCCTGCTCGGTCACGTCCTCCCAGCCCTTGCCGCGGTGTGCCGCCGGTTTGCGCGGCGCCGTCGTCAGCGCCCTGTTGAGCAGCAGTACGCCCTGCTCGGCCCATGGCGTCAGATCGCCGTTGGAGGGGCGGGGCAGGCCCAGGTCCGCGTGCATCTCGCGGAAGATGTTGTCCAGACTGCCGGGTACCGGCCGTACCTCGGGCGCCACCGAGAAGCTCAGCCCCACGGCGTGCCCCGGTGTCGGATACGGATCCTGGCCGACGATCAGAACGCGCACCTCGTCGAACGGCTGCTGGAACGCGCGCAGCACGTTCGCCCCGGACGGCAGATAAGTGCGTCCCGCGGCGACCTCGGCGCGCAGGAACTCGCCCATCGCCGTGATCCGTTCGGCTGCGGGAGCGAGCGCCTGCGCCCACCCCGCCTCGACAATTTCATTCAACGGTCGTGCTGCCACGGGGCGTCACTCTACTGGCACACCGCACCGGCGCTGTCCCGGGTGCGGCCGGGGCGAGCAGCTCCGCCCGTGCCCGGCACACACCGGACCGCGCCCATCGGGCAGGTGCGGGGCACGCCGATGCCCGGGCGGCGCCGTGCGGATCCGTCGCGGACCGCCGGTCAGGCGGCGGCGGGGCGCGCCCTCCGCCGAGGCCAGGGGACCAGCCACCGCACCGCGGCCACCAGCAGCCAGATGACACCGGCCGGAGGCCAGGCACCGGCGAACAGGCCGAGTGCGACGACCGCCAGGAGGGCGGGGACCTCCTTGAGCAGGACGTGGCGGATTCCCCGGCCCGAGGCGGGCGCGGCCACCGTCGCGATGACCAGGTACACGGCGACCGCACCACACATGAGCCGGCGGGCGCCAGCCGGCAGATGCGCATCGGTGAACGCCACGCTGTCCCCCAGGGCCGCTGCGAGCGCCGCGATCGATCCGGCGACGACGCAGTGCAGGATCAGCGCGATACGCACCGGTACGGCACCGGCAGCGAGGAGCGGCACCCCGCCCGTGCCGTGCCGCAGGGAGAGCGACCAGAACTGCAGCAGGAGCATGAACGCGCCGATCGCCACACCGTAGAGGGCCCGGTCCCAGACGGCTTCGCCCGCAGCGTCGACCATCTGCACGATGGCCTCGCCCAGAACGATCAGGACGAACAGGCCCAGCCGTTCGTCGAGGTGGCCTCCGTCGGCGTACCGCGGGACAAGCGGAGGCAGTCGCGGACGACGCTCGCGGGTCTTCCGCGACTGTTCGAGTACCCGGCCCGCCGACCCGGTGAACATGGAGACCAGGTCGATGGCGAGACCCGCTGCCCACAGGATGTAGCGGCCGTGGCCCTCCACCCACACGGAGACCACCCAGGGCGTCAGCCCCGCGCCCATCTGCGCGATGGGCAGGTCCACGATGACCTCGCGACGGTGTTCCCACACGCGGGACGAGAGCAACCGCACCAGGACGTAGGCGAGGGCGAAGGCGCGTCCGTTGTGCTCACGGACACCGGGAACGGCCGCGGCCATCACCGCCATGCCGAACATGCCGGCCATCACCATCATGGTTCTGGCCCTGTCCCCGGCCACGTTCGCGTACATCGTGAAGAGGACCCACGCGTTCCAGAAGGCAAGGAACAACAGCACGTACAGGCCCAGGCCGGCCGGGCCGGGGTCGCCGTGCAGAAGATGCGCGAGCTGCCCGACCCCGGCGACCACGATCAGATCGAAAAAGAGCTCCAGCCATGAGGAGTGGCGCTCTTCACCGGCGCCGCCCGTGGCCGGCGGAGCCTGCGTCCGCGGCCGGGTCCCCGGATCGGAAGGGCCGTGTGCGGTCGCATCGTTCATGGAGACTTCTCCGGTCCTGGCGCCCCCGACAGGGCATCGGAAGGAGATCAGGATGCACCGCGCAGGGTACGGAACACGTCATGACACAGCGGCCGTGCGCCCGTCCGGACCGACACCCGCGAGCCCACCGCGGTGGGGCACACCTGCCGCGCTGGGCTCCCGGGGGGACGGCGCCGGTACGGAGAAGGACGTCCGGCCGACGCTGTACCCAGCGGTCAGGTCGACTTCTGCCCGTCGAGCGTTTCGCGCAGGAGATCCGCGTGCCCGGCGTGCTGAGCGGTCTCGGCGATCACGTGCATCAGGACCCGGCGGACGCTCTGCACCCCGCCCGGCTCGTTCCACGGGGCCTCGGGCAGCGGGTGCGTCGCCGACAGATCGGGTGTGGCGGTGATGATCTCCTCGCTCCGGGCGGCCACCCGCTCGTAGTGCTGGAGGATCGCGGCCAGCGTCTCACCGGGCAGCATCCGGAAGGCGTTCTGGTGGTCGATCGCCCACTGCGGGTACTCACGTGCCGTGCCGGCCGCGAGGTCGGCCCAGGTGACACCCTCCGGCAGGTCGTAACGCAGCGCTGACGGCCCGTCGACCGCGAAGCGCAGCCATCCGTCCTCGATGTGCGCGACGTGCTTGATCAGGCCGCCCAGACACAGCGTGCTGGCCGTCGGGCGCTCGCTCGCCTGCTCGTCGCTGAGCCCGTGCACGGTGCGGGTCAGGGCGGCCCGCGCGGCCGCGAGCTCGGCGAGCAGGTCGGCCCGCTCGCCGTCGGGAAGGGAAGAGGGCACGGTCGTGGCGTTCACAGTGATCGGGTCCTTCTGATTGTTCTCGTTGTCCGGCACGTGACCACGCTCGCAGGGGAAGCGGTCAGGTTGTGTCCTCTTCCTGGGGCAGGGTCGACGTCATGCCGAAGACGTCAGCGCGACTGCTGTCCCTGCTCTCCCTGCTCCAGGCCCGCCGCGACTGGCCGGGGCAGCTGCTGGCCGAACGCCTGGAGGTCAGCCCGCGCACCGTGCGCCGTGATGTCGACCGCCTGCGCGAGCTCGGTTACCCCGTACTGGCCGCCAAGGGCCCCGACGGGGGCTACCGGCTCGATGCCGGTACGCAACTGCCCCCGCTGCTCTTCGATGACGAACAGGCCGTCGCCCTCGCCGTCGCGCTCCAGACCGCGACCACGACCGGTGCCGGCATCGAGGAGGCCGCGGCCCGCGCTTTGCAGACCGTCCGGCAGGTCATGCCCGCACGGTTGCGCCATCGCGTCGACGCCGTGCGGTTCACCGCTGTGGAGCGCGCCGGGACCGAGCCGAATCCACAGGCCGACTCCGGCGTTCTCGTCGCACTCAGCGCAGCCGTCCACGCCCGCGAAGAGCTGCACTTCGACTACGTCCCCGTGTCCCCTCCGGGAGGCACCGGCGGGGCCCGTGCCGTGGTTCCGCCGCGCCGGGTGCAGCCACACCACCTCATCACCTGGGGCGGGCGCTGGTATCTGGTCGCCTGGGACCTGGACCGCGACGACTGGCGTACTTTCCGCGCCGACCGGATCACTCCGCGCACCCCGACGGGGCCCCGCTTCACCCCGCGCGAACTGCCCGGCGGGGAGGTGGCCGCCTTCGTCGCCGACCGGTTCCAGGGTTCCGACGGCTCCGGGGGCCGGCCCTGCCGCGGCGAGGTGATCCTCGGCCGGCCGGCCTCGGCCGTGGCCTGCTACACGTTCGACGGGACCGTCGAAGAACTCGGCCCGGACCGCTGCCGCCTCGTCCTGGGCGGGTGGTCATGGGCCGGACTCGCCGCCACCATCGGCAGGTTCGACGCCGACATCCAGGTCATCGGGCCACCCGAACTCCGAGACGCCTTCGCGCACCTGGCCCGCCGCTGTGCCGACGCCGCGACCGGCGTACCCGCGGAACGGACGGAGGCGGCTGTCAACAGCGCCCGGAACACCAGCGCCCGGAACACCGGCACCCAGAACACCCACTTTGCATGATCATGCATTGTGTCGCATACTCTTTCCATGTCTAAGGTTCTTACCTCCCTGCCCACCGGCGAGCGCGTCGGCATCGCCTTCTCCGGTGGCCTCGACACCTCCGTCGCGGTCGCGTGGATGCGCGACAAGGGTGCCGTCCCGTGCACCTACACCGCCGACATCGGCCAGTACGACGAGCCCGACATCGCGTCGGTGCCCGGCCGTGCGCTGGCGTACGGCGCCGAGATCGCGCGCCTGGTCGACTGCCGTGCCGCGCTGGTCGAGGAGGGGCTGGCCGCGCTCACCTGCGGTGCGTTCCACATCCGGTCCGGCGGGCGGTCCTACTTCAACACGACACCGCTCGGCCGTGCCGTCACCGGCACCCTGCTGGTCCGGGCGATGCTCGAGGACAACGTGCAGATCTGGGGCGACGGCTCGACGTTCAAGGGCAACGACATCGAGCGGTTCTACCGTTACGGGCTGCTCGCCAACCCGCACCTGCGCATCTACAAGCCGTGGCTCGACGCTGACTTCGTCACCGAGCTGGGCGGCCGCAAGGAGATGTCGGAGTGGCTGGTCGCCCATGACCTCCCGTACCGCGACAGCACCGAGAAGGCCTACTCCACCGACGCCAACATCTGGGGCGCCACCCACGAGGCCAAGACCCTGGAGCACCTCGACACCGGAGTCGAGACCGTCGACCCGATCATGGGCGTCCGGTTCTGGGACTCCGATGTACAGATCGCCGCCGAGGACGTGACGATCGGCTTCGATCAGGGCCGTCCGGTGACGATCAACGGCAAGGCGTTCGCCTCCCCGGTCGACCTGGTGATGGAGGCGAACGCCATCGGCGGGCGCCACGGCATGGGCATGTCCGACCAGATCGAGAACCGGGTGATCGAGGCCAAGAGCCGCGGTATCTACGAGGCCCCTGGCATGGCGCTGCTGCACGCCGTGTACGAGCGCCTGGTCAACGCGATCCACAACGAGGACACCGTCGCCCAGTACCACAATGAGGGCCGGCGCCTCGGCCGTCTCATGTACGAGGGCCGCTGGCTGGACCCGCAGGCCCTGATGATCCGCGAGTCGCTGCAGCGCTGGGTGGGCGCGGCGGTCACCGGAGAGGTGACGCTGCGGCTGCGGCGCGGCGAGGACTACTCGGTCATGAACACCTCGGGCCCGGCGTTCAGCTACCACCCGGACAAGCTGTCCATGGAGCGCACCGAGGACTCGGCGTTCGGCCCGGTGGACCGGATCGGCCAGCTCACCATGCGCAACCTCGACATCGCCGACTCCCGCGCCAAACTGGAGCAGTACGCCGATCTCGGCATCGTCGGCAACACGCACGCGACGCTCGTCGGCGCCGCCCAGGCCGCCTCGACGGGGCTGATCGGCGCGATGCCGCAGGGCGGCGCCGAGGTCATCGCCTCCCGTGGCAAGGTCGACGGCGACGACGACCAGATGCTCGACCGCGCCGCGATGGAGTTCGGCACCGACTGACCGGATCGGCGGCAGCACACCGTCCGGGAAGCGACAACGGCTTCCGGACCGTCCTGCCGCCGGTACGTCTCACCGGGGCGATCACCCGTTCCGGGCCGCGGGCAGGGTGACCTCGAAGCGGCAGCCGCCCGTCACATTGCGTACGGCGGCCTGGCCCGCGTGCGCCTCGACGATGCCGCGCACAATGGCCAGGCCGAGACCGGCGCCCGCCGGGGGCGTGCGGGCCTCGCTGCCCCGCCAGCCGGTGTCGAACACCCGCTTCAGATCGTCCTCGGGGATGCCGCCGCAGCCATCGGTCACCGAGAGGACGACGGAGCCGGCCCGCTGCTCGGCCGCGACCGCCACCGTGCCGTCGGCCGGGGTCCGGTGGATCGCGTTCACCAGCAGATTGGCCAGCACCCTGGTCATCTCCTTGCCGTCCACCTCGACGGGCAGGGCCTGCACCCCACGGCCCTCCAGCCGGACGCCGTGCTCGCGGGCCAGTGGATCCGCCCCGGCCAGCGCATCGCCCACCAGGTCGTACACGGACATCCGGATCGGGGTCAGCGTGAGCGCTCCCGCATGGATGCGGGACAGTTCGAAGAGGTCGCCGACCATCGTGTTCATCCGGTCCACCTCCGTGCGGATCTGCCGGAAGTAGCGCTCGGGATCGGCGGCCATTCCGTCCTCCAGCGCCTCGGACATCGCCCGCAGCCCGGCGAGCGGGGTCCGCAGATCGTGCGAGATCCACGCCACCAGCTCACGCCGTGAGGTCTCCAGCGCCTGTTCGCGGCGGCGTGACACCGCAAGCTTCTCGCTCGTCGCCGCGAGTTCCCTTCCCAGGTCGGCCAGTTCGGCGGTGGGCGCTCCGCCCGGTTCGGCGAAGTCGCCCCCGTCGCCGAAGGAGCGCGCAGCCAGAGTCAGTGCCCTGCTGCCCGCGACGACCCAGCGGCCGAGCAGCAGCGCGGTCGCCAGCGAGACCACAGCGGCCATGGCCACCACCAGGGTCACCACCTTGAGGTCGTGCGGTGACAGGAACATCGCCCTGGCCACCGCCAGCGTCCCCGCCAGCATCGCGGTCACCGCGACGGCCGAGATGACGGTGAGCGACAGGGCGACCGAGCGGTGGCGCAGCCGCCACAGGGCGCCGGCCCCGATCAGTCCGGCCGCGCCGGCGCCGAGGAACGCGTACAGAGCGATCAGCAGCAGGTCCTTCATCGGGCGCCCGCCTCGCCGGACCGGGCGGCCGCGCCCGGCCCGGACCCGGCACCACCCGCGTCGGCCCCGTCCGCACCCGCATCCGTACCCGTGCCTGCATCCGTGCCCGCGCCGCTGGACTCCGTTCCGTCCATCCGGCCCGTTCCGTCCAGCCGGTCAGTCCCGTCCATCCGGCCCGTTCCGTCCTCGAACCGGTAGCCGACCCCCCACACGGTCCGGATCAGCCTCGGTGCGGCGGGATCGTCCTCGATCTTGCCGCGGAGCCGGCGTACGTGGACCGTGACGGTCGACAGATCGCCGAACTCCCAGCCCCACACCTCGTGCATCAGCTGCTCCCGGCCGCAGGCCTGCCCCGAGTGCCCGATCAGATAGGCCAACAGGTCGAACTCCCTCAGAGTCAGGGCGAGTTCGCGTCCGTCCTTGACGGCACGCCGGGCCGCGGGATCCACCGTGAGCCCCGCGGCGTGCAGCAGCGGGCCCGGCCGGTCGCCGCCCCTACCGCTGCGGCGCAGCACCGAGTCGACCCGGAGCACCAGCTCCCGCGGGCTGAACGGCTTGGTGACGTAGTCGTCCGCGCCTATTTCGAGCCCCAGGATCCGGTCGTCCTCGTCGCCGCGCGCGGTCAGCATGATCACCGGAACCGGGCCGCGGTCCCGCAGTGCGCGGCACACCTCCAGGCCGTCCATGCCCGGCAGCATCAGATCGAGCACCACCAGATCGGGCCTGCGCCGCGCCGCGCACTCCAGAGCGGCCGGGCCGTCGGCCGCGCGGTCCACGGAGTACCCGGCGCGGTCGAGATAACCGGCGACGACCTCCGAGACGGTCGGGTCGTCGTCGACGACCAGCACGCAGGGCGGGGGGAGGGCTGGGCGCTGGTTCTGCATGGCCCCAGCGTGTCACCCGGCTGCGGCGGGCGTCCGGTCGCACGGGTGGTTGTGCGCGGACGTCCGCGTTTCGTAAGGAACGGAAGAGCCATCCCGCGCCGTTCGGTTCGTACGGTGAGGGACGTGACCGACCTGATGCCTCTGAGGCCCCCGAGCCCCGTGCCCCCCATGACGGTGGACGTCGTCCTCCCCTGCCTGGACGAAGCCGGAGCACTGCCCCGGGTGCTGGAGCGCATCCCGTCCGGCTGGCGGGCGCTCGTGGTCGACAACGGCTCCACCGACGGTTCGGCCGCCATCGCCTCCGGCCTCGGGGCCACTGTCGTCCACGAACCCCGCCGCGGTTTCGGCGCCGCCTGCCACGCGGGTCTGCGTGCCGCGACGGCCGAGCTGTTGTGCTTCTGCGACTGCGACGGCTCACTGGACCCCGGGCTGCTGGCCGGTCTCGTCCGGCGCGTGGCGGACGGAGAGGCCGATCTCGTGCTGGGCCGCAGGCGTCCCACCGGGCGCGGTGCCTGGCCGCTGCACGCTCGTGCGGGCAACTACGCCCTGTCCCGGATGCTGCACACCCGCACCGGGCTGCGCCTGCGGGACCTCGGCCCGATGCGCGCCGCCCGCCGTGCGGAGCTGCTCGGCCTCGGACTGACCGACCGGCGCAGCGGCTATCCGCTGGAGATGGTCGTACGAGCGGCCGACGCGGGGTGGCGGATCACCGAGCAGGACGTGCCCTACCGGCCGCGCACCGGGAAATCCAAGGTCACGGGCACCTGGCGGGGCACCTGGCAGGCGGTGGGCGACATGCGCTCCGTACTGAACGCCCCGGCGCCCGCAGAGGGGGCGGTGCGATGACCACGCTGCTCGTCATCGCCAAGGAGCCGCGTCCGGGCCGGGTCAAGACCCGGCTCACCCCGCCCTGCACCCCGCAGCAGGCGGCGCACATCGCCGAGGCCGCGCTCCGGGACACGCTCACGGCGGTCCTGGGCTGTCCGGCCCGGCGCCGGATCCTGGTACTCGAAGGCGCGCCGGGGAAGTGGCTGCCGCCCGGTATCGAGGTCGTCCCGCAGAGCGGTGGCGGACTCGACGAACGGCTCGCCGCCGCGTTCGCACTCTGTACGGGCCCCGCGCTGCTCGTCGGCATGGACACCCCGCAACTCACCCCGGCCCTGCTGGAACCCGCGCTCGGGCCCGGTGGCTGGACCAGCTGCGACGCCTGGTTCGGTCCGGCCGACGACGGCGGGTTCTGGGCACTCGGATTCGCCGAACCCCGTCCCGAACTCATCCGCGGTGTTCCCATGTCGACCCCGGGCACCGGTGCGGCGCAGCGGGCGAGGCTGACGGGGGCCGGGCTCACCGTCCGTGATCTGCCCGCGCTGCGTGACGTCGACACCGCGGACGACGTACGGGCGGTGGCGGCCGCCGTCCCGGACAGCGGCTTCGCGGCGGCCGCCGCAGCCGCGCTCCCGGCTTCCGGTCACCGCACACCGGCCCAGTCCGGCCACCCCGCCGGAGCCCGCACGTGAGCGCTCCCGTCCGGGCCCGCTGCTGGCAGTCGGACCCGTACACCGACGCCCTGCGCACCGGACGCGGCCCGCTGTTCCTCCGCCGCGCCGACGGCTGGCTCCTCCCGCTCGACGTGGAACGCTGGTGCGCGGCCGCCGACCGCGCCGACATGTCCGTGCTCGGCCGCTGCGAGGGGACGGTCCTCGACATCGGCTGCGGCCCCGGCCGGCTGGTCGCCGCACTGGCCGGGCTCGGCCACCGCGCCCTGGGTGTCGATGTCAGCCACGCGGCCGTCGCCCGTACCGCACGTGCCGGAGCGTCCGCTCTGTGCCGCTCCGTCTTCGACCGGCTGCCGGGGGAGGGGCGCTGGGGCACGGCGCTGCTCATCGACGGCAACATCGGCATCGGCGGCGACCCGCGCGCCCTGCTCGGCCGGGCCGCGCAGCTCATCGCCCCCCGAGGGCTGCTGCTGGCCGAGGCGGCTCCGGTGGATGTCGACGAGTGCGTACGCGTCCGGGTCGACGACGGACGAGGCGGCGCGGGGGCCGACTTCCCCTGGGCCCGGGTGGGTGTGTCGGCGCTCCTCGGCCATGCGCGCGCGACCGGCTGGAACGCGGCCGGCCAGTGGCAGGAGGAGGGCCGCCCCTTCATCGCCCTCCGCCGGTCCGGTTCCGTCGTCCACCAGGCGCACTCGGCTGCGAAGGCGGTCCACCCGCCCTGCTCAGGGCCGGGCAACTCCTCCTCACCTGGCCGCTGTTGAGGACCTGGTTCCTCCACGGTGCCGAGAGCCGTCCTGTCACTGGTCCCTTGTACGGTGTCAACGGCGCGGCACTGATCAAGGAGGGGATGACGGTGCTCAAGCACTACTACCGTCTTGTGTACTGGAAACGAAGACTCACCCGTGCGATACCGGGGGCAGGGGCCCCGGTCCGCATCCGAAGGCCCCGCACGGCCCGGGCGGTGGGGCGGTTCCGGCCGCTCATGGTGTTCGGTGCGATCGTCCTGATCGCCGTCGCCGTCTCCTACGGGATCGGCACATGGGAGGCCGGCGAAGCGCCGCAGCCGTCCGGCCGCACCGACCCGCAGGCCGAGTGCGAGCAGCGGCTCGAGGCCGACTGCCCCGGCGCTGCGCCGGACACCTGCGAGAAGCTCCTCGCGCAGGTCCGGGAGGGCAACTCGGGAACCGGCGGCGGTTCCAGCAGCGGGCAGCAAGGTCTCACGTTCGTCAGGTGCCGAATCGCTGGCTGACCGCCAGGTGTGAGGCGCGCCGGCTGCCCCGGCGCCCGCCCGCCCCGCATCCCGAGGTCAGCGCTGCTGCTGGCGGCTGCGCTGGCGTTCGATGCTGCGCCGCAGATGGTCCGTCATCGCCTCCGCCGCGCGCTCCGGGCTGCGGCGCAGCACGGCGCGCAGAACGCGGTCGTGCTCGGCGAGGGTCGGCTCGGTGGCACCCTGGATGCTGCTGAGGCGGAAGATGTGCAGATGTGAGTGGAGTCTGCTCACCGCGTCCGCCAGCAGGGGACGGCCGGCGGCCCGGGCGATCGTGTCGTGGAAGCGCTGGTCGCCCGCCGCGAACTCCCGGTAGACGGCGTACCGTTCACCCGAGCCCGGGCGGTCGCGCATCTCTTCCACCAGGCTCTCGATGCTGTCGAGCTGCTCGTCGTCAGCATGGGCCGCGGCCAGCGCCGCCGCAGCCGGTTCGAGCAGCAGACGCATCTCGAACAGCTCTTCCAGGCCCTGCGGGGTGAGCAGTTCGGTGGCCCGGTACCCCGCGAGGGACCGCTTCGTGACCAGGCCGTCCGACTCCAGCCGGGCCAGCGCCTCGCGTACCGGCGTCGGCGAGACCTGCAATGTACGGGCGAGCGCCTCGATACCGACCCGTGCGCCCGGCCTGATCTCGTGGTCCATGACCATCGCCTTGACAGCCTCGTAGACACTGTCGCCCAGTACCTGGCGCTGCGGCGACGACGTTCCTTCGTCCGACAGCATCCGGCCTCCTCCAGCCCGTCGGATGGCGACCAGGGCTCCCGGGCCCGGCCTGATCCACCGGAACGGCCCCGCCCCGGGGTCCGCCGATTCTATAGGAATCGTGCCTCCCTACTCCATGAGGAAGACCTGCTCCATGGGGGTCCACCAGTCGTCGGGTCCCGCCTCGGGCACCTTCTCCTGGCAGGGATCGGTCAGCTCCCACCAGGCGCGGGTGGCCTCGTCCCGGCCCATCGCGGCGAGGTCCGCTGCCAGGTCGTCGCCGTGGTACTCGAAATAGCTGAAGAGCCGGTCCCCGAGCAGATGGATCGAGTAGTTGGCGATATGGCTCGCCCGCAGCCGGGCGAGTACCGGCTCCGGGACCGCCCGGTGCAGTTCGCGGTAGTACGCCAGCTTCTCCGGACGTACTCGGATCACCTGCGCGACCCGCCGCATCAGCCCGCCACCGCCGCTCGCACCGTCTGGCGCTGCGCGCCGAGCCCGTCGATTTCGAGGTCGACCACATCGCCCGCCGAGAGGTACGGGAAGCGGCCGGAGAGCGCGACACCCTCCGGGGTGCCGGTGTTGATGATGTCGCCGGGTTCCAGGACCAGATAGTGGCTGAGGTGGCGTACCAGCTCATGCGCCCCGAAGATCATGTCCGCGGTGCTGGAGTCCTGGCGCGGCGCGCCGTTGACCCGGCTGCGGAGGTTCAGGGCCTGCGGCCCGCCGGGCAGTTCGCCGGCCGGTACGAGCCACGGCCCGAGCGGGTTGAAGGTCTCGCTCGACTTCCCCTTCGACCACTGGCCGCCCGACTCGTCGAGCTGGTACGTCCGTTCCGATACGTCATGGGAGACCGCGTACCCCGCGATGCACTCCGCCGCCGCGTCCGCCGATTCCAGGTAGCGCGCGGTGCGCCCGATGACGACGGCCAGTTCGACCTCCCAGTCCACGGTCTTCGCCCCGGGCGGGATCAGGACGTCGTCGTACGGCCCGACCACGGTGTTGGGGTGCTTGAAGAAAATGATCGGTGCGGTGGGCGGCTCGCTGCCCGACTCCGCCGCGTGGGCCGCGTAGTTCTGGCCGACACAGAGGACCGCGGCGGGCCGGGCGACCGGTGCGCCCACCCGGAGCCGCTCCGCTCCCGGGAGTTCGGTGAGCGCCCCCGCCCGGAGGGCTTCGCGCACCCGGGCGATACCGCCGCCGGCGAGGAACCGCCCGTCGATGTCGTCGGTCAGCGGGCCGAGATCGTAGAGGACACCGGCTTCGCGTACGGCGGGGCGTTCGCTGCCCGGATCGCCCAGTCGCATGAGCTGCATGACAGCAGCCTCCTCATGTGTCGGACTCAGAGGTCGGATGTTAATGAGACGAAAGCTATAGGAAAACGAGGCAGGGGAGAACCCCGGTCTTCATATGGCCTCTGTAGGGCCAGAAAAGCCCGACTCAAGGGTTGACGTGTGCCAGGGCGCCATGGCTAACCTCCGATGATCCTCAATTTCCTATAGGAAAAATCCGGCTGTTCTGGAGGCGTCATGGCCGACTCCCCCCACTCCGTCCCCACCGCGCGCCCACCGTCCGGAGACCTGCCCGGACCCGGATCCGCCCCCGGAACCACCGGAGCGGTCACCCCGCCGCTTCCCCGGTTCGTCAAGGCCGTCGCCGTGCTCGGCGGAATGGCGGGTCTGCTGTACGGCTACGACTCCGGCGCCATCGCCACCGCACTGCCCTTCGCCACCGACCGCTTCGGCCTCTCCTCCACCGAACAGGGCCTGGTCACCAGCCTGATCCTGCTCGGCGCGCTGCCGTCGATCGTCGTCGGGTCGCTGGCCTCCAAGCGGTTCGACCGCAGGCATCTGCTGATCGTCGCCGGAGTCGTCTTCGCCGTGGGGTCGCTCGGCTGCGCCCTGTCGACCAGCGTCGCGATGCTGCTCGTCTCCCGGTTCGTCCTCGGCCTCGCCGTGGGCCTGGCCAATATGTTCGGCCTGATCCACCTCACCGAACTGGCGCCGAAGCGGGTGCGCGGCCTGATCAGCGCGCTCTACCAACTCAGCGTCAACGTCGGCATCCTGATCGCCTACGGCGCCGGTGACGCCCTGCGCGGCTCGGGCTCCTGGCAGTGGATGCTCGGGCTGGGCGCGCTGCCCGCCCTGCTCTTCCTCGTCGGCATGGTGCTCAGCCCCGCCAGCCCCCGCTGGCTGAGCCTGCGCGGCCGGGAGGCCGAAGCCCATGCCGTACTGATGAGGCTGCGGTCGTCGCGCGCCGAGGCGGACGCGGAAGCGGCCGAGATCCAGCAGAGCCTCGGGATGCAGGAGGCCGGTCTGCGGGAGCTGCTGCACCGCTACCGCCCCGCCCTGCGGATCGGACTGCTCCTGACCTTCTTCCAGGTGTTCACCGGGATCAACGCGGTCGTCTACTACGCGCCCACCGTCTTCGCCGGAGCCACCGGGCACTCCGCCGACACCGGCATCATCGCCAACTACAGTGTCGGCGGCGCCCTGGTGATCTCCACCGCCATCTCGCTGCCGCTGATCGACCGGCTCGGCCGGGTCAGGATGCTCGCCTGGAGTCTGGGCGGCCAGGTGCCGCCGCTCATCCTGCTGGCCCTGTTCCCGCACTCGTCCGCTCTCGACGTCATCTGCGTCTTCGTCTTCACCTTCGCCTTCGGGTTCGGGCTCGGCCCGGTCTTCTGGCTCTACATCCCGGAGATCCTGCCGCTGCGCGCCCGCGCGCTCGGCATGGGAGCCGTCACGTTCACCCAGTACCTCTTCAACTTCCTCTTCTCCTTGACCTTTCCTGACATCCTCGATGCGATCGGCTTCTGGGTCTTCGGCATCTACGCGGTGATCTCCGCACTGGGGCTCGCATTCGTCCTGAGCCGGGTACCCGAGACAGCGAACCGGTCGCTGGAGGAGATCGAGGCGGAGTGGCGGCGCAGGGACGCGGCGCAGTCCTCCGCCCCGGCCGCCGCCTGACCACATCCGCCGCGGCCCCGAGCCGTGGACGACCCCGAGAAGGACACATGCGGGTAGGACTCTTCGTGACGTGTGTGAATGACGCGTTGTATCCACGGACCGGAATCGCCGTGGTGAAGCTGCTGGAGCGGCTGGGGGTGGAGGTCGGCTTCCCCGCCGGACAGACCTGCTGCGGACAGCCGCAGTTCAACACCGGCTACCGGCGCGAGACCGAACCACTCGTCCGTCGCTACGACCGGGAGTTCGCTCCCTACGACTACGTCGTCACGCCGTCGGGCTCCTGCGCGGCGATGGTCCGCGACAACTATCCGCGGATCGGCCGCAAGGCGGCGGCGGAGCACCGCGGCCACGAGCTCGCCGACGCGGCGGCCCGCTCCGTGCCAAAGACGTACGAGCTGACGGAGTTCCTGGTGGATGTGCTGGGGGTGGTCGATGTCGGGGCGTACTTCCCGCATTCGGTGACCTACCACCCGTCCTGCCACGGCCTGCGGATGCTGGGGCTCGGTGACCGGCCGCGCCGGTTGCTCGACGCGGTACGGGGGCTGGAGCTGCGGGAGCTGGAAGGGGCCGAGGAGTGCTGCGGTTTCGGCGGGACCTTCGCGGTGAAGAACGCGGACGTGTCGGCCGCCATGGGTGAGGACAAGGTGCGCAACGCGGTGTCGACCGGCGCCGATGTGCTGTGCGGGGCCGACAACTCCTGTCTGATGCACATCGGCGGCATCCTGCGCCGCCAGGACGCGCCACTGCGGGCGCTCCACCTGGCCGAGATCCTGGCGAGCACCGAAGAGGAGCCCCACGCATGAGCGGTACCTACCTCGGGATGCCGTCCTTCCCGAAGGCGGCCAGGGAAGCCGTACACAACGAGACGCTGCGCGGGAACCTCCGGCACGCCACCCACACCATCCGCGACAAACGGGCGAAGGCCGTGGCGGAGCTCGCCGACTGGGCGCAGCTGCGGGAGGCGGGCAAGCAGATCAAGGACCGGACGCTGCGTCATCTGGACGAGTACCTGGTGCAGTTGGAGGAGTCGGTCACGGCCGCCGGGGGCACCGTCCACTGGGCGGCCGACGGCGACGAGGCGAACCGGATCGTCGCCGGGCTCGTGAAGGCGACCGGCGAGCGCGAGGTCGTCAAGGTCAAGTCGATGGCGACCCAGGAGATCGGTCTCAACGAGGCGCTGGAGGCCGAGGGCATCGCCGCGTACGAGACGGATCTCGCGGAGCTGATCGTGCAGCTGGGCGAGGACCGCCCCAGCCACATCCTGGTCCCGGCGATCCACCGCAACCGGGGCGAGATCCGTGAGATCTTCGCCCGGACGATGAGCGAGTGGGGGCGGCCGGCCCCGGAGGGGCTGACCGACTCCCCGGCCGAACTGGCCGAGGCCGCCAGGCTGCATCTGCGGGAGAAGTTCCTCCGGGCGAAGGTGGGGATCTCGGGGGCCAACTTCATGGTCGCGGAGACCGGCACCCTGGTCGTGGTGGAGTCCGAGGGCAACGGCCGGATGTGCCTGACGCTGCCCGAGACGCTCATCTCCGTGGTGGGCATCGAGAAGATCGTGCCGACCTGGCAGGACCTGGAGGTCTTCCTCCAGACCCTGCCGCGGTCGTCGACGGCCGAGCGGATGAACCCGTACACCAGCACCTGGACCGGCACCACCGACGCGGACGGACCGCAGGACTTCCACCTGGTGCTGCTCGACAACGGCCGCACCGCCACCCTGGCCGACGAGGTCGGCCGCCAGGCGCTGCGCTGCATCCGCTGCTCGGCCTGCCTCAACGTCTGCCCGGTCTACGAACGGGCGGGCGGCCACGCGTACGGCTCGGTCTACCCGGGCCCCATCGGCGCCATCCTCAGCCCGCAACTCCGGGGCACGGAGAGCGAGATCGACGCCTCGCTGCCGTACGCCTCCTCGCTCTGCGGTGCCTGCTACGACGTGTGCCCGGTCGCCATCGACATCCCCGAGGTCCTGGTCCACCTGCGGGAGCGGGTCGCAGGCCAGGGCGGCAGGGGCCACCGTCTTGAGAAGGCGGCGATGAAGGCGGCCGGCTGGGTGCTGAACCATCCGGCCGCACTCGCCGCGGGTGAGAGGGCGGCATCGAGGACCCGTGGGCTGCACCCCAAGCGGCTGCCGGGCGCGGCGGCGTGGACCGACAGCCGCGACCTGCCCGAGCTGCCGCCCGAACCGTTCCGTGACTGGTGGAAGAAGAACCGCACATGAGCTCCCGCGACCAGATCCTCGCCCGCGTACGTGCCGCGGTCGCCGACGCGCCGGAGGCCCCCGAGGTCACCCGCGACTACCTCACCACGCACACCGCCGACGACCCGGCGGCCGTGCTGGACCTCCTCCACGAGAACCTCGCGGACTACCGCGCCCTCGTGCACCGGACCCGGCCCGGCGGGCTGCCCGCGCTCCTGGCCCGGCTGCTGGCCGGGCGCGGCGCCACGACGGTACTTGCACCGCCCGGGCTGCCCGCCGAGTGGCTGGCCGGGTCCACTGCGACCCTGACCGCTGACACACCGGCGTCGACCGCACAGGAACTCGACGCCGTGGACAGTGTGGTCACCGGATGCGCGGTGGCCATCGCCGAGACCGGCACCCTCGTCCTGGACGGCGGCGCAGGCCAGGGCCGCCGCCGGATCACCCTCGTCCCCGACCACCACATCTGCGTCGTACGGGCCCCGGCCCAGGTGGTCGCCTCGGTGCCGCAGGCCCTCCCACGCCTCGACCCGGCGCGCCCGCTCACCTGGATCTCGGGCCCCTCGGCCACCAGCGACATCGAACTCGACCGGGTCGAAGGCGTCCACGGCCCCCGGACCCTCGAAGTCGTCCTCGTCGAGGAGTGACACCGGGGCCGTGGGGACCATCAACGAGCGACGGAACAGCGGGAGACCACACCCATGAGCAGAATCACGAGCGTCGACTGCCGGCTCGTCTTCATCGAGCCCGAGACGCTGCGCACCGACGCCAGCCAGACCTTCGTCCGGCAGGAGACCATCCTCGTCACCGTCGGGACCGACGACGGGCTGAGCGGCACCGGGTACTCCTACACGATCGGCACCGGCGGCAGTTCCGTACTGGCGCTGCTGCGCGACCACCTCGCCGCCACGCTGCTGGGCGCCGATGCCCGTAACGTCGAGGCGGTCTGGGCCCGGATGCTCGCGGCGACCCGGGCCACCGCGTTCGGGCTCCTCACCTCACTGGCACTGGCCGCCGTCGACACGGCCCTGTGGGACCTGCGGTGCCTGCGCGCCGGTGAACCGCTCTGGCGGCTCGCGGGCGGGGCGCACGACCGGCTGCCCGTGTACGACACCGAGGGCGGCTGGCTGCATCTGAGCACCGATGAACTGGTGAAGAACGTCTCGGCGGCCCAGGCGTCGGGGCTGCGCGGAGCCAAGCTGAAGGTCGGCAAGCCCACCGCGGTCGAGGACGCGGAGCGGCTCGCGGCCGTCCGCGAGGAGACCGGGCCCGCCTTCGAGATCATGGTCGACGCCAACCAGTCGCTCACCGGGGCGGAGGCGATCCGCCGGGCCCGCACCTTCGAGCCGCTCGACATCGCGTGGTTCGAGGAGCCGCTGCCGGCCGAGGACGTGGCGGGACACCTGAGGCTCGCCCGCTCGACCACGGTGCCGGTCGCGGTGGGTGAATCGGTGTACAGCGTCGGGCACTTCGCCGAGTACCTGTCGACGGGCGCCGCCGGGATCGTGCAGGCAGATGTGGCCCGCGTCGGCGGCATCACCCCGTGGCTGAAGGTCGCGCACGCCGCCGAGGCATGCAATGTGCGGGTGGCCCCGCACTTCCTGATGGAGCTGCACGCGAGCCTGGCCTGCGCGGTGCCCGCCGGGATGTACGTGGAGCACATTCCGCAGCTCGGCGCGATCACCCGCAGTGAGCTGGTCATCGAGGACGGCTGTGTCGTCCCGCCGGAGACGCCCGGGCTCGGCATCGAGTGGGACGAGGACGCCATCGCGGATCTGCGGGTCGCGTAGGGCAGTCCCCTCCCCGCAGACCCGGGAGCCGGCCGGGAGGGCGCCGCGCCCTCCCGGCCGGTGCTCAGACGGAGCGGTGGTACTGCTGCGGTACGTGGACGTCCGCGCCGAGCACCCGGGCCGCGTGCCGCGCCCAGGACGGGTTGCGGAGCAGCTCGCGGCCGAGCAGGACCGCGTCCGCCTCACCGTTGGCCAGGATCTTCTCGGCCTGCTCGACCTCGGTGATCAGCCCGACGGCGGCGACAGCGAGGGATGTCCCGGCCTTGACGCGCGCGGCGAAGGGCACCTGGTAGCCGGGGCCGACCGGGATGCGGACCCCGGGCGCGTTGCCGCCGGTGGACACATCGAGCAGGTCGACGCCGTGCTCCTTGAGCAGCGGGGCGAGGCGCACCGTGTCGTCGGCCGTCCAGCCGCCCTCGTCCAGCCAGTCGGTGGCCGAGATGCGGAAGAAGAGCGGCAGCTCGTCGGGCCACACCGCCCGCACGGCGTCCACGACTTCGAGTGCGAAGCGGGTGCGGTTCTCGAACGATCCGCCGTACTCGTCGGTGCGGTGGTTGCTGTGCGGCGAGAGGAACTCGCTCACCAGATAGCCGTGTGCGCCGTGGATCTCGGCGACCTGGAACCCCGCGTCGAGCGCACGCCGGGCGGCATCGGCGAACTGGCCGACGATCTCCTGTATCCCAGTGGTGGTCAGCTCGTCGGGCACGTGCTCGCCCGCGGCGAACGGGACCGGGCTGGGGGCGACCGGCTGCCACCCGTCCTGGTCCGGGCCGACCGGGCCGCCGCCGTTCCAGGGGCGGTCGGTCGAGGCCTTGCGTCCGCCATGACCGAGCTGAATGCCGGGAACCGTGCCCTGCCCCTTGAGGAAGGTGGTGATCCGGCGGAGCGCCTCCACCTGGGCGTCGTTCCAGATGCCCAGGTCGGCGGGGCTGATCCGGCCCTCGGGGCTGACGGCGGTGGCCTCGACGATGACCAGGCCGGTGCCCCCGGCGGCCCGCGCGGCGTAGTGCGCGAAGTGCCAGTCGTTGGCGACGCCCGTGCCGGGCCCCGAAGTGGCCGCCGAGTACTGGCACATGGGCGGCATCCATACGCGGTTGGGGAAGGTCAGCGACCGCAGGGTGTACGGCTCGAAAAGGGCGCTCACGACAGGCTCCATTCACAACGGTGTCGGGACAGCTTGTACGATACTCGTCGTAGTACGGTGAATGTCAAACTACGATGGAACTCGTACAATGGAGCCGTCCCCGAATCCGTCCGGGCCCGAATGAAGGAGAGCCGTCGTGGCGACCGCAACGAGCAGCCGTGCACTCGCTCATCCGGCGCGGGACGAGATCCGTCTGGACGGTGTGCTCCATGCGCTGGCCGACCCCATGCGGATGTGCGTGGTGCGGGAACTCGCTCTGGACGGCGGGGAGTTGACCTGCTCCCGGTTCGACCTTCCGGTGACCAAGTCGACCACCACCCACCACTTCAGGGTGCTGCGCGAGAGCGGTGTGATCCGGCAGATCTACCGGGGGACCGCGAAGATGAACGTGCTGCGCAGGGACGACCTGGACGCGGTCTTCCCCGGCCTGCTGGACAGTGTCCTCGCCGCGGCGGCGGCCGAGGCCGCGCGGGAGGCGTGAACCCCCGCCGCTGTCAGGACGGTGGCGGGGCGGCCCCGTCGTCCGGGGGCGCTCCGAGCTTCCAGTCGAGTCCGTACCGCTGGAACAGTTCGGCCCGCAGCCGCGCGGGCGGCATGGGTGCGCCCGGCAGCAGCTGTGCGAAGACCGTGCCCATCAGCTGGGCACGCAGCAGCGGGTAGTCGGTGTCCGGGTCGGGTGATCCGTACCGTTCCACGGTCGAGCGCAGGGCCCGGGCGAGCTGCTGCTGTTCGGGGCACTGCACGAACCCCTGCTCCTGAAGGATTCCGGCCATATGGGTCCGCATCAGTACGGGATGGTCGGCGGCGAGCCCCAGGATCGCGTCGATGGCCCGCGCCAGCAGTTCCTGCCCGTCGTCGGTGCGCGGCTCGCGCTCCAGGGCCGCGGTGAGCGTGCGGTGCATCAGGCGGTGCACGGCGGACTGCAGCAGGTAGCGCTTGCCCGGGAAGTAGTACGAGACGAGGCCGCGGGCGGATCCGGCACGGTCGGCGATGTCCGCCAGTGTCGTCGCCTCGTACCCGCGCTCGCCGACAAGATCCACTGTGGCCTGCAGAAGCCGCTCGCGGGAACGCCGCCGCAACTCCTCATTGACCGATTGGCTGCGCGGGGACATGCTTACTCCTGCGTTGACTGGCTCTCAGCCAACTATAATCAGCGCATCCTGCACAGGGCCCCGTCAGGGGTCCTCCTGCGGGAATCGTCCGGACCGGGCGGCGCGGGGGACTGTCCGGTCCGGATTTCCGCTGTCTCCATCCAGGGGATTTCAGCCGGTTCAGGACGGTTCGTGCTGATTTCTGGCGAGCCGATCCGGCCGTGCGGGCGGGTCAGCCGGTGAGATCCAGGACCGGGCGGAGTGCGTCCGGGCGTTCAGTGGCCGGGAGATGGTCCACGAAATGGACGGCGCAGCCCAGATTCCGGGCACCCCCGTCGGCGCGCCGGTCGTCGCCGACCATCAGGGTCTCGCCCGGGTCCTGGCCCAGTGCCTCACAGGCGGCACGGAACAGCCGTACGTCGGGTTTCTGGATGCCGTGCTCGTACGACAGGGTGTAGTGGTCCACGAACGGATCGACCCCGTGGGCGCGGAACACCGGCCGGAGGTCCCAGCCGATGTTGCTCACCACCCCGACCCCGATCCCGCGGGCGTGCAGGGCGCCGAGCACTTCGGCCGTGTCCGGGTAGGGGCTCCAGGCGGCCGGCGTCATATGGCGTGCGTAGAGGGCGTCGTACAGCGCCGGATCCGGCAGCGCGACCTGACGGGCGAGGCCCGTGAACGCGGCGCGGTGCTGCTCGGCGCTCTCGTCTCGGGAGGCGTAGAGCCCGGCGAGCGAGGACGGCACCCGCTGGGGGACCGGCCCGCCGGGTTGTGCGCCTGCGGCCGTCAACTCCGCTGTGCGGAGGGCGAATTCCTCCTGGCTCAGCGTGGCGCCCGCCTGGTCCAGGGTGGCGCGCAGCCATGCCGCGACGGACTCGGCCCGGAAGAGCGTCCCGGAGAAGTCGAAGAGTACGGCTTTGATCGTCATGGGGGCATTCTTTCCCGGCCTGCTGTCGCGGCAGTCGCCGGCGTTCTCGCAGCCACCGCTATCCGAGCGCGCGCAGTCCCGGGACGAACGCCACCAGCAGCGGCACGACCGGCACCAGCGAGGCGGCGGCGGTGAGCCTCAGCCTGCGGCCAGTGGTGAGGCGCGGGGCCGCGCTCAGCAGCCGGTCGACGCGGTGCGGAAGCTCCGCGTCGGGGGTCGGGCAGGGGCCGAACACCCCCCGGTGCTCGTTGAGTTGGACCAGCGCCAGTGCGATCGTCAGCCGGCCGAAGCGGCGCGACGCCACATCGTCGGCGGCCAGCTCCACCAGCCGGTGCATCTCGTTGCGGAAGGCGGCGAAGACCGGGATCTGCGGGAAGCCCACGGCCAGCGCGGCCGAGCAGTGCAGCAGCCAGTCGTGCCGGGCCCGCGCGTGGCCCTGCTCGTGGGCGAGCACCGCGTCGAGCTGACGGCCTTTCAGCCCCCGAAGTGCCGCCGTGGTGATGACCAGTTGGGGGGCCGTACCGGGCAGCCACCAGGCGTCGGGACGCTCGCCCTCCAGCACGACGAGACGCTCGCTGCCGGGCTCCTCGCCGGGCAGCACGGGGGAGCGCACCAGCAGCTCCCTGCGGCTCCGCCGGCGGGCGGCCCGTGCGCGGCGGATCTCCCGGGTGAGCATCGCGGCCGTCCAGACACCGCCCGCGGCCAGCACCGTCGCTGTCGCCGCCGACCACTGGGCGTACGCGCCGAGTGCGTACGCCTCCACAACCGCGTGCGGGGCGGGGGCGAAGACGTTGCCCCGCACGAGCTGCCAGGCCGCCGACGCGCTGAAGGTCATGGCCAGCGCGAAGCAGAGCAGCACGGCGGCCACCACGCACTGCCACACCCACAGCGCCACCACGGGCTCCCGTTCGGGCCACTGGGCGCGCGCCAGAAGCCGCGGTGCCGCAACAGCAGCCACGGCTCCGAGTAGCAACAGCGCTAGGGAGACCACCATGGTCGCCAGCTTATGGAGTCGGCGCCCCACCGGGGTATGGCCTCGGCCCGCAAGTGACGCAGGACACGGTCGGCTTCCGCCGCCCTGCCGGGGTCAGATCGTCAACAGCATCGCGAACATGGCCATTCCCATGGCGAGTCGGCAGGCGAGCGCCAGCTCCGGCCCGGCGCCCCGGCCGATGGCCCCGCCGGACGCACCCAGTGCCGCACCACCGGCAGCCGCCCCGCCCGTCACGGGGCCGGGCGTCGCCGGCGAGGGCACCAGGGTGGCGCCCGCGCGCAGTACGTACACCGCGTAGTAGGCGAGCAGCGCGCCGGTGAGCAGCGGGACCCCGCCCGCCGAGTGCGCCGCGTGCTCCATGTTGGTTCCGCCGGACGCTCCGCCCGGTGCCGTCCCCGCTGCCATCGTGAGCGCCATGTAGACCATGGCGAGCGAGCCGACCAGATGGTGCAGATGGTGAGCGCTCGTGCGGAGCTGCCACAGCGCCCGGAGGCCGCCCGCCGCGAAGACCGCGGCGAGCACCGTCCAGCCCCACTGCGGGGGAGTGGCCACCGCGGCGGGCAGGGCCATCGCCGCCATGCCGAACCCCATCACCGCCTCGCTCCCCGCAGCCGTCCGCGCCCGCTGCGAGGTGCTGCGCATCCGCAGCAGGCAGTAGGCGCCGGTGGCCGCGCTCAGTGACATCAGCAGCCAGCCGGACATCGCGGATCCACCGTGCACGGCGTACCTCCCCGTTCGACGCGTCGGCTCCGCCCGGTCCGGGCCTCGACGCATCGATGCCCGGACCGGGCGGAGCGCACGCAAGCGCAGGGGGGCACAGGGGAGCGCGTCATGGGCGCGTTACTGTCTGGACAGCAGCGGCCGACAGCTCCGGACCGCCCGGAACCGCCTTCGACGGGAGACCTCACCCCATGGACACCGCCCCCGACCGGATCACTTTCAGGGACGCGGCAGAGACCGACATACCGGCGCTCGTCACCTTGATCGAGTCGGCCTACCGCGGCGACACCAGCCGCACCGGCTGGACCACGGAGGCGGACATCCTGGGAGGCCGCCGCACCGACCCGGACGGGGTGCGCGGAGTCATCGCGGCGCCCGCTAGCCGGGTGATGGTGGTGGAGCGCGACGGCGAGCCCGTCGCCTGCTGCCAGTTGGAGCGGCGCGGCCACGCGGCCTACTTCGGGATGTTCGCTGTGAGTCCGGCTCTGCAGGGTGCCGGACTCGGCAAGCGGATCATCGCGGAGGCCGAACGCCGGGTGAGCACGGAGTGGGGCGCCGACGAGATGCACATGACGGTGATCTCGGTACGGGACGACCTCATCGCCTGGTACGAGCGGCGCGGCTACCGCCGTACGGGGAGGATGTTCCCCTTCCCGTACGGCGACGAGCGGTTCGGTATCCCGCTCCGCGACGACCTGCAGTTCGAGCTGCTGGTCAAGCCGCTCCCGGCCGGAATCCCCGGAGCGCGCACGGAGTAGCGGTGCTCAGGCCGTGAACCGCCCGGTGCGCCGGATCTCCGGGTAGTCGGTGGTCGCGCCGTCCAGATCCAGCGCCCGGACCAGCCGCAGGTGGTCCTGGGTGTTCACCACCCAGCCGAGCACCTTCAGCCCTTCCGCGTGCGCCTTCTCGACGGTCTCCAGGGTCAGCCTGCGGATGTTCAGCGCCACCGTCGCGGCGCCGGCGGCCTTGGCGCGGGCCACGATGTCCGGCCCCCAGCGGCTCGCGATGAGCACGGTCCGTACGCCCGGCACGAGCGCGGCGATCTCGCTGACCGCCTCGTCGTGGAACGAGGAGACCTCCACCCGTCCGGCCAGGTCGCGCCGGAGCATCACCTCGGCGAGTGCCCGCGCGGCGGCGGCGTCCTTGATCTCGGCCTGGATCGGTGAGCCGACCGCGTCCAGCACCTCTTCGAAGACCGGGATCCGCTCGCCCTGCCCGGCGTCGAGCTCACGCAGCTCGGCGAGCGTCCGGTCGGCGATGGCGCCCTTGCCGTCGGTCGTGCGGTCCACGTCGGTGTCGTGCATGACGACGAGTGCGCCGTCCTTGCTCAGATGCAGGTCGAGCTCGATGGCGTCCATACCCGCCTGTTCGGCGTGGCGGAAGGACCGCAGGGTGTTCTCCGGTTCGACGCCCATGACCCCGCGATGTCCGATGATGAGGAGACTCAAGGTTCTCTCGCTTCCGTCGACGGCGGCTCTCGCGTGGCATTGCTACCCAGCTGGCAGAACCGCAGCCTAACGTTCCGGCCCCGCCGCCGTCCCCGGTCCCGGTGATGCCGCGGAGCGTCCGCTTTTCCGGCCGGAGGGGGACCGTATCGCTGACTTCTCGATGTGCGGTTTTTCCGGGCCCTGTGGGGGTGGAAGCGGTTCCACAGGGGGCTACGGCAGGAAGATTCGCTGCGATCAAGGGGGTTCGGCGGGACAATCTGTTGCATGCGCCCTTGAATGAGCGCTCTCAACATGGATACGGTGTCCCAGCGCTTGGACGGTAAGTTCTGCTGTGGAGGAAGTGACATGACGAAAATTCTTGTGCAGGACGCGGTCGACGGCGGTATATCCGGCGCCCAGCGCGTGGTCGAGCACCCGGCCTGGCCCGTGCTCAAGAATGCCGTCGAGCAGATCCGGCCCTGGCAGTCGAAGGACGGCTCCATCGACTTCGCAGCCGACGGAGCCCCCTCCCGAACGGCCGTCGACGCCGCGTTCGCACGCGTGACGGGCGCGATCGAGGAGCTGTCCCCGCTGCTGCCCCACGACGCCGCGTACCACCGGGCGCTCGTCGCCGACCTCCGCGCGTGGGCGGAAGGCGGATTCGCCGTCCCGGACTTCCTTGACTCACTGCTCGCCTTCCACCCGGCCGACCTGCGCGCCGACGGACTCCAGCACCTGGTCGTCTTCGCGATGTACACGCAGAACGGCAACCCGGACCGCAATCTCGAAGCGGTCGTGCTGCGCATGGTCTGGCCCGAGTGGCTCTCCGAGCTGGAGGCCACGCGCTACGACAACCCGCTCTTCTGCGGCATCACCTTCGAGGACTTCACGTCCGGGTACGACACCAACTCCGCGGTGCTCTTCCCCGAGACCATCGCCGTCCGTGAAGCCCCCGACCGCTTCACCTGGGGCGGCATCTTCTGCGACCGCGAGGCGGCACGCTTCCGGGCCGTCACGGAGGCCGCCGTGAAGGTCCTGCGGCTCGAACTGCCGGACGACATCCGGGAGATGGTCTCCGATCAGGACCGCTGCCAGCAGGCGTTCGTGCTGTGGGACATGGTCCACGACCGCACCCACAGCCACGGCGACCTGCCGTTCGACCCCTTCATGATCAAGCAGCGCCAGCCGTTCTGGATGTACGGCCTCGAAGAGCTGCGCTGCGACCTCACCGCCTTCCGGGAGGCCGTGCGGCTGGAGGCCGACGGTTTCGGACAGGGCCGCGACGTCCAGTACGCCGTGCTCTTCGACCGGATGTTCCGCTTCCCGGTGACCGGCGAGCGCGTGCGCAACTACGACGGCCTCGGCGGCCAGCTGCTCTTCGCCTATCTCCACCAGCACGACGTGGTGCGCTGGACCGACAGCACCCTGAAGATCGACTGGGAGCGCGCCCCGCAGGTCACCCAGCAGCTCTGCGCGGAGATCGAGGACCTGTACCGGGCCGGCATCGACCGCCCCAAGCTGGTCCACTGGTTCGCCGCCTACGACCTGGTCTCCCGCTACCTCGCCCCGCACCCGGGATCGCGCTGGGCCAAGGGGCCCGACGCCCTGGACCTGAGCCAGCCGCCGCGTAAACTTGTGGACGACGTGCTTCCGGACGAGTTTCCGCTCAGCATGTTCTATGAGGCGCTCGCCAAGAAGCTGAAGAGCGTGGTCGCCTCGACGAAGGGCATCACCGCGGCGGGCGTTCCCGAGCGGGAAGCCGCGTGAGCGCCCGCAGGCAGGAGGCGGAGACGATGAGCAAGGGATCGCTGGACGGAGCCGTGGTCGCGGTGGCCGGGGCCGCGGGGCCGGCCGGCCGCGCCGCGCTGCTGAGGCTGGCCGAGGCCGGGGCGACCGTGGTCGGCGCCGACGCCGACGTCGCCCGGCTCGCCGAGGCGGTGGACGCGGCGCGCTACGCGCACGGCGGCTCCACCGTCACCGGTGAGACGGTCGATCTGCTGGACCTGGAGGCCACCCGGGCCTGGGCCGACCGTACGGAGGCCGAGTTCGGCCGTATCGACGGTCTGGTGCATCTGGTGGGCGGCTGGCGCGGCAGCCCCAGCTTCGCCGAGACCGAGATCGCCGACTGGAACCTGCTGGAGAAGCTGCTGATCCGTACGGTGCAGCACACCTCGCTGGCCTTCCACGACGCGCTGCTGCGCAGCGACCGCGGCCGCTATGTGCTGATCAGCGCGGCCGGTGCGTCCAAGCCCACCGCGGGCAACGCCGCCTACGCGGCGTCGAAGGCCGCGGCCGAGGCCTGGACCCTGGCGCTCGGCGACGCCTTCCGCAAGGCGGGCGGCGAGGACGGTCCGCGGACGGCTGCTTCCGTCCTGGTGATCAAGGCTCTGGTGCACGACGCGATGCGTGCCGAGCGTCCGAATGCCAAGTTCTCGGGCTTCACCGACGTCGCGCAGCTGGCCGAGGCCATCGCCGGTGTCTGGGACCAGCCCGCCGGAGACGTGAACGGAAAGCGCCTGTGGCTGACACCCGCCCCGTGAGGACCGATGCCGTACGCCACCACGACCCGCAGGTCCGTGGCTTCGCCAGTGACAACTACGCGGGGGCGCACCCGGAGATCCTGGCCGCGCTCGCCGTCGCCAACGGCGGGCACCAGATCGCGTACGGCGAGGACGCGTACACCGACCACCTCCAGCGGCTGATCCACAGCCACTTCGGCCCGAGCGCCGAGGCCTTCCCGGTCTTCAACGGCACCGGAGCCAACGTCGTCGCGCTGCAGGCACTCACCGACCGCTGGGGCGCCGTCGTCGCGGCCGAGACGGCGCACATCAACGTGGACGAGGGCGGTGCCCCCGAACGCGTCGCCGGGCTGAAGCTCCTCACCGTACCCACGCCCGACGGCAAGCTCACACCCGAGCTGATCGACCGTCAGGCTTTCGGCTGGGACGACGAGCACCGGGCGATGCCACAGGTCGTCTCGATCACGCAGAACACCGAACTCGGCACGGTCTACACACCCGGCGAGATCCGGGCGATCTGCGAGCACGCCCACGGCTACGGGATGAAGGTGCACCTCGACGGGGCCCGGATAGCCAACGCCGCGGCATCGCTCGACGTGCCGATGCGTGCCTTCACCAACGCGGTGGGCGTGGACATCCTCTCCTTCGGCGGCACGAAGAACGGCATGCTCTTCGGTGAGGCCGTCGTGGTCCTCAACCCGGACGCCGTGCGGCACATGAAGCATGTGCGGAAGATGTCCATGCAGCTCGCTTCCAAGATGCGCTTCGTCTCCGTGCAGCTGGAGGCGCTGCTCACCCGCGACCTGTGGCTGCGCAACGCCCGCCACGCCAACACCATGGCCCAGCGACTCGCGGCGGGGGTACGTGACACGGACGGGGTCGAGATCCTGCATGCCGTCCAGGCGAACGCGGTGTTCGCACGGCTGCCGCACGACGTCAGCGAGCGACTGCAGAAGCGCTACCGCTTCTACTTCTGGGACGAGCCCGCGGGCGACGTCCGCTGGATGTGCTCCTTCGACACCACGGAAGAAGACGTGGACGGTTTTCTGCTGGCGCTGAAGGAAGAACTGGCCCGCTGAACGGACCGCTGCTGAAAGGCCCCTTGGGCTTGGGTGCATAAATGTGCGATCCGCGCTCGCCGCACTGCCGCGCGCCGGGTCGGTCCCCACGGCCTTCTGCTGCCAGCGGCTCACGGAGGACGGCGGATCGGATCCGGTGGTCCACGGTCCGGTCGCGGTGCGGCTGCCGGAGGGGCGCGGCTGGGCCCGCCAGGACGCCCGGGGCGACAAGCCGGGCGTCAGCACGCGGTTCTCCCTCGGCGCGGAGCGGCCGGCCTGGCGGGTGCGTCCGCAGCTCGGCGAGGTGGACTATCCAATGCTGTACGCCGACCGCACCCGGCGGTGCTGGACGCCCTGCGGACGGCCCCGGACTCCGCGCACCCGCTGCGGACGCTGCCGACCGCGCTCTGACCCCGGCGATGCGAGCCCCGCGATGCGCCGCCCGGCGCGGGAACGCGGGCGGGACGAGGGACCCGCACCCGGTCTCAGCCGGCCCCGGCCTCGCGCACCTGCGCGGGAGTCGGCGCCGTACCGCCCAGATGGGCCGGGATCCACCAGGTGTCCGAAGCGTTCTTCGGGCGTACCGGGTAGGCGCGCTGCGCCGCTTCCAGCAGCTCCTGCATGCGCTCGCGGAGCCTGCGGGTGATCGCTCCCGCGTACTCGTCGGTGGGCGCCTCCATGGGCTCGCCCACCCGGACCGTGACCGGGATGTGGCTGCGCTTGAGATTGCGCGGCCTGCCCTTGGTCCACAGCCGCTGGGTGCCCCACAGCGCCATCGGGATCAGCGGTACGCCCGCGTCCTGGGCCAGCCGTGCCGCGCCTGACTTGAAGCTCTTGAGCGTGTAGGACTCCGAGATCGTGGCCTCGGGGAAGACGCCGATGATCTCGCCGGAGCGCAGCGCCGTGAGGGCGTGCCGGTAGGCGGCCTCGCCCTGTTTGCGGTCCACCGGGATGTGCTTCATGCCGCGCATCAGCGGCCCGGAGATCTTGTGGCGGAAGACCGACTCCTTGGCCATGAAGCGCACCAGGCGCTTCTGCGGGAGTGCGGCCAGACCGTTGAAGATGAAGTCCAGATAGCCGATGTGGTTGCTGACGAGCACCGCCCCGCCGGAGCGGGGGATGTTCTCCGAACCCTGTGTATCGATCTTGAGGTCGAGCGCCTTGAAGAGCCCCCGAGCGGCGCCGATGACCGGTCGATAGACGAGTTCTGCCATCTGGAGAAGACCCTTCTGTGCCCGGGGACGTGCCCCCCCGGCGGAAGTTACGCTGCCGTAGGTTTGCGGCATGGGGCAGATCGTGCCCCATGGCGACCAGAGTAGCCACCCCTGGTGACGTGGGGCCGGGAGATCCTCGTCACGTCGTGCGTAATCCGCCCGCACCGCTCCCGAGCAGCACATACACCGCTCGGCACGACCGGCGCGGCCCCGCGCGCCGCCACGGGAATCATCCTGGCCGCGCAAGCGCTGCACCCGGGGAGACCGCGGGTGCGGCTGGTGGCGGTACGCGCGGCCGGACCGGCGGTGGTGGAACCGTACGGCTTCCGGCCGGTACGGCGGCCGAGGAACGGAGCAGGACGTGCACGGGCAGGACGGCGAAAGGCGGCTCGGGGCCGCGGAGTTGGGCGAGGAGCTGGGGGAGCGGGCGACGCTCGTCCAGTTCTCCAGCGCCTTCTGCCGGCCCTGCCGGGCCACCTGGTGGACGCTGCGGGAGGTGGCCGCCATGGTCGACGGAGTCACCCATGTCGAGCTCGATGCCGAGGCCCGGCTCGGGCTCGTACGGGAGCTGGACATCCTCCGGACCCCCACTGTCCTGGTGCTGGACGCGCGGGGCCGGATCGTCCGCCGGGCGTCGGGGCAGCCGCGCAAGGCCGACGTCATCGCCGCGCTGGGACAAGTGGTCTGACTCACCGTGAGTGATCTCCCACATCCCGGAACACCCTTGACGGGGCGTCCCCTGAATCATCAATCTGACGCTATGTCGCAGCTCTCTCCCTCTGACGGCCGGTGTGTCCATCGCCGGGTCCCCGCGGACCCCGCCAGGAACGCCTGCGCGGGCTGTCCGGGTGTCTGACCATCCCCGGCCCTGTTCGCTCACACCGGAGAAGGACACCCGCATGACGACACCCACGCCGACCCAGCCGTCAACGCCGCCCGCCGTACCTGCGGCGCGGACCGCCCCGGCGCCCGCGCATCCCGGAGCCGGCCCGCTCGACGCCCCCGCACTGCTCCGCTCGGTCTTCCGCCGCCACGCCGCGGGTGTCGCGGTGATCACGGCGGCCGGTGAGCGGCCGGTGGGCTTCACCGCCACCTCGGTCAGCTCCGTCGCCGCCGAGCCGCCGCTGATCTCCTTCGGAGTCGGGACGGGTTCGTCGAGCTGGCCGGTGGTCGCCGGGGCCGAACACGTCGGGGTTCACATACTCGGCGAACACCAGCAGGAGCTGGCCACCACTTTCGCGCGCAGCGGCGCCGACCGGTTCGCCGCTCCCACCCGCTGGCGCAGCGGCCCCGAGGGCGTGCCGTTGCTGGACGGCGTACTGGCCTGGCTGGTCTGCCGGGTCGTGGCGCGAATCCCCGCCGGGGACCACCGCATCGTGATCGCCGAGGTCGTCACGGGCGATCCGGCCGGGGCCGGGCGCCCGCTGCTCTATCACCAGGGGCGCTTCAACGCGCTGCGGGACTGAGGCTCTCCCGGAATCCCCGGCTACGGAGCGTTGCTCACGTCACAGTTCAAAGCGCTTGCTCAGTGGGTACATTCTGGATGTACTGGCGAGTAATATTTCGTTGGGGGCGTCGGAACCCCCAACCGGAAATCGCCCCATCAGGCGCCTATGCTGCGAGCAACAAGGCAGCCCGGAAAAGACGATGCAGTAGGAGAGCCGGCGTGAGCTTGAGGATCGTTGTCTGTGTGAAGTATGTGCCCGATGCCACTGGTGACCGGCATTTCGCCGATGACCTGACGCTGGACCGTGATGATGTCGACGGGCTGCTGTCGGAGCTCGACGAGTACGCGGTGGAGCAGGCGCTCCAGATCGCGGGCGAGGCTGACGACGCGGAGATCACTGTCCTGACGGTCGGTCCGGAGGATGCGAAGGACGCGTTGCGCAAGGCGCTGTCGATGGGTGCGGACAAGGCGGTCCATGTCGAGGACGACGATCTGCACGGTACTGATGTGATGGGTACGTCGCTGGTGCTGGCGAAGGCCGTCGAGAAGACCGGTTACGACCTGGTCGTCTGCGGGATGGCTTCGACCGACGGCACGATGGGCGTGCTCCCGGCGCTCCTCGCGGAGCGGCTCGGTGTCCCGCAGGTGACGCTTTTGTCCGAGGTGTCGGTCGAGGGCACCACGGTGCGGGGCCGGCGTGACGGCGACACCGCCAGTGAGCAGCTGGAGGCCTCGCTGCCGGCTGTGGTGTCCGTGACGGACCAGTCGGGCGAGGCCCGCTATCCGTCGTTCAAGGGCATCATGGCGGCGAAGAAGAAGCCGGTGGAGTCCCTGGACCTGGAGGACCTGGGCCTGGAGGCCGGTGAGGTCGGTCTGGAGGGTGCCTGGACGAAGGTCGACTCCGCGGCGCAGCGTCCGGCCCGTACCGCCGGCACGATCGTCAAGGATGAGGGTGAGGGCGGCAAGCAGCTCGCGGAGTTCCTCGCGGGCCAGAAGTTCATCTGAGGCTCCCCGAGCCTCTCAATCGCCCTCAGATTCTTCGTATTCGCAGCAGGAGAGCAATCCCATGGCTGAAGTTCTCGTTTATGTCGATCACCTCGATGGTGCCGTTCGCAAGCCGACGCTGGAGTTGTTGACGCTGGCCCGGCGGATCGGTGACCCGGTCGCTGTCGCGCTGGGCGCGGGTGCCGCCGACACCGCTGCCGCTCTCGCGGAGCACGGTGCGGTGAAGGTTCTCACCTCTGATGCCCCCGAGTTCGCCGACTACCTCGTCGTCCCGAAGGTGGACGCTTTGCAGGCCGCCTGTGACGCGGTGTCCCCGGCCGCGGTGCTGGTGCCGTCGTCCGCGGAGGGCAAGGAGGTCGCCGCGCGTCTCGCGGTGCGTATCGGCTCGGGCATCATCACCGACGCCACCGACCTGGAGGCGGGTGCGGATGGTCCGGTCGCCACGCAGTCGGCGTTCGCGGCGTCGTTCACCACCAAGTCCCGCGTCTCCCGCGGTACCCCGGTCATCACTGTCAAGCCGAACTCGGCGCCGGTCGAGGCGGCCCCGGCCGCGGGCACGGTCGAGGCGCTGTCCGTGTCCTTCGGTGAGAACTCGACGGGCACCAAGGTCGTCTCGCGCACAGCGCGTGAGTCGACGGGCCGCCCGGACCTGACCGAGGCCGCGATCGTGGTGTCGGGTGGGCGTGGGGTCAACGGTGCGGAGAACTTCCACATCATCGAGGCTCTCGCGGACTCGCTCGGCGCCGCTGTCGGCGCCTCGCGTGCGGCTGTGGACGCGGGCTGGTATCCGCACTCCAACCAGGTCGGTCAGACGGGTAAGTCCGTCTCGCCGCAGCTCTACATCGCCAACGGTATCTCCGGGGCGATCCAGCACCGGGCCGGCATGCAGACGTCGAAGACCATCGTCGCGGTCAACAAGGACGCCGAGGCGCCGATCTTCGACCTCGTCGACTACGGCATCGTCGGCGACCTCTTCCAGGTCGTCCCGCAGCTCACCGAAGAAGTCACCACCCGCAAGGGCTGACCTGCCTCTTCTCAGTGGCCGGGGGCCGCGCGGTGACTTTCGCCGCGCGGCCCCCGGCTGTTTCAGCCAACCATTGACGCAGGTCATGACCGCCCGTTAACTTCGCTATGCGGATTGTTGATTCCGTGAAGCGGAAAATAGGAGGGTGCAGGATGGGTCAGCAGGAGAAGGTGGCAACGAGCCTCGCCGGTGCGGTCAGCGAGGACATCAGCGCTTCCCTGGTCCCGGTCGACGAGGAGCTGGCGAGCCGCTACCCGGGGGACCCGGGCACCCGTCAGCCCGTCCACACCGTGTACGTCCCCGGTGACGCGTTCGACGCGGGCACCATCCGCTCCTGGGGCGATCAGGCGCTGGCCTCCCTCGACACCCATGCCCCCGACGCCGCTTCCTTCGCCGGGCTTCTCGGCATCGGCGACGAGCTCGCCACGGCCGTCCACGACCGGGTGCGGGCGAAGCTGGAGCGCGAGCCCGTCGAGGACCTGCGTATCGACTTCGAGGACGGCTACGGCCCCCGCCCGGACGCCGAGGAGGACGAGGCAGCGGCCCGCGCCGCCCGGCTGGTCTCCGAGGCGTACGCGAACGGCACGGCCGCTCCGTACATGGGCATCCGGATGAAGTGCATGGAGGCGGCGGTCCGCGACCGCGGCATCCGCACCACCGACATCTTCCTCACCGGTCTGATGCAGGCGGGCGGCCTGCCCGAAGGGCTCGTCCTGACCCTTCCCAAGGTGACCTACCCCGAGCAGGTCACCGCCTTCGTGCGTCTCCTCGAAGCCTTCGAGAAGACGCACAGCCTCCCCGCCGGCCGGATCGGCTTCGAGATCCAGATCGAGACCAGCCAGTCCATCCTGGCCTCCGACGGGACCGCGGCCGTCGCCAGGGTGATCGGCGCCGCGGAGGGCCGGGCCACCGGGCTGCACTACGGCACCTTCGACTACAGCGCCTGCCTCGGCGTCAGCGCGGCCCACCAGGCCAGCGACCACCCGGCGGCCGACCACGCGAAGGCCGTCATGCAGGTCGCGGCGGCCGGCACCGGTGTACGTGTGTCGGACGGTTCGACCAACGTCCTGCCGATCGGTAGCACCGAGCACGTGCACGAGGCCTGGCGGCTCCACTACGGCCTCACGCGCCGGGCGCTGGCCCGCGCCTACTACCAGGGCTGGGACATGCACCCGGCGCATCTGCCGACCCGCTACGCGGCGGTGTTCGCCTTCTACCGGGAGGGCCTGGAACCGGCTGCCGCCCGGCTCGCCGCCTACGTGGCCAAGGCCGGCGGTGACGTCATGGACGAGCCGGCGACCGCCAAGGCGCTCAGCGGATATCTGCTGCGCGGCCTCGACTGCGGCGCACTCGACGACGCGGAGGTCACCCGGCTCACCGGTCTGACCCGCGCCGACATGGAGGGCTTCTCGGGCCCGCGCCGCGCGGACCTGACGATCACCGCCCCCTGACCGTCGCCGTCCCGACCGCACCCCGGCTCACGCACCGGGACCCGGTCCCGCCACCAGGGTGCGCCGACAGCGCTGCCCCCGTCCGGACAAACGGCGGGGGCAGCGCTGAGTCCGTACCGAGAACGCTGCTACGCGGGCGGGATCTCGCCCGAACCGCGCGCGATGAGCCGGGTCGGCAGCACCTTCTGCGCGGGGGCGTCGTCCGCGCCGTCCAGCCTGCGGAAGAGCGTCTCGGCCGCCGTACGCCCCAGCGCCGCCGAGTCCTGCGCGATCACCGTGATCCCCAGCAGGTCGGCCAGCTCGATGTCGTCGAACCCGACGAGGGCCACCTGCTGCTCGCGCTCGGCCAGGACACGTACGGCGGTCACCGTCACACGGTTGTTGCCCGCGAAGATCGCGGTGACCGGTGAGGGACCGTCCAGCAGCGTCTCCACCGCGGCCCGCACGCGGTCGGCCTCCGTGACACCGAGTGAGACCCAGGCGTCGTTCACCTCCAGTCCGCCCTCCGCCATGGCAGCGTGGTAGCCGCGCAGGCGCTCGGTGGCCGTGTGGATCCGCGGCTGGTCGCCCACGAAGCCGATCCTGCGGTGGCCCCCCGCGATCAGATGGGCGACGCCGTCGCGGGCGCCGCCGAAGTTGTCCGAGAACACCATGTCCGCGTCGATCTTCCCGGCGGGACGGTCCACGAAGACGGTGGCGACCCCGGCGGCGATCTCCGGTTCCAGATAGCGGTGGTCGTCCCCGGCCGGGATCACGATCAGCCCGTCCACCCTGCGGGCGCAGAGCGCGAGGACCAGCTCCTGCTCCCGCTCCGGATCCTCGGCACTGGAACCGTTGATGAGGAGCGCGCCGTGGGCCCGGGCCACCTCTTCCACCGCGCGGTTCAGCGGCCCGTAGAAAGGGTCGGCGAGGTCCTCCAGGACCAGGCCGATGCTCGCGGTGCGGCCCTTGCGCAGCACGCGTGCGCTGTCGTTGCGGCGGAATCCGAGGGCCTCGATGGCCTCCTGAACCCGGCGCTCGGTGTCGGGCGTGACGCCCGCCTCGCCGTTCACCACCCGCGACACTGTTTTGAGGCCGACTCCGGCACGCGCGGCGACATCCTTCATCGTCGGCCGGTTGCCGTAGCGGGGCTCGGAGTGGCTGGTGGTCCGGTCCACGGTGCGCTGTCCTGTCGTCGGCTGGTGTGCTGTGGGAGATGCGTGTCGAGCATAGGGCCTGGACAACGTTGTCAGGTGAATGGAGACTGACCACTTACACTCCTCATTACCCCTTGTCACCTGGAGATCCGACAGCAATGCACAACCACCTCGTAGCCGCGCTGGACATCGGCGGCACAAAGATCGCCGGCGCGCTGGTGGACGGCAGGGGGCAGATTCTCGTACGAGCGCAGGCGCCGACACCCGCCAGGGAGGACGGCGACACCGTGATGGGCGCCGTCAAGGAGGTGCTCGACGGGCTCGCGGCCGACCCCAGGTGGGAGCGCGCCACCGCTGTCGGCATCGGCAGCGCCGGGCCCGTGGACGCGTCGGCCGGCACCGTCAGCCCGGTCAACGTGCCCGGCTGGCGCGACTACCCGCTCGTCGAGCGGGTGCGCGGCGCGGTCGGCGGCCTGCCGGTCACGCTCGTCGGGGACGGCGTCGCCATGACCGCGGCGGAACACTGGCAGGGCGCGGCCCGCGGATACGACAACGCCCTGTGCATGGTCGTCTCCACAGGCGTGGGCGGTGGTCTGGTGCTGGGCGGCACCCTGCGTCCCGGCCCCAGCGGCAACGCCGGGCACATCGGCCACATCAGCGTCGATCTGGACGGGGACGCCTGCCCGTGCGGTTCGCGCGGCTGCGTCGAGCGCATCGCCAGCGGCCCGAACATCGCCCGCCGCGCCCTGGCGGGCGGCTGGCGCCCCGGCCCGGACGGCGACGCCACCGCCGCCGCGGTGGCCGCGTCGGCGCGCGCGGGCGACAGTACGGCCCTCGCGTCCTTCGAGCGCGCGGCCCAGGCGCTCGCCGCCGGGATCGCCGCCACCGCGACCCTGGTCGAGATCGACATCGCGGTGATCGGCGGGGGAGTGGCGGGCGCGGGCGACGTGCTGTTCGGTCCGCTGCGCCGCGCACTGCGGGACTACGCCACGCTCTCCTTCGTGCAGCAGCTGAAAGTGGCTCCCGCTCTGATGGGCAACGACGCCGGTCTGGTCGGGGCTGCGGCTGCCGCCACGCTCGGCGAACCGGACGGGGCGGCAGCGGGCGTCAGCAGCTGAGCCGCGCTCCGGCCCAGTCGGCGTGGTCGGAGTCGTTCCCGTCCCCGCCGTCGGTGACCACCAGGCGTACCGTCCGCGCTCCGCTCACATCGGCCGAGAGCGGCTGCGCCGGCATGCCGTTGGTGAGGACGCCGGTCGACGCGGCCTTCCGGCCGTCGGCCCAGATCTCGAAGGCGACCGTCCCCTTGCCGTCCTTCTCGTCGTCGACCCCCACCTCGGCGCTCACCTCGGAGCAGGCGCCACCCGTGTAGTACTCGACGGCGCTCGGCGCGTGCACCCCGAGCCCCTTGGCGTACACGGTCCCGCCGATCGTGATCGGCTTTCCGTCGCCCGCCTGGTCCTCGCCGTTGCTGGTGTCCTTCTCCACCGGGCCCCAGCCGTTGCTGGACGAGAGCGCCCGCAGATCACTGAGGTACGGGCTCCCGGCGGGCGGTGCCACGACGACATGCACCGGGACGGGCTGCCCGGACCGGATACGTTCGCCGCTCGCCGAGCGGTACGTCGAAGCCAGCTCGATCTCGTAGTCGCCAGCGGCCGTCCCCGGGGGAGCGGTGAGCTGCCAGGAGGTGCTCAGTGACTTCCCGGTCGGCACAGCGGGCGCGGAGGCCCTGGAGAGTGCCTTCACGGTCCAGCCGGCCGGGCCGGTGAGCGAGGCGCCGACCTGGAGGGCCGGGACACGGCCCAGGTCGGTGACCGTGGTGGTCACCCCGGTGGCCTTGCCCGCCTCGGCCAGCAGCGGGCCGCTGATGCCGGTGTCGACGGCCGAGGGGTACTTGGCCCACGCGCGGTCCGCCCTGACGCGCAGCAGCACCGTGCCGTGCGCCGGCACGGTGGCCGAGAGGGTGCCCGCGGTGCTGTACGTCCTGTGCTGCCACAGGTCGCGCTCGGTGTACGCGGCCGCCTTCGGCAGACCGGCCGCGGCAGCCGTGGTGGAGATGCGCTGCGGGCTGTCCGACTCGTTGAAGAGCGCCACGGCGCGGCTGCCGTCCTTCATCTCCTTGGCGACGACCCAGCGCCCGGCGCCGGACGAGAGGACGGTGCCCTGCTTGCCGAGCGGGTCCTGGTCGACGGCGATGACCTCCTTGTTGGTCACGATGTCGTAGGTCTCGTCCGACGCCTTGCGCAGGTCCGTACCGATCAGCAGCGGCGCCGCCATGACCGACCACATCGAGAAGTGTGTGCGGTACTCGGTGTCGGTCATCCCGCCGTTGCCGACCTCCAGCATGTCCGGGTCGTTCCAGTGCCCCGGCCCCGCAGCCGCGGCGAGCGGCAGGTTCTGCTTGAGGATCGACAGCATCGAGGCCCAGTTGTCGCTGATGTCACCCGTCGTACGCCAGAGGTTCCCGACGTCACCGGCCCACTCCCAGGGCTTGTTGGAGCCCCATTCGCAGATGCTGTAGACGATCGGGCGGCCGGTGGCGGCGAGTGCGTCGCGCATGGCGGTGTATCGCTTCACGGCGTCGACGCCCTGGTTGTTGCAGTTGTCGTACTTGAGGTAGTCGACGCCCCAGTCCGCGAACTGCTGGGCGTCACTGGCCTCATGGCCCAGGGCTCCGGGCAGCCCGGTGCTGTCGCAGGTCCTGGTGCCCGCGCTCGTGTAGATGCCGAGCTTGAGCCCCTTGGAGTGGACGTAGTCGGCAACTGCCTTGATGCCGTTGGGGAACCGCACCGGATCCGGCACCAGTTTCCCGTCGGCGTTCCGCTGGGGGAGCGCCCAGCAGTCGTCGAGGTTCACGTACTGGTATCCGGCCGCCTTGAGACCCTTGTCGACGAAGAGGTCGGCGGTGCCCTCCACCATCGCCTCGTTGAAGTCCGCGCGGCAGTGTGTGGAGTTCCAGTTGTTGAAACCCATCGGAGGTGTGAGCGCGAGGCCGTTGTCGGCCTTGGGCGTCACGGTGTCCGGCGCGCTGCTGGCGACGGCCGGTGAGGCGAGCCCGCCGGCGCAGAGCAGTGCGGTGACCAGTGCTCCGAGGACTCTTTGACGCAGGGGACGGGAGTGGCTGGGGGGAAGGTGACGCATCGTGACGTTCCTCCGTAGGTGCCCGTGATCGGATGTCTTCATGTACGCGTCATGGCGAGCGTTTACGGTAGGGCTTGTTTGAGTCTGTTGGAAGGGGCGCGGTAACGGTTGTCCGATATCTCGCCAGAACCCTTGACTGGCACGTCAGTTGGGAGTGAGATCCAATCCTCGCGTTCGGTTGTGTTGAGTTTCACCCTGGAGGAGGGGGACATGGCGCAGTCTTCGTACAACGGTTCAGTCGTGCCCGGAAGTGTGGCTGGACATCGGATGTCCCGTCGGAATCTTCTGCGTGGCGCGGCCCTCGGTGCCGGTGCTGTGGCGCTGCCTTCGCTCCTGACGGCGTGCAGCAGCGGGCCCGGAGGAGACGGCAAGACCATCAAGCTGGGGTCCAACTCGTCGGACGCGGTACCGGAGAAGGCATTCGCCTCCGCCTTCGCCGCGTACGAGAAGCAGTCCAAGGAAGGCCGCAAGATCAAGGTCAACACCGTTGACCACAACAGCTTCCAGGAGAACATCAACCGCTATCTGCAGAGCGACCCGGACGAGGTCTTCATGTGGTTCGCGGGGAACCGCATGCAGTACTTCGCCAAGAAGGGCCTGCTGTACGACATCAGCGACCTCTGGCAGGACTACAAGGGGTTCAGTCCCGCGCTGAAGGCCCAGTCGACGGGTGCGGACGGGAAGCAGTACTTCACGCCGTACTACTACTACCCGTGGGCGGTCTTCCACCGGAAGAGCCTCTTCACCAAGTACGGCTACGAGGCCCCGAAGACGCTCGACGCGTACATCGCACTCGCCAAGCAGATGAAGAAGGACAAGCTCGTCCCCATCGGCTTCTGCGACAAGGACGGGTGGCCCGCGATGGGCACCTTCGACTACATCAACATGCGGACCAACGGCTACGACTTCCACAAGTCCCTGATGGCGGGCGAGGAGGCGTGGACCGACAAGCGGGTCAAGGACGTCTTCGACACCTGGCGGCGCCTCCTCCCGTACTGCCAGCCGGGCGCCAACGGCCGTACCTGGCAGGAGACGGGGCAGAGCCTCCAGAAGCGCGAGATCGGCATGGTGGTCCTGGGGATGCCGCACCCTGGCCAGCAGTTCCCCGCCGCCGAGCGGTCCGACATCGACTTCTTCGCCTTCCCCGAGATCAACCCGGAGCACGGCCAGGACGCCGTCGAGGCGCCCATCGACGGGTTCCTGCTGGCGAAGAAGTCGAAGGAGCTCAAGAACAAGAAGTCCATGGAGAGCGCCAAGGACCTGCTCAGGTGGCTGGCCACCCCGAAGGCCGAGGACGTCTACCTGGCCGGTGACCCCAACAACATCGCGGTCAACAGCGGGGCGGACCTGTCGAAGTACACCGCGCTGCAGAAGAAGTCGGCCGAGCTGATAGCCGGGGCGAAGCAGATCTCGCAGTTCATGGACCGCGACACCCGCCCGGACTTCGCGTCGACGGTGATGATCCCGGCCATCCAGAAGTTCATCTCCACCCCGAACGATGTCGACGGACTGTGCAACGACATCGAGCGGCAGAAGAAGACCATCTTCGCTTCCGAGTGAACAGCCCCCTGGAGTAACAGACCGTGGCGCTCAACACCGCGCGGCGCTCCGCACGACGAGGCCGCCGCCGCTTCACCCGGCGCGACCTCGTCGTACTCGGGCTGCTGCTGGGCATACCCGTCCTGCTCGACATCGCCATCGTGTGGGGACCGACCCTCGCGTCCGTCGTGCTCTCCTTCACCAGCTGGGACGGCGTCGGATCCATCAAGTGGGTGGGAACGCAGAACTACGCGAACCTCTTCACCAACTACCCGCCGTTCTGGCCGGCGGTCCGGCACAACCTGCTGTGGCTGGGCTTCCTCGGTCTCGTCGCGGTGCCGTTCGGGCTGCTGCTCGCGGTACTGATCGACCGGGGCGTGCGCTTCAGCCGCTTCTACCAGTCGACGCTCTACATGCCGGTGGTGCTCTCCCTCGCCGTCGTCGGCTTCATCGCACAGCTGATCTTCTCCCGCGACCAGGGTGTGCTCAACGCCGTCATCGGCAACACCAAGAACCCCGTCGACTGGCTCGGTGACCCCAGGCTCAACATCTGGATGATCCTGCTGGCCGCCGCCTGGCGGCACACCGGCTACGTGATGATCCTCTATCTGGCCGGGCTGAAGGCCGTGGACCCCTCGCTCAAGGAGGCGGCGGCCATCGACGGCGCGAGCGAGGCGCAGACCTTCTTCCGGGTCGTCTTCCCGACCCTGCGGCCGGTCAACGTCATCGTCGGAGTCATCACCGTCATCGAGTCGCTGCGCGCCTTCGACATCGTCTACGCGGTCAACCACGGCCGCAACGGCCTGGAAGTGCTCTCGGTGCTCGTCACCGACAACATCATCGGCGAGGCCAGCAGGATCGGCTTCGGCTCGGCCATCGCCGTGGTGCTGCTGGCCGTCTCCATGGGCTTCGTCGTGACGTATCTGGTGCAGGAGATCCGAGGAGAGAAGTCCCGATGACCGTCGACACCGCTCCGCCGCCCACCGCGGTCCCGGCGTCCGCGCCCGCCGCCCGCCGCCGGGGCACCCGCCCCGGCCGGATCGGGCTGCACGTGTTCCTGATGGGCGTCTCGATCGCCTTCCTCGCGCCCCTGCTGCTCGCGGTCTACGCCTCGCTCAGGCCGTACGACGAGACCTCCAAGTACGGCTACTTCTCCCTGCCGCGGCATCTCTCCTTCCACTACTACAAGCAGGCTTTCAGCGACTCGGGCATGACGAAGTACTTCGTCAACACGCTGATCATCGCCGTGCCCGGAGTCATCGTCACGCTCTTCCTCGCGTCGTTCGTGGCCTTCGCGGTGTCCCGGATCCGGCTGCGCGGCGGCATCGTCCTGCTGATGCTCTTCACCGCGGGCAACCTGCTGCCGCAGCAGGTCATCGTCACCCCGCTGTACGTCGTGTTCAACCGCATCCCGCTGCCGTACTGGATGTCCGACTCGATGACGATGTTCGACTCGTACTGGGCCGTCGTCCTGGTCCAGGTCGGGTTCCAGATCGGGTTCTGCGTCTTCGTCCTCGCGAACTTCATGCGCACGCTGCCGCAGGAGATCCTGGAGGCGGCGATCGTCGACGGCGCGGGCGTGTGGACGCAGTTCTGGCGGATCACCCTGCCGCTGTGCCGCCCCGCCATCGCCGCACTCGCCACCCTTGAGTTCACCTGGATGTACAACGACTTCCTGTGGGCGCTGGTCTTCATGTCCGACGGGGACAAACTGCCGATCACCTCGGCACTGAACAACCTGCGCGGCCAGTTCTTCACGGACTACAACCTGCTGGCCGCGGGTTCGGTGATCGTGGCGCTGCCGACGCTCGTCGTGTTCCTGCTGCTGCAACGGCACTTCATCGCGGGGCTGACCCTCGGATCCACCAAGTGAGCGGGCGACGCCGGCCGCGGGCAGGCCCGGTGGCGGTCCGTCCGCACCACCACCACCGACGTCGGATCAGGTCAAACCGGGCTCTGCGAACCGAAATGTTCCGGCAAAGTGTTGGCGGGTGCAACCATCGCGGGCTCCCGTGTGTCAGGGGAGGTGAACCGCTTTCCAAATGATCGGAGTTCGTGTGCAATCCCGAGCCCTGGGCGCAGGTCTGGCCATCGCCGTAGCAGTGGTGTCCGCCGCTGTGGCCGCACCCGCAGCCCAAGCTGCGTCCCCGTCTTCCATACGGACCGCGCAGTCCGCACCGGCCGCCGGAACGGCCAAGAAGGCCGACTTCAACGGCGACGGTTTCGCCGACACCGCCTTCACCGCACCGTCGGCCACCGTCGGTGGCAAGAAGGGCGCCGGATACGTCGGTGTGATGTACGGCTCCAAGTCCGGTGTGAACAAGGCCTCCAAACAGGTCATCGACCAGAACTCCGCGGGTGTCCCGGACTCCGCCGAGTCCGCCGACGCCTTCGGCAGCGCCATCGCCTCCGCCGACCTCGACGGCGACGGCTACACGGATCTCATCGTGGGCGCGTCGAACGAGGACGCGGGCGTCGGCAAGCTCGGCACGCTCACCGTGCTCTGGGGCAGCGCCACCGGCCTCTCGGGCGGTGCGGTGCTCGCCAAGGGCGACACCGACTCCGGGGACATCGGCGACAGGCTGGCCGTCGGCGACTTCAACGGTGACGGCGGCCAGGACGTGGTGACCGTCGCGGGCAACCAGCACCTGCGCGTGTTCTCCGGCCCCTTCACGCGGGACGGATCGGCGAAGAGCACGTCGATCATCCGCGACACCGAGGACTCCCGCTACCTCGACATCGCGGCCGGCGACGTCACGGGCGACGGTGTCACCGACCTGGTCGGCACGGTCTACGACGGTGACGAGTACGACTTCCGCCGGGTCCGCTTCCTGCCCGGGACGGCGAAGGGCCTCGGCGCCCCCACGGTCGTCGAGGACGCCAAGGGCGACAGGGTCCAGGGCGGCGAGCACGTCACCACGGGCGATGTGAACCACGACGGCTACGCCGACATCGTTGTCGGCCGTCCGGTGGAGGGCTACGACAGCGATGTCAACCTGCCCCTCGCCAAGGGCGGGATGATCATGTACATCCCCGGCGGCGCCTCCGGCCCGCAGGGGACCAAGGCCAAGGCCTTCAGCCAGGACAGTGCGGGCGTCCCCGGGGCGTCCGAGGTGGGCGACAAGTTCGGCCAGGCGGTCTCCGTCGGTGACACCAACGGCGACGGCTACGGCGACATCGCGGTCGGCCTCCCCGGTGAGGCCCTCGGCACCAAGGCGAAGGCCGGACAGGTGATCGTCCTGCCCGGCACCGCGACCGGTCCCACCGGCACCGGCTCCAAGGCGTACAACCAGGACACCCCGGGTGTCGAGGGTGCCGCCGAGCCCAACGACGCCTTCGGCGGGGCGACGTCGCTGGTGGACGCCAACGGCGACGGCCGGGCCGAGCTCGTCGTGGGCTCGCCCGGCGAGAACGCCAACGCCGGATCCGTCTGGGTCCTGCCGGGCAGCACCGCCGGCACGACCGGCACCGGTTCGCTGACCTTCGGCGCCGGCACGCTCGGGACCGACCCGACGAACGCCGGGCTGGGGTCGTCCTTCAACCGCTGACCCGCAGGCAGCACCAACCGCTGACACAGGATGCCCAGGGCCCGCCCTGGGCATCTCTGTGCCGGCCCCGCCCGGCCCCGTACACCGGAGGCGGCGGCGACGGCCGCACGGCGAATCGCCCGGCCGATGCACCATGCCGCACAACCGGGTTTCCGTGGCAGGGTGTTGCGGGCAAACCACTGGGGCCTGGGGCCTTTCGTCCGGATCAGGCCGGGAAGAGGGGGGAACCGTGATCGTCTGGATCAACGGTGCGTTCGGCGCGGGCAAGACGAGCACCGCGCGAGAACTGATCGACCTGATCCCGAACAGCACCTTCTACGACCCCGAGGTGCTCGGCGGGGCGCTGCGTCTCCTGCTGCCGCAGAAGAGACTGGCCGAGGTGAACGACTTCCAGGACCTGCCGGTCTGGCGGCGCATGGTGGTCGACACGGCGGCCGCGCTTCTCGCCGATGCCGGCGGGGTGCTCGTGGTGCCGATGACGCTGCTGAGACAGGAGTACCGCGACGAGATCTTCGGCGGGCTCGCCTCCCGCCGGATCCCGGTCTGTCATGTGCTGCTGACAACAGAGGAAACGATCCTGCGGGAGCGGATCGAGGGGCGCGTGGAACTGCCCGACGACCCTGGGGGCAGCGAACGCGTCCGGCAGTGGTGCTACGAGCACATCGAGCCGTACCGGACGGCGCTCGGCTGGCTCACCGCCGACGCCCACACCGTCGACAACACCGCGCTGACCCCGGCCGCGACCGCGGAGCGGATCGCCGGGGCGCTGCGCTCCGGGGCCGCCGGGGCCTGTGAGATCGTCCAGACCCCGGAGCCGACCGCCGAGACGCTCGCCGCCGGCGTCCTCCTCTTCGACGAGCAGGACAGAGTGCTGCTCGTCGACCCGACGTACAAGCCGGGCTGGGAGTTTCCCGGCGGGGTGGTCGAGAACGGTGAGGCCCCGGCGCAGGCAGGTATCCGGGAGGTGGCCGAGGAGATAGGGATACAGCTCGAGCAGGTCCCGAGACTCCTGGTGGTCGACTGGGAGCCGCCGAAGCCCCCCGGCTACGGCGGTCTGCGGCTCCTCTTCGACGGCGGCCGCCTCGGCAGCACCGAAGCGGAGAGGCTCCTGCTGCCCGGCTCCGAACTGCGCGGCTGGCGCTTCGTCAGCGAACAGGAGGCGGCACACCTGCTGCCGCCCAACCGGTACCAGCGGCTGCGCTGGGCCCTGCGCGCCCGGGAGCGCTCGGCCGTGCTCAACCTGGAGGCCGGGGTGCCGGTCGGCTGACGGGCGCCGTGGCTACGCCCGCTTCGCTTTCTGAGCGTGCGCGTAATTGACGAGGAAGTGCGCCTCGGCGACCGAGAGGCGCTCCAGCTCCTCCGGTGAGACGCTCTCGTTGACGGCGTGGATCTGGGCCTCCGGCTCGCTCAGCCCGATCAGCAAGATCTCCGCCTCCGGGTAGAGCGTGGCCAGCGTGTTGCAGAGCGGGATCGAGCCGCCCATGCCCGCCGACTGCATCTCCTCGCCCGGGTACGCGACGCGCATGGCGTCGGCCATCGACGTGTACGCGGGGCTGCTGGTGTCGGCGCGGAACGGCTGGCCCTGGCCGACCTGCTCCACCGAGAGCCGCGCACCCCACGGCGTGTGCGCCTTCAGGTGCGCGGTCAGCAGCTCCGTCGCCTCTGCGGCGTCGGTGCCCGGCGGCACCCGCAGGCTGACCTGGGCCCGCGCGCTCGCCTGCACCGACGGCGTCGAGCCCACGACGGGCGGGCAGTCGATGCCGATGACGGTGACGGCCGGGCGCGCCCAGACGCGGTCCGCCACCGTGCCGCCGCCGATCAGCTCGACTCCGTCGAGGACCTTCGCGTCCTGGCGGAACTCGTCCTCCGGGTACTGGAGTCCTTCCCACGCGGCGTCGGCGGCGAGCCCGTCGACCGTCGTCGAGCCGTCCTCGGCGCGCAGCGAGTCCAGCAGCCGGATCAACGCGGCGAGTGCGTCGGGCGCCGCGCCGCCGAACTGGCCGGAGTGCAGGTTGCCTTCGAGGGTGTCCAGCTGGACCCGGAGCATCGTCATCCCGCGCAGCGTGGCGGTGACGGTCGGCAGGCCGACGCGGAAGTTCCCGGTGTCGCCGATGACGACGGCGTCGGCCGTGAGCAGCTCGGGGCGCGCCTCGGCGTACCGCTCGAGGCCGCCCGTGCCCTGTTCCTCCGAGCCCTCCGCGATCACCTTCACGGAGACCGGGACGCCGCCGTTCGCCTTGAGGGCGCGCAGCGCGAGCAGGTGCATGATGAACCCGCCCTTGCAGTCGGCGGCCCCGCGCCCGTACCAGCGGCCGTTCCGCTCGGTCAGCTCGAACGGCGGCGAGAGCCAGGCGTCCTCGTCGAGGGGCGGCTGCACGTCGTAGTGCGCGTAGAGCAGCACGGTCGGCGCGCCCTCGGGGCCCGGCAGGAGACCGTAGACGGACTGGGAGCCGTCGGGGGTGTCGAGGAGCGCGACGTCCTGGAAGCCCTCGGCGCGCAGCGCCCCGGCGACCCAGTCCGCGGCGCCCTCGCACTCGCTGCGGGGGAAGACCGCCGGATCCGCGACCGACTGGAAGGCCACGAGCTCGGTCAGCTCCGTCTGTGCGCGGGGCATCAGCGAGGCGACGGTCTCGGCAATCGGATTCGCGGTCATGGGCACGCTCCTCGTGGGTGCGACGTTGAAGTACGTGTACGTGTGTGCACACATGCGTTCGTTTGCGGGCTGACCGATCCTCCCACAGCGGGGTCGGCCGGCAGCGCGCCGTAGTATGCCGTCGACAAGCACGGGCCACTGGTCGGATCAGGAGCAGCAGCACATCGTGAGCAGCGAGAACGCAGACGCGGGCACGGAGCACGACCAGCCGGTATGGGATGTGGTGGTGGTCGGAGCAGGTCCGGCAGGTGCCTCCGCGGCGTACGCCGCGGCGGTGGCGGGACGGAGGGTTCTCCTCCTGGAGAAGGCCGAGTTGCCGCGGTACAAGACATGTGGCGGAGGCATCATCGGGCCGTCACGCGACTCCCTGCCGCCGGGATTCGAACTCCCGCTGCGCGACCGGGTGTACGCGGTGACGTTCTCGATGAACGGCAAGATGACCCGGACCCGCCGGTCCAAGCAGATGCTCTTCGGGCTCATCAACCGCCCCGAGTTCGACCAGGGGCTGGTCGAGGAGGCACAGAAGGCGGGTGCCGAGATCCGCACCGGCGTGGCCGTCTCCCGTGTCGAGCAGCACGGATCCGCCGTGCCCGACCGGCGCACGGTCGCGGTCGTCCTCGCCGACGGCGGGACGGTCCTGGCGCGCGCGGTCGTCGGCGCCGACGGCAGTGCCAGCCGGATAGGGGCCCATGTCGGGGTGAAGATGGATCAGGTGGACCTCGGTCTCGAAGCCGAGATCCCGGTTCCGCCGACGGTCGCCGAGGACTGGGCCGGACGGGTGCTCATCGACTGGGGCCCCATTCCCGGGAGTTACGCCTGGGTGTTCCCCAAGGGCGACACGCTCACCGTCGGCGTGATCTCGGCGCGCGGCGAGGGCGCGGCCACCAAGCGGTATCTGGAGGACTTCATCGCCCGGCAGGGGCTGGCCGGTTTCGAGCCGTCCGTCTCGTCCGGCCATCTGACCCGGTGCCGCAGCGAGGACTCGCCGTTGTCCCGGGGCCGGGTGCTGGTGTGCGGTGACGCGGCCGGGCTGCTGGAGCCGTGGACCCGCGAGGGGATCTCGTTCGCGCTGCGCTCGGGCCGGCTGGCCGGCGAGTGGGCGGTCCGGGTGGCCGAGGCGCACGACGCGGTGGACGCCCGCCGCCAGGCGCTGAACTACGCCTTCGCCATCAAGGCCGGGCTCGGTGTCGAGATGGCGGTCGGGCGCCGGATGCTCAAGGTGTTCGAGCGTCGTCCGGGGATGCTGCACGCGGTGATCACCGGGTTCCGGCCGGCCTGGAAGGCGTTCGCCGGGATCACCCGGGGTTCCACGTCCCTGGGCGAGCTGGTGCGTACGCATCCGCTGGCACAGCGCGCGCTCGGAGTGCTGGACCGCAAGGAGGCCGCCAGGACGGCCGGTAAGACACCGGTCACGGATGCGGAGGACGAGGCCGCCGAGGGCAGCGGCGAGGACGCGAGCAGGGAAGTCAGCCCGGTCGACTAGGCACTGTCCAGCGGGCCGGGCAGCGGGAGGGTGACGGTGACCCTTCGGTCCTGTCCGGCGGAGGCATCGGTGCCGGAGCCAGTGCCTCCGCAGGTGCCCGTGCCGGGTCTCACTCCGACGCGGTGATGCGGAAGACCGGGTGGTGACGGACCGCGACGTGTTCTTCGAGCGGGCCTCGGAGAACCTCGCCGACTCCGTCGGTCTACTCCGCCGGGAGTAGACGTGACCGCCACGCCGGGCTGACGTGCCGGGCGCCCCCGCCGGTCTAGCGTTGCCTCCATGGACCAGCCCGGCACGGACGAGCGAGGCGGATCCCTGAGGGACGGGCCGCCATGGGCGCACGCCCGGTCCGGCCGGGGCCGTACGCCGCGAGGACGTGGCGGACGCCGCGGACGCGGCCGACGGCATCCGGCGTGGGACGGCGGCGGCCCGGGCCGGTGGCAGCCTCCGTGGGAAAAAACACCGGCGGGCCGGGTGCCGTGGCGCTCCACGCTGGTCCTCACCGTGATCGTCTTCGTGGGGACCACCATCGCCGCCCACGGGCAGGCCGGCTACCGGGCTCCGCTCGATGTATGGGCCCGGCTGCTGCTGCTGGCCGGACAGGCGTTCCTGCTGCTCCGCCTCAGGTACCCGGTCCTCACCGCCTTCGCCACCGCGGCCTGCGCGATGGTCTACCTGGGCGCCGGATATCCGTACGGACCGGTGTTCCTCACCGTCGCCGTCGGCTGCTTCGGAGCCATCGTCGCCGGCCACCGCTATGCCGCCTGGTCCGCCGTCGCCATGCTCTGGGCCGGCCACGTCCTGGCCGCCCACTGGCTCTACCGCGGGCTCCCGCCCGCCGGTGACCACGCGGCCCCCTGGGGGCAGGAACTGGCGGTCGCCGCCTGGGTGGTGGCGATCCTCGCCGCGTCCGAGCTCGCCCGGGTGCGGCGCGAGCGGTGGGCCCGCGAACGGGCCGAACGCCGGGCCGCCGAGAAGCGTCGCGCCGACGAGGAACGGCTGCGCATCGCCCGTGAGCTCCACGACGTGCTGGCCCACAGCATCTCGGTCATCAATGTGCAGTCCGGCGTCGGGCTCGCCCTGTTGGACTCCGACCCCGAGCAGGCGCGTACCGCCCTGACCACCATCAAGGCCGCGAGCAAGGAGGCGCTGGGCGAGGTGCGCCAGGTGCTCGACACCCTGCGGGCGCCCGGCGCGGCCCCGCGGGCCCCGGCCCCGGGACTCGACCGGCTCGCCGAACTCGTCGAGCAGGCGTCCGCCGCCGGTCTCACGGTGGACACCGTGACCGAAGGTGTACGAAGCGAACTCCCGCCCGGCGCCGACCTCGCCGCCTTCCGTATCGTCCAGGAGGCGCTGACCAATGTGGTGCGCCACTCCGGCTCCCGTACTGCCCGTGTCACCCTCGCCTACGCCCCGGAGTCCCTCGTCCTGCGCGTCGAGGACGAGGGACCGGCCACCGGCGGCGACGCGGGAGGCAGCGGCAACGGCCTGGCCGGGATGCGGGAGCGGGCGGCCGCGCTGGGTGGCACGATCGACGCGGGGCCGCGCCCCGGAGGCGGGTTCCGGGTCGAGGCCGTCATCCCGTTCACCGGCCGGGCCTCCGCGCCCGGTTCCGGACCGACCGCCGGACCGACCGTCGAGCCGCCCGCCGACCCACCTGCCGGACCGCCCGCCGCACCGAAGGAGTCGCTGTGATCCGTGTCCTGCTCGCCGACGACCAGTCCCTGGTCAGAGCCGGATTCCGGGCGCTGCTCGGGGCTCAGCCCGACATCGAGGTGACCGGCGAGGCCGCCGACGGCACCGAGGCGCTGGCGCTGGTGCGGGAACTGCGGCCGGACGTCGTGCTGATGGACATCCGGATGCCGCTGCTCGACGGTCTCGCCGCCACCCGGAAGATCACCGCGGACCCGGAGCTCGACGGGGTCAGGGTGGTCATGCTCACCACCTTCGAGCTCGACGAGTACGTCTTCGAGGCGATCCGCTCCGGGGCCTCCGGCTTCCTGGTCAAGGACACCGAGCCGGACGAACTGCTGCGCGCGGTGCGGGCGGTGGTCGACGGTGACGCGCTGCTCTCGCCGGGGGTGACGCGCAGGCTCATCGCGGAGTTCGCCGCGCGTTCCAAGGAACCTGCCGCAGCCATCGGCCTCGGCGGGCTCACCGAACGCGAGCGGGAAGTGATGGCCCTGGTCGGCATCGGTCTGACCAACGACGAGATCGCCCGCAGGCTCGTCGTCAGCCCCCTCACGGCCAAGACCCATGTCAGCCGCGCCATGGTGAAACTGGGCGCCCGCGACCGGGCTCAGCTCGTGGTGCTGGCGTACGAGTCGGGGCTGGTGCGCCCCGGCTGGCTGGGCTGAACCCGGGCCGCCTCCGCCACACCGCCCGGCGCACCACCGCGCCGACGGCCGGGGCGCCCGGGGTCAGGTGATCGCGGAGGTCTCCCGCCAGAGCCGGGCCAGGGCCGCGTCACCCGTGACGGACACGGCGGAGAGGGGGCGGCGGTTCCAGAGCGTGGCGTAGAGCAGCGCGGCGTCCCCGGTCAGCTCGCAGTCGGCCGGCCCGGCGCCGGTGCTCCCGGTTCGTGGCGGTCCCGCGGAGAGGTGGACGGTCCATACGTCTCCGGTGTCGGTGGCCCGCACCCGGAGCACCTTCGGCCCCTCCGTACGCACCCGGCTCCTGGACCCCGCGTGGAACCCGCACAACAGCTCATCGATGCCGTCCGCCGCGAACTCCCTTTCCGGTGAGCCCGGTTCGGCACCGAGCGCCGCGTCGGCGTCCATCCGGTGCACGGTGGTCTCGTGCGCCTGACGCCGTGCCCAGAACGCGAGCGGGGACACCCCGGGCAGGAAGGTCCAGCAGTCCAGGTCCTCCGGCGCGGTGGTCAGCGCTGTCACCAGCGACCGGTGCCCCTCCCTGAACCAGTCGACGAGTTCGTCCCCGTCGAGCGCGGGCCCGGCGCCGGTGCGGCGGAAGCGGGTGTGTCCCTCCGTGACGAACGCCGTCGCCCAGCGGTGCACCGCGCCCGTGTGCCGGAGCAGGTCCCGTACGTGCCAGCCGGGGCACGTGGGCACGGTGGCCCCGGTGCCCGCCCGCTCGGCCGCGTCGGCGAGCAGACGGCCCTCACGGTCGAGGGCCGGGATGAGTGTGCCGGTCGGCAGGGTCTCCATGTGCGCGATTGTGCCAGGGCCTCAGGCGGTCCCGGGGGCCGACGCGTTGCGGGTGGCGTATCCGATCAGGGCGGCGACCGCGGCGAGCAGCGCCACCGTGGTGAGGGCGACGGGCAGCGTCAGCCAGTCAGCGAGGAAGCCGATCACGGGCGGTCCGATGAGCATGCCCCCGTAGCCCAGCGTGGACGCGGTGGCGACCCCGCCGGGGCCCGCCAGCGCGCCGGCCCGGGCGATCGCCACCGGGAAGCTGTTGGCCAGCCCGAGACCCGCCACCGCGAAGCCGGTCAGTGCCAGCCAGGTCGTGGGCGCGAGGGCTCCCAGCAGCAGGCCCGCGGCCGCCACGGTCGCGCCTCCGACGAGAGCGCGGGTCTGGCCGCAACGTTCCAGGAGGGCGGTGCCGGTGAACCGGCCGACCGTCATCGCCAGCGCGAAGAGCGAGTACGCGGCTGCCGCGAGCCCCGGTTGCGTATGCAGATCCTGCTTCAGATGCAGGGCGCTCCAGTCGGCCATGGCCCCCTCCCCGTACGAGGTGCACAGGGCGATCGTCCCGAAGACCAGCACCAGCCGCCGGCTGTGGCCGTCGAGGCGGCGCGGCGCCGTGTCCCGCACCGCGGTCCGGGGCGCAGCCGGGACCGGTTCCCGGAGCAGGCTGCGCCCGGCGGCGCAGGCCACCAGCAGACCGATGACGGTCAGGCCGAACAGGTGGGACGCTGCCGACAGCCGGCCCGCGACGAGTCCGCCCGCCCCCGCTCCGACCATGCCGCCGAGGCTGAACGCGGCGTGGAAGCTGGACATCACCGGACGGCGCAGCGCGGCCACCAGATCGACTGCGGCGCTGTTCATCGCGACGTTGAGCCCGCCGTACGCGGCACCGAAGACCAGCAGGACCAGGCCGAGCGCGAGCGCCGAGTGGGTCTGCGGCGGCAGCGCGATGCTCAGCGAGAGGAGGACCGCGCAGGCGACGGTGACCGGATGGCTGCCGAAGCGCCGGCACAGCCGCCCCGTGAGCATCATCGTGATCACGCCCCCTGCGGACACCCCCAGCAGCGCCAGGCCGAGTGCGCTCGCCGAGGCACCGGTCTGCTGCTTGATCGCGGGAATGCGGACCACCCAGCCGGCGAACAGAAAGCCGTCCAGGGCGAAGAAGACCGTGAGGGTGACCCGCAGACGGAGCAGGGAGGGTGCGACGCTGTTCTCGCCGGGGCCTCCCGAGAGAGCCGTCCCGACTTTGTTTAGATTCGGCACAAAAGAAGGATAGGGGGAGCGCTGCCCGTGGACAAGGGCGGTACCGGATCGCCTTCCGCCGCCCGGGATCATGGGAGACTCGCCCCCATGAACGGCAAGGTGACGACCAACCGGACCAGACTGGAGCGTGGCCGCAGCGCGCTGGGACCGGCGCTGGAACTGGTCCACACGGGCCGCGCGCCCACCCGGGCCGTGCTCACGGCGGAGCTGGGTGTCACCCGCGCCACCGCGGGCGCTGTCGCCGCCGAGCTCGAATCGCTCGGACTGATCCAGGTCGACTCGCGCCCCGCTGCCGCCGGCTCCCAGGGCAGGCCCTCGCACCGGCTGTCGGTCAACAACAACGGCCCCGTCGTACTCGCGGCCCAGGTGCACGCGGACGGCTTCCGTGCCGCGCTCATCGGGCTCGGCGGCCGGGCGGTCGCCACCTCGCCCGGCTGTGTCACGGTCTCCGCCGACCCCGCGCAGGTCCTCGGCGCGGTCGTCGACGAGGGGGCCGCGCTGTTGCGCGACAGCGGTCTGCGCTGCGTCGGCGCGGGGCTCGCGGTGCCGTCGGCCGTCGCCGAACCGGAAGGCACCGCGCTCAACCCCCTGCACCTGGCGTGGCCCGCGGGCGCCCCGGTCCGCGACATCTTCGCCGACCGGGTCCGCGCGGCAGGCATCACGGGCCCCGCCTTCACCGGCAACGACGTGAACCTCGCGGCACTCGCCGAACACCGTCACGGAGCGGGCCGCAGCGCACACCACCTGCTCTGCGTGGCCACCGGGCACCGTGGTGTCGGCGGCGCCCTGGTCGTCGACGGCCGCCTGCACACCGGGAGTTCGGGCCTGGCCCTGGAGGTCGGCCATGTCACGGTCAACCCCGAGGGCCGCGCCTGCTACTGCGGAAGCCGGGGCTGCCTCGACGTCGAGACCGACCCGCTCGCCTTCCTCACCGCGGCGGGACGCGCCCCGGGCCCGGAGGGCTCGCTGCTCCAGCAGTCCCGGGACATCCTCCGCACGGAGTACGACGACCCGGGGGTTCGGATCGCCGCACAGGAGATCGTCGACCGCCTCGGGCTGGGTCTGGCCGGTCTCGTCAACATCCTCAACCCGGACCGCATCATCCTCGGCGGTCTCCACCGTGAGCTGCTCGACGCGGACCCCGAGCGGCTGCGCGCGGTCGTCGCCGACCGGAGCCTGTGGGGGCGCAGCGGAGGGGTACCGATCCTGCCGTGCACGCTGGACCACAACAGCCTCGTGGGGGCAGCCGAGTTGGCCTGGCAGCCGGTCCTCGACGACCCGCTCTCGATCATCGGCTGAGGGCGAGCCGCGCGGCCGCCGCCTCCAGCAGCAGGTCAAGGCTCTGGACGTAGGCCGTGCGCTGCATCTCTGCCGGCAGCAGCGCCGCCGTCGCCGCGATATGGGGGTGCGTGGCGGCCGGCAGCGCCGCGTAGGTGCGGTGCCAGACCTGCCGCTCCGCCTCCCGCGCCTGCGGTGGCAGGGCCATGGTGCTCGCGTCCAGCGCCGCGAACGCGAGACTGGTGTCGACGAAGCTGTGGTAGATCCGTACCGCCTCCGGGTCGGGGAAGCCGGCCCGGCGCAGCACGCCCAGGATCGACTCGATCGCGTACACCTCGTGCGGCCGCCCGGTGACCCGGGGCGCCGCCAGCATCGCCGCCTGCGGATGCTCCTGGTAGGCGGCGTGCATCCGAAGTCCCAGCTCGCGCAGGTCCTTTCGCCACTCCCCGGTCGGCGCCCAGCCCGCGAAGGACTGGCCGATCAGCTCGTCGGCGACGGCCAGCAGCAGCCCGTCGGTGTTCGGGAAGTAGCGGTACAGGGCGCTGGGGTCCGCTCCGAGGGCCGCGCCCAGCCGCCGTACGGTGAGCGCTCCCGCGCCGTGCTGCCGGATCAGGCGCAGCGCGGTCTCGACGATCAGCCCCTCCGAGAGCGCCGTGCCCTGCTTGGTGCGCCGCCGCCGGGCTCCGGTCGTGACCTGCCGTTCGCTTCCGTCCGTCATGGCGGCGACCTTATGTCAACGCCGTTGACTTGGTAAGAGCCCACGCGCTTCCATGTGGCTCCGGCAGGCGAGGGCAGTGCCTGTCGTGGCATCCGTGCCGCGACAGCCCACGTTCGCGCCGCTCCCGGACGGGCGGACGATGCCCGTCGCGGCACTAGCGAAAGCAGCGGTGGCCCGATGGCAGCAGACCTGAGGAAGTCCCTCGGTGTGGTGGACGGTGTGGTGATCGCCGCGTCCAGCACCGCCGCCACATCGAGCATCGGCATCGGCATGGGCCTGATCGCCGGAGCGGTCGGGCTCCATCTGCCCGTCATCATGCTGCTGGCCTTCCTGCCGGTCCTGGGCATCGCCGCGGCCTTCGCCCGTCTCAGCCGGACCGAGCCCAACTGCGGCAACAGCTATGTCTGGGTGGGGCGTTCGCTCAGCCCCTGGCTTGGGGCCCTGTCCGGCTGGGTGAACATCGTCGGCACCGTCGTCTTCCTCGCCTACACCACCACCGTCACCGGCTCGGTGGTCCTGCAACTGGCGGGCGAGGCCGGGCTGCACTCGGTCGCCGGGCTGGTCCTGGACCCCGGGAACACCCTGCAGACCACCCTGATCGGGCTGGTGATCCTGGCCTGTGTGACGGTCGCCGCGGTCACCGGCATCGACGTCGCCGCCCGTATCCAGCGCTACCTGCTGGCGTTCGAGTACCTGGTGCTGCTCGGCTTCTGCGGGTACGGGCTCTTCGCGGGCACCCATGCCTTCAGCTCCGACTGGTTCAACCCCCTCACCATCCCCTCCCTCTCGGGGCTCGCCCAGGGGATGGTCCTGGCGGTCTTCTGCTACTGGGGATTCGATGCCGCGTTCAGCGTCTCGGAGGAGGTCCGGGACCCGCGCGACGCTTCCCGGGGCGGGCTGATCGCGCTGGTCACCATGCTGGCCCTGTTCCTGCTCGGCGGGACGGCGTTCCAACGGGTGCTTTCCCCGGCGCAGTTGGCCGATCACGGCGCCGAAGGGCTCACCTTCTTCGGCAACCGGCTCGCCCACCAGCCGCTGGCGGCACTCCCGCTGGTCGCGCTGATGTTCTCGGCGGTGGCCTCACTGCAGTCCGGCGTCATCCCGACCGTGCGCGGCATGTTCGCCATGGGCCGCGACCGCACCCTGGGCCGGGTCTGGACCCGGATCGACCCGAAGTACGGCACACCTGCCCTGGGCACCCTCCTGGTCGGCGCGATCGCCTCGCTGGTCGCCGTGGGGTCGCTGGTCATCCCCAGGGTCAGCGACCTGATCAGCGCGGCGGTCAACGCCATCGGTATCGTCGTCGCCCTGTACTACGGCCTCACCGCTCTCGCGGCGGCCGTCCGCTTCCGCGGCCTGTTGCGCGGCGCACTCCGGGAAGCGCTGGGATCCGTCGTCGCTCCGGTGCTGAGTGCGATGGTGCTGTTCGCGCTGGGCGGCTACATGTGCTGGGGGTACGCCACTTCCACCGACCACTTCGCGCTCAGCGCCGACAACGGCTGGTTCGCGCTGATGGTGCCGGTGCTGATGGTCGTCTCCGGTGTGCTGGCGGCCGCCTGGGCCAAGTGGGTCCGCAGATCCGCGTACTTCGACACCGGCCCGGCGACCGACGCCCCATACCTGCTCGCCCCCGGGCCCACCACCGTCCGGCCCCACCACCCGACCCCGCATCAGCCGAGGAGCACCGCATGACCACCCACGCCGATCTCGTATTCACCGGCGGTCCCGCCTTCACGACCGATCCCGCCCTTGGCGGTGCGAACACGGTGGCTGTCCGGGGCGACCGGATCGTCGCCGTCGGAGGGAGCGAGGTGCGCGAGCTGATCGGTCCCGGCACCGAGGTGGTCGACCTGGCCGGGCGGCTGCTGGTCCCCGGTTTCACCGACGCCCATGTCCATGCCGTCTTCGCGGGTGTCGAGCTGGGGGAGTGCGACCTCACCGGCACCACCGACATCAAGGAGTACCGGAGCCGGATCGCCGCCTATGCCGCCGCCCACCCCGAGCGGGAGTGGATCACGGGCGGCGGCTGGTCGATGGAGTCCTTCGCCGGCGGTGTGCCCACCCGGCAGCTCATCGACGCAGTCGTCGCGGACCGCCCGGTACTGCTGTTCAACCGCGACCACCACGGCGCCTGGGCCAACACCCGGGCCCTGGAACTCGCCGGACTCACCGCGGAGTCCAGCGACCCCGCCGACGGCCGGATCGAGCGTGAGCCCGGCGGGGCCCCCGGCGGCATGCTGCAGGAGGGGGCCACCGGCCTGGTGGCGCGCCTCGTCCCGCGAACGACCATCGCCGACCGCGTCGCCGGGCTGCTGCGCGCCCAGGCCGTACTGCACTCGCTGGGGATCACCGGCTGGCAGGACGCCATCCTCGGCGTCTTCAACGGCACCCCCGACGTCTCCGACGCCTACCTCACCGCCGCCCGCGACGGAAGCCTCACGGCCCGCGTCAACGGGGCACTGTGGTGGGACCGTTCACGGGGCGCCGAGCAGATCCCCGAACTGGTGGAACGCCGTGCGAAACTGCGCGCCGGGCGCTTCCGGGCCGACTCCGTCAAGATCATGCAGGACGGCATCACGGAGAACTTCACCGCCGCGATGACCGCTCCCTACCTGGACTCCTGCGGCTGCGTCACCGCCAACAGCGGGCTCAGCTTCGTCGACCCGGCCGCACTGCGGGACCATGTCACCGCGCTGGACGCACTGGACTTCCAGGTCCACTTCCACGCGCTCGGCGACCGGGCGGTCCGCGAGGCGCTGGACGCCGTCGAGGCCGCTCTGACCGCCAACGGCCGCCGCGGCAACCGGCACCACCTGGCCCACCTCCAGGTCGTCCACCCGGACGACGTGGAGCGCTTCGCCCGGCTGGACGCGATCGCCAACCTGCAGCCGCTGTGGGCCACCCACGAGCCGCAGATGGACGAACTCACCATCCCCTTCCTCGGCGGCGAACTCGCCTCCCGGCAGTACCCGTTCGCCGATCTGCTACGCGCCGGGGCCACCTTGGCGGCGGGCAGCGACTGGCCGGTGAGCAGCCCCGACCCGCTCCAGGGCATCCACGTCGCCGTCAACCGGACCGCCCACGGCGAGGACCGGCCGCCCTTCCTGCCCGGGCAGCGCCTCGGCCTCGGCACCGCGCTGGCCGCCTACACGGCCGGCTCGGCCCATGTGAACGGCCTGGACGACGGGGGCACGATCAGGGCCGGAGCCGTCGCCGATCTGGTGGTGCTCGACCGCGACCCGTTCGCCGGACCGCCGGAGGAGATCGGCGGCACGGGCGTGGCGCTGACGTACGTGGGCGGCGAGCGCGTCCACGCGAGCTGAGGCCGGACCGGGCAGCCGAAGGCGATACGGCGCGGCCGGCCGGACGGGAGGGCGCCGGGGGCGGACGTGGAGGCCTCTCGTACTCCCGGGAGACCGCTCGTACCCCCCGGCCGGACCTCTTCGTACTCCCGTCGGCGCAGGCGCACAGCCGCTGGCGGTACGACGCCGTGGGCCGGTCCTGGAGGGAGGCTCGATGCCAGTAGGGACCCAGCAGGGAACCTTCCCACCGAGGAGCTGAACCGACATGAACACGCTGGCCTTCGCGGGACCCGGACCGTGGATCCTGCTCTTCCCGTTCCTCTGGGCGGCGGTCGTCTTCACGGTCGTCACCGTTCTGCGCCGTACCGTGTGGCGCCGCGGGCGAGGCCCGTGGCAGGGCCCCGGCCAGGTGCGCTCCGCCCAGGGCGAGCACGCGCCGATCGCGATTCTCGGCCGCAGGTTCGCCTCCGGCGAGATCGACGAGGAGGAGTACTGGCGCCGGCTGTCCGTCCTGGACGAGCAGTTCGGTCCCACCTCCAGGAGCGGGCCCGTCTGACCCGTCCGGTCAGCCCACCAGCGCGGTCTGGGCCGCCGGGCGGTCGTCGGCGAACGGCCCGGACGTCGTCGCGCCGTACACCGGAGCACGGTGGGCGAGTGGTGTGGCGGGCGGCGCGGCCGGCAGTGTGAACCAGACGATCTTCCCCGTCGCCCCCTGCGGCCGTACACCCCAGCACTCGCTGACGGCGGCGATCATCGACAGTCCGCGCCCGCAGGTGGCGAACTGCTCGGCGTCGCACACCTTGGGCATCCGGGGGTCGTGGTCGTGGACGGAGACCGTGAGCCGGTCGAGGAGCAGATCCATCTCGACTGTGCACAGCTTGTCCGGCTGGGCGTGGCGGTGGACATTGGTGAGTAACTCGGTGACGCCCAGCGCTGCTTGGTCGATCAGAGGATCGAGATGCCAGTAGCGCAGTTGCGCCGATACGATTCTGCGGACCTGCCCGATGCGGGACGGCAGGGCTTGGAGTTCTACTGCGCAATGCCTGGTCGGCTGGGTGATCACGGCTGCGACTCCCCGAATGAGGTCCGGAAGAAGACGAAGTGGCCCGGCGGAAAGCCGCTCTCAGCGTGACCGCCGGTAAACCGTTAGTGATGTGACACCAGAGTCACCCAGGGGATACGGCTTCGCAACTCGCGTCTGTGTCAGCGCCTGCTGCCTCTGTGCACCGCGTCCATGAACCTGGCGACCGACCTGGAGCTGTCGAGCGGCAGGTTCCGCTGGCCCATGGTCAGCCGGTAGCGGGTGCCGTTGACGGTCGCCACCATGCGGCCGACCTTGGCGAACCACGGCTTTCCCGCGCTGACCGTGGTCAGCGGGGCGCTGTCGATCTCGCGTCCGCTGCTGGTGAGCAGCGCCAGTCTGCCGTCCTTGATCAGTACCTGTCCCGCTCGGGTGAGCGAACGGGTCCACCGCTCGATCCGTACACCCGTCGCAGTGAATTCGGCCTCCGACATTGCGCTCCCCGCCCTCTTCCGTTCGTCTCCCTCCGGGAAGTGTGCCGGGCCGCGGGCCCGCGCACCAGTGCGCCGGGGGTAACCGGGCCGCATTGGCATGTGCCGGTATGTCCGGCAGTTCCACAAGTCAGCCCTATGGTTGGTCAAAGTGAATGTTTGTGCAGGTGGGGCGGGTATGGTCACGGACGGAGACCGGAGCGGAATCATGAGGGGCGGCACGCGTGAGCACGAGCGCACAGGGACCTGAGGGCGGAGCCGCGGCGACCACCGATGTGGACCGGAGCGACCCGGAGTACCGGGCCTGGCTCAAAGAGGCCGTCCGCAAGGTCCAGGCCGACGCCAACCGGTCCGCCGACACCCATCTGCTGCGCTTCCCGCTCCCCGAGGAGTGGGGCATCGACCTGTATCTCAAGGACGAGTCCACCCACCCCACGGGCAGCCTGAAGCACCGGCTCGCCCGCTCCCTCTTCCTCTACGGGCTCTGCAACGGGTGGATCCGGCCCGGGAAGCCGGTCATCGAGGCGTCCAGCGGTTCGACAGCGGTCTCCGAGGCGTACTTCGCCGGACTCATCGGAGTCCCCTTCATCGCCGTCATGCCGCGCACGACCAGCCCGGAGAAGTGCCGGCTGATCGAATTCCACCGCGGGCAGTGCCACTTCGTGGACGACTCCCGGAAGATGTACGAGGAAGCGGCCGCTCTCGCCGCGTCGACCGGCGGCCACTACATCGACCAGTTCACGTACGCGGAGCGGGCCACGGACTGGCGCGGCAACAACAACATCGCCGAGTCCATCTACCAGCAGCTGAGGCTGGAGCGGTACCCCGAGCCCGCCTGGATCGTCGCGACGGCGGGGACGGGCGGCACATCCGCGACCATCGCCCGCTATGTGCACTACATGCAGTACGACACCCGGATCTGCGTCCCCGACCCGGAGAACTCCTGTTTCTTCGACGGCTGGACCCGGAACGACCCGACCGCGACCAGCGACTGCGGCTCCCGCATCGAGGGCATCGGCAGGCCCCGGATGGAGCCGAGCTTCGTGCCCGGTGCCATCGACCGGATGATGAAGGTGCCGGACGCGGCCAGCGTCGCCGCGGTCCGCGCACTCGACCGGGTCATGGGGCGCAAAGCGGGCGGATCGACCGGTACGGGGCTGTGGAGCGCGCTGAAAATCGTCGCCGAGATGGTGGCCGAGGGGCGGTCGGGCAGTGTGGTCACGCTGCTCTGCGACCCGGGCGACCGCTACCTGGACAAGTACTACTCCGACAGCTGGCTGGAGGAGCAGGGCCTCGACATCACGCCGTACGCCGCGGCCGTCGAACGGCTGCTGGCCACCGGCGTCTGGACCGGGTGACAGTCCGGGCTACGCGGCGGCCGCGGCGATCCGGCCGTCCAGCCTGCGCGCGGCGTCGCGGAAGGCGCGCCCCAGACCGGACCGTCCGAACCGGATCCCGGAGAGCAGCGGAGCGGGTCCGTCCGCCGCGAACGTCCACTGGACGCGGGTCCCGGAGTCCGTGGCGGTGAGCCGCCACTCCTCGAGCAGGGCCCGCAGGCCCGGTGCGTTGGTCTCGTCCACCCGGTAGGCGTACCGGGCGCCGGGGTCGGCCGCGAGCACCGATTCCCGGAAACGGGTGCCGCCCTTGAGCCGCACCTCGCGGCCGCTCTCGGTGGCGCGGGCCATGGTGACCGCGGTGAACCAGGCCGGCCAGTCCTCGACGTCCTCGGCCAGAGCCCGGTAGACGGCATCGGCGTCGGCGGACACCCCTGCGGCGAACACCAGGCGCAGCGGTGCGGTCTCGACGAAGTCGAGGCCGACGGAGCGGAGTCGGCGAGCCATCGGGCCGCACCTCCAGAGGTCGGTGGGGGACGGGCCCGCACACCATAGCTGACGCTTTATCAGCTGTCTGCACCGCGGGAAGCCGCCGTTCCCGCGCAGACCGCCCGGCTTCCCAATCCTGCTACCGAGCAGTAAGAATCACCCCGTACGCGCACATGTGCGAGGTGTACACGGCGGCGCACCGAACCCTGGAGGTCTCCATGCCGGCCACTGACCGTCCTACGAAGTACCTGGTCGCGCTCCTGGCCGGCGCGGGGGTGATCCACTTCGTCGCCCCACGAGGGTTCGACAGCACGGTGCCACCCTGGCTGCCGGGCAGGGCCCGGACCTACACCCAGGTCAGCGGGGCGGTCGAGCTGCTGCTCGCGGCGGGTGTGGCGCTGCCCGCCACCCGGAGGATGAGCGCTCGCGCCGCCGCCGGTCTCTTCGTGGCGGTCTTCCCCGCGAACGTGCAGATGGCGTACGACTGGCGGAACCGCCCCGCGCCCCTCAAGGCGGCGGCGCTCGCGCGGCTGCCGCTCCAACTGCCGCTGGTCGCCTGGGCGGCGAAGGTGAGCCGGAGCGCCCGCGGTGCCGGCGCGGCGCGCTGACACGGTCGTCACCCGTACCGCTGCCGCCCCGGCACCGCCACTCGTCCCCGCACCGGTCTCACACCGTCTGCGCGGCCCCGGAGTCCAGGGCCTTGCCCACCGCCCTCGGCAGCGGGCCCAGCTCCAGCAGGCCGGCGACCGTGCCGGCCGTGAGCGCGTGCCAGATGCCCGGCCTGCGGAGCATCGCGTGATCCCCGCCCGTGACCGTCAGAGCGCACGCCCGGGCGCCGGCCTCCCGGGCCCGGCGCACGAAATCGGCGCTCCCTCCGGGGTCGGTCGTACGGTCCCGGTCCCCGTGCAGCAGCACGACCGTGCGGCCGCCCAGATGACCGGCCGCCTCGTCCGGCGGGCACCAGGGAGCCAGCCCGACCACCGCCCGTACCAGCGGGTGCGATGCCGCGCTCAGCGCCGCACGGCCGCCCATCGAGTGCCCGACGAGCACCACCGGGACCGCGCCCGCGGTGGCGGCGAGTTCATCGAGGGCGCGCCGCGCGTCGTACGCGGCGTCCGCACGGGTGCCGTTCCAGCCGCGGTACCGGTAGCGGACCCGCCCCATCAGCACGGAGTGCCCCGCGGTGACCTCGGCGACCCGCGAGCCGATGGGCCGCATCCGGGCCTCCGGCAGGTTCCACGGCGGCGGCGGACGCAGGCCGTCGGCCCGGCCGCCGTGCAGCAGCAGCACCGCGGCCCGGGGGACCGCGCAGGGCCTGGTGACTATCAGGGCGGGCTGCTGCACGCCGTCATTACGCGGTTCGGACACGCGCGGGACTTCCTTTCCTGGCCGGTTGCTCGCCGGGGCCCGTACGGCCGTGCCGTGCGGGCCCCACGTGGTCCTTCGTGGCCGGCGGCGTTCCGGATTGCTCCCCGCGGATCATGGAGCCCACGGGCTGTCAGCCGGTGTCCTCGCGGCCACCCGCCACGACGAGCCCCGGCAGACACTCGGTGATCTCCTCGCGAGCTCCGTCGGACAGCCCGGAGTCGGTGACGAACGCGTCCACGTCCTCCAGCGTCGCGAACGAACTCAGCCCGACGGTGCCCCACTTGGTGTGGTCGGCGACCACCACCACCCGCCGCGCGGACCGCACGAACCTGCGGTTCGTCTCGGCCTCCGCGAGATTGGGCGTGGAGAGCCCCGCCTCGGCGGATATGCCGTGCACGCCGAGGAACAGCACATCGAAGTGGAGTGACCGGATCGCCTGGTCCGCCACCGGGCCCACCAGCGAGTCCGACGGCGTACGCACTCCGCCGGTCAGCACCACCGTCGCGGCGCCCGGCCGCTGCCCGCCCCCGGCCACGACCCGCTGGGCGGCGTGGAAGACATCGGCGACGCGCACCGAGTTCGTCACCACGGTCAGATCGGGCACGTCCAGCAGCTGCTGGGCGAGGGCGTAGGTCGTGGTCCCGCCGGACAGTGCGATGGCACTGCCCGGGGCGGCCATCGCCGCCGCCGCCCGCGCGATGTCCTCCTTGGCGCTGAGTTCCAGACCGGACTTGGCCTCGAAACCCGGCTCGTGCGTGGACGCCTCGACCACCGGCACCGCGCCGCCGTGCACCTTCTCGATGACACCCTGGCGCGCCAGCGCGTCCAGGTCCCGGCGGACCGTCATGTCCGAGACGTTGAGTTTGCGGGTGAGCTCGTTGACGCGGACGCCGCCCCGCCGCCGTACCTCGTCGAGGATCAGGGCGCGACGCTGCTCCGCGAGCAGATTCTGATTGTCGCTCACCGCAGGGTCCGGTCCTTCCACGCGCCGATGCGGCGCCAGGAGCGAAGACCTGTCGTTCGGATCAGGCCGGGGCCCCCGGCCACCGGGGATCCCTCATCCTCGCACGCAGAGTTCCCCGCCGCGCCACTGGTTGCCGCACCTCTTCCGGGGGGAGATTCAGTGAGAGCCGTGCGGCGGGCAGCAGCCGTCCAGGATTCTGGGCAGACACCGCCGACCGTCCCCTCCACGAGAGCGAGCCACCGCCGTGCCCCCACCCCCGTCTCCCGGCGAGAGCGGTGTCCCCGCCCTCGAACTCCTCGTCCACGGCGTCGGCGGAGCCACCCCGCAGGAGATGCTCGGTGACGCGCGCACCGTCCGGGTCACCGGCGACGAGACGGCCGCCGTCTACCGCCGCGCCGACGACACCGACGCCGAGGCCCACCCGCGGGACACCAGGGACGGCCCGGTCCCCGAGGCGTACGTCTGGTCCAACCTCACATCCGGCAACAGCGCCCGCGCCCTGTGGCTGCTCCTGCTCCCCTTCATGGTGGTCAACCTCGCCCACTGGATGCTGCCCTCCGGCCACGGCGGGGGACGGGCCGTCCGGCTGTACGGGGTGCTGGTGCGGCTCGTCGCGCTCAGCCTCACCGTGCTGCTCGTCGCGGCGGCCTGCGAGGTGGCCCTCGATCTGACGGCCTGGCAGTGCGCGGGGTCGCCGGGCTGCTCCGACGGGAAGTCCTGGCTCGGGTTCCTCGCCGCCGCCCGCGGCGGCTGGTGGGCGCAGCCGGGCCGGCGGCTGGCCGCGGCGGCGCTCGTCCCCGCGGCTCTGACGGCGCTGCTCTGGTACCTCTCCAACCGCACCTGGAGCGCGTACGAGTCCCAGCAGCCGCTGGGCGAGGACGCCCGTGCGGCGGATGCCGGACGCCCCGCACATCCCGGAGACTCCGGCGACGCCGTACACAGCGAGGGCGACGGCTGCGGCCCGGCGCTCGGCAGGCCCGGATTCTGGTACGGGCGCAGGCTGGTCGCACGGCTGCGCGCGGCGCACACGGCCGCCGGATTCCTGACCGTCGCCGCCGCACTCACCGTCGCGGCCGCCGCCTTCGACCGCCGCTCGTCCGCGACCCTCCTGGAGGCCATCGGCTGGCTCCTTGAAGCAACGCTCCTGGTGGCAGCCGGAGTTGTCATCTGGGTGGTCTGCCGCAGAGGCCGCACCGAGACCCGGCTCGACGACGAACTCGACCGGGCCGTCGTCACCCTGCTGCCGGGCGGCGCACTGGCCCTGCTCGCGCTCTCCGCCGTATACGCCGCCTGGTCGCGGCCGGGCTGGCGGTCGAGCGGTACTCTGCCGGGCGACCGTACCTTCGGCATCCTGACGCTCGCCCAACTCGCCCTCGTCGTCGTGCTGGCCGCCGTCGCCATGGCGATGTACCGCCGGGCCCCCCACTCCCGCACGGCACTGCGCGGACTGGGCGGACCCGCGGTCGCCCTGCTCGCCTGCGCGCTCGGCGGCGTGATGACCGGCGGTGTCGCCCAGCGCGTGGCCGACTGGCTCGACGGGCCGGGCACCCCGGGCATGGGCAGGAAGAGTTCCATCGCGGGACCGCCGGTGCTGCTCAGCTGGCAGGCGTCCGTCATCCCGGTCCTGCTGCTCCTGCTGCTGCTCCCGGTCGCGTACTACGCCCTGCGGACCCTGCGGCGGGAACGCCGTATCGAGCGGACCCTCATGGCCGACTACCCGCGGGAGAAGCCGGACACCGTGCGCACCCGGCAGATCGCCGGGGACCGTGCCCGCGCCCAGCTCACCGACGCCGCGCCGCCGTTCGTCGGCATCGTCTCGGCGGCCACCCTGCTGCTCGGCGGGGGCGCGCTCGTCGGCTCCTGGCTCAGTGAGCAGGTGCCGGGCCGGGCGGCCGACGAGGCTCCCTCCTTCATCGCGTCCGCCACCGACGCCGCCCAGGCGGCAGGGTCCTGGCTGGTCGGCCTCGGCTTCATACTGTTCGTCACCCTGGGCAGGCGCGCCTACCGCGACGCGTCGGCCCGGCGCAGCGTCGGCATCCTGTGGGACGTCGGCACCTTCTGGCCGCGCGCCGCGCACCCCTTCGCGCCGCCCTGTTACGCCGAGCGCGCGGTCCCCGACCTGACCTGGCGCATGTTCACCTGGACCGACCGCACCGGCGGCCGGCTCGTCATCTCGGGCCACTCGCAGGGCAGCGTGCTGGCCGCGGCCGCGGTCTGGCAGTTGCCCGCCCGCACCCGCCGCAGGGTCGCACTGCTCACCTACGGTTCACCGCTGGAGCGGCTGTACGGGCGGTGGTTCCCGGCGTACTTCGGGCCCGACTGCCTGGACGGACTGCACCGGGAGGTTCCCTGCTGGCGCAATCTGTGGCGGGCGACTGACCCCATCGGAGGCTGGGTGCTGCGCGGTGGTGACGTCGACCGGGGACCGCTGCTCGATCCGGTCGCCTACGGCAGAACCCGCGAACACCCGCTGCCGGACCCGGTCCTGGGCCACTCGGACTACCAGGCCGACCCGGCGTTCGCCGAGGAACGCGCGGGGCTGCTCGACCGGCTCGCGACGACGGTGCCGCACCAGGCTCCGTACCAGGACCCGGTTCAGCCCACCGGGCGGGAATCCCGGCCCGGGCAGGCCGGTTCGGGAGCGGACGCCTCCCGGGCGGGCGGTTCCGGGCGGGTCAGGGCAGTTCCGGCAGATCCTCCGGAAACAGCAGACTGAGATCGTCGGTCGACATCTCGGCGAACTGGGCGACCCGGCCCGCGTGCCGTTCCACCATCGACTCGAACGTCTGCCGGGCGGTCCTGCCGTTGCCGAAGGCGGGGCCCTTGGGCAGCACCGTGAAGTACTTCAGGAGGGCTTCCGGTGCGCCGTCGCCGAGCCGGTACTCGTGCTCGTCCGCCTGCTGCTCGACAATCCGCAGCAGCTCCTCGGGGGCGTAGTCGCCGAAGGTGATGGTGCGGGAGAAACGGGACGCCACACCGGGGTTGACCCCCAGGAAGCGCTCCATCTCCGCGGTGTACCCGGCGACGATCACCACCACCGCGTCCCGGTGGTCCTCCATCAGCTTGACCAGGGTGTCGATGGCTTCCTTGCCGAAGTCCCGCCCGGAATCCTCCGGGGAGAGGGCGTACGCCTCATCGATGAAGAGCACCCCGCCCCGGGCCCGGTCGAAGGCCTCCTGGGTGCGGATGGCCGTCGAGCCGATGTGCTCGCCCACCAGGTCGACCCGGGAGACCTCGACGAGGTGCCCGCGTTCCAGCACTCCGAGTGAGGCGAGGATCTCGCCGTACAGCCGGGCCACCGTGGTCTTGCCCGTACCCGGGGATCCCGTGAACACCAGATGGCGGCGGGCGGATGCGGCCTTGAGGCCGGCGGCGGCGCGCCGCCGGCCGATCTCGATCATGTCGGTGAGGGCGCGGACCTCGCGTTTGACGCTCTCCAGGCCCACCAGGGTGTCGAGTTCGCCCAGGACGTCCACCGAGGAGCGTATGGGCCCGTCCGCGGCGGCCGGGGCGGGGGCGGCCGTCTGCGCGGACGGCTGGGCCGGCCGGGCACCGGGCAGTGATCCGAGCAGACCGGACGTCTGCGTCGCGGTCGCCGTGGCGGGAGCCCCCACGGCGGGCGCCCCGTGCGGCTCGGTCAGCAGGCCGCTCTCGTCGCTGGTGCAGTCCTCGACGACCGGTCCGCCCGCGCCGCCCTCACTCAGGGTGCCGTCGGCGAACTCGTAACCGCTGCGCGCGCACCGCTCCGTGCGGCAGCGGGTCAAGGTGGTGCGGCAGCCGTCTATGACATGGAAGCCGTACCCGGCACTGCCCGTCACCCGGCAGTTGTGGAACGTGCCGCGTCCCTCGGCCGAGACATAGAAGCCGGCCTCCGCCGGCGAGGTCACGGTGCACCGCTCGATCCTGGGATCGGCGCCCTTCGTCACGATGACACCGGTCTGCGCCGCGTCGATCGTGCAGCCGCTGAGCGTTCCCCCGCTGCCGTGGTCGCGGAACCAGGCGCCGGTGGACGCCTCCCGGATCCGGCAGTCGTCCAGTTGCGCCGTGGCGCCATCGCTCACCGACACCGCTGTGTTCCGCACCTGGGCGAGATCGCTGTCGACCACGTCGGCGCGTGAGCCCCGGTCCAGTACGAAGATCGCGTCCGGTACGTCGTGCACCCGGCAGGAGTCCAGCACCACGGTCGCCCCGTCGCTGACCCAGACGGCCGGGTAGTCGCCCGTACTGTCGTGGATCTCGCACTGATTGGCATCCACCCGGGTGCCCGGGTCCCAGACCGACAGTCCGTTGCGCCCGAAGCGCCGGACGGTCGAGCGCGTCAGCGTGAGCACCGAACGGGACCGCAGATCGACCGCGTTCTCCGGGATGTCATGGATGTCGCAGTCCGACAGCGTCAGCACCGCGTCCGTGTCCAGGGTGACGCCGTCGGCCGACGTGCGGTGGACGGTGCAGTCGGTGAGATGGGCCGACGCGCGCGCGGCGACCTGCACACCGGTGCCCTTGACCTCGTAGATCTCGCAGCCGAAGGCTTCAAGGCCGCTGCCCTCGCCGGACACGCTCAGCCCGGCCCCGGACGCGTGGTGTATCCGGCAGCGCTCGATCCTGGGGTGCGCCCCGCCGTGCACCGAGATGCCCGACTGGCCGGCCGCGACCACCTCGCACTCCTCGAACACCCCGCCCGCGCCGGCCAGTACGCCGATTCCGACGCCCGCCGGATTGTCGACGGTGCAGCGGCGCACGGTCGGCCGGGCCGCCCCGCGCACCTCGATGCCGACGGCGGACCGGGTGACGATCCGCAGATCCAGCAGCTCGGGAGTGCCCTCCTCGACGAGCAGCGCGGGCGCGGACGAGTCCTGCCCCTCGACCTGGAGGTCCTGGACGACCGCGGAAGCCCGCACGGTGAGCGGGATGCCGTCGGCGGGCGCGATCCGCACCGAGCCTGCCGCGCCGTCGGCGCCGCGCAGCGTGATCGCGTGCTGGACGACGAGATTCTCGCGGTACGTGCCGGGAGCGACCGTGAGGACGTCACCGTCGCCTGCGGCCTCCAGGGCTGCGGAGAGGGAGACATACTCGCCTGTGCGGCGGCGCCACCTCGATGTTCCGGTGTACGTCACCTGGACCGTGCCCTGTGCCATGGCGCTGTTGTGCCCCCACCTCGTGTGCCCGACGGATGTGGCCCCACCGTAGCGCGCGCGGGACACGGGAGTTGACGCGAGAGCCGGTCTCAGCTGCCTGTGCCCGTGCGTCCCCAGTCGGGACCGGCTTCGCTCCAGGCGCGGTCGAGCCGCACGTACCGCCGCTGTACCAGCCGCCATACGACGACACGGCGTCCGACCACGATGAGGCCGGCCGTCCCCGCGGCCGCCCCGAACCCCGCGAGCACCGCGCGCGCACGCACCGTACGCGGTTTCATGGGTCTGTTGACGAGGTGCCCGCGGTCGTCGGTCCAGACGCGCAGGCGGTCGCCCGGGAGATTGCCGCCCCTGAAGGTGGAGAGAGTCCCGCGGTGCCGGCTGCCGTCCACCCCGGTCCAGACGGCGGCCGCCCGCCCGCGGGGCACGGCGTCCGAGATCCCGTCGGGATTGGCCACCACGGACCGCTCGGGCAGCGCACGCACGACGGTGGCCGTCGTCGCGTGCCGGTGCCGTCGCTGGGCCCGGGCGGTGTCCTGGAGTGCGCTGTCGGTGAGGGAGCCGCTGAGCCATCCCACGAGGGGCGCCGCGACGGTGATGAGCACCACCGCGACGAGTGCCACCCACGCCTCGGCGACATCGGTCCCACGGCGCAGGGGATTGTGCCGCCAACGCCACACGCCGACTGCTGCTCGCACGGTCCTGCACCCCCTTCCGCTTCCGTCCTGACCTCACTGGGCACCGCCCGCCTGCGGCGGGGCGCGGCGAGAGGAATCTCACTCCCGCACAACGAGCCTGCCGTACCTGTGAGTTCCCTGGGAAACGGGGCTCATTCGAGGATGCGCACCGGATCGCCGACGTGCAGGACGCCGGTCCTCTCGGGGACGAGATTCTGGCCGAACAGCAGGTCATTGTCCACGCGGCGGTGCCGGGCGAGGGTGCGCAGCGGTTCTCTGCCGCGCTCGGCCGTTCGCTGGTCGACGGTGGTGACGACACAGCGCCCGCAAGGCTTGGCGACGCGGAGGACCACATCGCCGATCGCGATACGGGTCCAGCCGTCCTCGGCCCAGGGCGGGGTGCCGGCCACGACGACATTTGGCCGGAACCGGTCCATCGGCAGGGGGCCCTCGTCCGGCAGGTCACCTCCCGCGATGAGGGAGTTGAGGGCGTCGAGCGAGGAGAGCGCCGTGAGCAGCAGCGGATAGCCGTCGGCCAGGCTGACGGTCTCGCCGGGCCGGGCGTACCGCGGATCGATCGGGCGCCGGACCGCGGGCTCGTCGAGATGGACCAGGCGTACGGCTGCGCCGAGATACGAACTCAGCCAGGTGTCCGCCGCCGGGCCCCCGGGGACGACGTCGACCTTGTCCCGGAAGAGCTGCGCCCCGATCGCGCCCACCGGCTCAGGCACCGCGACCGTCAGCGGCTCGCGCCCCGGCGCGGACAGCTTGACGGCGCCGCCGGGCAGTGGCTCCGCGGCTGCCAACGCCAGCCGTGGATGCTGGCGTTGGGTGACGGCCTTCCCGTTCTCGTCCACGAGCATCCACCGCCGGTCTCCGGCCAGCCCCCAGGGTTCGACCGCGGCCGAACCCGGCGCACACCCCGTGAGGGACTTGACCGGATGGATGTGGATTCCGTGCAGAACTGCGTGAACCGGTTGCGACACGGCAGTCATTCTGCCATCCGGTCCTGATACGCAGGAGGTCCGGTCAGTAGCCGCGCCCCTGGTAGGGCCGGTTGTACGGATCCTCGTACGGCGAGGGCGCGGGGCGCTGAGCCGCGGGACGCATCGCCTCGTATCCGGCGCCGCCGACGGGCCGCTGCGGCTGCTGCTGCGGGCCCGGGTAGCCGCGCGGCGCGGTGGCCTGCTGCGGGATGTACGGCGCGGGCGCGTGCTGCATCGGCGCGGGCTGCGCCATGGGCTGCGGATAGCCGTAGGACGGCGCCTGCTGCGACGGGCCGGCCGGCAGCGCGGGCAGTGCCGAGGGCAGCGCCGGCAGGTAGCTGTTGCCGGAGTCGTAAGCCGACGGGACTCTGATCGGAGCGATCTGAGGGGTGCCCCGCTCTGCGACGAGAGAATCGTAGATAGGGGTGTCCGGGAAGGACGGCGCGGAGTAGTAACCGCCACCGTAGGTCGCACGGGGGGACGTCATGGCACATAAGTAAAGCCCACGATGTGCTGATTGGGGAGCCCGATAAGAGGGTTGTTTTGCGTGTTCCGGGTGACTGTGGATCCCCAATGCGAGCGAACTTGCCAAAAACGGTCGTCAGACCCGACTCTGATCGGGTAGTGGCCTGCTCGCAGGCCGGTTACCGACGGGTTGCCGCCAGACGGCGCAACGATCTTCCCGCGCCCCTCGGGAGCGCTCCACGGTGGCTGGGATTAGGTTGGCCGTACGGAAACCTACGGCTTCACGACGCCAGTTGGGGGCGAGCATGTCAATGCTTAAGGGAACCAATGTTCCGGTGTCGGCTCAGGCCGTGCGGATCGAATGGGGATGGCGGCCGGGTCCGGGGGTGCCGGATGTCGATGCCTCGGCCCTGCTGCTGGCATCGGGAAAGGTGCGTACCGACGCCGACTTCGTCTTTTACAACCAGCCTCAGCACGCCTCGGGCGCGGTCCGCCACGAGGGCAAGACGACCACCCCGAACACCGCGACCGACACACTCGCGGTCGACCTGTCGCTGGTGGAGCCCGCCATCGAGCGGGTGGTCCTCGCGGCGTCGGCCGACGGGGGCAGCTTCGGACGGGTGCCCGGGCTGTACATCCGGGTACTCGACGCCGCGGACGGCACGGAGATCGCCCGGTTCGACAGCCAGGACGCGACGGTGGAGACGGCCTTCCTCCTCGGCGAGCTCTACCGGCGCCAGGGCGCCTGGAAGTTCCGTGCGGTCGGGCAGGGGTACGGCAGCGGGCTCGAAGGGCTGGCCACCGACTTCGGGATCAGCGTGGACGACTCGCAGCGGCCCGCCCCGCGGACTTCCGCTGCCCCGCAGGCCGCCGCAGAGACATCCGCAGTGCCGGAGAGCGCCCCCGTACCCCCGCCGCCGGCCACCGCGCCCGCCCCCGTACGGCTGAGCAAGGTCACCCTGACGAAGGAGGCGCCGGCGGTCTCCCTCGCGAAGCAGGGCGGAACATCGGGCGCCATGCGGGTCAATCTCAACTGGGAGACCCGCCAGCAGCAGCCCAAGGGCTGGGCGGCCAAGCTCGGCAAGGCCGTGGCCGCCATGAACTCCGGTATCGACCTCGACCTCTGCGCACTCTACGAGCTGACCGACGGCCGCAAGGGCGTCGTCCAGGCCCTGGGCAATGCGTTCGGATCGCTGAGCAGGCCGCCGTACATCCATCTCGACGGCGACGACCGCACCGGCTCGGTTTCGGCCGGGGAGAATCTGACGGTCAACCTCGACCAGAAGAACAACATCAGACGGGTCCTCATCTTCGTGACGATCTACGAAGGGGCGAAAAGCTTCGCCGATCTGCACGCGACCGTCACGCTCAAGCCGCAGAACGGCGCGGCCATCGACTTCTCGCTCGACGAATGCACCGTGCCGTCCACCGTCTGTGCGCTGGCGCTGATCACCAACAACGCCGGTGATCTCGTCGTCCAGCGCGAGGCCCGCTATCTGGTGCCCGACCGTGGCGTCAGTCCGCAGCGCACCGTCGACCAGGCGTACGGCTGGGGCATGAACTGGACACCCGGCAGGAAGTGAGCGCCCCGCCGCCCCGGGCACGACCGTGGCGGCGCCCGTGGAGCGGCGCTCAGACGTCCCGCGCCGCTCCGGGCGGGAGGGGGTCGGATCCGGTCCTGAGGTCCGCCGCGCCGGCCGCACCCGGCCCGGGTTCCGGTTCCGCTTCCGGCCTGGAGTAGGTCCGTCCCTTCCAGGCGGCGCCGCGCCCGCGGTAGTGCTGCACCGCCGAGTCGACCGTCATCAGCAGATACAGCAGCGCGGTGAACGGCAGGGCCGGGCCGAGCAGGGGCGACTGGCGGTAGTAGCGCAGCATCGGCAGATAGGTGCCCGCCATCACCAGCCAGGCGAGCCCGCCCGCCCAGGCGGCGGGGGCATCGCGCCCCAGCAGACCGGCAACCAGCGTGAGCGGCGGAGCGAGATAGATCAGCGCGAGGCCGAGCACCGTGCCGGTGAGCAGCAGGAGACTGTGCCTGAGCTGGGTGTACGCGCTGCGCGAGACCATCCGCCACAGATCGCCGAGCCCGGGATACGGGCGCACGCTGTCCACCCGCTCGGCGAGCCCCAGCCAGATGCGGCCGCCGCTGCGCTGCACCGTGCGGGCCAGCGACACATCGTCGATGACCGCCTGCCTGATGGACTCCGGGACACCGGCCCGCTCCGCCGCCTCGGTCCGCAGCAGCACACAGCCCCCGGCCGCGGCCGCTGTGCGGGCACCTGGCCGGTTGATCCACCGGAACGGGTACAGCTGGGCGAAGAAGTACACGAACGCCGGCACGACCTGCCGCTCCCAGAAGCTCGTGACGCGCAGCCGCGCCATCTGCGACACGAGGTCGAGCCCGGCCGAACCCGCGGCGGCCACCAACTCGCGCAGGCTGTCCGGCGCATGGGCGATGTCGGCGTCCGTCAGCAGCAGGTAGTCGGGATCCCCGGCACGGGCCAGCCCGATCCCGTACCGCAGCGCCCACAGCTTCCCCGTCCAGCCGGGCTCGGGCTCACCGGGGGAGACGACGGTCAGCGGGAGTCCGCCGTGGCGTGCGGACAGCCGTGCGGCCAGCTCTCCGGTGCCGTCGGAGCTCCCGTCGTCGACCAGGAAGATCTCGGCGTCGCCGGGATAGTCCTGGGCCAGCAGGGAGGGGAGGCTCAGCGGCAGAACCCCGGCCTCGTCCCTGGCGGGCACGATCACCGCCACGGAGGGCCAGGTGGCGGGGGCGGTGCGTGGGGGCAGCCGCTGGTCGGTCCGCCAGAACAGACCCTGCCCCAGCAGCAGCCACATCCACACGGCCAGCGAACACACGGCGATCCAGGCAATGGCGCTCATCCGCCGAAGTCTGCCCCACCGGGGCCGGTCCGGGTGGGCGGTCGACTAGGGTGACCGGGTGAAGATCGCGCTCATGGACTCCGGAATCGGCCTGCTCGCGGCTGCCGCCGCGGTACGCCGCCAGCGGCCCGACGCGGATCTGGTGCTCTCCAGCGACCCCGGCGGCATGCCCTGGGGCGTCCACGGGCCCCAGGGCGTCATCGATCGCGCGCTGGCCGTGGCCCGCGCGGCCGCCGACCACCGGCCGGACGCACTGATCGTCGCCTGCAACACCGCGAGCGTGCACGCCCTCCCGGCCATCCGCGCCGCACTCGAACCGGACATCCCGGTCATCGGTACGGTGCCGGCCATCAAGCCGGCCGCCGCCGACGGGGGATCCGTCGCGATCTGGGCGACCCCGGCGACCACCGGCAGCGACTACCAGCGCGCGCTGATCCGCCAGTTCGCCGGCGGCGCCGACGTCACCGAGGTGTCCTGTCCCGGCCTTGCCGACGCCGTCGAGCACGCCGACGAGGCCGCGATCGACGAGGCCGTGGCCGCGGCAGCCGCCCGCACCCCGTCCGGCGTAAGGGCCGTCGTCCTTGGCTGCACCCATTACGAACTGGTCGGAGAGCGGATCGCCGACGCCGTCCGGCGCCACGGCAGTCCCGCCGCCGAGCTGTACGGCTCGGCCGGGGCCGTGGCCGCCCAGGCGCTGCGGCGCATCGGGGCCGGGCCCGCGGCCGACGGCGCGGCGGGTGCCCGGCTGACGGTGCTCCTCGGCGGACACCAGGGACCGCTTCCCACCGCCGCGCTGACGTACCTGGAAGGGCGCCTGCTCCAGGCCGTCAGCCCCGCGCGCTGAGGGCCGTGCCCCCGCCGGACCACCGCCGCCCTCGCGGAAGGTGAGTAGGCTGCTACGCATGAGGGACCACAGCGAGCCCGGCTCCCGGGTCTGGACCGGCCAGGCGACCAACCGCGTGCAGTGGCTGCTCTCGTTCGCCGGGGCCGCCTGCCTGGCGCTCGGGATCGAACTGGCTGTGAACTCCGCCTGGACCGCTGACGGTGCGCCGCTGCTGATGGCCGTGATCGGCTGTGTGCTGGTCGGCCTCCTGATGCTCTACGGCACGCTCGCCTTCGTGCATGTCTCGGTGAAGGTCGACGAGCACTCCTTCGAAGTGCGCTGCGGCTACATCGGTCTGCCGCGCCGCCGCATCCTCCTCGACCATGTGGTGGGCGCCGACTACGATCCGGCCGTCACGCCCCGCCAGTGGGGCGGCTGGGGCTACCGGTGGCGCCCCGAGAAGGGGACCGCCGTGGTCGTGCGCCGCGGAGAGGGTCTCGTCCTCACGCTGGGGGACGGCCGGAGCTTCACCGTCACGGTCGACGACGCGGAGGCGGCGGTCCGGATCATCCGCGACCGGCTGCGGCTCACACCCGGCTGACGACTGTCCGGCTGCTTGCCCGAGGGGCTGGGCGCCGGGACATCACTCCGTCGCCTGCGACGTTCCCCTGCCGCTGCCGCGGGCCGCGCTTGCCGGACGCACAGCCCACCACCGTAGACTCCGCCTGGTGAGCGCCCCCACCACACCCACGGACGAGTCCGAACGGCTCGTACCGCAGCCCGCCGGAGAACCGCGCGGCCGACGCCTGGCCCGCCGTCTCGTACGGCCCGCCGCCGCTGCCGCGTCCGGCCTGCTGCTGTACGCCAGCTTCCCGCCGCGGCCCCTGTGGTGGCTGGCGCCCGTCGCGTTCGCCGTACTGGGGACGGCCCTGCACGGACGCCGGGCCCGGGCCGGACTCGGCCTCGGTTACCTGGCGGGCCTCGGGTATCTGCTCCCGCTGCTGGTCTGGACGGGGGTCGAGGTCGGCCCCGGCCCCTGGCTCGGCCTGGCGGCGGTCGAAGCGCTCTTCATCGCTGTCGCGGGTGCGGGAATCGCGTATGTCTCCCGGCTGCCGCTCGGGCCGCTCTGGGCCGCCGCGGTGTGGATCGCCGTCGAAGCGGCCCGAGCGCGAGTACCGTTCGGCGGGTTCCCCTGGGGCAAGGTGGCCTTCGGGCAGCCCGAGGGTGTCTTCCTGCCGCTGGCCGCGGTCGGAGGGACGCCACTGCTCGGCTTCGCCGTCGTCCTGTGCGGCTTCGGCCTGGGTGAGCTGGTACGCCGCTGGGCTGCTCTGCGCCGCTTCGCGGACCGCAGGATCGCCATCGCCGCCGTCCTCGCCGTCGCGCCGGTCGCGGCCGGGTTCGCCGCGCTGCCGCTGGTCAGCACCAGCGCCGAGGACGGCACGGCCACGGTCGCCCTCATCCAGGGAAACGTCCCCCGGATGGGACTCGACTTCGCCACCCAGCGCCGCGCGGTGCTCGACCACCATGTGAAGGAGACGCTGAAGCTGGCCGCCGATGTGAAGGCGGGCCGCGCCAAGCAGCCGGATCTGGTGCTGTGGCCGGAGAACTCGTCGGACATCGACCCGTACCTCAACGCCGACGCCTACGACGAGATCGACGAGGCGGCCAAGGCGATCAAGGCGCCCATCTCGGTCGGCGCCGTCGTCACCCCGGACAACGGCGCGGGGTCGCCGCTCAACCAGCAGATCCTCTGGGACCCCAGGAAGGGCCCCGTCGACACGTACAACAAGCGCCGGCTCCAGCCGTTCGGCGAGTACATGCCCTACCGGTCGTTCTTCCGGCTGTTCAGTTCCGACGTGGATCTGGTCCGCAAGGACTTCGTACCCGGACACAAGGCCGCCGACTTCGACATGGCGGGCACCAGGGTCGGCCCGGTCACCTGTTACGAGGCGGCGTTCGACTGGGCCGTACGGGACCAGGTGAAGGCGGGGGCGCAGATCATCTCCGTACCCAGCAACAACGCGACCTTCGACCGCAGCGAGATGACCTACCAGCAGCTCGCGATGTCGCGGGTACGGGCTGTCGAACACAGCAGGGCCGTGATGGTCCCCGTCACCACCGGTGTGAGCGCGGTCATCCGGCCGGACGGTTCGGTCGCGCAGAAGACCAAGATGTTCACCGCCGACGCGCTGGTGGCGGATGTGCCGAAGCGCTCGTCGCAGACCCCGGCCACCCGGCTGGGGACGCTTCCCGAGTGGCTGCTCGTGGCGCTCGGCGCAGGCGGCGTCGGCTGGGCGGTCACCCGCTCGGTACGGCGGCGCACGTCGTGACGGAGCGCCGCTGAGCGGCGGTTAGGGTCGGGAGCATGGCTACTCCTGACTTCATCCGCGAGATCCGGGCCACCGCCGGCCACCAGCTGCTTCTGCTGCCCGGCGTGAGCGCCATCGTCTTCGACGACGAGGGACGGGTGCTGCTCAACCGGCGCGCCGACACCGGCAAGTGGTCGATCATCGGCGGCATCCCGGAGCCGGGCGAGCAGCCCGCCGACACAGCCGTCCGGGAGGTCCACGAGGAGACGGCCGTACGGTGCGTGGTGGAGCGGGTGGTCCTCGTCCAGGCACTCAAGAAGATCCAGTACCCGAACGGCGACCACTGCCAGTTCATGGACATCAGCCTGCTCTGCCGGGCGACCGGGGGAGCGCCCCGGGTGAACGACGACGAGTCCCTCGACGTCGGCTGGTTCGCCGTCGACGCCCTTCCGGAGCTGGCCGAGTTCGCGCTGACACGGATCAAGCGGGCCCTGACCGACGGCCCCACGTGGTTCGAACCGGCCACGGTCGCTCCCACCCTCGATGCCTAGGCTCGGCCCCATGACCACCCACACCGCTCCCGCGTCCGCACCCGCCCCGCTCGGCCTGGACCTCGCAGGCCGCACCGCGCTCGTCACCGGCGCGGCGGGCGGCATCGGCGCCGCCTGCACGCTGCGTCTCGCCGCCGCCGGCGCCACGGTACGGGCCGTCGACCGCGACCAGGAGGGGCTCGAAGCGGTCGCCGGCCGGGCCGCCGGGCTGCCCGGTGCCGTCGAACCGTACGGACTCGACCTGACCGATCTCGACGCCGCGGAGCAGGCCGCCGCCGGTACGGACGTCCTCGTCAACAACGCGGGCCTGCAGCTCGTGCGGCCCATCGAGGACTTCCCGCCGGAGGTCTTCCACACCATCCTCACCGTGATGCTGGAAGCGCCCTTCCGGCTGATCAGGGGCGCTCTCCCGCACATGTACGGACAGGGCTGGGGCCGGATCGTCAACCTCTCGTCCGTGCACGGGCTGCGCGCCTCCGCGTACAAGTCCGCGTACGTGTCGGCCAAGCACGGGCTGGAGGGGCTCTCCAAGACGGCGGCGCTCGAAGGCGCCCCGCACGGTGTGACATCGAACTGCGTGAACCCCGGCTACGTGCGCACCCCGCTGGTCGAGCAGCAGATCGCCGACCAGGCCGCCGCCCACGGGATCCCGCGTGAGCGGGTGGTCAGCGAGGTACTGCTGAAGGAGTCGGCGCTCAAACGGCTTGTCGAGCCGGACGAGGTCGCCGAGGCCGTGGCCTACCTCTGCGCGCCGCAGGCCGCGTTCATCACCGGCACCTCGCTCTCGCTCGACGGCGGATGGAGCGCGCGCTAGCGCCGCGTCAGGCAACGTTCGCCCCGTCGCGACGCCCAACACTTCCCCAAGTTCTCGACTGCGCTCGAACAGGGGAGCCCCCATTCCTCGCCGCACCGGCCGAAAGCCCGAGTACGTCCAGTACGGGGGCGATCCTCCGCCTTGCGCGGCGCATCTAGACCCCGCTGAGGCCGACCAGTTCACGAAGGCGCTCAGCAGGCAGTTTGGGGTTGGCTGCAGCTCCCTCTGCCAGCGCTGGGTCGTTCAGGAGCGATGAGATCAGTTCGAGGGGAAGGAGCGGGTTGGCTGCCGCGGCGCGGCGTACGCACGGCTGAGGATCGGCAAGCAGCTGTAAGGGCGGCTGGGCCAGGCTGGTGCACCAGTTCCCGGGGCAGCCGGGGGCAGGTCGCGGCGACCCGGCGCAGCAGGGGACGCGTGGATACTGCGCACGCTTCGTACCAGCTCGTCTCCGGCTCGATCATCATCTCGCGGACAGGGCCGATGGCATCGGCAGTGAGGCCGATGACCTGATCGATGGCATCACGCTCCGGCCAGGTCCGTGGAAGCTGATGCGACAGGGCCCGAGTACGCACGGCGCTGTCCGGGTCCTCGGCCATCTCTGCCAGCAGCACCGGGCCCAGATCGGCTCTGGCGGCCACTCGTTCACGCACCTCGGGATCGGGGTCGCACGCAAGGCGGGTGACGACATCGCTGGGCGTATGGGGATTGTGGGCGAGCGCCCACAGGTCGCGTCGTTCCGTGAGACACCGCTCCGCGACATCGTGGGAGACGGCGTAGTTGACAAGCAGAAGAGAGCGGTGGTGGCAGTCCCGCTCCGGTAGCTCCGCCTCCATCGCTGTGGGATCCGAAACACGGCTGTCCCTCAGCGCGGCTTCGCGCACCCCCGGATCCGGGTCGGCCAGGAGCGCGTCGCGCTGCTCAGGCGTGAGCCACAGCCACAAGCCGACGCCCTGGATGCGCAGTTCGGAGTTCGGGTGGTCCAGCATTCCGCGGCGGAACGACCGCGAGATCTGCCCGGAAAACTCCAGTTCCATCTTGATCTCGTCCGGTGTCAGAATCTGACCCCGACTGTCTTCGC